>JANLZB010000055.1:0-98368 GCA_031366005.1 Bacteroidota bacterium | reverse complement strand
CAAAATTATCACAACAGTCGCTCTGTGCTTCCTTTAGGATAGGTATCGCAAAAAAAATTTACTCTCGCGTCAGCCACCCCTCTCCCTGGGAGAGGGGCCGGGGGTGAGGAGATCATAGTCACGGTGCAAAGAGATTCATTTCTGAAGAGATCAGCGTTACCGGGAAGAGATAATCAGGAATATCCACCCATTTAAAACATGTTTTTAACAATGAAATAAATTTTTTACTGAAGGGACTATGAAGCCTCTTACTTTTGCACTGTTGCAGGCACATTTTTTTTGTGTAATTATTGATATCCGGGAATTATGAAATTAAGATTTTTACTTGTTGGCTTTTTAAGTGTATTGCTTTTGCCGGTTGCCATGGCACAGGTGGTTTTTAATGCACGCCCTGTTTCAATGCAGTTGTATCCAAGGGATGCGAATGATTCAGCTACGGTAACTGTTTCGGGGTTGGTTAATGCAAACGGATTTGCAAATGCAATTTTTACCATGCATAAAAATGGTGTGCTGGCTGATAGTTCAACATTGACATTGAATTACAACAATGGGAATGCACCCTTTGAGAAGAATTATAAAATCCATGCTGAAAAAAGCAATTATCGTTTTAAAATGTATTTGTTTAAAGGTAATACAGCTACGCTGGTAAATAATGCTGACAGTGTTTGCAGCGGTGATGCCTATATTGTGACAGGGCAGAGTAATGCTGTCGCTGTGGCAAACGGACCGGGCAATGACCCGCTGAATGTTTGGATACGATCATTCGGCACGCAAAGTAATGTAGATGTCACCTGCCTTGCTGACACTGCCTGGGGAATGGCGAATGGTGCCAATAGTAACTCCCGCATGAGCATAGGTGTGTGGGCAATGCGGTTAGCGAGAATGTTTGCAGATACAACAGGCATACCGGTGTGTGTTATAAACGGAGGACGAACGAGTTCAAAAATTATTGATCACTTGCCATTGACAGATCATGCAGATGTGAGTTCTTATTATGGAAGATTATTTTATCGGGCGCAAAAAGCGCATGTGGAAGGTAAGGCAAAGGCATTGTTCTGGTACCAGGGGGAGAGTGACGGGGATATTGAGTATCTGAATTATGCAGGAAGGTTTGCGCAGTTGTATAATGCGTGGAAACAGGATTACAGCAGTCTGCAGAAGATTGTGGTGATACAGACAAGGCCGGGATGTATTATTTCTCCCAGCATGCAATATCATCAGCAACTAAGGGAGGTGCTTAGATCATTGGAAAATGTATATCCTGATGTTACTTTATCCACCACGGTGGGGTTGCCGGAGTTTGATGGCTGCCATTTTACTACTGCGGGTTATCAGGCGCTTGCCACACAATTATATTACCAGTTTTGTGATGAGTTTATTGGTAAGCCCGAGGTTCCAGGCAGTAATCCTCCACACTTAGTGAGTGCAATTTATACCAATAATGATAATACAGAAATCTCGCTGATATATGATCAGGATGTAGCGTGGCCTAACTCTTTTAACGGTTATAATATGCGAGATTACTTATACCTGAATTGTTCTTCAGGTGTGGTAAACGGGTCAGCCTGTCATGATACACTGAAGCTTCAGCTTTCGGCATCAACTAATGCGGATAAGTTTAGTTACCTGCCACCAATTTATTATGCAGGCACTACGGATGTATATCAGGGTCCGTGGCTGACCAATGCGAGGAATGTGGGAGCTCCTGCATTTTATCAGTTTACTATTTCCAATAACCTTGTTATTACTGCAGACCGGAATCCATCCATCTGTTCAGGAGACTCTGTTATACTTTCAACCACACGTACCGGGCAGAGTTATCAATGGTATCAAAACGGTGGATTAATAATGGGAGCAACACAACAGCAATATGTAGCGAAGGTGAGTGGTGTGTATAATTTAGTGATGAAGGATGCAGATAATTTAAGTGTGTCGAGCAACAGCATCACAGTAAGTAATGCAGCCACAGTTAAACCTGTGATAACTTCGTCAAACGGTAAAGGGACATTGTGTGCAGGCAGAAACTTAACATTATACTGCAACCAGGGTGCAACTTTTTTATGGAGCACAGGAGAAACCACTTCATCTATATCAGTATCAGATTCGGGAAACTATACGGTAAGCATTACCACCGCCAATGGGTGTTCCGGTGTTTCGGATACATTTAAGGTAGTGATGGACATGCCGGCCAAACCCGTTATAGTATCTGATAAAGCAGGCATATGTGAAGGCGATTCGGCAAAGCTAACCAGTGGAAACTATTCATCTTTTTTATGGAGTAATGGAAGTAATCAGCCGTCAATTTATGTTAAAGATTCAGGATATTATTCAATAACTGTAAATGACAGTGTGGGATGTGCTGCAGTATCTGATTCTGTTTCTTTACCCTTGAGGCAAACGCCAGCAGCAACAGTTAATTCATCTTCATCGAGGGCTTGCCCCGGTCAGTCAATATCAGTGTATTCAGCAAGTCCTGCCACGTTTTATCTGTGGTCAACAGGAGTAACTACATCAGGTATAAGTGTTAATACCACCGGAGTTTATACATTAACAGTCACTGATCAGTATGGTTGCAAAGGTGTTTCAGCGGGTGTGTCACTCACCATCTCTGCGCCTGCAATTACAATATCACCAACAGGCAACAGAGTAATCTGCAGCGGCACTTCTCAATTGTTAACTGCAACAGTTAATGCTTCACCAGGAACCTTCCAATGGTATAAGGGTAAATCCCCAATTGCCAATTCGAACAATTCTACTTATGCTGTCAGCAGTGCAGGGAATTATACCGTTGTGTTTACTGATAGTTACGGATGCAGTGCGTCATCAACTGCTACAGTTATTACGGTTTCCCCTCTTCCTGCAGCTTCATTTACCATTACTGATGACCTGGATTTCTGTAATGACAGCCTTGTGACCTTAACCGCAAACGCTGGCGCAGGATTAAGTTATCAATGGCAGAAAAATATGACGGATATGCCGGGTGCGAATAACCAGGTGTATGCAACTCAGACAAAAGGATCATACCGTGTGATTGTTACCAATAATACAGGTTGCAGTAAGACATCTACGGCAAAGACAGTTCCGCTTAATGTTCCGCTTCCCGTAGCCAGTTTTACGGTATCTGATCAATTTGATAATTGCATGGATAGTGTGGTGACATTAACCGCTGCAAGTGCAACTGCGTATCAATGGCAAAATAATCTTGTGAATATTCCAGGTGCGAATGATGAGGTATATGTTACGCAGGCGAAAGGTTCTTACCGTTTAATTACTACCAATGCAGCAGGATGTACAAAAGCATCCTCGACTAAAGCGATACCCATTATTGATCCGACAGCAACAGTAAGAGCATCAGGTTCTCTTACCATTTGCGCAGGTGACAGTGTGGTTTTAACTGCGAATGCAGGCAGTGGTTATACTTATGAGTGGTTGCAGGTTTCTACTCCTATTGCAGGTGCTGTTGAGCAATCATATGCAGCAAAAACTACGGGAAGCTTTCGTGTGAGAGTGACAAACAGCATAGGTTGTACAGCGCTTTCAGGATCAAAGAGTGTGAAGGTTAATAATTGCGGTTCAAGAATCAGCAGTGATGTTAGTAATGAAACCGAAGATCAACTATCAGTTTATCCACAGCCATTCAGCAAAGAATTTATGGTGCAACTGCCAGCGGATGAAGCGGACAATAGTGATTATAGTTTGGAGATAAGGAATATAGCTGGTGCGCTGGTGTTACAGGTCAATAAAGTAATTTTTAATGATAACGAAGCAACCGTTAATGCGGAAGTGCTTGAACCGGGGGTATATTTTTATTTCCTAAAAAGCAGCAAGCATTTTTACCGGGGCAGACTGATGAAAAATTAAAGTATAAAATTATTTACTCACAACTACCATATTGGCAACCTCGTTCCATATATCCGCAGCTATCAATTCAGCAGAACGATTGCCATCAGTAATAAAAATATGTTCTTTAAATTTAAGTTGTTCAAAAGCTTCGAAGTATTTATCCCGCACCATTTTTAGATTTTCGAGGGTTTCATAAAGTTCCATTGAAGTTCTTCCTTTGGTGATGCGTTCCATACTTGTGTCGGGAGCAATATCAATGTAAATATTTAAATCAGGACGGAGCAAACCGGCACTGACAGCATTTGCTTCAATAACCCAATCCATTGGCATGTGTACACCATGATAGGCGTAAGAGGAAAAATAATAACGGTCAGTAATTACAGTATAACCATCTTCTAATTTTTTTAAAATGCCATTGGTTTTATTTAACAAATGATCTAACCTTTCAGCTACAAAAAGTGCAGCAATGGTTCGGTGGTCGGATTCCAATTTATGATTGAAAATATTTCTGATGAGGGTGCCAATGGGACTATCTGTGGGTTCAAAAGTTGAATATACTTTATGTCCAGCATTCGTTAAGTGATCGGACAAAAGTTTTACCTGTGTGCTTTTTCCACTTCCATCAATACCTTCAAAGGCAATAAATAAGTTTTTTTTCATTTGTTAATGCAGGAAAGCAGCATGGATTGCAGCCTGATGATTTAGTTGCCAAAGATAGATAAGATCAAAAGAAACAATAAAAATCACGTAGATAGGTCGGCACCTACTTATTTCACTATTAGACAAGAGTAGTTAATATTTAAAATGCTTCCAGTATCTTTTCCATCTTCACTCCTCTTGATTCTTTAATTAATAAAAGTAAATTGCTACTCTTATATCTGTTATAAATAATTATAATAAGTATGTTGCTGCCGGTAAATTACAATTAGCTAAAAGAATGATGAATACAAAATCGATAAGAATATCATCAATTATCTTAAAGTAATTTTTGATACACAGAAAGAAAATTGGTGGGAAGAGTTACCTGCTGAGATAAAATTGTCAGTTGAGTGTGGATTAAAACAATCAGCACAAGGTGAAAGCCACATGCTGAAATACAAAAACGTTGTCAATTGAACAAACAAGAATTAAAAAGGGTCGCCAGTTTGCGACCCTTCATTAATTTAAGTTGTAAGGTTGAATTTTTATTAATTTACTTTTCCGGATTAAGGTGATTAGAGGAGCCGCAATAATTAATCAGCCTCAAAGTAAATCATTATAGCCGTTAGTAATATTGTCTTTTTACATGTGGTAACATAAACCCAATATCCGGTGGAATATACTTGATAGATGGAATCCTGAAGTTGGAGAAAAGAGTGTTTAAATGGAAAAATATTTTTTTTCTTAATGCTATAAATTCATGAGTTGCAGAAAGTGATCTTTCTTCCGTCTGGATACCTCAACTGATTTACCGTCACTCATTATTGCATAGTAACCATTGATTCGTGAAAACTTCTTTACATGTGTCAAGTTTATCAGATGAGAATTATGTGCGCGAAAAAAACTAAACTCCAGAAGCAAATATTCGTATTCTTTAATATTCTTGGTTGCGGTATATTTTTCATCGCATGAAAAAATATGTGTATAGGCACCATCTGCTTCAAAACGTATGATGTCAGAAGGACTTATGAAAACCACACCTTCCTTAACAGGAACAGCAATTTTTCCACTTTTACTATTGACAGCTAAGTTTTCAAAAAGGCCGGAATAATGAGTATGCGTATTATTAAAGTTATTATCGGTGGCAGCATGTACTGCATGAACAAGTTCATCCACATCAACTGGCTTTAACAAATAATCCAATGCAGAAAATTTAATCGCTTTAATAGCATAATGTTGATGTGCTGTTACAAAAATGGTTTTAAAACATATTTTATCAAAACGTTTTAACAACTCAAAACCACTTCCCTGTGGCATTTCAATGTCAAGGAAAACAAGATCGGGTTTTTCTTTGGAAATAAATTGATAAGCGCTGTTAACTGAATCTGCCTGACCTATTACTTCTACCTCTTTACAATTTTGTTCAATGAGGATTTGCAAGGTATCACGACCTTTTTTTTCATCATCAACAATACATGCTTTTAACATGCGCTATTATTATTTGAAATATTTTATAGGTTTAAACAACTTTGAAGCAAGAACAAAATCACTATAACAATAATAATAAATAAAAATCATTCAGCAATCGATTGCTTGTATTTAACAGGAATGCGCACCACAATTCGTGTTCCTGCAGGAATTCCATTTTCATCAGTAAGGTCAGTAACAGTGGATGATATATCACTGTTATAAGCTACATTATATGCTTCCATTCTTTTGGCTGTTATGATGATACCATAAGATACATGTTCACGCACATTGGTTTTATTTTTTTCTGCGGAAGCAGCACGCCCTACTCCGTTATCTTCAATGATAATATTGATGTAAGTATTTTCTTGAGTAACATTTAAAATCAATTTGCCTGGTGATGATAAATGTCGTATTCCATGTTTGATTGCATTCTCAAGATAAGGTTGAATAATCATGGCTGGCAGTATGACCTGGGTAGTATCTACATTTTCATCCACATGTAAAATAAATTCAAATTTATTTTCGAAACGTTGCTGTTCGAGTTCTATATAAAGCTCGGCTGCTTTCAATTCTTCCTGTAAAACAACTTCCGATTTAACTGAATTATCTAAAATGAGACGTACCAAGCGTGCAAACTTTGTAAGATATTTCTGGGCTGATCTTGCATCATTTTTTAAAATATAATCCTGAATAGAATTGATGACATTGAAAATAAAATGTGGATTCATTTGAGCACGCAATGCTTTCATTTCGAACTGCACGAGTTGTTTGTTAAAAGCGGTTTTAATTTCTTCCTCTTTTCGAATGCGGTTAATGTGCCGCGTCATCAGGCAATAAAGTATTATTGCAAGACACAAAGCGATAACTGCCCGAAACCACCATTGCTGCCAAAATGGTTTAAGAATTGTAAACTTTAATACTTTGGGTTGGGAGTTTATCTCCCGGGTTCCGTTAACTGCAAAGACAGTAAAAACATAATTACCCGGATTAAGGGCAAGAAATTCTGCCTCCCGGCTTTGTGTTGTGTTAATTATAGAATCATCATCTTCTGTTAACAGGTAATGATATCTGATATCGCCAATACTTTTAAATGTGGGCGCTTCAAAACCTATGCGAATATTATTGAAGTTGTGTGGGAATTTACAATAACCTGACGGTGTTGTATCAATATTATTGACCCTGAGTGATGTAAAATAAACAGCTGGTAAAACTTGATTAATAAAGTTATGATGTGTACTGAAGAGGGAAATTCCTTCGCTGGTAGCTGCAAATAATGTATCATTTAAAATAGTGATATCATGTATTTCATTGGATGAAAGTCCATCCTTTATATTAACATTATTAATGCGGAACTGAAAATAATTTATGTTTGAAAAAGTAATTTGGCTCACGCCATTATTGGTAGCACACCAAAGATTATCTGCATCCGCAATTATTTTGTGAACCAGATTACTTGCAAGGCCATTTGACTGGTTGATCCATTTGAATGAATCTTTTTGCTTTAACAATAAACCCTTTCCTCGTGTAGCAAAGCATAAATGATTTTTAAATAATTCTATATCATCAATGCGTACATCTTTGAGCTCATCACAATATAATTTAATATTTCTTTCTTGTTCGTTAAAAAGATATGCACCGCTATTGCAACCCAGCAGAAACTCACTTTCACTAATCTGGTACACGCAATTGACGCGAATTGTAAAACTTCCTATCTGTACTATAGAATCTTCTTTGATTTTATATAGCACTCTATCACCGCCACCATAAATAAAACCGTTTTGTGATTTTATTAAATCAAGAGGTATAGAGGGAATGTTTAATTTATTAAATGGTCGAAATTCACCTTTTAAAATGTATCCTGATATTCTGCTGCCAACATAAAGCTTGGTGGTTGTTGAATCATAATATAAACACGTAATGAGATTTCTTTGGGAAGAAGTATAAATATCTTCCAAATTTTGATTGTTAAATTTTGCGACATCACCACTCCAGTAACCCGCATAAATGGATGATTTACCATCTGAAGTAACTACAAGTGGCTCATTCAAAGATTCGTTATCAAAAACATAATTTTTTATCTGATCATTAGCAAGATAAAAAATTCCGTTATTAATAGTCGTTATCCAAAATCCGCCCTCCTTATCCTCCATAATACTTGAAACAAAATTTTTCTGAAGATAAATATTGAAGTTTTTAAAATTGTTAGCATCGTTATATAAGTAAATACCGTTAGTCGTTCCAATCCATAATCGGTTTCTGCTATCTTCAAATAAATAAATTATATCAGCAGGTAAAGAGGCGATTAATTCTGCTGTTTGATTTTTATATGCTACCAACTTGTTTGAAATACCAACCAACATTCTATTGTCATGAAGCCGGATACAATACGCTCTTCTTTGTTTTACCAAATCTATTTCAGCGCTTTCCAAGGTGTGGCCTTTACGATAATACAACCTCAATGGTCTTTCGATATCATCATAAGAACAAATTGATATTAGAAAATTTTTTTTATCGTGTTCATGGATATAAACCTTATGAATATTTGTATCAGGGCTGAAAACAAATTCATGAAATACTTTTCCCTTATTGTCAACTCTGAATTCACCCCATTGATGACAAGTAACAAAGACATTTTCACTGCTATCAACATAAATTCCCATTGGAACACTGCCTTTGATTTCAGCCTTTGCTAAAGAATTGTACTTGTAAGGTTTAATCTTTTGGTTTTCATAAATGCTTATTCCTCCTGAGAAAGTAAGAAGCCATAACCTTTTTTTGTGATCTTCAAATATTTTAAAGACTGTATTATCAGTTAAACCATCTTCAGTAGAAAATACTTTGAACTCATATCCATTGTATTTAACCAGCCCATGGTCAGTGGTAAACCATAAGTAACCACGACTATCCTGGAAAGCCTGGTAAATTTGTGATGATGGCAACCCATCCTTAGTCGAATAATGAATAAATTTTAAGGTTGGGGATTGACTGTTGACTTTTAAGATCGTTAATAAAAACAAAAAACACAGTATATTACTGACTCCGACAAGTGAATTTATTTTATTGATTTTCATAGGTGATCTAAGAACAAATATAAATTAACCTATGAATGCAGAATAATAAATTACCAGGCTTCACTGCTTTTACGTTTATTATATACCTTTATGTAAAACATTATAACATGAAAAAGCTAATACTTTCTTTCATTTTTATATATATGTATATGGGAATGTTTGCACAACCTCACCGCTCGGATATCTGGTATTTTGGTGCATTTGCCGGGTTAAAATTTTCATCAGGAACTCCGGTAGCGCTCACTAACGGAGCATTATATACCAATGAAGGTTGTGCTACCATAAGTGACACATCAGGCGCACTTTTATTTTATACAGATGGCGTTACTGTGTGGAATAAAAATCATCAGGTGATGCCACATGGAACAAATTTAAACGGAGACCCATCCTCTACACAATCAGCAATAATTGTTACGAAACCCGGCAGCAACACACAGCATTATTTATTTACCATGGATGAAATAGGTGGATCTGATGGATTGCAATATTCAATAGTAGATATGACACTTGCAGGAGGCACTGGAGATGTTGACAGCACAAATAAAAATATACCCGTTGAACCATTTATGACTGAAAAGCTGATTGCTGTTCAGAAGTTAAACACACAAGATTTCTGGATAGCAGCACATAAGTGGGGAACTGATGAATTTTATGTTTATAGTTTAACTCTTACAGGATTTCAGTCAACACCAATCATCAGTCATACAGGGATGGTTCACAATACATCGGTAATACAAAATACCTATGGCCAGATGAAATTCAACGTATGCGGCAACAGACTTGCATTAGCTGCCAGCTACATGGATACAGTAGAGATTTTTGATTTTGATAACGTAACAGGGATTGTTTCAAATCCGGTTACACTCCCGTTAACTGCTCACGTTTACGGAGTGGAATTCTCAAAAAACAGCCATTTTCTGTATGTTAGCACTTATGATCCATCGGCAACTCTTGTACAGTTTGATTTGACTTCAGGCAATGCAGCAACAATACTTGCATCTAAAACTACGCTCAGTACTACTCCGGATATTTATGCATTACAACTCGCAAATGATGGTAAAATATATGTCACCAGATCATGGAGCTCTTACTTGGGTGTAATTAACTTTCCTGAAATAGCAGGCATAGGATGTAATTATGTTGATAACGGAGTAAATCTTGATCCTAATTTTACAGGAATTACTTCTTCCTTAGGATTACCTGCGATTACAGCTTCCTATCTTAGAGGAGAAGCTTATTGTACAATAACCAATATCAGTGAATCTCCGGTTAACTCCCAGATAGCTGAAATTTATCCAAACCCTTCCTATGGTAATTTTACAGTGCAATTCGCTGAAGAAATCGCTCCTGCTAATATTATTGTATATGACCAAGCAGGAAGGGTAGTAGAACGATTGAATTCCTCAATTCCAAGTCGTCATTTAACTTTTGGAAAATCCTACATTCCCGGAGTATATATTACGTCCATTTCGGAAAACCATAATATCATTTATAAGCGACTGATTAAATTTTAAGTCACAGCCTGATGTTATCTTCATTCATCCTTATTTTATATTTAACAAAAGGGTGAAAAACCTACCTTTGCAGACTTAAAAATATTTGCATGTTTGAGAATTTAAGCGATAAGCTGGACAGGGCGTTTAAGCTGCTGAAAGGTCAGGGAAAAATCAGTGAAATCAATGTTGCTGAAACTTTAAAAGAGGTACGTAAAGCATTGTTGGATGCTGATGTAAACTATAAAGTTGCCAAACAGTTTACAGATACTGTTAAAGAAAAAGCGCTTGGGCGCGATGTATTGTTGTCTGTTTCACCTGCTCAGCTGATGGTGAAAATTGTGCATGAAGAGTTAACCGCTTTAATGGGTGGTGATGCAACTGAAATGCAGCTTAAAGGCAACCCTTCAGTGATATTAATGAGTGGCTTACAAGGCTCGGGTAAAACCACCTTAAGCGGAAAGCTTGCGAATTATTTAAAAAATAAAAAAGGAAAACAGGTTTTGCTGGTTGCCTGCGATGTGTATCGCCCTGCTGCCATTGACCAGTTAAAAGTACTTGGTGAGCAATTAGACATCGAAGTATATAGTGAAGTAGAAAATAAAAACCCTGTACAGATTGCAAGTCATGCAGTTGATCATGCTAAGAAAAATGGTCAGTCAGTAGTAATCATAGATACTGCTGGGCGATTGGCTATTGACGAGCAAATGATGGATGAAATTGCGAGAATAAAAAAAGCAGTTAATCCAAATGAAATTCTTTTTGTGGTGGATAGTATGACCGGTCAGGATGCTGTGAATACCGCCAAAGCTTTTAATGACCGATTGGATTTTGATGGAGTTGTTCTTACTAAATTAGATGGTGACACGCGCGGTGGTGCTGCCCTGTCAATAAAATCTGTTGTTAATAAACCAATCAAATTTGTTGGTACAGGAGAAAAGCTGGATGCATTGGATGTGTTTTATCCAACGCGTATGGCTGATCGTATTCTCGGAATGGGTGATATTGTTTCGCTTGTAGAAAAAGCGCAGGAACAATTTGATTCGAAAGAAGCTGCTGCTTTGCAAAAGAAAATTGCAAAAAATAAATTTGATTTCAACGATTTTCTTGGTCAGCTGCAACAGATTAAAAAGATGGGAAACATCAAAGATTTAATGGGTATGATACCGGGAGTGGGAAAAATGATGAAAGATGTGGAAGTGGATGACAATGCTTTTAAATCCATTGAAGCAATTATTCAAAGCATGACACCTGCTGAAAGAGGTAAACCAGATTTATTAAACGGAACCCGTAAAAAAAGAATTGCAACCGGCAGTGGAACTGATATCCAGGCAGTGAACAAACTTGTGAAACAGTTTGATGATATGCGCAGGATGATGCATAGCATGACTACGCCCTCAGGCAAAGCCAATATGATGCGTGCAATGCAGAATATGAAAAGATAATTTTAAGTTATGAATTTTGAATTTTTATGAGTTAAATCACAAACTCAAAATTCATAACTCATAACTCATAACTCAAGATTCATGACACTCATTGACGGAAAAGCAACTGCTGAAACAATCAAGCTTGAATTAAAGCTGGAGGTGCAAAGTATGCGAATTGCAGGAAATAAAATCCCTCACCTCGCAGCTGTGCTTGCCGGCCATGATGGAGCAAGTGAGACTTACGTTAATAATAAAATCAAAACATGTAAGGAAGTTGGGTTCGAATCAACGTTGTTTCGTTTTGATGATTCAATAACTGAAAGTTTCTTACTTGATAAAATAAATGAGTTAAATGAGAACGATGACATAGATGGTTTCATAGTGCAACTACCATTGCCATCACAAATAAATATTCAAAAAATAACAGAAGCTATTTCACCTGCAAAAGATGTGGATGGGTTTCATCCTGTCAATATTGGCAGAATGACACAGCAACAACCATCTTATATTCCTGCAACGCCAAAGGGGATTATGCAGTTGCTTGAAAGATATAAAATTGAAACAGCAGGTAAACATGCTGTCGTGCTTGGCAGAAGTAATATTGTGGGAACACCGATGAGTATTTTACTCTCACGAAATAATTATCCCGGTAATTGCACCGTTACCACCGTTCATAGTCATACAAAAAACATTAAAGAGATTTTGTTACAGGCAGATATCATTATTGCAGCCATTGGAAAACCAGGCTTTGTAAAAGGAGATATGGTAAAAGAAGGTGCTGTTGTAATTGATGTAGGTATAACGCGTGTTGAATCCTCCAAAACAAAAAATGGCTACAAGCTTTTAGGAGATGTGGCCTTTGAAGAAGTTGCACCAAAATGCAGTTACATCACTCCCGTTCCCGGTGGAGTTGGACCAATGACGATAATCGGGCTTTTACAAAATACTTTATTGGCAGCAAAAAAATCTATTTATCATGATGCAGGCAGCGTTCGTTTCAGTTGATGAATTAATCCGCAAAGGAGAATCTCTTCCATTGATGGAAAGTTTTTATACTATCCAGGGAGAGGGCTGCAACACCGGTAAAGCTGCATACTTTATCCGGCTGGCCGGTTGTGATGTTGGCTGTGTATGGTGTGATGTGAAAGAATCATGGGATGCAAATAAACATACTGTTGTTAGCGTTGAAGAAATATTACAAGGCGCTATGCAGCAGGAATGCAGAATGGTGGTAATTACTGGTGGAGAACCAACAATGCACAATCTTCACTATCTCACTGAAGTTTTACAACAAAACGGTTTTACAACCTGTATTGAAACTTCAGGCGCATATCCCTTAACCGGTAAGTGGGATTGGATTTGTGTATCACCAAAAAAATTTAAAGCTCCTTTAACCGGTGTTTTAAAACAAGCACATGAACTCAAAGTCGTTATTTATCATCACAGTGATTTTGCATGGGCTGAAAATCATGCTGCTCTGGTGAATGCTGATTGCAAATTATTACTACAACCTGAATACAGTAAGTTTAATGTTGTTACTCCCTTAATTGTAGATTATGTAAAGGCAAACCCGCAGTGGCAAATCAGTTTGCAGACACATAAATTTTTAAATATTCCATGAGGCAATACAAATGTCGCTGTCTGCTTCCCTCTCCTTTGGAGAGGGATAAGAGGGTGAGGCGATTCATTGGATTGCTTCTGATTTTCATTTGTATTATATCCTCCTCCTTTGCACAAATGTCTCGTTATACAACAGAATCAAAAGCTGCTATCCGTAATTATCAAAATGGATTGCATTATTATGATGGAAAAGATTATGAGAAAGCAATAAAAGAGTTGCAGCAGGCTATTAATAAAGATGAAAAATTTGTTGAAGCATATATTCTTTTAGCAAGTGTTTATGAAGATATGCAGCAAAATGATAAAGCAATTGAGCAATACAATAAATCATTTGCAGTGAATGAAATTTTTTTTCCAAATAACTATTTACGTGTTGCAGCATTGGAGATAAAAACTGAAAAGTATGAAGCAGCGAAAGCGCATTACGAAAAATATCTCACTATTAAGACTAACGATATTGAATTACAAAAACGTGCAGAAGCAGGTATTGAGAACTGCAAATTCGCTATTGAAGCAATCAAACATCCTGTTCCTTTCAATCCAATAAATCTTGGCAGTGGTGTTAACACTGCTTCTCCTGAATACTATGCCTCACTTACGATAGACCAAAAAGAACTTGTTTTTACTCGTGATGTGCCTGATACAAGAACACCTTGGGGTCACCAGGAAGATTTTTACAGTAGTAAATTTGATAAAGACCAATGGCAACCGGCAAAAAATTTAGGTGAACCACTTAACACATTGGATAATGAAGGAGGACCAAGTATTTCCGGTGATGGGAGAATTTTATTTTTTACTGCCTGCAGCCGGGAGGACGGAAAAGGAAGCTGCGACATTTACCTTGCTCAGCGTACTTCCGAAAACAACTGGACAAAAGCGATAAACCTTGGTGTACCAATTAACACTGGTGCATGGGAGAGCCAGCCATCCTTTTCATCTGATGGTAAAACTTTGTATTTCATTCGCGGAACTTATGACCGAAGCAGAAAAATTCAACAGGATATTTATTATTCTGTTTTTCAAACTGACCGCACATGGAGTGAGCCCAAAGCATTGAGCAATAAAATAAATACTGCAGGCAGAGAAGAATCTGTTTTTATTCATCCTGACAACCAGACTTTATATTTCAGCAGCGATGGTCATACAGGAATGGGAGGCATGGATATTTATGTTTCGCGAAGAGATACAAGTGGCGAATGGGGCGAACCTGTAAATCTTGGTTATCCTATAAATACCTCAAACGATGAAAACAGTTTAATTGTAAGCCCTGATGGGAAGAAAGCATTTTTCTCTTCTGACCGTTCGGGTGGTTTTGGGAGTTTGGATTTATACAGTTTTGATTTATATGAAGCCGCACGTCCTAACACAGTTAGTTATGTGAAAGCACATGTAACTGATGCCACTACTAATGAAAACCTGGCAGCAAACTTCGAAATCATAGATGTGGAAACCGGAAAAACAATTGTAAGTAATACCACTGATAAAAAACGCGGTGAGTTTCTTGCTTCATTGCCTTCCGGAAAAAATTACATGCTCAATGTTAACAAGGAAGGTTATCTTTTCTATTCTGATTATTTTGAATGTAAAAATACTTCTGATAAGCAACATGCCTTTGTGCTGGATATTAAACTTCAAAAACCGAAAGCCGGGGAACATGTGGTACTTAAAAATATTTTTTTTGATGTAAACAAATTCGATATTAAGTCTGAATCATTTGCTGAGCTGAATAAACTGGTTGCTTTTTTAAAAAATAATCCTACTTCTAAAATTGAAATCAGCGGGCACACTGATAACACAGGAGACAATAAAATGAATCAGGTTCTTTCGCAAAACCGTGCTAAGTCAGTATATGATTACCTGACTATGCATGGTATTATTGCAAGTCGTTTAACTTATAAAGGTTATGGCGATTCAAAACCGATAGCATCCAATGATACGCCTGAAGGAAAATCCCAAAACAGAAGAACAGAGTTTACTATTATTTCTCTTTAAGAAATGAGTTTGCTTTTTACAGTTTACGATGCATCTATGATTCCCATATTTCGGGAGAATCAATATGAATGCAGGAATGGTTTGCAGAAGCTTGTTACTGACTGCCGACTGCAAACTGCCAATTGATTGTTATGCCTTTTACTTTAGCTCATCCATCCATTCTTTTTCCATTCAAATGGATTAACAAAAAATATATTTCACTTACAGCTTTAGTAATAGGAAGCCTGACTCCTGATTTTGAATACTTCATCTGGATGAGTCCTACTGCATACATCAGTCACAGTATTCGTGGAATTTTTTTATTCGATTTGCCTTTAACAATATTGCTTGCGTTCCTGTTTCATATTGTCATTAAACGTCCGTTTTTATACCATTTTCCATTTTTAAAAAATAAATATGTACTACCACCTTATGATTATGCAACATATCTTAAAAAAAATTGGTTGGTGTTTATTTTATCTGCTTTATTTGGAATTGTCACGCATTTACTATGGGACGCTCTTACTCATTCACAAGGATATTTCGTTCAGCGAAGTACTTACCTGATGCAGGAAATTAACCTTGTAGGCTTTGCAATCAGGCGTTGTTATGTTGCATGGTATATAAGCAGTATCGCAGGACTGGCTGCGGTTATCTTTTTTGTGATGGACATGAAGAAAATATTTTCTAAAAATAATTTTAAGGCGTGGAGTAAAAGATCAGTCCGATATTGGACAATGATTTTATTGCTTGCAATATGTTTACTGTTACTACGGACTTATTTAGGACTGATGTGGAATTGGTTTCGCCATCTTATCATTATTGCAATGGGTGCTTTTATGTATGCATTTATTTTGATTAGCTGGAGAGAAAATAATAAATTGAAGAAAAGTCATTATTCTCGATAAAACAAATTCTATTTCTTATTTGTCTGCACCTGATTCATTTGATCCCAGGTTATCCCAACATCATTTTGAACCTGTTCTTCTAATTTTTTTGCCGGCTTAAATTTTTTATTCTCAGGTATGGATGAAATGTTTTCAGTTTGAATCTTAGTAATAAAAAACAATTGTTCAATATTAAAATCAGAATGATCATTGGCACTGAACCAATGTTTCTTTGTAATACCTCCTTTGCCTGTCCATTGAAAATTTTTTGGATACCATTTTCCATTGAGTTCATGATACTGTAATTTTTTTTCAAAGGTTGCATCTTCAATACTTAATCCATAAAGAAAAAGTAGCGGTCGGTATAATAAAGGCATTTCAAATTCTGCATTATACTCAATGTTTGTGATAGCCACTGATTGCAGATCAAGATATATTTTTCCAACAGGCTTAAGATGATCAATTGTTTTAAGCGCTTCAAAAGCAATCACAATCAATTCCTTTCCGTCATAAGTGGATGAACCTGCAAAAGAGTAATTAAATTTCTTAAACTGAAGTGTATCAAGAAAGGGTTCATGCTCACGCAAAAAATCCATGCTTAATATACTTTCCGGTCCTCCAAATCCAATTTTCACTGCATCAGAATTTTCCATGTCAGCAGTATTTTTTCCCTGTCGTTTTGCTTTTTTTATTTTCTTTTCCTTTTTCCTTTCTGTCTCTTCACGCATAAACGCAATTTGTTTAGAATCTGCTTTTTTGTAAAGTAATAACTGATGTTGATTCTTAACAGTATCCTGATAATTTGGATAATAGGTTTTAAAAACCCCTTCTGATTGATTGATTAAAATATTGTTTTCATTTACCTGCTCACGATAATATGCCTGAGACTGAAACGGCTTTTGAGGATAATTTTCTTTTACTTTCCGCATCGCCATCCTAATATAATCAGTTGGCGTTAATGCCCTGATAACAACCTCGGGTAAAGCAACTGAATACGATTCAAGTTTTACATCTAACTGGGTGGTTGCTAAAGTTGTACTGAATGCTTTGCTTTTATATCCCAAACTACTTATTACAATAGAATCATTACTTACGTCTTGCGGAAAATAAAAATCAAATAATCCGTATTCGTTACTATTGGTTCCAATAAGCTGATGTTTGAGGCTTACAGTTGCAAATGGAATTGGTTCACCGGTTTTATTATCCGTTATTCTGCCTGAAATAAGTTTTTTATTCTGAGCGGAAAGGTTAACGGATATGATAAGAAATAAAATAAAAGCAGAAAGCATTTTACAATTCATATAACAAATAAATTATTTCCCATATTCATTTCTATAAATCACTCCTTCCTTCATCACAAATTTTACATTCTCTAAAGATTTAATATCATCTAAAGGATTTTGATCAACAGCAATTATATCGGCAAGTTTTCCTTTAGTGATGGAACCAGTTTTATCTTTCCAATCCAGTAAATCAGCAGCGTTGATAGTGGCTGATTGAATTGCCTGCATAGGAGTCAATCCATACTTCACCATATAGAAAAACTGTTTACCATTCCATCCATGAGGATATACACCTGCATCTGTTCCATAAGCTACCTTCACACCTGCCTTCACGGCTTTCTGAAAATTTTCGCGTTGTAAGCGGCCAACCATTCTTTCCTTAGCAATTATTTTTTCAGGATAACCTTTGGCAGTGTATTCAGCCAATATATAATCATCATTATAAATATCAGCTACAAGCCAGGTTCCCTTTTCTTTCATCATTCTTATACCTTCATCATCAATCAGGCTTCCATGCTCAATGCTCGTAACACCCGCTTGAATCGCAAGTTTAATTCCTTCCGTTCCATGTGCGTGTGCTGCAACTTTTCGTCCCCAGCGATGTGCTTCTTCAACAATTGCTTTCATTTCTTCAAGGGAATATTGTGGTGCTCCAACACTTTCCTCTTCACTCAACACTCCTGCAGTAGCAGCAAATTTTATCCAATCAGCGCCCCATTTAATATTGTTGCGAACACGTTTTCTTATTTCATCCACTCCATCAGCAACACCTGTGTAGTCCTTATTTCCTTTCCAGTCGATGTTAGGATTAAACCCCGTCAAATCTACATGTCCACCTGTTGCACCAATGATAAAAGTTGAAACCAACATCCTCGGACCTTCAATTGATCCATCATTAATTGCATCACGTAACGATACATCAATCAGAGCATCAGCACCAACATCACGCACCATGGTGAATCCAGCTTCTAAAGTTTTCTTTGCATAAATATGCGCTCGAACTGCATATTCTATTGGTGTCTTTCTGAATATATCATCGTAATAATTATCACCGGGCTGTGCAGTAATATGCGTGTGGCAATCAATCAAACCTGGAAGAACAGTTGTATTGCTCAGATCAATTATCTCTGCTCCTGCCGGAATTGCAATTCCAGAACCGATATCTAAAATTTTATTACTGTCAATTAAAATGATTTGATTGATGAGAACCGTGGAGCTAATTACGTCAATTATTTTTCCTGCTTTAATTGCTTTAATCCTTGATTGGGAAAAAGTAAAAGCACAA
Organism: Bacteroidota bacterium; assembly: GCA_031366005.1. GTDB lineage: Bacteria > Bacteroidota > Bacteroidia > AKYH767-A > OLB10 > JANLUX01. The sequence goes on along the minus strand of JANLZB010000055.1, from coordinate 79,379 downwards.
GAGACAAGTAACAAAAATATTACAGTTACAATTTTATTTTTCATACGCACGTTTTTAAGGAGATGATCAAAAATACTTTTGTAAAATAAATTCAATTCTTATTAATGAGTCAGCTCACCTCTCAGCGATTGCTGCATCATCTTTTCAATCTTTTTCTTTTCAAGATTTTGTCCGAATAAAAACATCAGCTTTGTCAATGCTGCTTCTGTTGTTATATCAGATCCGCTTATCACACCCATTTTTTTCAGATGATAACTCGTTTCATATTTTCCCTGTTCTACCCTCCCACCACTACATTGCGAAACATTCAAAATAATTATTCCTTTTGCTATTGCATGCTGTAATGATTCGATAAACCATTTCTCTGTTGGGGCATTACCGCTTCCATAAGTTTCAAGCACAACAGCTTTTAATTTTTTTGTTGCAAAAACATTTTCCATCCATTGACCTGTGATGCCCGGAAAAATTCTTATCAGTCCAATATGCGGATTTAAATTTTTATAAACTTTAAATTTCTTTTTTGTAAGAGGTAATATCTGCTGCTGATTGTACTTAATATCAACTCCTGTTTCAGCAAGCACGGGATAATTGAGTGATTGAAATGCATCAAATTGTGAGGAAGTAAATTTCTCTACACGATTGCCTCTGAACAATTGACTGCTGAAATAAATGCAAACTTCAGGAATCACCACTTCACTTGCTGCTAACTCTATTGTTGTAATCAAATTTCTTTTTGCATCTGTTCGTATTGCACCAAGTGGCAGTTGTGATCCTGTAAAAATTACTGGTTTGGCAAGATTCTCCAGCATAAAGCTTAAAGCAGAAGCTGAATAAGCCATCGTATCAGTTCCATGCAGGATGACAAAGCCATCATAATCTTTATATTTTTTCTCTATCAGCGTTGCAAGTTCAATCCAGAATTGTGGAGTTACGTTAGAGCTGTCAATCAAATTTTCAAAAGCATGATGATGAATAACAGCATTTAGCTTTTTTAATTCAGGCACCTGCTCATTGATCTTTTGAAAATCAAAAGGACGCAACACTCCTTTGTGATCGTGATGCATTCCGATAGTACCACCTGTATAAATGACAAGAATATTTTTCATGCTAATACTTTAAAAATAAATGGAACACAGATGACGCGGATGTGACTGATAAAAACAGATTTTTTATCCGCGTTAATCCATATAATCAGCCTCATCTGCGTTCTATTATAATTCAAAAAGCTCAATCGCATTTTCACTTGTTACTTGCGCAACTTCTTCCAAAGAAACATTTTTAACTGAAGCAAGTTTTTCAGCGATCAAAAATAAATAAGCAGGCAAATTGCGTTTACCGCGATGAGGTGTCGGAGGAAGATAAGGAGCGTCTGTTTCAAGAACCAAATGTTTGAGATCAATTTCTGAAATGGTTTTATCAAGACCTGAATTTTTATAAGTGAGCACACCGCCAATTCCTAAATGAAATCCTAAATCAATAATTGTTTTTGCCTGTTCAATAGTTCCGGTGAAACAATGAAAAATGCCTTTTAAGTTTTTTAGTTTCAATGATTGAATGATATCAATGATTTGTTGCGTTGACTCACGCGAATGGATAACAGCAGGCAGATTAGTTTCCGCAGCCCATTGCAATTGAATCTTCAATGCTTCTTCCTGTTCTTTTACAAATTTTAAATCCCAGTATAAATCCAAACCGATCTCCCCTACTCCATAATAAATTCCTTTTTTTAATTCTGTTTCTACTGTTTTTAATTCTTTGCGAAAATTTTCTTTAACAGAACAAGGATGCAAACCCATCATGGCGAAACACTGATCTTCGTATTGTTCTGTGAGATGCAACATGGCATCTTTTGAACTGCTGTCAATATTGGGCATCAGAAAATACTGAATACTTTTTTCCTGAGCATCACGAATTATTTCATCTCTGTCCTCATTAAATTCTGAAGCATATAAATGAATGTGCGTATCAATTAATTGCATGGTTGTAAAAATAGCTATTTTGGTTGCCTTGCATTGTTTGTTTTGCCACAAAGACACAAAGACGCTAAACCTTATTACTTTGAGCTTTTGTTTCTTTATGGCAACTAATTAATTATAATACATCTTGGTGAAATTTTTAATCATCCGTTTTAGTTCCATTGGTGATATTGTGCTCACCACTCCTGTTTTGCGCTGTTTGAAAAAACAATCTGCAAAGGCTGAAATACATTTTCTTACCAAAAAAGAATATTCAACAATACTTACACCTAATCCTTATGTAGGTAAAGTTTTTTTAACTGATGGCTCATTAACGGATGTACTTGTTGATCTGAAAAAAGAAAATTATGATTTCATTATTGATCTTCACCATAATCTCCGTTCACTGAAAGTAAAATTATCATTGAGAAAAAAATCTTTTTCTTTTGACAAAATTAATTTGGAGAAATGGCTGATGGTAAATTTTGGTATTAACCGTTTGCCTGAATTACATATCGTTGATCGTTATTTTGAGACAGTAAAAAATTTGAATGTGCAGAATGATGGTGAAGGATTGGATTTTTTTATTCGTGATGAAGATGAGATAAACCTTGATCAACTTCCGTTAACACATCAACATGGATATATCGGAATTGCAATTGGTGCAAAGCATAACACTAAAATATTACCACAGCAAAAATTAATTGCATTGTGTAAAGCTCTTCAATATCCGATTATTTTATTAGGTGGAAAGGAAGATGCAGCACGAGGTGAAGAAATTACGGCTGCAGTGGGAACAACAATATATAATGCTTGCGGAAAATATAATTTAGGACAATCGGCTTCCTTAGTAAAACAAGCTGCTGTAATAATTACACACGATACCGGACTGATGCATATTGCTGCAGCGTTTAAAAAACGGATCATCTCCATTTGGGGAAATACAATCCCTGAATTTGGGATGTATCCTTATCTGCCTGAGTCATTTCAACAGGGTTCAGCAATCATTGAAATAAATAATTTGCCTTGCAGACCTTGCTCAAAAATCGGTTATGATAAATGTCCGCTTGGTCATTTTAACTGCATGAATAAAATTGAAACAGATGAAGTGGCAAGAGTGGCACAAAGAATGTTAAACTAATGCAGATCCCGATGAATCGGGAGAAATAAAATTTAAGAATTAAAATCATCAATGGAAAACAAATCGTTAGCAGCATTTTATATTACACTCTCACAAATTTTATTAGGCATCATTTCATTTGCCTTTATCCTTTATATCGGTCGTGATATTATTGTACCGCTCGTATTCTCATTCATTTTTGCAATACTACTTAACCCGCTTGTAAATTTTTTAAACAGAATAGGTATCAATCATGTTGTTTCCATTTTTATCGCATTAATTACTTCAATTATTATTGTTGGAGGAATTTTATTTTTAATTTCATCGCAAGCTTCGATGTTTAGCGAAAGCTTTCCACAACTGAAAGAAAAATTCACCATCATTCTTTCACAGGCAATTCAATGGGTATCAGAAAAATTTAATGTCTCTACTCCAAAGATTAATACATGGCTTGCGAATTTTAAAAGTTCAAGCCTCGATAAAGGCTCAGCAGTAATTGGTCAGACACTAACTACTGTCAGCAGTACGCTGGTGGTTTTATTCCTGATTCCTGTTTACATTTTTATGATTTTATTTTACAAACCATTGCTTCTCGATTTCATTGCACAACTGTTTCCAAAGAACAGGCATAAAACGGTGGTGGAGGTATTGGGTCAAACAAAAACATTAATTCAAAGTTATCTTGCCGGATTATTAATTGAAGCAGTGATAATGACCATTCTGAACTCTACAGCACTGCTGATCATTGGCATTCAATATGCCATATTGCTTGGCATCATTGGAGCAATATTAAATGTGATTCCTTATATCGGTGGACTTATAGCAATTGGCTTAACAATGCTTGTTGCGTTTGCTACCAAATCCCCAACTGCAGCACTATGGGTACTTATCGCACACATGCTCGTTCAGTTTATTGACAACCATTATATCGTGCCTTACATTGTTGCTTCGCGTGTAAAAATTAATGCACTTATTTCAATAATTGTTGTGCTTATCGGTGGTGCCTTATGGGGAGTTCCAGGTATGTTTCTTTCTATTCCACTCACTGCCATTATCAAAGTAATATTTGATCACATAGATGGATTAAAACCTTTTGGATTTTTATTAGGCGACACCATGCCGCCAATAGGAAAAAATATTTTTAAATTCGGGAATCAGGTTATAGAAGACAAAACAAAAACCTGACATCTACTCATTCTCACCCGGCTTCTTTCTTTTTTGAAATCGGCTTGGATGACTGGAAGTTACTTTCTCTATCCTTTTCTCGACCGTTTCTCTTTGTTTGGTGATTTTATTTTTATCATCTATCGAATGTGAAGTATTCAGATTTTTTTCCTTCTGTGTAATTTTTGCCAGCTTTGTATAATCGCTATTAAGCTTTTCAAGTTCTTTCTCACTTAAATCTTCCACACTTACTATTCTATTACTCGCATTGTTAGAGGCAGCAACCAGTTCATTTAATTTTATCTGAATTGCAAGCGCATCTTTGTTCTGGGTTTTCTGAATGAGGAACACCATTAAAAATGTAATAATCGTTGTACTTGTATTTATGACCAACTGCCATGTATCTGAATAATTGAAAATGGGCCCGGTAACTATCCATCCCAAAATAACAGCACATGCTAAAACAAAAGCAGTATTCGTTCCTGTAGCTTTTGTTGCTTTGATTGCAAACTTTTCAAACCAGCCTGGTTTTGATTCTTGTGTCTTCATAGTTTATATAATTTCTTTTAACAAGTGTTTCTAATATAAAAACGTACCAAATAAACAGAACACAGATAACACTGATCTTTTTGGTTTTGCGGATCAGAAAATTCGGGTTTTATCCGTTACATCTGTGTCATCTGCGTTGAATTTTCTTTCTTTTTAAATCCTTTATCAGGAAAAACATAATAACCGGCAATATTAAAACAACAATAAGACTCAGCCAATCCATTTTTCCTTTTTCATTCCAACTATTAATCAAGCCGGAGCCATGACTGTAAAGTTGCTGAACAAGGAGAGCAGGAAAACAATAAATAAACCAAGCAGGCCGCTTTAGCATTCCGTAAACGCAAATAAAGTTGATAATTACAAATAAAATATTTCTTGCTGCGGATGATCCCGATACATCGGGATGAATCTTAAAAAATACAGCAGCCAAATGATAAATAGATGCGAGGGCAAATAGAAAAGCGAATGTGATGAAAAGTTTTTGTTTTGATTTATTTAGAAAATTCATTTACTCCTTCACTATTTTTCCTTTCACTGAATTTCCCTGTTTGTCTTTTACTTCTACAAAGTAAATACCATTTGTTAGTTTGCCAACATTTAATGTTGTGGTTGAGTTAAAAGGTTGTTGCAAGAGTACCCTACCCATTACATCGCAAATAACTAATGTGGAGTTGATGAAAATAGAAGCAGTAATAGTGCAGTAGTTGATAGACGGATTAGGATAAAACAAAATACGATTATAATGCTCCTCACTTTCCACTGCGGTTATATTACCGATTTTAGCAATAAAAGTGTCATATTTATTAATGCCAACATTTGTCAGCGTGTTAGTGGCAAAATTAATAATATGGCTATTGAAATATCCTGCTATATATAAATTTCCATCTGAATCTACAGTAATGCCGCTCGCGTTATCCCAATCAATGCCTCCTGCACTTTTAGCCCAAACTACATTGCCGAAAGGATCATATTTTACAATTAAAATATCAGGAGTATAAAAAGAAACTGTGACAGAATTTGATAACATAATATTACCAAACGCGATGGCAGGACTTCCAAAAGTTCCAGTTATATATGAATTTCCGTTTGAGTCTACAGTAATTCCTATACCATAATCTGCATAAATACCCCCTGAACTTTTAGCCCATATTATATTACCGTAAGTATCATATTTTGCAATAAAAATATCAAAAGGTCCGACATCTGTTAATATAATGCTATCAAATCTTAGAGTATCGCTGTTAAAAGCACCTGTTAGATAAAAATTGCCATTTGCATCCGCAACTATACTATTGCCATCATCCATACCAGTGCCTCCGATATTTTTTACCCAAACCATGCTCCCTAAAGAATTGTATTTTACTATAAAAATATCTTCATAACCTGCATTAGTTAGAGTGGTGTTATCAAAAATTATAGAATCTTCAAATAGACCTGTAACGTAAGAATTTCCATTAAAATCTATGGTTATACTATTTGCAATATCTTCACTGATACCACCTGCATCTTTTGCCCAAAGCACATTACCTGAGGAATCATATTTAATAACAAAAATATCCGCAGTGTGGCCGGTAATATCAACATTAGATAATGTTGTACTATCCAAAGTAAGTGTAACGCTATAAAAAGAACCCGTTATGAATGGATTGCTATTGGCATCTAATACGATGCTGTTACCAACTGCACCAGGAATTCCGTTCGCACTTTTCGCCCATGAAACATTACCCGAAGAATCATATTTGGTAACGAAAACATTCTCGCTACCACTATTCATTAAAGTTACACTACCAAAAGTAATAGTAGGACTTTGGAATGAACCTGTTATATACACGTTAGAATTTGCGTCCACAGCAATACTATTACTAACATCATCAAGATTACCGCCAGCACTTTTTGACCATATGACATTACCTAAGGCATCATATTTTATGACAAAAAGATCACTATATCCACTATTATTGTTTATTAAAGTAGTAGCACCAAAAGTTACACTAGGGCTTTTAAAATAGCCTGTAATGTATGAATTACCATCAACATCCACAGCAATATTTGTAGCAACATCCCAATCTGATCCACCACCACTTTTTGCCCAAGCCCAATTGGGAGATTGTGTAAATCCATCATTAAAGATTAACAATGCAAAAATTAAAACTATTGAAACTTTGTAAAATGCTTTCATAAAAGAGTTGATTTTAGATAAAACATTATACGAATGTATAAAAATTATTTTGGTGCTTTTTTATCCTCAAAAATGTAGTTGACTCAAATAGTTATTTGCAAGCAACTGATTTGTATTGTGTAGTTTTGAATCAGCTAATTAAATAAGTTAATCGCAATAATAAGTGGATACACCATTTTCGCCTTTGCAGGTGTTCCTTCCACCTGCAAAAACACCAAGACAGTTTATAACAGTTTCAGCTTAATTTTATCCTGTGCAAGAGAATGAAGAAATTCAATTTTTCACTGCCACGGTTTCTCAGTCCTCCAGTGTCTCCTTTTTAGGGACCCTGTTCTAAATTTCAATCCACCAAAAAAAAACCGCCCTTCACGGGGCGGCTTCATTAAACCATAAATTATATAAACAAGAAATCTCAATTAAGCATGCACAGTATTATTGTTGTTAACAGGATTGGGTATTGAGAAAGCAGTGTGAGGAAAACCTTCGATGGTGAGCGAAACGGTATGCCCTTTTTTAATTTCGATGTTGCCGGTATGCTTTTCAATGCTGCCATTGGACAGGGTGAATGAATATACATTATCATCCTTGTGCAACTCTATTTGCAATGAACAAATACCGTTTATATCTGTCTGACCTTTGTTATCGCTACCGTCCTGCATCACTGTGATTCCATAGATGGGTTGCTTTAAATCATCAAGACATAAAAACTTGCATTTGGTATGTGTGGAAGAACCTTTTAAGCGCCTGTTGTTGCGGTATTCGTTAAAGTAATCTACTTTATTGGCAGCATACCAGAAACTAACCGGATCAAGCACTTTCTGTATAAAAGTCAGGGATTGATCATAAAGCGTAGCCGCCTGGGTGTTGATGGCTTTACGGGTATTAATTGCATTATTCGGAATTGTTTTGAGGTCATTCAGCTGTTTCCACATCAGTTGCCAATCGGTGATGGTTTGAGCCGTTACATGATAATCAGCCAATTTATTCACCACTCCGTTAACCGTTGTAATGGCAGCGGAAGTATAATCCATGAAATCCTGGAATTTCATTTTGCGCAAAGCAGTTTTGGTAATGTGCATGGAGTTTTGAAGATTTTGGTCTTTCGATTTGACGGCAAAGGCGTACACCGATTTCATAATATTATAACTGGTGATGGTTAATAGATTACGCATGCTTTTCTTTTGAGCTGCATAACCTGTAATAACCTGCTTTGCCTGCTGGCGCAATTGCATGATGGTATCATAATTACCACTGAGATAATTAATGCCGTCCTTAAAAGGAATTACCATGTTAGTTACAACCTGATTTACGGGAGCCAATGCGAAAGTGACTACACTTTTGATCATATTAAGGAATGTGATCGAAACCTTTTTTTGCTTTTCCATTTTGTTGTGAATTAAATTTGAACTATGATACGCAGTGAATAATTAATCGTTACGTTTTTTATGATAATTATTTGGTGTTGTTCCCGATGTGTCGGGATTGAGGAGTGATACGTTATAAATAATTAAAAGTTTTAGTTTTTTGAATAATTATTTACACTTTACTTTTCAATCTGAACTTTTAAAGAACGATGCTCTCCAATTTAAGAACCTCCTACAATACGATAACATGGATTGAAAGGTTAGCCCTTTTTGGAAAAAAAATTTGTTGTGCGATGATTTTCAATTACATAAAATGCTTTTATTTTAATGATTTAATAAAAAAATTGTGGAAAAACAAAAAAAAACGATTGCGTAAAACAGAAAAAACGGTTTTGTACCAACCGTTTACAATGATGGAATTTTGGAATAAAGATTTTGTACCAACCGTTTACGATCAAATACCAAGCGAAAACGATTTTGTACCAACCGTTAACGAGGATGGAATTTTGGAATAACGGTTTTGCACTAACCTTTTACGATTAAATACCAACTGAAAACGATTTTTTACCTAGGTTTTATGATGACGAGCAATTGAAATAACGGTTTGTTACTAATTGTTTATGATTTGCTGCAAAGTGTATATTTAAAATTATTGAAATGAAATAGTTTTTGCATCGTTTTAATTAATCATTAGATAGCAACATGGCTGGAACAAGCGTTTATTATCGGTAAATTTGCACCCGATTTTTTATCATGCCCAAAACAGTTGACGTTAGTACTTTAAGTCCCAAGCAGTACATTATTATTAAAGGTGCAGCGGTTCATAATCTTAAAAAATTAGATGTTGCCATTCCGCGAAATCATTTTGTGGTGATAACAGGATTGAGCGGTTCAGGAAAAAGTTCGCTTGCATTTGATACGCTTTATGCGGAAGGTCAGAGGCGTTATGTAGAAAGTCTGAGCGCTTATGCACGGCAGTTTATCGGCAGGATGGATAAGCCGGAAGTGGATTATATTTTAGGCATTGCTCCGGCTATCGCTATTCAGCAAAAAGTAAATACACGCAATCCGCGTTCAACAGTTGGCACGAGCACGGAGATTTATGATTATCTCAAATTATTATTTGCCCGCATCGGAAAAACATATTCTCCTATCAGCGGAAATCTTGTAAAAAAAGATACTGTTGCTGATGTGGTGGATGCAATTTTATCCAAACGCGAAGGACGTTTTTATTTAAGCGCACCATTATGGTTGCACGATGGAAAAACATTGCACGAAGAACTATCCATTCTTACTCAAAAAGGATTTACTCGTGTTTTGGTAAATGGAGAATTAAAAGACATTGAAACTTATGCTGAAGAAACTACCTCAGCAAAACCAGTTTTAAAATCTGTAAAAACTCCACGCAAAAAAAAGGAAGAAGCTTTACCACAGAGTATCAACCAGCAATTGCAAGGCGTAGAGATTTTAATTGACCGGATTGCATTGAGTGGCGATTCCGATACTTCGGAAGATGAATTAAAAACACGGCTTGCTGATTCTGTACAAACAGCTTTTAATGAAGGTCATGGTGTATGTAAGGTTTGGGATTTAAATGTGCAAAGTAAACCGTCATTGCGATCCCGATTGGATCGGGAGAAGCAATCTGCCCATGTTGAACCGTCATTGCGAGGAACGAAGCAATCTGCTGCTATGGAAATGGGTTCCTCCTCTGAACAAACAAATCGCTTCGTGCCTCGCGATGACGTGAAAGTAAGTAAGAAGCAATCTGCAGCTATGGAAATGGGTTCTTCCTCTCAACAAACAGATCGCTTCTCCCGATCCAATCGGGATCGCGATGACGCGTCTGTTCGCGATGACGTGCATGAATACAGCAACAAATTTGAATTAGACGGAATTCTGTTTGAAGAACCCACTACTCATCTATTCAGCTTCAATAATCCGTATGGTGCCTGCAAAAACTGCGAAGGGTTTGGTTCGGTGATTGGTATTGATGAAGAGCTTGTGATACCGGATAAAAGTGTTTCGATTTATGATGGAGCAATCGTTGCCTGGCGTGGAGAGAAAATGAAAGAGTGGAATGATAAGTTAGTGATGAATGCTTATAAATTTGATTTCCCTATTCACAAACCATACTTTGAATTAAGCAAGTATCACAAAGATCTTTTATGGACAGGCAATAAATATTTCAGAGGGTTGAATGAGTTTTTCAAGCATGTGGAAGAACAGACTTACAAGATTCAATACCGTGTTATGCTTTCGCGTTATCGCGGAAAAACAATTTGTCCTGAATGTAAAGGGACACGTTTGCGTAAAGATGCTCAGTATGTTAAGATTGACAATATCTCCATCAATGAATTGGTATTGATGCCTGTGAAAGACAGTTTGCAATTTTTCAAAAACATCAACCTTGATGAGCATGATGCTATAGTTGCAAAACGCTTGTTAACTGAAATAGTGAATCGCTTGCAATTTTTAGATGATGTTGGCTTGGGTTACCTCACCATGAATCGCTTAAGCAATACCTTATCCGGTGGAGAATCACAACGTATTAATCTTGCAACATCACTCGGAAGCAGCCTGGTGGGTTCGATGTATATTTTAGATGAACCAAGCATAGGTTTACATCCACGGGATACAAGCCGCTTGATTACAGTATTAAAATCATTACAGAAAATTGGTAACACTGTGATTGTGGTGGAGCATGACGAAGAAATTATGCGTGCTGCTGATCAGTTGATTGATATTGGTCCTTATGCAGGAACAGGTGGCGGACAATTGGTTTTCCAGGGAGATTTCCGTGAACTTGCGCTAAGCGGTTCAAGTCTTACTGCGCAATATTTAAATCACACTGAACAAATTCCGTTGCCTGAGCATCGCAGAAAATGGAAAAAACATATTGGTATCAACGGTGCACGCGAAAACAATCTTAAAAATATCAATGTTAAATTTCCATTGGGAATTATGACGGTTGTTACCGGAGTGAGTGGTTCAGGGAAAACTTCATTGGTAAAAAAGATTTTGTATCCTGCACTGCGGAAACTCTCAGGTGGTTATGGAGAACAGACAGGAAATTTTGATAAGCTCGATGGACAATATACTGACATCACTTCTACTGAATTAGTAGATCAAAACCCGATCGGAAAATCTTCGCGTTCTAATCCAGTCACATATATAAAAGCTTATGATGACATCCGTGCATTGTATGCTGATCTTCCTTTCTCACGCCAACGCGGAATGAAACCATCTCATTTTTCATTTAATGTGGAAGGAGGGCGTTGTGATATGTGCCAGGGTGAAGGTGTCATTACTGTTGAGATGCAGTTTATGGCTGACATTCATTTGAAGTGTGAGCAATGCAAAGGCAAGCGTTTCAAAGAAGAAATTTTATCCATTGAATATCGTGGTAAAAATATTTTTGATATATTGGAAATGACAGTGGATGAAGCATTGGAATTTTTTGCTGCCAACGAAGGTCCTGGCAAGTATCATTCAACGCACACAAAAATCAGTGCAAAGATTCAAACATTGGCTGATGTTGGATTAGGTTATATACGATTAGGACAAAGCAGCAGCACACTGAGCGGTGGTGAAGCACAACGCATCAAGCTTGCATCATTTTTAACAAAAGGAAATCATGCATCCAATACACTTTTTGTTTTTGATGAACCAACTACAGGTTTGCATTTTCATGATATAAGAAAACTGTTAGATGCATTTAATGCATTGGTAAAAAACGGAAACACTTTAATTGTGATCGAACATAACTTAGAAATAATTAAATCTGCTGACTGGGTTATTGATCTTGGTCCGGATGGAGGAGAAAATGGAGGTCACTTGATTTTTGAAGGAACTCCTGAAGATTTGGCAAATTGTGAAGCATCAATAACAGGAAGTTTTCTCAAGGAGAAATTGGTTTTAAACTAAGAGCCTGTTTAAATTTCATAATTCAAAAAGAATATAAATCATCTCTTCGGGATTCTCTCTGTGAACTTTACTCATTTAACTATAAAAATACCATCCCTTCGGGATTTTTTTACGCTGAAAGCGTGTTATGATTATAAAAAGATCAAGCAAACAGTTAAGAATCCGAAGGGGATGATATATAAAAAACTATTTTTTAAAAATTTAAACAGGCTCTAATAAAAGCAAAAATTAGATGCAATTATTAACAATCAACCATGCAGGAGGTGAAATCGCTATTTTCGCGGGGGAAAAAGAGTTTATGGTTTACAGTTTACGGTTTACGGTTTTGTCGTGTGCCAGCCAACTGTAAACCGTAAACTGTAAACTGTAAACCTTAGTGCGCGATAAATCCATAAAATCAGTATTAATCATCGGCAGCGGTCCCATCATCATCGGGCAGGCTTGCGAATTTGATTACAGTGGTTCACAAGCTTCACGTTCTCTCAAAGAAGAAGGAATTGAAGTAACATTAATCAACAGCAATCCGGCAACCATTATGACGGATAAAGTAACGGCTGATAATATTTATTTGTTACCACTCACAAAAAAATCCGTTGCTGAAATTTTAAAGAAACACAAGATTGATGCAGTGCTTCCAACCATGGGTGGGCAAACTGCTTTGAATCTTTGCATCGAATGTGACAAAGCGGGCTTGTGGGCAAAGCACAATGTAAAAATTATTGGTGTTGATATTGAAGCCATCAAAACTACCGAAGACCGTGAACGTTTTCGTTTGCGCATGTTGTCGCTTGGCGCGAATGTTTGTAAAGGCCGCACAGCAACATCGTTTTTGGAAGGAAAAGAAATTGCTCAGGAGATTGGTTTTCCATTGGTCATTCGCCCTTCGTTTACGCTTGGTGGAACAGGTGGAGGTTTTGTAGAAGAGCAACAGGATTTTGATTTTGCTTTGAATCGTGGTTTACATGCCTCACCAACACACGAAGTTTTGATTGAACAAAGCATCATGGGTTGGAAAGAATTTGAATTGGAACTTTTGCGTGATAGTATTGGTAACGTCATCATCATTTGCTCCATCGAAAATTTTGACCCGATGGGAATTCATACCGGTGACAGTATTACAGTTGCTCCTGCCATGACATTGAGCGACCGTTGCTATCAACAGCTCCGTGATCTTGCAATTAAATGTATGAACGGCATTGGTCAGTTTGCGGGTGGTTGCAATATTCAGTTCGCAGTAAATCCACAGGATGAAAATGAAATCATTGTTATTGAAATCAATCCACGTGTTTCGCGTTCATCTGCTTTAGCCTCAAAAGCTACAGGTTATCCCATTGCTAAAATTGCAGCCAAGCTTGCCATCGGTTATAACTTAGATGAATTAAAAAATCAAATCACCGGAAGTACCTCTGCATTTTTTGAACCTACATTGGATTATGTAATTGTAAAAGTTCCGCGTTGGAATTTTGATAAGTTTAAAGGTGCTGATAGGCATCTTGGTCTATCAATGAAATCGGTTGGTGAAGCAATGGGAATCGGCAGAAGTTTTCAGGAAGCATTGCAAAAAGCTTGTCAGAGTTTAGAGATAAAACGTAACGGGCTTGGCGCTGATGGAAGAGAACTGACCAATCAAGACCAGATTTTAGAAAGTTTAAAACGTCCAAGTTGGAACCGTTTGTTTCATGTGTATGATGCATTCAAATTAGGCATTCCGTTTAGCACGATACAAAAGTTAACACGTATTGATGCATGGTTTTTACATCAGATTGAAGAGATGGTGGAATTAGAAAAAGAAATTCAAAAACATACGCTTGATTCTTTACCAAAAGATTTATTGTTTGAAGCAAAACAAAAAGGTTATGCTGATCGGCAAGTTGCCCACTTGATTCGTTGTTTGGAAAGTCAGGTTTATAATAAACGTAAAGAGATGAACATTCATCGCGTTTATAAATTGGTGGATACTTGTGCTGCAGAATTTGAAGCGCGAACTCCTTATTACTACTCCACTTTTGAAATGGAAAATGAATCCGTTGCAAGTGATAAAAAGAAAGTAATTATTTTAGGAAGCGGACCTAATCGCATCGGGCAAGGAATTGAATTTGACTACAGTTGTGTTCACGGTGTGTTGGCTGCAAAAGAATGTGGCTACGAAACCATCATGATCAATTGCAATCCTGAAACGGTGTCAACAGATTTTGATATCGCAGACAAATTATATTTTGAACCTGTTTTCTGGGAACATATTTATGACATCATTCAACACGAAAAACCAGAAGGTGTAATTGTTCAGTTGGGTGGACAAACTGCTTTGAAGCTTGCAGAGAAATTAAACAAGTACGGAATAAAAATTATCGGCACCAGTTATGAGTCATTGGATTTAGCTGAAGATCGCGGAAGTTTTTCAACGCTGCTAAAAGATTTGAAAATTCCTTATCCAAAGTTTGGTGTGATTGAAGATGCTGACCAGGCAGTTGGCTTATCACGACAATTAGGTTTTCCGCTGCTCGTTCGTCCTTCGTATGTGTTAGGCGGACAAAGCATGAAAATTGTAATCAACGAACAAGAGTTAGAAACGCATGTGGTAGATTTGATGAAAGATTTTCCGGGCAACAAAGTGTTGCTGGATAATTTTTTAGAACGTGCCATTGAAGCGGAAGCAGATGCAATATGTGACGGAGAAGATGTTTATATCATCGGTGTGATGGAGCACATCGAACCCGCAGGAATTCATAGTGGTGATAGCAATGCGGTTTTACCTCCGTTTGATTTAAGTGATGATGTGCTAAAACAAATTGACGAGCACACCCGCAAGATTGCAATCGCTATGCAGGTAAAAGGTTTAATCAATATTCAATTTGCGATAAAAGATGAAGTGGTGTATGTGATTGAAGCAAATCCACGTGCATCACGCACCGTTCCCTTCATCGCCAAAGCGTACAACGAACCGTACATTAATTACGCGACCAAAGTAATGTTAGGAGAAAAGAAAATAAAAGATTTTAATTTCAATCCGCGTATACAAGGTTATGCGATAAAAATTCCTGTGTTCTCATTTGATAAATTTCAGGATGTAAACAAAGAATTAGGACCCGAAATGAAATCAACAGGCGAAGCCATTTATTTTATTGATGATTTGGAAGACGATTTCTTTGTACAGGTTTATGGAGAGCGAAATTTGTATTTGAGCAGATGACAATTGGATTCAACTAAATTTTGAACAGGAAATTAATCACATTATATTTGTATATCATTCAATATATCTCATGCAGCAGCACCACCATATTTATAATCGGATAACTATTGATCCTGAAATGTGTTTTGGGAAACCATGTATAAGAGGAATGCGCATGCCTGTGGCAACTATTCTTGATTATCTGAGCAGCGGAATGAGTATTGATGATTTGCTAAAAGAATTTAATTTTCTCGAAAAAGATGATATTTATGAAGCGCTTGCTTTTTCATCTTTAATGATGCAGGACCAGTTTTTTGAATTAAAAAAAGCGTCCTGAATTATATTGATGAACTTTCTTTTAGATGTAAATATTAGTCCTGTTTTAGGATCTCTATTAAAAAATAATGGACACACTTTCAGGCTTGCTTCAACAATTGAAAACGGCACTCTTACTGATCGTTCTATTCTGTTGATTGCGAAAGAAGCTGGTGAAGTTATTATTACCCACGATCTTGATTTTGGCGAATTGCTTGCATTTGATAATAATAATAAGCCTTCAGTGATATTATTCCGAATACATCATATTAATGCCGCTTTGTTTTATTCACTTATTCAACAAAACTGGAATACGATAGAAGAACCTTTAAATAAGGGGGCTTTGGTAGTTATTGAAGCACATAATATCAGGATAAGAAAGTTACCCTTAGCAACTAATTAGTTTGCTATTAATGGAGCAAAGAAACAGAACAACAAATAATTTATGCAGGAACGCCACATAAACCGTTTACAATATTTTGATGAGCAGGCTTACACCACCGAAAAGTATGTGATTCCTTTTATCAATAAAATAAAACCTGTTCATTCAGGTATGCATATTCTGGAAATTGGTTGTGGTGAAGCAGGAAATCTTCTTCCGTTTCTGCAAATGGGTTGTACATGTATCGGGATTGACATGTCAGAGTTTAAAGTAAATATTGCAAAGGAAATTTTTTCGAAGCGGGAAGAAGGAAAGAAATTGACATTAATTGTTGATGATATTTTTAACCGTGTGGGTGAGTTGGGTGGTACGTTTGATTTGATAATCATTCGTGATACTTTAGAACATATTCACGGACATGAAAAATTTATGAACGATGTAAAACAGTTTTTAAAACCGGATGGAAAAATATTTCTAGGATTTCCTCCATGGCAAAATCCTTTTGGCGGACATCAGCAGATTGCAGAGAGTAAAATCCTGTCTAAAATTCCATTTTTTCATCTGTTACCACAATCTGTTTATACCGGAATTTTAAAAGTGTTTGGAGAATCAAAAGGTTCAATTGAGGAATTACTCAACATTCGTTCAACAAGAATTACGATCGGTCAATTTAAAAGTTTAATGAACCGATTGAATTATCAGATTGATCTCGAGGAATTTTATTTCATCAATCCTAATTATGAAATAAAATTTAAACTAAAGCCGCGTTTACAATCAAAAGTTATAACATCTATTCCATATCTCAGAAATTTTTTAGTAACCACCTGTTATTATTTGGTTTCTCCTAAAAGTTAAGTTCAATGAGCGACATCCTTTTAATTATTATTGTTCTTATAATTGCCTCAGGTTTATTAAAGAGAATCTTGTTCTATGGCATCCAGAAATATTTTCAAAAAATGGTAAAGGATTTCAATAGGTCAAATCAACAGACAACCAGGCAAACAAATAATCAGAAAACTTTTTGGAGTAATAATAAACCGAATTCAAGTAGTAATAATGATACAGGTGAATATATTGATTACGAAGAAATAAAATAATCATCTCACCTATTCAATCATACAATTCAACAATCAACAATCAAACTATAAACAGTTCAACCATGTTCTCATCCCTTCTAAAGAAATCAATACCACATCTGATTGCAATTGCATTGTTTGCATTAATTGCTTTAGTCTATTGTGCTCCTGTGTTAAGTGGTAAAAAAGTAGATCAGCATGATATGAATGTTACGCGGGGATCTTCAAAAGAAACTGTTGACTTTCGTGAAAAAACCGGAATTGATCCGCTATGGTCAAACAGTATGTTCAGTGGAATGCCTGCTTATTTAATCTCCAATGTTATTCATGAAAATATTTTTGCATACATATTTAGAATCTCCACCCTTGGATTACCTGATCCTGCTCAATTAATTTTTCTTTATTTGATCGGCTTTTATATTTTGCTATGTGTTTTAAAATTTGATCAGCGGCTGGCAATAGTGGGAGCTATTGCTTATGCATTCTCCTCCTACTTTTTCATCATCATACAGGCAGGTCATGTTACTAAAGCAATGGCACTTGCATTTGCACCTGTAATGGTAGCAGGTGTACTTTCTTCATATAAGAAAAATTATGTTACCGGTTTTATTTTAACGGTAATGGGAATGGGCCTTGAGATTTACAGTAATCATCTCCAGATCACTTATTACACAGCACTGGCTTTGCTCATTATGGTTATCATGTACCTGGTGGATGCAATCAGAAAGAAACAAATAATTATATTTTTTAAAAGCACCGGAATGGTGAGTGCTGCGGTACTCCTTGCTGTGTTGCCTAATATTACTTCGCTTTATTCAGTGTACGATTATGGAAAATACAGTACGCGTGGTCCTTCTGAACTGACAGAGAAAAAAGTTTCGACTGGTCTTGATAAAGATTATGCTACTGACTGGAGTTATGGAATTGCAGAAACGATGACTTTGCTTATTCCTGATTTTATGGGTGGTGCTTCACAAACACAGCTTGACCGCAATTCGGCAACTTACAAGGCATTAGTGCAAAATGCAGGTGAAGGACAGGCACAACAGTTTATTAAAAGTGTTCCGCTATACTGGGGCGACCAACCCATCACCAACGGACCTACTTATGTAGGAGCAATTATATTTTTTCTGTTTGTGTTAGGATTAATGTTGATTAAAGAAATAGATAAATGGTGGTTGTTAACAGCAACTGTGTTATCAATTCTTCTGGCATGGGGACGTAACTTTCAGTGGTTTACTGATATCTTCTTCGATTATTTTCCGGGTTACAATAAATTCCGTGCTGTGAGTATGACATTAATTATCGCTGAATTCACAATGCCGTTTTTAGGATTATTGGGATTGAAAAAAATACTGGATGGAAGTATTCCCTTAAATCAGGGAAAGCAAGCTCTTCTTCGCTCCACCTATATCACCGGTGGAATTTGTCTCTTGTTTTTAATATTACCCGGCTTGCTGGGATTAAGTGGTAAAGTAGATTCAAACTTTACACAATATCCATGGTTGCTTGATGCAATAAAAGAAGACCGGGCTAACGCTTTAAGGGTTGACGCATTCCGCTCATTATTTTTTATTGTTGCTGCAGCGCTGCTAATTTATTTTACCATACAGAATAAAATTCAAAAAAAGATTTTATACCTGTCACTTGGAGGCTTATTGCTGTTGGATATGTGGACAGTGAACAAGCGTTATTTTAACAACACACATTTTGTTGCAAAAGGTAAAGTAGAAGTTCCGTTTACTGCCTCAGCAGCTGATGAACAGATTTTAAAAGATCCCGATCCGGATTACAGAGTAATGAATACTACTGTAAGTACTTTCAATGATGCGAGCACTTCTTATTTTCATAAATCAATCGGTGGATATCATGGTGCAAAAATGAAACGCTACCAGGAACTGATAGAATACCAGATCAGCAAAAACAATATGCAGGTGTTGAATATGCTGAATACAAAATATTTTATTGTTCAGCCACAAGGCGCACAACAACCTGTTGCACAAATGAACCCTGGTGCATTAGGACATGCCTGGTTTGTAAGTGATATAAAATGGGTTCCCAATGCTGATAGTGAAATGAGTGCGCTCAGCAATTTCGATCCAAAAAACGTTGCAATAATTGATGAAAGATTCAAAAATCAATTGAATGGATTTAAGATTCAACCTGATTCTAATGCAAGCATTACACTCACACATTTTCAACCAAACGAAGCTGATTACAAAACACAGACGAACAGTGAACAGCTTGCTGTGTTTTCAGAAATATATTATGCTAACGGATGGCAGGCTTATGTAGATGGAAAAAAAGCTGATCATTTCAGAGTTAATTATGTATTGCGTGCGTTGCGTGTACCTGCAGGTACGCATGAAATAAAATTTAAATTTGAACCACAGGATTATTATTTAACACAAAAAATTGCGTTGGCTGGTTCATCACTAATTGTTATTCTGATAGTTGGATTTTCAATTATTGGTTTAAAAAAACAGTCACAGTCAGAACCTCCCGTTTCGCAAAACGTAAAGAAAAAAGTTGGTTCCTAAGCGAAAGTGATTTAGCACTGTTGATATAATTCCATAATGATGCACCATTATTTTAAAGCGTTCCTTCAAACTTCTTGGAATATTTTTCTTTGATAATCCATCATCTTTGAAACGGGTAATGTATTGATGCATATTCACAATATTCCTGCTGCTCTTTAATGTTTTAATCATCCAGTCAATATCTGCTGCAATCTTATATTGCGTATCATAAAATGCACAACATGATTTTTTTGCAATAAATGACTGATGACATACCACCATACCTTGTTTTAAACTTTCATAAGAGAGTGTTTCCGGTGCTTTCAGTCTTCTGTCTCCCAATATATTTCCCAGAGCATCAATCATCACCGTTTCTCCATAAAAAATATCTGAATTAGGTGAATAAATATTAGCAATGTTTTCAATTACATAGTTATCATAAATCAAATCACCAGCATTCATAAACCAGATGTATTTTCCTTTTGAAGCACGTAATCCTTTGTTCATTGCATCATACAATCCCTTGTCTGGTTCACTTACCCAATATGCTATATGAGATTCATGTTGTTTAATTATTTCAAGAGTTCCGTCTGTTGATCCCCCATCAATAACAATGTACTCGTATGATTGGTTGTTTTGCGAAACGATGCTATTGATAGTAGATTCCAATGCTTGCTTTGCATTGTAAACAACAGTAATGATGGAAATAAGGGGAGTGAATGTGTCTGGCATTAATAATAACAGGTAAAGCAAAAATACTTTAATAGCAATAATATTTGAATCAACTATTGGGATGTAAAAATGAGTATCACCCGCTTTTCTTTTCTTTGCATCATAAATATTGTATTCCCTTTGAAAAAAATAAAAAAAATTATTTGGTCTATTCTTAATACACTAAAAATTGGCGGACCGATACAGCTTATGCTGAATGGAGCATTAATAGATGATGGCTGGTACAATAGCTTTTACACAAAAGAAAGTATTGACAAAAATGGACAACCAATTCCCTGGTGTACCTATCCGTTTATCAAATTTATTGAACCACGACTTAGGAAAAATTTTATTGCGTTTGAATTTGGCTGTGGTAATTCTACATTATGGTATGCAGAGAGAATTAAATCCATAAAATCAGTAGAACATAATAAGAGCTGGTATGAAAAAATGAATAAGAAGGTTCCAACTAATTCTACAATTATTTTTAGAGAACTACAGGAAAACGGAGATTATGCTAGAGAAGTCTTAAATGCAACTGAAAACTATCATATCATAATTAATGATGGAGAAGACAGAAATAACTGCCTTAAACACGCTTTGCTGAAACTTACTGATGATGGAATAATTGTGTTTGACAATACTGACCGTGAGGATTACGATAGTTCTTATCAACTGTTGCTTTCTTCCGGATTTAAACGAATAGATTTTACAGGGATGGTTCCTATTTCAAACATTAACAGTTGCACTTCCATTTTTTACAGGCAGCATAACTGCCTTGGAATTTAGATGGGAATAGTAATCAGGCAGAGTATTAAAAGCACCATCGTTTCTTACGTAGGTGTTGCCATTGGTGTTTTTAATATTGTTTTTCTTGCTGCAAAATATTTTTCACCCTCACAGGTAGGTTTAAGCAGAGTAATATTTGAAAATGCATTGTTGTTTACATCTATTGCTCAACTTGGCATACCATATATTGCCATTAAATATTTTTCTCACTTCAAACAGCAGCAGAAAAATAATCACGGGTTCCTTTACTTTCTTTTAACGTACGGACTTGTTGGTTTCATCCTTTTTCTTTTTCTCTATTTCTTTTCCAAACAAATCTTTGTGCATTATTATCAGGCAAACGCACCTGAACTCATTGAATACTATTATTATCTTCTTCCCATTGTTTTATTCTCAATATACCTGAATATTTTCGAAGCCTATTGCCAGGTGAATGAACGCATCGTTGCTTCTTCAATCGTACGCGAAATTTTTCTCAAACTTACAAACTCAATACTGATACTTCTTTTTGCTGCACAAATTATCAGCTTCGACTGGTATCTTATATTTATGATTGTTGCAATTGGTGGCGCTCCGATCTTATTAATTGTTTATTTAAAAAAACTTGGTAAGCTTGATCTGAATAAAAATTTTTCTTTTTTAAATCAAAGTACATTAAAAGAAATGATAGTGTATGGATTATTTATAGTATTAGGAGGATTGGGACACATGCTTTCTACAAAGATTGATGTGCTGATGCTTCCTGCAATGACTAATTTAAAATCAACAGGTATTTATGTAATGGCTTTATTTATTGCTACAGTAATTGAAATACCGAAACGATCCATAACGCAGATATCAACACCCATACTTGTAAATGCATTAAATAAAAATGACTTGCCACAGGTTAAAGAACTGTATGAAAAAACTGCACTCAACCAGTTAATAGCAGGAGCGTTTTTGTTTCTGATAATATGGTGTAACATTGATGCAATATTTGCAATAATGCCCAACACTGCTATTTATAATCAAGGTAAATATGTGGTGTTTTTTATCGCTCTTGCCCGTTTAATTGATATGGCATCCGGTGTAAATACTGAAATTATTTTAAACTCAAAATTCTTTCGCTTCGGACTTACATCCATCGCTGTGCTTGCATTATTAACCATTTGTTTTAACCTGGCTTTTATTCCTGTTTATGGAATTAACGGTGCCGCATTTGCAGCCGCATCTTCCATATTTATTTACACACTTATCAAGTTGATTTATGTATGGATGAAATTTAGAATACAACCTTACTCCAAAAAAACGTTATTGATTTTGTTAACTGTACTCATCACCTATACAGTCACGCTGATTTTTCCCGATCGGGAATCAGGTATATTAACGAGTCTGCTTTTGCTATCAATAAAATCAATTATAATTTCAGTCTTATTTATTGGAATCATTTTGAAATGGAGAATTTCGGAGGATTTAAATAATGTTACGACAACGATATTTAAGAAATTTAAAAAATGAATTCAAATATTTTAGCAACGGTTGATCTCAATAATTTTGCTGAATTTTGAAATTACTCTATGGATAAGTTAGCACCAATAATTCTTTTTGTTTACAATCGCCCTGAACACACATTACGTACGCTTCAAAGTCTGATGAAAAACAAAGAAGCAAAAGAAAGTGTTTTGTATATTTTTTGTGATGGGCCAAAACCAAATGCTTCGCATCCGCAACTAAAAAAAATTGAAGAAACAAGAAAAATTATTAAGAGTGAACAATGGTGTAAGGAAATAATTATCGAAGAATCGGAATTCAATAAAGGATTAGCAAAATCTATCATTAAAGGAGTTACTGATGTGATTGAAAAACATGAAAAAGCAATTATCCTCGAAGATGATCTTACACTATCAAATTATTTTTTACAGTATTTCAACGATGCGTTGAATCTCTATAAAGATGATGAAGATGTAATAGCCATTCATGGATATGTTTATCCTGCAGGCGTTGAAAAAATTATTGAAGGCACAACATTTTTTATCCATGATCCCGGTTGTTTAGGTTGGGCAACATGGAAGAGGACATGGAAATTATTTGACAGTAATACTTCAAAACTGTATGATCAATTAAAAGAAAAAGGATTACAAAAAGAATTTAATTTTTATGGTGGTTATCCTTTTATGCGACAAATGAAAAAACAGATTACAGGTAAAACTGATTCATGGGCGATTAACTGGCGAGCGGTTGCATACCTTCATAATAAGTTAACTTTATATCCTGCTTATTCACTCGTAAAACATGAAGGTAATGATCCTGAAGCAACACATCATAACACAGCAATTGATTATTTACATACTGATGTTTCAAACAAGCCCGTTCAATTAGATAAAATACAAGTCAAAAATAATTATCAGATTGAAAAATTGTTTGGAAATTTTTTGCATCATAATGCAGGAATGAATATTCAAAGTAAGATTAAGCATAAGATGAAAAAAATTATTAAGAAATATTTGTCTATTAATACAGCAAAATAAATCCGCTTAATGATAAATTATTTTTCAATTAAAATATTTTCTGAAATTCTTCTGACAAATCAATAATATAAACCGTTGCTAAAAGAAATTTTTATTCAGTTAATAAAAAGTATCACCAGGAAAACGTCTCCGGTTAAATGGTATGATTTGCGTAACAAGCAACCTGTATCTAAGCAATTTGGTTTTCACCGAGGAACTTCCGTTGACCGGTTTTACATTGAAGAATTTTTGAAAACAAATCAATCATTTATTAGCGGAAATGTGCTAGAAATTTCTGATAATACCTATAGCAGAAAGTTTGGAAATAATATTTCGTCTTTTGAAATTTTACATTATGATGCAAGTAATAAAAAAGCTACAATCATTGGTGATTTAACAAAACTGGAAACGCTTCCTGAAAATAATATAGATTGTTTCATCTGCACACAAACGCTTAATTTCATTTATGATTTTAAAAAAGCAATAAACGGATCTTATCATTTGTTAAAACCTGGCGGAGTAATGTTATGTACCGTTGCGGGTATATGTCAGATTTCGCGTTATGATATGGATCGCTGGGGAGATTACTGGAGATTTACAACCAAATCAATTCAGCAATCTTTTGAAGAAATTTTTGGTAAAGAAGTAAAAGTAAATTCTTATGGAAATGTTTTGAGTGCCACAGCATTGCTTCAGGGAATTACAGTGGAGGAATTAACAAAGGAAGAATTAATATTTCAAGACAACGATTACCAGGTAGTGATAACAATTGTTGCAACAAAACCAATTAACCGATGAAAGCATTTGTTCAGCAAACAATGAAAGTGCCTTATGATATTTTATCAGAAAAGAATTATCGTAAGTTTTTGTGGATGTTGTTGAAATATGGGAACAGTCCCAGATTTATTGAAAGAAAAATTTCATTTAACGGTTATCAATTCTCCATTCCTGATGCAATATCGTTTGTGTGGCAGTATAAAGAAATAATGGTTGACCGCTGTTATGATTTTGAAACTGATGCAAAACAACCAGTCATTTATGATTGTGGTGCTAATGTTGGGTTAGCAAGTTTATTCTTTGCAAACAAATTTCCTAATGCAAAAATATTAGCTTTTGAAGCGGATAAAAAAATCAGTGAGATTGCACGAAATAATTTAGATTCAAATAATATTAATAATGCTGAGGTGATTAATAAAGCTGTTTGGATCAATGAAGAACAACTTAATTTTAGCAGTGAAGGTGCTGATGGTGGTTCACTGATGAATAACTCAGCAAATAAACAATTAGTACAGGCAATAAGATTGCGTGACTGGCTTGAAAAAGAAAATCAGGTTGACATGTTAAAAATGGATATTGAAGGAGCTGAATCAGAAGTGATGTTGGATTGTGAAAACAGCCTCGGACATGTGCAACATGTATTCCTGGAGTATCATTCTTATTCAAAAAGTAAACAAAACCTGTCAGCTATATTAGGTATTTTTGAAAAAAACGGTTTGCGTTATAACATGGAAAATAATTATAAACTCAGACAACCATTTCTAAAAAAAGTAAAAGAAAAAGTAATGGATATGCAGTTGAATATTTATGCTTATCGATAGCGATGAATAGCAATGTCTGTTAAATCTTTTATTTACAATTCAATCAACACACCTGCAAGATATATTTCAAATCTTGTAGATACTACGCCCTCTGTAATTTTAATTTACCATCGCGTAACCGATATTAAAAATAGACACATAACAACTTGCCATATCGTCTGAAATTTAATGAGCAGATTGCTTAAAAGCGAACTGTCAATATTTTGATCGTTTAGGTGACCGTATTATTGACTAAAACAATTTAGCTTTTCATTAGCTATCTTTGAAACAAGAAATAGAACTTATGTTGATAGAGAGAACAAATAATGAAGTGATAATTCGGCTTCCCTCCTATGTGGACACAGAAGGTTTGCAACGGATAGTGGATTATTTGAGCTATAAGGAAGCAACTTCCAAATCAAAAGCAAAACAGACTGCTGTGGACAAACTTGCCAGAGAAGTTAAGAAAGGCTGGTGGAAAAAAAACCGTAGCCGATTTATCAAGTGAAAGTTATTGTTGACACAAATATTGTTTTCAGTGCAATGCTGAATACTAATGGAACAATTGGTGATTTGCTTTTTAATTCGGACAATGTTTTTCAATTTTATAGTTGCGGCTACATGCGCTATGAAATTGAAAAACATTGGGAAAAACTCAAACGAATTTCCAACTTATCTGAAGGCGAATTACAGATTTCAAAATTCAGATTATTTACAAAGATAAATTTCATCAATGAAGAACTTATTCCAAGTAAGACATGGAAAACGGCAGAAGAAATTGTTGGAAGCATTGACATTGATGATTCTGATTTTGTAGCACTCACGAAACACCTCAAAGGTCATTTGTGGACAGGTGACAAGGAACTCTTCAATGGACTCAAACGAAAAAATTTCAAACGAGTTTATAATACCACTGAATTGCTTGCTTTGAGAACAGCAAGAAGTTGATTGACAACACCGACCTTCACAAATGCCCAGCACGAAAGAGATCCGATTTTCAGCATGAATTTATCTCTTAAATCCATTCTCTTCAACACTGCCTCCACTCCAATAAGATACATCTCCAATCTTATTGACACCCCAGCAGTAATTTTTATTTATCATCGTGTAACAAAACTTGAAATTGATACACAACTGCTTGCTGTTTCACCAGATAATTTTAATGAGCAGGTTTCATTTTTAAAGAAGAATTATAATGTGGTAACAGCTGATGAATTTGCACATCTTATACAATCCAAAAAGAAATTTCCAAAGCACACTGCTTTAATAACATTTGATGATGGTTATGCAGATAATTATAATGAAGTTATTCCAATATTAGAAAGCAATAATGCTGAAGCAATTTTTTATATCACCACATCACACATTAATACAACCAATGAATTATGGTGGGATGAGCTTGAACGAATTCTATTAACCGGCAAAAAACTTCCTCAGGTAATTAACTTAAAAATTAAGGGAAAAGATTTTTCATTTCCAACCTCAACTGATGAACAGCGAAATGAAACTTATTTTATATTACATCCGCTTTTGAAATGGCAACTGCCTTTACATCGTGAAAACTTATTACTTGAATTACGTAATCACGTTGGAGTAAATGTAACGGGCAGAGCTACACATCGTTTACTCACCTTTGAAGAGCTAAAAAAATTGCATGCTTCAAAATCTGCAGTAATTGGTGCACACACACATTCTCATTCTCCTATGTCAATGTTTAATAAAGATGTGCAAATGCATGAAATGAAAATGTCGAAAGATTTTTTAGTACAATTACTGAATACAAAAATTGAACATGCTTCTTATCCTTTCGGCTCAAAAAAAGATTTTAATGCTGATAGCATTGAAGTTTGCAAAGCATTAAATTTTAAAATGACCTGTGCCAATTATCATAACCAGGTGCATAGTTGGAGTAACTTACATGCTTTGCCACGTGTACTGGTGCGTGATTGGAATTTGAATGAGTTTAAAGAGCAATTGAAAAAGTTTTATTCTTGTTGAAATGATTGGAACGCGGATGAAACGGATGGAAAGGATAAGAACTGATTTAATCCATTTAAATCCATTTTATAAGCGTCATCCGCGTTCCATTAAAATGACAACAGCAGATTTAATCCCTTTTAAATCCATTTTATCAGCGTCATCCGCGTTCTAAAATAACGTCAAAAAAATGTCTTCAAAAAAAATTCTGCTTGTCAATACTCATCACAATAAAGGTGGAGCAGCTGTTGCTTGCAGGCGATTGTCAGAAGCATTAATAAAAGAAAATGATTTACAAGTTCATCATCTTGTTCATTACCCGGATGAATCCATCGCAAATGATAAAGATTATACCGCAGTAACAAATCGAAGAATTGCTTTTGCAAGAATTTATCTTGAGCGGCTTTTATTTCTTCCTTATGAAAGAAATAAAGACATTCGTTTTAATTTTTCTCCAGCTAATGTTGGATGTAATATCACCAATCAACCATGGATTAATGAAGCCGATATTTTGCATTTGCATTGGATCAACCATGGTTTTATTTCCCTGAAAGGATTAGCAAAAATATTTGCATCAGGCAAACCAGTGGTGTGGACTTTGCATGATATGTGGATGTTTACAGGTGGTTGTCATCATAGCCGTGGTTGTAATCATTTTAAAAACGTATGTGGCAATTGTCCTTTTTTGAAAAGTCCACATGCAAATGATTTAAGCAATCGTATTAAACTATTCAAGCATAAGATTTATAAAAATGCAAATCTCAAAATTGTAACTCCCAGCAAATGGCTTGCAAAATGTGCATTGGAAAGTAATCTGTTCAATGAGAAACAAATTCATGTGATACCAAACCCGCTGGATTTAGAATTATATAAACCCACAGATAAAGCTGAAGCACGAAAACGATTGGGATTGAATCCTGACAAACGTTATCTCTCTTTTATTGCTGCAAATGTTTCAACCTATTATAAAGGTATTTCTTATTTAAAGGATGCATTAAAAATTTTACATGATCAGCAAATTGCTTACGATATTGAGTTGATTGTGATTGGTCAGGTGAAGAATGAAGGTTATGAAGAAGTAGAATTTCCTGTGCATTTACCGGGATATATATCGGATGAAAAGTTAATGGCTGATTATTATAATGCAAGCGATGTGTTTGTGCTTCCATCGTTAGAAGAAAATTTACCTAACACCATTATGGAAGCCATGGCTTGTTGTACACCTTCGGTTGCTTTTAACGTTGGAGGTATTCCTGATTTAATTGACCATCAGCAAAACGGTTATCTGGCAGATTACTGCAATGCTGAGGATTTTGCTAATGGAATTAAATGGATTTTAGAAGACAAGGAACGCTATGATACACTTAAGCAAAAAGCAAGAGAAAAAACTAAAAGCTTATACTCCTACTCTATTATAGCGAAACAATACAAAACGGTATATGATTCGTTTAAATAAAAAATTTACTGCGAGCTCTTTTTTCTCTTATTCAATTCATCACGAATTTTTGAAGCCGTTTCATAAGCTTCTTCATCAATGGCGCGCATCAAAGATTCTTTCAGCTCCTCCACTGTTTGTGATGCGTATTCGCCTTCTCCTCCGGTAATTGCTTTTTTCTCTACTGGCGTTTTCTTAGTTGATTTGGATTTTGGTGTGGCTCCTACTTCCTCACCGCTTTCATCTAACACAACTCCTGCCGATGCAAGAATAAATTCGTAAGTGTAAATAGGACAATTAAAACGAACGGCCATTGCAATTGCGTCAGAAGTCCGTGCATCAATTTCTTTTGTCTCATTGCCATTGGTACAGGTTAGTTTGGAATAAAAAATTCCTTCTTTAAGATTGTAAATCACAATTTCTGTAACGGTTAGACCAAACTCAATTGCAAAATTCTTAAAAAGATCATGCGTCAGCGGACGGCTCGGAGTCATGTTTTCCAACTCAACAGCTATAGCTTGCGCTTCAAAACCTCCAATGATTATTGGTAATCTGCGTTTACCAATTTCTTCACCAAGCACTAAAGCATAAGCACCGGATTGGGTTTGACTGAATGAGAGACCGATTATTTCGAGTTTAATTTTTTTCACGAATGATGGTTACTAATTAACGAATGAGATACGAATGTTACGATCCCGATACATCGGGACGAATCAAATGCGAAATGGGAAATTGCGGAATTCATGTACATTTTTAATCCGATGTGAAAATAATAAATCAGGCATTAACTGCTTTAAATTCTTTGATGGCTTCAATTAACTGAGGCACCACATCAAATGCATCACCCACAATACCATAATCAGCCGCTTTGAAGAAAGGAGCTTCAGGATCTTTATTGATCACCACAATCACTTTGGAAGAACTCACTCCTGCTAAATGCTGAATGGCTCCTGAAATACCAATAGCAATATATAAATTAGGGCTTACTGCAATTCCTGTTTGCCCGACATGTTCGCTGTGCGGACGCCAATGTGCATCACTCACAGGCTTGGAACAGGCTGTAGCCGCACCAAGTAAATCTGCAAGCTCTTCAATCATTCCCCAATTCTCAGGTCCTTTTAATCCACGACCTCCACTCACAACAATTTCTGCTTCAGGCAATGATACTTTATCTGAAGCACGAACAATATCTTTTACCATTGCAGCAAAATCATTGTCTTTAACTGTAGGGGCAAAATCAATTATTTGAATGGGTTGAGAATTTTCAACAACTTTATAAGAGTTCGGAACTAACGTAATTACTTTAACGGCACTTGTTAATGTTACATCAGCAAATGCTTTTCCGGAGAATGCTCCCTTACGAACAACAAAACCGTTTGTCATATCCGGTAATGAAATAGCTCCATCCACTAATCCTGCTTCTAACTTAACTGCCACTCGTGGAGCAAGTCCTTTTCCGGTGAATGAAGCACTCATAACAACAACACTTGCGTTTTCCTGTTTGGCAGCAGCGGCAATCACAGCAGCGTAAGCCTGGTTAACAAATGTTTTGAGTTTATCAATACTTACATTTAAAATTTTTGAAGCGCCATATTTTGCAAGTAAACTTAATTCTTCTTTACTCACATCACCAATTGAAATAACGCTCAAAGGAATATTTAGCTTTGAAGCGATTGCGTATCCATAAGACACCACCTCATAAGTTGACTTTTTAAATTTTCCTTCTGCGTGCTCTGCGTAAACTAAAACCATTAATTTATAGTTATGAATTTTGAATTATGAGTTATGAATTTAATTCTGAATAATCAGAAAACCTTTGCTTCGTTGTGTAATAAATCAACAAGCTGTTTCACCTGGTCATTTGGTACCAGATGAACAGTGCCTCTTGGTTTGGGTTTATCATAAGATATAACCTCTTGCAGTTTTGGAACTTCAACAGGTTCAACAACTGTAAGCGGTTTTGTGCGGGCTGACATAATTCCGCGCATGTTTGGAATTCGAGGTTCTGCCATGCCTTCAGATGCACTTGCAATTAATGGTAACGGGCAATTAATAATTTCTTTACCTCCTTCTATTTCGCGCTCAAGCGTTGCATTGCTTCCTTCAATATTTAAAGATTTTACAATCGTAATGCTTGGCATTTCTAACAACTCACCCAACATACCCGGCACCTGTGCACCATTATAATCAATGGACTCACGACCGGTTAATATCAGACCAAAACCTTTATCTTTTGCGTAAGCAGCAATCTGTTTTGAAACAAAATAAGCATCACGTGGTGCAGCATTTACACGCACAGCATCCGTTGCTCCAATTGCCAAAGCTTTACGTATAGTGGGATCCGTAGTTGGATCACCCACATTTATTACTGTCACAGTTCCACCACTTTCTTCCGTTAATTCCAGAGCACGTGTCAAAGCAATTTCATCATAAGGATTAATGATAAATTGAATTCCCGTGGAAACGAAAGATTTATGATCGTCAGTAAAATTTATTTTGGAAGTAGTATCTGGTACGTTGCTTATGCAAACAAGGATTTTCATTTTCAGTTTACAGTTTTCGGTTTACAGTTTACGGCTAAAGCCGTCCTGTAAAAATTTCTGATTAAATTTTGATTGGCAAAACTAATTATTTTCCTCTAAAGAATATCCACAATCGCCTTAATTACCTCAATTACGTAATCACTTAATACCTAAACAACATTACAACTCAATAACTATTTTTGCCTTATGAGAGAATTACAATTCAGAGAGGCGCTTCGCGAAGCCATGAACGAGGAAATGCGGAGAGATGAACGTGTGTTTTTGATGGGAGAGGAAGTAGCGCAATACAATGGAGCTTATAAAGTAAGCCAGGGAATGCTGGACGAGTTTGGAGCAAGACGCGTTATTGATACACCTATTGCAGAACTTGGTTTTGCAGGCATTGGTGTGGGAGCAGCTATGAATGGATTACGGCCTATCATTGAATTTATGACTTTCAATTTTTCTCTTGTTGCCATTGACCAGGTAATTAACTCAGCAGCAAAAATGATGAGTATGAGTGGCGGTCATTTTACGGTTCCGATTGTGTTTCGCGGACCAACCGGAGCTGCCGGAATGCTCAGCTCTCAGCACTCACAGGCATTTGAAAGCTGGTATGCAAACTGTCCGGGTTTGAAAGTGGTTGTTCCCAGTAATCCTGCTGATGCAAAAGGTTTATTGAAGTCTGCTATTCGTGATGATGATCCTGTTATTTTTATGGAGAGTGAGCAGATGTATGGTGATAAAGGAATGGTGCCTGATGGCGAATACTTAATGCCAATTGGTATTGCTGATATTAAACGTGCAGGAACTGATGTTACCATTGTTTCTTTTGGCAAGATGATGAAGATTGCTTTGAAAGCTGCTGAAGAACTATCCAAAGAAAATATTAATGCAGAAGTTATTGATTTGAGAAGTGTTCGGCCTATAGATTATAAAACAGTGATTGAATCAGTTAAAAAAACCAATCGTTTGGTGATCGTTGAAGAGAGCTGGCCACTTGGTTCCATTGCAACAGAAGTAACATTTAAAGTTCAGCGCGAAGCTTTTGATTATCTCGATGCACCTGTAATCCGTGTAATGGGTGGTGATGTTCCCTTGCCTTACGCACCCACTTTGATTGAAGCTTATCTCCCAAACCCTGAGCGTGTAATTAAAGCAGTGAAGGAAGTGATGTATGTGGTGAAGTAGTTGAAGAATATGGGAGAGATTAATATGTTTTTTGTGGAGAGTAATTAGAACTTATTTAACACCTTTGTTACAAACATCAGAGTGCCGTGAAAGGCGGAGACGCTGATGGGACTGATGCAGTGGTGTCAATGCTTTAGAATAGTTGAGATACCTCAATGCTGTACTATTACTTTTTTATTGTAGAAATCATTTTGCGTTTTTAACTGGCAGAAATAAATGCCGCTTGCAAGATCATTCATTCTTATTACTTCTTCAAACCTGCCTTTAACATTATTGTGTTTTGAGAAATAAATTTCATTCCCTAACGCATCGTATAATCTTAACTCAACATTTTCACTTGACAGTTGAATAAAAGAAATGGTTAAAGCCAAATTAGCAGGGTTGGGCATCACTACCAAGTGGATCATATTTTCCATTTCAGGTTTTGAAATTATATTGCTCGCAGCTTCGCAACCATGGTTTGCAATCGTTACATAATAATTACCCGCTACATTGAAAACATAAAATGAATCAGTCGCACCATTGATAATCATATTATTAAAATACCATTGGTAAGCATTCCCGCTTGTAACGCATTTAAGTGTATCGTTACTTATTGTAATTACAGGCACTGGAGGATTTGCATAAATATGAATATAATCTAGCATATTTCTGCCGTCATAACCTGACCTTGCACCAAATATCCAGAAGTTGCCTTTAAAGTCTATCCATCCATTGGAAAAATCTCTTGCACCAATGCTGTTAGTAGGGGTTGATACTCCTTTTATACCGTATATATCATCTCCATTCATAAACCCATTGCCACTTATCCATGTCCAATTACCAGTTGAGGTGCTATACATCCATAAATCATTTGATCTATTATAAATGGGATTAAGTGTAACTCCACCAAAAGTCCAAAAGTTACCACAACCATCACTCCAGCAGGCATCGGTGGACCATTGTCCTCTTAGCTGATTAGCAATAGATGAAATACATTTAAGACCCAAATTTCCAAAAGCATTTTTTATAGAATCACCATTCATCCATGTCCACATATTGGTTGTTATACTGTATTTCCAAAGATCATTTTTTTGATTATAAAAAGAGCCTGTATCATTCTTCAGCCCTCCGAATAGCCACAAGTCTCCATTGGTCTCTTTCCAACTTAAATTTCCAAATCTGCATCCCGGATTATTAATAACATTACTAATTCCTTTGAAACCATAAGAACCTTTATGATTAGGTATGGTATCACCTTTCATCAATGTCCAGATATCTGAGGCTATTTCATATTTCCATAAGTCGCCATAATTATTAAAACCATCCCCAATTCCTCCGTAAAACCAAAGGTTACCTGCATTGTCGGTCCAGTTTGCAGTTAAGCCGGTTCGGGATCCTGGGTGGTTATTGGTTGGTGGATGATGTTCAACCTGGGGAGGGAAAATATTATATCCATTAACCCACGTCCATTGATTTGTAGCGATATTATACTTCCATAAATCAGCGAAAAGTTCTCCAACAGGTTGCCCATTTATTGAAACTTGTGCAACACCTCCATAAAGCCATAAATTACCTTGAAGATCAACCCATGTACAGGTACTTCCTCTGCTTCCCGGTGTATTAGTTGATGATGCTATTCCTTTTATTCCAAAGTTAACAGTATCATTAATTAATCCTGATCCAAATACCCATGTCCATTCATTAATAAGAGGATCGTATTTCCAAAGATCAGCATATCCAACAATGTTCGGATTGATATAAGATGAACCACCATATAACCAAAAATTTCCTTGCAGATCTGTCCACTGCAATGACCCTGATAATGCAGGTGGCGAATTAAGCGGATCGGGTACACCCTTGGTTCCATAGTGTCCTTGCGAAAAATTAATGGTGTCACCATTCATCCATGTCCACTCACCGGCTTGCGAAAAGCTGTTGAATGAAAAAAGAGAAAGATATATCAGGAGGATTAATTTTTTCATAATTGTAATTATAAACTTTCATTAAGAAAAAATATTGTTTTAGTGATTCGGCAAAACATCCCGCTACCCACTGTTCAAGCATCCGCGCGAAAACTATATGCTCCCATGTTGGTGTTCCTTCCTTCCCACCAACATGCACCAAATGTAAACAAACCAAAAAAAATCCCCAACCTCAATTGCGGATTTGAGATGGTTATCATTTAAGATAGTTAGATATACAACCCTTATTTTTTTCTTTTTATTCGATACCTTTTTCCAGGTTTTCGTGAGGTATGAATGACCATGTAAACAATAACTTCGGCAGTATCAATTTCAAAAATTACAAGGTAAGGAAACCGAATAACCTTTGCATGACGAAAACTTTTGAATTGTGTTTGAAATGCGGACGGATTTCTTGCAACAAATTTTAATGTGTTCTCCCATTCATTTAAAAATTTCTCTCCAAAGCCGGCAGATTGGTTTTCGTACCAGTTTACAATGTCAGCCAAATCATCATAAACTTCTTCCTTAACGGTTAGCTTCATTTAATATTCTTCAGCACTAATGCTTTCATCTGTTTTACTGAAAATGATTTTGACTGACCTGCCTTATGTGATTTCTTTCTGTCTTCAAGTATTCTTTTTTGTTCAGGGGATAAGTTGAGTATTCCTCCGTCAGTATATTCACTTACCATTGCGTACATAGTTCTTAGAAATCGTTCATCGTTTACATCAGTCAGCATTTTATTTATTCCTGTTTTTAATTCGGACGAACTCATTGTTATTTGTTTTAAGTTTTTGCTTCATCAAAGATAATGTAACCCAAACAAAACAAAGCAAATCCAAAATCTTGACATTCAAATTTTAGTGCATTAAACATTCGTTTCTAATCATCACCCTTTAGTTTTAAATCACAGCACATTTATTTTAGCGCAAGAGTGTGTATTTTGTACTCATCTTAATAAGGTTATTGCCAGGTCAACGGGCTTTCGTTGCACCGCCTTTCTTCAGGATCAGTGGCTGATAGCAATGACTGGAGAAAAATATGATGCCCGTTACAAAATCTCGCTTTTTGGAAGGAAATTCCTTGCGGGCACACTGGAATGCTGTTACGACAAAAAGGTTCAGGACTACCCCACACAGGATGAAGGACAACAAACGTGGAAAGCTTATGAGGAGGGGTTTAATGTTTAGGAATTTTACTTAGCGTTCTTCTGATAGCTGCTGTTAATGTATTTTCCTCATCGTTATATTTAAACTCATCACAATATTCAATTCCTTTCAAAGCAAGCACCAGATCAAATTGATTTTGCAATTGCATGAAATGTTTTTTTTGGAGATGAAAGAATCCTGCTAAGTATTCTTGTTCTGTTTGTCCGGGAGTAGGTACAAGGATTGCTTTTCTACCGAGCGCAGCTAAATCCATAATGGTTGAATATCCTGCTCGGCATAAAATGTTTTTCGCGTGTTGAATATGAAATTTAAGTAACGAAGTTTCTATGTGATTTACGATTGTAATGGGTAAAGCAACTTCAGAAACATTTGTTTCCTTCGGTTTTCCTCTAACAATTAAAGTTAGCAAATTCAGCTTTGAAACTTGTTGGATAATTAAATTTTCAAAAATGGTTCGTTGCGGTTCGGGACCGGAGAGGATTACGAGTAAATCAAATGTTTTATCCTCACCCCCTGCCCCTCTCC
Organism: Bacteroidota bacterium; assembly: GCA_031366005.1. Classification (GTDB taxonomy): domain Bacteria; phylum Bacteroidota; class Bacteroidia; order AKYH767-A; family OLB10; genus JANLUX01. The sequence goes on along the minus strand of JANLZB010000055.1, from coordinate 43,332 downwards.
AAAGGTAGAGGGGAGTATTCTCCGGATATTTATTTCGATAAGATTTATTAATTGAATTATCTGATTCTGCAAACCTTGAGAAGGCTCCGATAAAATTTAAATGTGGCAAATAATAATCTCCATGCGATAATATTCCTGAAAGCCCGGGCAATTCTTTTTCATCGGGAACCCAACATTCTTTGTATTTACGAATGAAAAAATGATTGATACTATTAAGAATTGGTTGCAACCATTTTAATTCCTGTGGACATTGAATATTTAATTGATGCGTAATGAAAACGGAATAACAATCTTTACTCCAGCAACCATAACGATTATCTGAAATAACTAAATCAATATTAAATTCTTTAACAATGTTTTTTATTTGATGATGCTCATCATAAATATTTTGCAATAACCTGGGTGATGATTTTAACATTTTCCAAGCCATATTTCCATTTGTTGAATAATTAACGGGGGTTGCTTTTAATGTGTGAAGTGTGAGCGTAGGAAATTCTTTCTTTAACAACTCCAATGAATCACCATCCCCTGCAATGATTACCTCTACTTCTTGTTTTATCAATTCATTGATAACAGGAATGCATCGCGTTGCATGTCCTAATCCCCAATTGAGCGGACAGACTAAAACACGCTTTTTAACTGATTGCACGGGAACAAAAATACTCTATGTATTTTCGCATCCCACAAAAAAATTCCCTTTGACAAAAAGAAAACTACAACGCTTTGCGGAGCTGGAAACCATGCAACGCGTATTTCAATATCCATACAGCAAGCTGGATCATGTGCCTGATTTAAAAGGAAACTGGAACAAAGATGTTTTTAAAAGAGATGCTCCTTTAATAGTGGAGTTAGGATGCGGCAGAGGTGAATATACTGTTGGGTTAGCAGAACGTTACCCTGATAAAAATTATATCGGTGTGGATATAAAAGGAGCACGATTATGGCGCGGAGCTAAAACCGCCAATGAAGAAAATATGCTGCATGTGGCTTTTCTGAGAACCAACATTCAATTGATTCCTTATTTTTTTGCTCCACAAGAAATAGATGAGATATGGCTTACCTTTCCTGATCCTCAACCTACCGATGCAAGGGAAGAAAGACGTTTAACAAATCCAAAGTTCTTAAATATCTACCAACAATTTTTAAAACCCGGTGGCACACTCCACCTTAAAACTGACAGCACTTTTTTATTTGATTACACCCTGAGTATGTTAAAAAATATTCGCGGTGAGTTTATTCATCAGACTACAGATTTATACGCGCATCCTGAAGTGGGCTTCGATCTCAGCATCAAAACTACTTATGAAAAAATATTTACTGATAAAGGATTTAAAATATCTTACCTTGCTTTTCGTCTGCTATAAAGTGTTGGGGTGTTAGAGTGTTGAGGTGTTGTGTTGAGGTGTTGGAGTATTGAAGTACTATATATATTAAACTTATACACACTTTGAAGCCTCAACAATTTAACAATTCAACAATTTAACATCCTTCAATATCTCAACACTTTAATCCTTTATTTAAATAAATTTGCTCTCGCTTAAAAACTTTATATAAACATGAAAAAATCCTGGATAACAATTATTATAGTTGTAGTAATCATATTTATCATTTACCGGTTGTTTGCCGGATCGTATAACAACATGGTTTCAAAAGATGAAGCAGTAAGTTCAGCATGGAGCCAGGTAGAAAACGTTTATCAGCGAAGGCTGGATCTTATTCCTAACCTTGTTGCAACAGTGAAAGGTGCTGCTGATTTTGAACAAACCACATTAACCAAAGTGATAGAGGCACGTGCCAGTGCTACACAAATTAAAGTGGATCCTAAAAATTTAACTCCTGAAGCTTTAGCTAAATTCCAGGCATCACAGGGAGAACTGAGTTCTGCCCTGGGCCGTTTAATGGTTGTGGCTGAGCAGTATCCACAGCTAAAAGCGAATCAAAACTTCCTGGAATTACAGGCGCAACTGGAAGGAACTGAAAACCGTATTGCGGTGGAGCGGGGCAAATTCAATGATGTGGCACGCGACTTTAACACTTACATACGTAGCTTTCCGCAAAGCATGGTTGCAGGTATGTTTGGTTTTCATCCCAAGCCTTATTTCGCATCCGACAAAGGGGCGGAGCATGCTCCTAAAGTTCAGTTCTGATTTTCTTATTCAACATATAAAGCTCATTGATGAAAGCCATTGATTATTTCTCAACCGAACAACGCGGGAGAATTAAACAGGCTGTGCATGATGCAGAGATGCTTACTTCAGGCGAGGTGCGGGTTTTTATTGAAGACAAATGTAAAACGGATGTGTTAGACCGTGCTGCATTTGTTTTTGCTGAAATGATGATGCATAAAACGTCTGAAAGAAATGGTGTGTTAATTTATCTTGCTTTAGAGGATAAAAAATTTGCCATCATTGGTGATACAGGAATACATGCTAAAGTGGGAGATGATTTCTGGAACAAGATAAAAGAAAACATGGCAGCGCATTTTAAACATTCGCGTTTTACTGATGGATTGATCCAGGGAATTACGGAAGCAGGACAGGCACTTCAGCAATACTTTCCACGTACTGATGCTGACCGCAATGAATTATCTGACGATATAGAATTCGGAAAATGAAGATGCTTAAATCCTTCTCCACTGCTTCCTCCGTTAAGAGCATCGGCACCAAAAACACTTTCAACAAAGTCAACATCTTTAAGCTGTTTGCTTCGTTTCTAATCTTTACTTGCTCTGTAATAAATCTCTTTGCACAGGAAATACCACCGCGACCCAATCCTCCACGCTTGGTAACAGATTTCACTAACACATTAAGTGAGTCAGAATTATCGGCACTGGAAAATAAGCTCGTTGCTTTCAATGATAGCTCTTCGGTACAGATTGCAGTTGTAATCATGTCAACGCTGGATGGATATCCGCTTAGCGACTATTCATTTAAGTTGGCTGAACAATGGGGCATTGGGCAGAAAGGAAAAAACAATGGAGTGCTTTTATTGATCTCCATGAACGAGCATAAAATGTTTATCGCTCCCGGTTACGGATTGGAAGGAGCCATGCCCGATGCTTATTGCAAAAGAATCATTGAAGAAGACATCAAACCATTTTTTAAACAACAACAATATTATGAGGGTATAGACGCTGGTACTACCCAGATCATTAATCTGGCACGCGGTGATTATCAACCCACGGCTCCCGCAAAGAGAAAAGGAGGAGGCCTGCCCATCCGCGCGCTTTTGATAATGGCAGCTATCTTCGCATTTATGTTTTTCAGCCGCATTAGGTCTGTAAGCCGTTACTCTGCATTAAACAGCATTCCCTTTTGGGCTGCATGGGGATTGTTAAGCGCAGCGCGCGGACGCCAAAGTGGAAGCTGGGGCAGTTTCACTTCGGGCGGAGGAGGGTTTGGCGGTTTCGGAGGAGGCAGTGGCGGAGGTGGAGGATTCGGTGGATTCGGTGGTGGAAGCTTTGGTGGTGGCGGAGCTGGCGGAAGCTGGTAATTTTTAAGATTACGGTTATTATTATGGAGAAAATTTAATTTAGCTTCTCCATAAAAATAAATAATGAGAAAAACAATTTACACCATTCTACTTTTAATCATCTCCAACACCTTCATGACTTTTGCCTGGTATGGTCATCTGAAATTTAAACAGATTAACGGATTCAATAATTTAGGTTTAATGAGCATCATCTTAATCAGTTGGGGAATTGCACTTTTTGAATATGCATTCCAGGTTCCTGCAAACAGAATTGGGTTTGTTGAAAACGGAGGTCCATTTAATATCTGGCAACTAAAAGTTATTCAAGAAGTAATTACATTAATGGTCTTTACGCTTTTCACACTTCTTGTTTTCAAAAACGAAACTTTCAAGATCAATCATCTTATTGGATTTGGTTTCCTGATTCTTGCAGTTTATTTCATCTTTAAAAAGTAAACCTAAAAACCATCAAAAAAAATTATTGCCTATAATTTATCTCCCTTGCCGGATATGCAAATTGAATTTGTTTATCCTGTGCTATCTTTAAGATGTTAAGTAAAATCTCTTCCCTCACCTTTATATAAATTTCCCACTCGTTGGTCATCACGAAAAATAAAACCAGCAGTTCTATGGTGTTCTCCTGAATGCGATTGATACGAACCACCGGATCAGTCCTTAACTTTTCATTGGTACTTAAATATTTCCTCAGCTCTTCCATAAAATCCTGAAGCACATCCAAAGGAGTGGTGTAGTGTATGCCCAAAGGAAAAACCGCGCGTGTCATTGATTTCTCGCTGAGGTTATCCAGCTCGGCTTCGGTCATCTTTTTATTGGGAACGGTTACCAGCGATTTTTCAACACTTCGTATCTGCGTGCTGCGGAATCCTATCTTCTCCACCTTGCCTTCTACGTTGCCCACCTTTACTGTGTCGCCAACAACAAATGGCTTATCCAGAAAAATGGTGAATGAACCTAAAAGATTTTCAAGCGTATCCTTTGCAGCCAATGCAAATGCAAGACCTCCAATACCCAAACCGGCAATGAGTGATGCCACATTGATTTTAAAAATGCTGCCGAGGATAAAAAAAATAGTGAAAATGATGATGAGGATCTTTAATGATTCTTTTAAGAATGGCACCAGCTGATCATCAGACTTTGATTCAGTAACGGATGCACGGTGTAACATAACAAGACTGAAATAATCAACTAACCGCAGCACGATCCATGTCAATGAAAAAATGATGGAAAGCTTAAATAATTTCCACACCGTCATCTTTAAACCCGCTTTGTTTTCAGAAACAAGGTGCCAGCTTTCAGGATAATGCAGTTGCAGAAATGCAATATAAATGGTGATGAGAAAAACAAAAACACTGAACGGTTTAATTAGTAACTGTACAAATTTTTCACCGCTTACGCCAAAAGAATATTTCTTAAAAATTTTAAAGATGAGCTGCGAAAGCTTGCGCGATATGAAACGCTGAAAAATAAGTCCGGTTAAAATAATAGCGATAGCATACAGAATAGATTCAATGGTGTTTTCTAAAAAAGTAAACTGCAGCCAGTTGTTTCCCATCACTTAAAAAATTATAAATTATTAATGCAAAGAAAAATTAAATCCCGATGATGGCGGTTGCAATGTGTAACAAAACAACAGTCAACGCCTCATGCGCCACCGTAAATAAACCCCTGAAAATTATTTCTCAAGCAATGCCTTCAGATCGTTTAACCCCGTTTGCATTTCAGTGCCTAACATCTTATCCATATTCATAAACACAAGCATCAGATTCATCGGGTAGGGCATTTTGCCATTAAAACCCCATTTCACTTTCGTACGGTTTTCACCAACTGCTTCAGTAGTCATGTAAGCATTATCAGTGGCTTTAAAAGGTTTATAGAAACGCAGTTCCATATCCATGCGCTCGCCTTCATTTATGTTCTTGATTTCCTGCTCGCCCTTGCCCACTTCATCATTTTTACTGTCCCATGCCGCCACAAAACCCACAGTGCCATCCGTGCCCCGGTATTCTTTTTTCATGTTAGGATCTTTCCTGTTCCAGGTGCTGTAATTATCCTGGTTCCTGATATGCTTAATGTAATTAAACACTTCAGCTACCGGTTTATTGATGGTGATTTCCCGTTCAACGGCATATTCCTTTTTAACAAACAGTGCCATTAATAACAGCACAGCAATCACTACTGTTAAGCCAATTAAAATTCTTTTTACGATTTTCATTTTGTGTATGGTTTATGTTTACGTTATGTTATTTGTTCCTTATGGTAAGTTTAATTTTTTCCAGCGGCAAACATAATTAAGTTGCCGCAGGCGTTGATTATTTTAAATGTGGTTAATTATAATTGTAAATATTTATGTAGGTGTTGAAAATAATTTGTCCGGTAAGGTAAATATTTATGCAGGGGTTGAAAATATTCAACCCCTACAGTATTGATAATTTCTTCACCACCTTATTCTCCCCATCACTCACCTGCACAAAATAAATTCCGGTGGGGAGCAGGTTACAGTTGATGATTGAGAGTTGATTGTTGTTGATTGCTACCGGTTTTGTTAAAACAACTTTTCCATTGGAATCAAAAACTTTTAGCTTGTAGGTTTGAAATTGTAAACCGTAAACTGTAAACTCTTCCCTTGCGGGGTTCGGATAAATGGTAAAATTTAAATCTGAAGATTCTAAATCTGAAATAATAGTCGGTATCCCACATGCACTATCTGGAGTGTATTCGTAGAAGTCATTGTAAAAAGGCAAGCCATTCCCCTGACCCAACCCTACATAACCTTTATATCCAATTGAAAAATGGGCGCTCTCGTTTCGTTTCACACCTGGAAAAATAGCTTTTTGAATCCATGAATTAGAAACACTATTATATTCCCAGAAATCTTTTAGATAAAGTGGAGGTGATGACGAAGTTTCTCCTAGCCCAAAATAGCCTTTATCACAAATTGAAAACGCAGACCCATCAATCCGTGTCGTGGAAGGAAAATTGGCTTTCTGAAACCAACTATCAGAAATACTATTATACTCCCATAATTCATTTAAATAGCCACTACCATTAACTCCAGCTACTATATATCCATTATTCCCAATTACAAAGGAACTTGAATTTTTTCTAGCAAGCCCAGGCAAGCTTGTTTTTTGTACCCATGTATCAGTTGTGGGATTATATTGCCACAAATCATTAAATATTGTGGACCAATTATAACCAGTACCAAAATAACCCATATTACCAATTGAAAAGCCAACTGCCTGCAACCTGTTACCTCCTCCAAAATTTGCTTTTTGCGTCCATAAATTATTATTCGGATCATATTCCCAGAAATCTTGTGCCGAAAGTGATGTTGGGAAAGGGTATCCCAACCCTGCATATCCTTTATTACCTATAGAAAAAGCACTAGCTTGAAATCTTGCTACACCTCCAAAATTTGCTTTCTGTGTCCAGGCATTTATTGAAGGATCAAATTCCCAAAAACTATTTTGAACAACTTGGGCAGAACTTCTTCCACAACCAACATAGCCTTTATTCCCAATAGAAAATGAAAATGGATTATCTAATCCCAACCCCGGAAAACTCGCCATTTGCACCCAGCTATCCGCTTTTACATTTACTGATATAAATAGAACTAGTAAAGTGATAATTTTTTTCATTGTTGGTTTTGTTTACAACAAACATACAAATAATTCCTAGTCACTTTGGATGGCTTTAGTATTACATTTCACACCCCCGGCTTCAGCTGCATCATAAACAAATGCTCCAGCAAAGCTTTATCATCTGCATCAAATGTTTTTCCCCTGCGTTCATAAACTCTGCGTGCTAAATCAATGGCTTTATCAATTAAAAACATTTCGCTTTCTTCGGCACTGCCCCAGTAAAAAGAAGGAATAAACTTTTTTGGAAAACCAGTTCCAAAAATATTGGCGCAAACGCCCACCACGGTTCCGGTGTTAAACATGGTATTGATGCCGCACTTGCTGTGGTCGCCCATCATCAGTCCGCAAAACTGCAAACCGGTGTTCACGTAATCATTGTCAGCATAGCTCCACGCCTTTACTTCTGAATAGTTGTTTTTCAAATTAGAGTTGTTGGTATCAGCACCTAAATTGCACCACTCGCCTATCACGCTGTTGCCCAAAAAACCATCGTGTGCTTTGTTGGAGTTAGCATACATCACCGAGTTGCTCACCTCCCCACCTACCTTGCATCCGTTACCAATGGTGGTGGCTCCATATATTTTAGCGCCCATCTTCAACACTGCCTGTTCGCCCAGCGCAAAAGGCCCGCGTATCATGCAACCTTCCATCACCTCTGCATCTTTACCTATGTAAATGGGTCCGGTGGATGCATTTAAAACAGCACACATCACCTTTGCTCCTGCTTCAATAAAAATATTTCCGGGTTCCATTAAGCGGTTGCTTGCATCAATGGAGGCAGATATTTTTCCGTGTGTCATTCGTGCAAAATCGCTCCGGATGGCTGCATCATTTAATTTAAAAATATCCCAGGTGTTATTTACTAGCGTTGCGTTTCCATCGTAATTAATTCTGGCAAGCTGATCAAAAGCAGTTAAGTAATCAGTGTTGTCTTCACCCATCCGTGCAGCCAGCATTACGTTATCTTTAATTAATTGCTGGCGTGGTTGCAGAGTATTAATTGCTTTAATCAATTCCTTGTCGGGAAGCAATCGTCCATTGATAAATAAATTATCAGCTGCAGTTTTTAACGGAAACTTTTTGCTGAGGTAATCTATCGTTAAGGTGGAAGAAGCGATGCTAAGTAACTGCTCCCATTTTTCTCTGATGGTAGAAATGCCCACACGCAGGTCGCAGCATGCACGTGTGAAAGTAAAGGGGAGTATATGTTCGCGCCTTGCATCGTCAAAAAGAATAAGATTCATAGGTTTAATTTCTATCGCGAAAGTAAGAGTTAAAAACAATTGTGTCATTCATCACTGGCCGTATGAAATTTATTTAACTTATTGAGTGATCATTTACCCTTAGTAGAAAAAATAAATACAATCACATTAAAACCTTATTACCTTATTTTGATTCAAGGATAAATAGGAATAAGATAAAAATTACTGCTTCAGTTTTCTACTAAGGTTAATTAAAATTCAAATGAGTTATTTCTCATTAACAACCTGATGAAAGATTTAGCTGAGGCATAAGATATATGAAACTATTTTTCGTTTAATTTGAAGAGTGATAAAACGAAGACGCAGATTAACAGATGGGAACAGATTAATATTAGAACAGATTAATGCCTGCGGCATGATTGCCATAATCCTTGTAAATAAATAGACATTTGTTTTAAGGTATGACACTTAAATTTAAAGCGGAACATTCAAATCGTAAGCGTATTAATCTGATTAGCCTTCAAACAAATCTGTTCACATCTGTTAATCTGCGTCCATTTTTTGGCTCCGGCTTGTCCGGATTAAGATGGAGGATAATTTTATTTTGTTTAATACTATCCACACAGTTTGCCCATGCAGAGTTTATATGGAATGATAACTGCGTGGAAGCCTATAACGAAGTTTCGAAACTTAATTTTCGCAAGGCAAACCAGATTTTGACAAACGAAAAGAAATTGCATCCGGACAATCTCATTCCTCTTTATATAGAAAGCGAAATGGATTTTCTCCATTCATTTATTTCGGAGGATGAAGTGATATTGGATAAACTCAAAAAAAACAATGAAGCACGCATTGACCTGATTGAAAAAAACAAGGAGCATTCTCCTTATTCAAGATTACTGATTGGAGAAATGTATATACAGATGGCCATTGCCCGTGTAAAGTTTGAAGAGTTTATCGGAACCATGTACGACACGCGCAAAGCCTATAAAATACTAACTGAAAACAAAACACTTTATCCTGACTTTAAACCCAACCTTCGAGGGATAGGGATCATCCATACAGTGATTGGAGCCATCCCTAAAAATTACCAATGGATTGTTAACCTGCTGGGCATGGATGGTAGTATTAAGCAAGGATTTTCTGAACTAAAACAACTACTTGCTGCCACTTATTCGCATCCTGAATTATCATGGGAACGCGAAGACATTATCGTGATCCTTACTTTTCTTGAAGTGAGCCTGGAGAAAGATAAAAACAAAGACATTCTGCGAAAGCGTTTTTATAATATCAATGACCTTGATGAGAAACCAATGTTGCAATTTGCAAAAAGCGTTTTCCATCTCGCCTGTTCTGAAAACGACAGCATCATTAGCTTGCTTGAAAACCGAAAACAAATTCCTAATGCTTACCAGATTGATTATCTCAATTACATGGAAGGAACTGCGCGGTTAAATAATTTAGATTTCAGTGCAGAAAAAAGTTTCCTTCTTTATGTTAATAATTATAAAGGAAAATCATTTATTAATTCTGCGTGGCAACGCTTGGCGTGGTGCAGATTGTTACAGGGAGACATAAGAGGTTATCAGACTTATATCAATCATTGTTTAGAGAACACTAAAATAAATACGCTTTCTGATGAAGACAGCCAGGCAACCAAAGAAGCGCAAACAAAAGAAGTACCTAATATTCCATTGTTGAGAAGCAGAGTATTGTTTGATGGCGGATATTATATAAGATCGCTGAATGAGATTGCAGGTAAACCCATGAGTGCATTTCCCAAACTACGAGATCAGCTGGAATTTACTTATCGCCTTGCCCGTATATTTGATAAAACAGGAAAAAAAGACAAGGCAGAACAGTACTATATCCAGACATTAAATAATGGTGATATGAAACCTTATTATTTTGCAGCAAACAGTGCGTTGATGTTGGGTTTATTAAAAGAAGAGGCGGGCGATACAGTTGTTGCATTGGATTATTTTAAAAAATGCCTTGCAATGCGTAATCATGAATATCAAAACAGCATTGACCAGAAAGCAAAAGCAGGAATAAACAGGTTGAGTAAATGATTTGTTCCGATTTATCGGAATTGGTAATTTGATTAATGTTTAATGCTAACTATTTTTGACTACTTAACGTGAGTTCGATATAAGCGAAAGTGTTAATACATGTGGTTGTCTTCTTAATATTCTTACTTTGAACCGCAATAGGCACAATAGAAACATAGAATTTCACATAGACTATGTGTTATCTTATGTGAACTATGTACTATGTGATTCAAGAAGGAAGTACCAATGTTTAAATACCAGTTGTTTATAATATTGCTTATGTCGAAATCACGTTTCTTAATAAATATTACTCAATTATTTATAAATAAACAAAATGGATTTCATAGACGAAAAACTCCTTCACTATGCTGAAGCGCACACCTCCGAAGAAAATGCAATTTTAAAAGAGCTTAATCGCGAAACACAGGCACAGGTATTAAATCCGCGTATGCTAAGCGGACATTTGCAGGGTCGTGTGTTGAGTATGATCAGCCACATGATTCGTCCGCAATTTATTTTGGAGATCGGAACTTACACAGGTTATTCCGCCATTTGCTTATGCGAAGGATTGCAACAGCATGGCAAGTTGATTACCATTGACATCAATGAAGAGTTGGAGGAAATGGTGCAAACGTACTTAGAGAAATCGGGCCTTGCTCATAAGGTTGAACACATAACCGGTGATGCTACTTCCATCATTTCCACCTTGCATGCAAATTTTGATCTGGTATTTATTGATGCAGATAAAATAAATTACTCACGTTATTATGATTTGGTTTTTGATAAGGTAAATCCTGGAGGATACATTATTGCTGATAATGTTTTGTGGAGTGGAAATGTTTTGAAACCCCAATCAGAAATGGATGAAGAGACAAAGGCAATAGCCGCTTTTAATGCTAAAGTTCAAAACGATAATCGTATAGAGAATGTATTGATGCCCATACGTGACGGATTGATGATAGTGAGAAAGAAATGATTGAATGGTTTACGCATTTGTAAATAGTTTCGCAGGTTTCTTATTCGTAAATTCGTACCCCAATTCGTATTCGTAGATTTCATGGTAACATATCCCTCTAAATTATTTGAAGAAGCTGTCAATGAGTTTTCCCGATTGCCCGGCATCGGCAGAAAATCAGCTTTACGAATGGTGTTGCATCTTTTAAAGTTTAGTAAAGAAGACGTTAATCGTTTTGGAGAAGCATTGATTAATTTACGTCAGCAGATTTCTTATTGCAAAAGCTGCCACAATATATCTGAAACCGAAATATGCAATATCTGTAATGACCACAGACGCGACAGCGAAGTAGTTTGTGTGGTGGAAGATATACGCGATGTGATGGCAATCGAAAACACCAGCCAGTTTAAAGGAATGTATCATGTATTAGGAGGGATCATCAGCCCGATGGACGGTATCGGCCCTTCACAACTTACTATTGAATCATTAATCAACAAAGTAGAGCAACAAAAATTTCGTGAAGTAATTTTTGCACTAAGCACAACGATGGAAGGCGACACAACCTTATTTTATATTTTCAAAAAACTAAAACCTTTCGCTATACAAATTACAACACTTGCACGCGGTGTTGCCATCGGTGGCGAACTGGAATATGCTGATGAAGTAACACTCGGTCGCTCCATCGTTAACCGCGTTCCTTACGAAAATGATTTGGTGAAATAACCAACTTATCACGCGATGTCATTCAGTAGGAAACTTGTCACGTTTAAAACACCAGGTTTGGATATTCACCAAAGTAATTTTAAAAAACGGAAGTTGGGTTTTATACTTTCAAATAAACTTTTATCGGATTCCAAACTTCCTGCAACTATATGACAAGTTTCCTCCTGAATGACTTGCTGCCGCTATGAAACTCAGCATCATCATTGTCAATTACAATGTAAAATATTTTTTAGAGCAATGTTTGATTGCTGTGCAAAATGCATGTGCAGATATTGAAGCCGAAGTTTTTGTAGTGGATAATAACTCGTCTGATGATTCGATGGAGATGGTTCGCAATCGTTTTCCACAAGTAATATTGATTGCCAATAAAGATAACAAAGGATTTTCTGCTGCCAATAACCAGGCAATCAAACAAGCAAACGGAAAATACATTTTACTGCTCAATCCTGATACTGTTGTTGAAGAACAAACATTTCAAAAAGTTTGTGCATTTATGGATGCACATGATGATGCAGGTGGATTAGGTGTGCAGATGATTGATGGCAAAGGAAATTTTTTACCTGAATCAAAACGTGGATTGCCAACACCTGCTGTTGCTTTTTATAAAATATTCGGACTATCAAAACTTTTTCCGAACTCTAAAACATTTGGTCGTTATCATCTTGGTTATCTTGATAAAAACAAAACACATATTGTGGATGTACTTTCTGGTGCATTTATGCTAATCCGCAAAAGTGTTTTAGATAAGATTGGTTTATTAGACGAAGATTATTTTATGTATGGTGAAGACATTGATTTGAGTTACCGAATAACAAAAGCAGGTTTTAAAAATTATTATTTTCCCGAAACAAGAATCATTCATTATAAGGGTGAAAGTACAAAGAAAAGCACCGTTAATTATGTTATTGTATTTTATCGTGCCATGGCAATTTTTGCAAAGAAACATTTTGCCAAAAGTAATGCTGCACTTTTTTCAATACTGATTAACATTGCAATTTACCTACGTGCAGCAGCGGCAATAGTAAGCAGGTTTTTAGAACGAATTTTTCTTCCCTTCCTGGATGCTCTAATAATCTTTGCAGGAATGTTTGCATTAAAAAATTATTGGGAAGTAACTGTTAAAGATGTGCATTATCCCCCTGCGTTTATGCAAATAGCTGTTCCGGTTTATATCCTTATCTGGATTACTGCTGCTTATTTTGGCGGTGGATATGATCAACCAGTAAGGATATCAAGAATGGTGCGTGGAATATTAAGTGGTGCAGTTTTTATTCTCGTTGTGTATGCATTGTTACCGGAAACTTACCGCTTTTCACGAGCATTAATTTTATTGGGAACAACATGGGCTATTCTTTCTATCACGATCACACGATTAATATTAAATGCTTTGCGGATAAAACAATTTGCATTGGCTGATTCACAAACAAAACGCCTGTTGATTGTGGGTGACGCTGATGAAGGACAACGTATTCTTTCCTTGTTGCAACTGAGTGGAGCACGAAGTAATGTAATCGGATTTGTAAGTACATCAAAGATTCAGCAGGAGAATTATGAAAAGAGCGAGCTGAAAAAATTTCACCTTGGAAGGTATGGCGAGCTTAATGATATCATTGAACTATATGAAATCAACGAAGTAATTTTTTGTTCCAAAGACCTTGCATCACAGGAAATCATCAACCAGATGTTACTCACTAATCAAAGTAATGTTGAATATAAAATTGCTCCGCCTGAAAGTTTATATATTATCGGAAGCAATTCAATTAACGAGCGTGGCGATCTTTATCTTGTAGATATTCAAAGCATCAATAACCCTGTTAACAGGCGTAATAAACGTTTGCTTGATCTCATCTCCTGTGTTATTCTTCTGCCAATGACACCGGTATTATTGTTTAGAGTAAATTCTCCTCTTGGGTTTATCACAAACTGGGTTAATGTTTTCCTTGGAAATAAAAACTGGGTTGGTATATCGCATAACAAATCGAATGCACAAATGAAATTCCGCAAAGGAATATTAACACCATTGGATATTTTTAATGGTTCGATAAAAGATGCAACTGTACAGGATCGTTTGAATGCGCTTTATGCAAAAGAATATAAAGTGTTTAACGATGCACGGATTATTTTTAAAGGGTGGAGGAAGCTGGGAAGAGTAGCGTAATGAGTTAAACTTTTGTATTCATTGCTCTCAATCTCAATGCTGTCAAAACCTTTTTCGTCTCTGCTGGAAAATCTCCTTTCATCATCCAGTCAAAAAAAGAAGGTTCTTTGGCAAAGACTTCTGCTACGGTTTTGCCTTTGTGTTTTCCGAAATTAAATATCTCTTCTTTTTTGTCATTGTAAACCATGCGTCCAGCCAAATCCACATTCGGATTCATGCAAGTGAACTCATGCAGAAAATCCATGTCGCATTTTAAATTTTCATAACGCTCAAGCTGAGCGGCAAATACTTCATACGTTGCAATGATGTCAGCTTCCGCGCTATGGGCCTTTTCAATTTCTTTGTTGCAATAAAATTTATAAGCAGCAACAAGCGTGCGTTGTTCCATCTTATGAAAAATGTTTTGCACATCAATCATTCTTCTGCCTTTCATTTCAAACTCGACTTCTGCCCGAAGAAATTCATCCACCAACATGGGAATATCAAACTTGTTGGAATTATATCCTGCTAAATCTGCATTACCAATAAACTGATAAATCTCCGTGGCAATTTGTTTAAACGTTGGTTCATTTGCTACATCCTGATCATAAATCCCATGAACCTTCGATGCTTCAGCAGGAATGGGTTTTTCCGGATTTACTCTTTTAGTATAAACCTGTCTTGTTGTATCAGGCATCAGTTTTAAAATACAGATTTCAACAATTCTATCAGCGCCAATGTTTACACCGGTTGTTTCCAGGTCAAAAAATGCTAGGGGTTTTGTGAGTGTGAGTTTCATTTGTGTTTTTTAAAGGGAACGCAGATTTTTATGATTATTAAGATAAATTAAGATTCTCTAAATCAGAGACTATCATAATTATCATAAAAATCAGTGTTCTATTATTATTTTATTCTTTCTCTAAAAACGGATAACGGTAATCAACTGCGGGAACAAACGTTTCTTTGATTGTTCGGGGAGAAACCCAGCGCAATAAATTAATCATCGAACCTGCTTTATCATTTGTACCTGAAGCCCGTGCTCCGCCAAATGGCTGCTGACCAACAACTGCACCTGTACATTTATCATTGATGTAAAAATTGCCAGCCGCATGAACTAATTTTTTTGTCGCGTATTCAATTGCATAACGATCCCGAGCAAGTATAGCACCAGTCAATGCATAAATACTTGTGCTATCCACAACATCACAAATTTCCTCAAACTTATTTTCATCATAAACATACAGAGTAAGCACCGGTCCGAATAATTCTTCACACATGGTTACATACATCGGATCTTTTGTTACTATAATAGTTGGCTCGATAAAATATCCTTTTGACTTATCATACTTTCCTCCTGCAATTATCTCTACCTGTGAATTCTTTTTTGCATCATCAATATAAGAAGCAAGCTTGTCAAAAGATTTTTCATCAATTACTGCATTGATGAAATTGGAGAAATCTTCTGTCGGTCCCATTTTCATAGACTTCAGATCAGCTAACAAACCATCTTTAATTCTTGGCCATAAATTAGACGGAAGATAAGCACGCGAAGCAGCACTGCATTTCTGTCCCTGGAATTCAAATGCTCCGCGAGAAAGCGCAGTCACCACTTCTGCAACAACTGCTGTAGGATGTGCGAGAATAAAATCTTTACCTCCTGTTTCACCAACAATACGTGGATACGATTTATACTTCGCAATATTATTTCCAATTGTTTTCCAGATGTCGCGAAATACTCCTGTTGAACCCGTAAAATGTATTCCTGCAAAATCAGGATGATTAAAAATTACATCGCCAGCAACAGTTCCTGATACGTACATTAAATTAATTACTCCAGCCGGAAGTCCTGCTTCCATAAAAACTTCCATCAATACACGAGCAGCAAAAATCTGGGTGTTGGCAGGTTTCCAAACAACTGTGTTACCCATCATCGCAACCGAAGTCGGAAGATTACCACTGATAGCTGTAAAGTTAAACGGAGTTAAAGCAAACACAAATCCTTCCAACGGACGTTGCTCAATTCTGTTATAAACTCCTTTGGATGAAAGAACCTGTTGAGCGTAAATCTCTCTTGCATATTGAACATTGAAACGCAAAAAATCAATCATCTCACATGCTGCATCAATCTCTGCCTGGTAAACATTTTTACTCTGACCAAGCATTGTTGCGGCATTAATTTTTGCACGATAAGGACCACTTAATAAATCTGCAGCTTTTAAAAAAATGGAGAGCCGTTGTTCCCATTCCATATCAGCCCATGCTTTCTTTGCTTTCAATCCAGCATCAATTGCAGATTGCACATGACTTGCATCGCCAACAGAATATTTTCCCAGCAAATGCTGATGATCATGTGGTGGGCGCAGATCACCTTTTTTGTTTGTATGAACAGCCTTGCCATCAATATACATTGGTATATCAGCAACTTCTGCACGCATTGCTGCAAGTGTTTCTTTTAATTGTTTTCTTTCAGGACTTCCAGGTGCATAGTTCAAAACTGGTTCATTAACAGCTACAGGAACATTATAAATTGCATTCATAAATTACTTTGAATTTGATGTCACAAAATTAATCAAATTGAGTGAGTGGTCATCCTGAACTTATTTCAGCATCGCTCTTAAGTACACATTTTATAGAGATGCTGAAACAAGTTCAGTATGACAAAAAAGAAAATTATACTTCAACAATCTTACATTCAGCTATGTAAAGTAAAAATGCTTTAATATTTTTAAATCCTGCCTCGTGCAAAACATTTTTGTAATCTGAAATCTGCCGGTCATAGGATTTATCTTCTACTCCGGTTTTATAATCCAGAATTATTGTTTCCTCATCATTAAACATCAACCTGTCAGGCCGAAGAAGATTTTTATCAGAAAAAATATCCGATTCATTTCTTACTGCAAATTTTCCAGTGAACCATTCATACTTTTTAACAGCCTGAAAAATATTTTCAATAGAAGTTTTAACTTTTAATAATGCATGTTCATCAAGTATGAAAATGTTTTTTGCTTTATTTAAAGCTAATTCTAAATCATTTTCTGTAATGATAAATGAAAGCGTTTTGTGTAGAATTTTTCCATACTCAATAAATGAAGAAGAATATTCTTTGTTTGTCTTGATGCCAAGTTTACTCTGCCATGAATGAACAGGAAATTCAGTTATTGGGAATGGTTCAGGATGAAAAATATCTGCTTTAGTTGCTGAAACTTCTTTTCTTTCCTTTTTAATTTCTTTACCTAACATCAAAACTTTTTCATTCTCATTATAACATTCTTTCCAGCCATCGTTTCTTTGAATTGCAAGAAGAATTAACTGACTGATCTTACTTATTTTTTCTGTTTTTAAAAATGGTGTGGTGATATAAAGTCTTTCTGCTGCGCGTGTAAATGCAACGTAAAGCAAGTTGAGATTGTCAAGATAATACTGCTGAATTTCTTTGGTATAATGCTCATTGAAAAAAGTATGTTCCAATGCTTTGCTGAAGGGCACGGGTATATCATTACAATTATCATAAGGCGATTCAACACTCGAAACCCAAAGTAATTCTCCGGCTTTTGGTTTTAACGACCAGTCGCAATAAGGCATCAGCACAACAGGGTACTGCAATCCTTTTGATTTGTGAATAGTAATTATCGTAATTGAATCACCGTGTTCAGGAGTGATGACAGAAAAACTTTTTCGCTCTGCATTTTCATCCCACCAGTTTACAAAGCTTAAACTATCGTTGGGGTTTTTTTCACTGTATTCTAAAATGACATCTTGTAACCGCTGTATATAAGCATCAGGATTATTATTCAGATCAAAAAGTTTTATTAATTGTTCAGTAAGATCGTAAACAGGTAATTGTAAAAAATATTTACTCAGCGCAAAATAAGAAGGAGGCAAAAAAGTCTGGAACAAAGAATCCTTTTCAAAATCATAAGAAGAAAATATTTTATCCAATTCATCTTTAGCTATTTTTTCTTTTGCGGCAAAGTATAATAGCTCTTTACGTACCAACACATTTTGCTGATCATGCAAATAACGAATTGCATTGAGGATAAACTGAACCTGTGGTGCCCTATGAATCAACAATGAATCTGCAGAAACAATTTTGTCAATTCCGTTGTTGTATAAATATCTTGCGATCTCATTTCCTTCGTATTTTGTTCTTACCAATATCGCAATATCGCCCCAGCTATATCCATCATTCAATAATTGGTCAATCGTTGGAATTAATTTATTCAACGACTCCTGTTTCCATTTTGTGTCCTCTTCTATCTCTGAAATTTCTTTTTCATCAATAAGAGAAATACTGACATAACCATTCTCTTTTATTTTTTCAGGAGTGAGCTGCGTTATTTCATCAGCCTGGTAAGCTGCTGCTATTAAATTATAGTCAGCATGTTCAAGCTCACGAATGATGCCGGGCAACAATTGGAAAAATGAATTATTGAATTCAATAACCTCTTTTGTGCTGCGATAATTAATATTTAACTTTCTTTCTTGTATCAAAGAAGAATACATTTTCAAATCATCTTTTATTTCCTGCTGAAGCAAATTCATATTGCCACCACGCCAACGATAAATGGCTTGCTTAACATCACCAACTATTAATGCAGAATTGCCCGAAGCCAATGCGTTATTTATCAGTGGCAATAAATTTTTCCATTGTATATCGCTTGTATCCTGAAACTCATCCAGTAAAAAATGCCTGAACTTATTTCCCGTTTTTTCAAATACAAAAGAGGTATCATTGGTGCCAACAAAATTTTTAATTAAAATATTAGCATCTGCAATCGTTAACAAATCATGTTCATCACGATAATCACGAAAGTGTTCTGCAAGCCTCGTAATAATACCTGCAACATAAATTAATTTGAGTGCTTCACAAGCTGAACAGTAATGGTGGAAATTAGAATTATAAAATTTAATATGGTCTTTAAGCAACGGATGCAATGTTGAATTAATCAGGTCGAGCAACGCATTATTTTGTTTTGATTTACTTAACCATGCATTCGCATTATCATGTGCAGCCATTACTCGCATACCTGGCATAAAATCTTTTCCTGATAAATCTCTTTTTGAAAGCTTTGACAAATAACCGGCAACTCCGGTTTTACCAAAATGAAATTCATCAATCAAAAAATTATGCTGCTGAAGATGTGCATTAAACTGATCTCCATAAGTGCGTACCTGCTCTTCAAATTTTTTTCTCGCAGCTTTCAATTGTTCCGTCAACATGTTATAATCCGGTTCAACATTTCGTTGCTGCTTATAATATTCTTCCTTGAAAAGCTGGGTTCCAATTTTTTTTAACTCAGGTTTTATTTTCCATCCTTTGTTATTTTCTAATTTTTCAAAAGCGAATGACTGGAGCCATGAGGTTAACTTTTCATCTTTACCAATTTGGTTTAACAACCGTTCACAGATATCCTCATTGATATATTCCTGATCTAATTCAATTTCAAAACGTAATGGCAATTTCATTTCATGCGCCAATGATTTTACAATGGAATTAAAAAAACTATCAATGGTAGTAACAGCAAAATCAGAATAATGATGCAGAATAAAGTTCAGGCATTTTTGAGCCTGTTCCTGTATATTTAGTTTTGACAGCGAAGATTCTTTTGCTAACTCCTGTTCTAAGTTTTTATTTTTTCCTTCGCTTAATTCAATTAACGATCGCAGGATCCTACTCTTCATTTCATCGGTTGCCTTATTGGTAAAAGTGATGGCAAGCACATGTCGGAAATTGGAAGGGTAGGGAAGAACCAACTTTAAATACTCACGAACCAGTGTATAAGTTTTGCCGCTGCCTGCGGATGATTTGTAAATGGAAAGAGTGTTCACCACTCAAAATTAAAAATTAAAAGATGTAAACCACTCTGAAGATGATCACATTTTTATATCATTAAAAAAAATAGAGATGAAATAAGGAGCCGTTTCTCAAAAGCTCCATTTTTATTTATTGAAATTGTTAATTACCAGAAAGAGGATGCGAAATAATTTGCTCCTGCACTGAAGAAGAGTTTTTAGCATCCGGCAACATACGAAAAGCAATGACAGGAATCCAAACGGATTTTATTGCTTTGTTATCATTCATCACCAAGCGATAGTATGAAACACCTGCTATGGGATGTGTATCAAGCAATGCATAAGCTTTTAACTGATCAGAATTTTTTGATGCAGCCACTTTTCCTATCTCTTCATAATTATGCGTATCAATGCTGCGTTCAACGCGAAAATAATCTGTGTTTTTTTCTTTTGCAGTAAACCAGTTGAGCATCACATTACCACCCTGCATTTCGGCAGTAAAACTTAAGAGCTGGAATGGTATCTGACGAACCTGCTCTGTATTACGGATAATAAAATTATCCATAATCACTTTGCCTGAAGCGTTTCCATTCATTCCTTTTGCAATGGTGACCTCATCATTTTTTTTCCACCATAAGCTGCTTCCTTCTGAACCATCAGAAATAGCTTCACTTACCCACACTGCAATGTTGTCAACAAATATTTCTCCGCGGCCTTTAACAGGATTAAAAAGAAATCGGTAGTTGCGTAAAATATTATCCTCTTGAATTTCATAACGTGTTTTCTCGTCAACAGTATATGTTTTTCCTTTTTCGTTTTCAACTTTATACTGTATCACGAGAAAATGATCTTTAATTCCGAAATTAAAATAATTTCCACGGCTGAAAAAACTTCCTGTAGGTTCCATGCACCTGTAATCAACACTAATGTCAATGCCCGGTATATTTAATTCATCAGTTGCATCAATTTTTAAATCAATATTCTTCTCCGTTTTTCCAGCACTCAAACCAAAACTCTCATCTTTTCCACCTGCAATACACTCAGCATTTATGCTTACCTCTTTTGCCAATGGACCAATATCAGATTTGGTGACAGGATTTTTATTCCATGTAAACATGCACAGCATTTCTCCATTGTTAATGGGATCGGTGTCCATTAATTTATTTCTGTTAATTGCTGATGAATTTGTGATATCAACTGTATTGATAAGCAAAGTAAAATAACAAATCATGCAGACAATGGATGCACCAGCTACAATAAGAGTTCCCTTCTGAAATGTTCTTAACTTCTGGGTTGGGCGTAAATTAAATCCTGCCATATTTATTATTTGTTTCTCAATTTATAGTAAGTTCAAGAGACTAATTGCTCAACTTTATTATTTTCTTACTTGTTTTTTTATCACCGCTTGCCAGCGTGATGATGTAATTGCCAATAGGAATATTTTTCTCTTCATTGTAATCATAATAATTCACTCCTGCGTCAGCCTGTATTTTTTCGGTGAACATTATTTGTCCGTTCATACTGATCAACATTAACTGAACTTCACCAGCTGCTTCAAGGTTATAGGTAACTGAAAACTGCCTGTTAAAAGGATTAGGTGCAACACTTTTTATTTCAATAGTTTCAGTTTGTAAATTGGATTTACCATTACGGTCAATCACACGAACCGGGGAATAAGTAAAATCGCCATTGAAATCCGTTTGCTTCAAACGGTAGTATGACTTATCCGGCAAGGGACGAGTATCGGTGGTGTGATAATTCAGAACAGTATTACTATTACCTGCTCCATCAACTTTTTCAATTACTTCAAATGTCTTACCATCACCTGAACGCTCTAATGAAAAATAATCATTATTTTTTTCTGCTGCTGTTGACCATTTGATGTCAACAATATTATCTTTTGGCTTAACATTAAAATTAATAAGCTCAATAGGCAAAGCACTTCCACCACCCTGCCCTGCTCCGAAATGTGAGAAGTCAGTTAAGCCGGTGGTTTTTACTTTTACTTTATTGGAAGTAACTAATTGTCCAACTAAGTCAGGAACCCCAACGATATCCCAGTTGTAAGTGGCATCGTGCCGTTTTAGTACAACATAATCAGAAGCATTAGTTGCTGTTTGATTAGTTTGTCCGGATGCAAAAAGTTCTACTCCATAAACTGCAGTGCCAATGGCGTTATCAGGAGTAAGTGTCCAATATCCAATATCGAGCATGTCGTCATAATTCTTACTGTTAAATTGTGGACCATGACCATTCGTACCATTATTGCTTCCAGTATTATTATTAACATTACCACCACTATGACAATTGTTTACGCCAGCAGGTGTGGGATTGCCGGGAACAAACGTTGCAATCATATTTGAAATTCCTGCTGATGCAGTAATAGTAACCCGCATTAATTCATACGTTGCAGATGCACCTATGGGGAAATCATAAATACCGGTAATGCTTATGCTTCTTCGAAGTGAGCCGTATATGTAGCTGCTGTCTGACTGACCAGATATAGCTGAAGTAGAAGTATTGGTAACACTTATTTCATTATTACCTGTAATTATTTGTCCGTCAGTAAGTGTTAAATTATTGCTTATCGCTACGGTACTCGTTAGGGTAACTCCACTGCTGTTATTGATCGTAAGATTACGCACTGTTGATGGCAAGCCATTTCCTGTGATCTGAGCAGAAGTACCATTATAAGTATAATCAGTGGTACTGCTTAAGCTTATTGTTCCTGAAACCTGTATGTTGCCTTGCGAACCATTGCTTTTAATTCCATTAACAGATTTAATAATTAATCCGCTTCCGGTTTGTGTAGTAAAATCATAACCGAGCACAATACTGTTTCCCAGGTCAAGTATAGAATTTGTTTTAACAAGGTAATTAACCTTGCCCGAAACAGTATTGTTAGCTGCAGTAAATGTTTGTGTACCGCTCTTATTAAAAACGATTTGGGCACGTGATTGGGGATTACCTCCCAGGGTTAAAGTGCCGCCCGTATGCGTCCAGTTGCCTGCAACACATAAAGTGTCTTTATTATTATTTCCATTTACTGTTTTAAATATTCCGCCTGTTTGAATATAATTACCGGCAATGGTTAAATTAGAGCTGGCAGTAGAAAGCCGTAGTTCGCCACTGCCTGTGCTGTTTAAGGTAAAATCGCCATTAACAGTATTTAATCCTCCCGCCAGATCTATGTTACCGGTTTGTGAAGGGCAGTTCCAGGTGAAATTGTAATATGATTGCGAAATATTAGCCGGCACTGTAATGGTAACACCAGTAACTTCACAAGTAGATCCCACAGCCCATGTTCCGGGAGGAATTCCACTCCCATCCATATTATGCTGGTAAACACCGCCAGAGTTTACAAACAGGTAATTAGAAGCAGCGCTCCCACCTCCGCCATTTTGCTTGCATCTTCCCCCGGCATCAATAGTAAAAGTGCAGCCAGCTGCTAAGTTATGAGTGCTGCCGCTGTTGGTTAAAAACAAACCGGCATCCAAAATTGAAGCTGACGCATTTTGTGTTATTAATCCATTATTGGTAAAAGTTCCGTTAACCGTAATATCAGTACCTGTACCATTATTGATGGTTAGCGTTTTTGCAGAGTTGAGTATCACGGCTCCTCCTGCATCAATGGTTACCTGGTCAACTGTAACGTTAGCTGTAATAGTTACTGTGTGTCCGTTCTGAATGGTTATTACTCCATCCGTGGAAGTCGGAGTAGCCACTGCGGCAATCCATGCACTGCCATTGTATTTTTCCCATGTTGCAGTGCTGCTCCAGTTGCCACTTACTTTTGAACGGTAATCACCATTAATAGCTCCGTATGATTTGGTGGCTGGAGCAAAATTGAAGATAGCAATGCAGGTACCAAATATTATTGCAACCACAACTGAGCTAGCTATAATAAGGCGGTAGCGTAACCCTGTACTTTGTCGGGGAACAAGTCGCATTCTTTTTCTTTTCGATTTTATATTTTTCATATTATTCTTAATGGAGTATTTCAGGTTATTATACTGAATTAATTAAAAAAGGTTTCTGATTTTTAAATGGTTTATATTCTCGTATTATGCTGGAATTAATTTGAAAATAAAATAAAACCGAGATGTAAAAAAAGTTATGCCTTAAGGATGGATTTTGAATTAAATCAGTGATTAAAAAACATTCTTACACCACAATGCACGGCACAGTAAAAGCATCCTTTTAAAAAAATCAGGAATATTTGGATTTACTGATAAAGCAGATTAGGAATTTCAACTGTGAACTTTGTACCCTTACCCTCTGAAGAATCAACAACAATTTTTCCTCTGAGCCTGTTGACAGCTTCCTTGACAATATATAAACCCAAACCTGATCCTGTAGAGTTTTCTGAAACACGATAAAACATTTCAAAAATCTTCTCCTGATTTACAGCGCTTATTCCAATGCCGTTATCCTCCACTTCTATAATTGCATTCAACTCATTTGTATTGACACGTATTTTAACAAAGCAATTTTTTGAATCTCTATTATGATAACGGATGGCATTTGAAATAAGATTAGAAAGCACAATACTTAACCGGTTTTTATCAGTACAAAATACTTCTTCCGAAAGCGTGTCAAACTCAATCTGAACCAATCCATTGTTGGTTGTAATATGTTTTAAATCATCTGTAATAATTTTTAACAGCTGATTAAATTCCACAGGCTGAATATTGAGTTCACCTCTTGCATTACGCGAATAATCGAGTATATCCTCAATAAAACTATCAAGCCGGGTGATGCTGGTTTTCAACATATCCATGTGCTCAATAATTATTTCTTCCTGTGTAATTTCTGTGGTTATATTAATTACACCCTGCATGGAAAGTAATGGTGCACGCAAGTCATGCGAAACACTGTAAACAAATTTGTCCAGCTCATGATTGATCTTCCGGAGCTCTTCATTTTGCCGTTGTAAAGTTTCTTCCTTTAGCTTTTGTTCCGTCACGTCCTGTGCCGTTCCTATTAATTTAATCACTTCATTGTGTTCATTTGTCATCACCTTGCCACGGGCATGTATGTTCACAATGCTCTTATCTTTTTTAATAATTCTTGCATAATAAGTAAAAGGTTCATGTGTAGTTAATGAATTCATCACAATATCCCCAACTCTTTGTCTATCCTCCGGATGCACAAGTTCTATAAAGCGATTGTAATTTATATTCTCACTACCGGGTTCGTAACCAAAAATCCTGTACAATTCATCTGACCATAACACAGCGTTTTCCTTTACACTCCATTCCCAGCTTCCTATATGAGCAATTTCCTGTGCATCGGCCAACAGCATCTCTTTATGTTTGATCAATTCGTTTGATTTTTTCAACGCTGTAATATCACGTGCGGCAAATAACACACCCTGCACTTGCTTATTATTGATAATTGGTTTACAGGAAATCACCAGATCTTTTTCTCCGTTTGGAGTAATTATGTTTGATTCAAAATTGTTAATGGTTTCTCCTCTCAAAGCGCTGATATAAGATTCGAAAAATAAGTTTGAATGATCATCTGATGCAAAGCGTAATAATTTCTTTAAGGGTAATATACCTAATTCATATTTGTTAATCTTAAGTATCTCCGCTGCATAATTATTAATATAGGTAAGCCGTCTTTTTTCTGATATGCTGAATATCATCAGCGGCATGTCTTCTATCAGCTTTTCATTACTCACCGTATCACTTGCATTAAACAAACGGTATTTATTCAATGAGAGAACGGTGGCTACTGAAAAAAAAGTCATAAACGTGGAAGCAAATGGTATAGCAGGTTTATTAAGAATGAGCGGCATGATTACCTGCCCTACAATACCCATCACCGTTGGTATTCCGATTCCTGTTGCAATAATTATGGTTTGCTTTTTGAGTAACAGGTCTTTACGGATAACATATGCATGATAAAATATAATGATTGTAGCAGCAATTACAAGAACAGATATCCAATAAATCTGCAGCACGTCTATCCAATGCTTATCATGATAATTAACCCATCCCCAAATATTTTCATATTTATAAAAGTGAGGATAAACACGAGCCTGGTAGAGTAAAGTAAAAACGATTGCAGGAACATATAATAATAAAAGTGCAGTACGTGAACGCTCTTGTTTTATAATGCTTGAATACAACAAAGCAAAGTGAAGACATAAGGGCCCCACAAAAAGCCATGCAGCACAAAAAATAATATCCCATGTATCAGTAATTTGCCCTGACGGACTTATGCGTGTAATAGAATCATTAATCTGCCAGCACGCCAAAGCAACACCAAGTAATGCAAACACACTTGTTAAACGGTTCTCAGGTAATTTCCAATAAATATATCACACTATTCCCAGGTTCATCAACGCAGGAATAAATGCAATTAAAAAACCTAACGGATTATTGAAATTAAAACTGAACATACATTTCTACAAAATAACTCTTAATAATTATTTGCACGCTAATTAAATTATTCCTTTCTCGCTATGAGTTACAGCGTATAAATTATTGTATAAAGAAACAATCTCATCCAAATTTTCTTTTCTGAGGGGCTTATTAACAAATTTTTTGACTACAAGACTGTTTTCTGCACGATTATGATCCAGCGGATCAAGTGAAGAAGAAAGCATCACTATACAACAACTATGTTTCACTGACTGTGGCAAGAGGGATAATCTTTCTAAAAACTGAAAGCCATCCATCTCGGGCATTCTTATATCTAATAAAATAATTTCAGGAAGCAATTCAGGATGTTCCTGGTTTTGTTCCAGGTATTTAATGGCGTGTGTTGCCATATCAAATTCAAGAATATTTTCACTAAAATGATTATTCCTTATTACATGAGTGGCTATATAACGGTCAATTTTAGTATCATCAACAATCATTACACACTTAAACTGAAATTCACCAGGCTCCATTCTTTGTATTTTTTTTTCAGTGTTATTAAACATCAACAAAAGACTTATGATTTTTTAAATTTATTTTATGCTGTAACGAATGTCAAATCCTCTAAAGTGATTGCATTATTTTCAGCCATAAGAGTAGCACGCTCAACAATTGATTTTAACTCGCGAACATTTCCGGGCCATGAATATTCAAGCATGAACTTAATTGCTTCTTTAGCAATAGTGAATTGTGGTAGCTTGTTAAGTTTGCAAAAGGATTCAAGAAAGTGTTTGGCTAATAAAATGATATCATCACCACGCTCTTTTAACGGAGGGAGATGAATTAAAAATCCTTGCAGGCGGTAAAATAAATCTTCTCTGAAACGTCCTTCTTTTACTTCCTGTGTTAAATTTTTATTGGTTGCCGCAATAAGTCTGAAATCAAGTTTCATTGTTTTGTTGCTTCCGATTCGTGTCACTTCTTTTTCCTGCAACACGCGCAAAAGTTTTGCCTGCAGGCCCATGTCCATCTCTCCAATTTCGTCAAGGAAAATAGTTCCACCATCAGCTTCTTCAAACTTTCCTATTCTTTTATCCCGTGCATCAGTAAATGCTCCTTTCTCATGACCAAATAATTCACTCTCTACCAACTCATCAGGGATTGCTCCCATGTTTACAATCACAAATGGCTTACGTGCACGTGTTGAATTATAATGCAATGCACTTGCTACTAATTCCTTTCCGGTTCCGCTTTGCCCTGTCACTAGTACCATCATATTATTTTTTTCTACTTTCTGTATCAGGCGTAATACTCTAAGAATGGGCTGACTATTTCCAATTATGTTTGAATAACGATGTCTGTCAATAATCTGATCCTGTAAAAGCTCTACTTCCTTGCGAAGAACAACACTCATAGCAAGATTATTTACTGATCGTTCAACATCAGCCATCATGTTATCATTTTTCAAAATATAATCCTGTGCTCCGTTGCGGTAACTGCTGATTACTACTTCCACACTTCCCTGACCAGAACAAATGATCACCATAATATTCTGATTATAGGTTTTAATCCTGCTCATCAGCGTAAGCCCGTCCATACCCGGAAGATTGTAATCAACCGTAATTATATCCGGATTGAGATGCAGATTATTGATACAATCTTCTGCATTGGTAAAATGATGCAATTCATACTTGTCATTTTTTGATAGTGCTTGTTTCATCAGCGAAGCCACCATTACATCATCTTCTACAATAAATATTCTCGCCATTTTATTTTTATTAAATCAATTATTTTTTATGCAGCTATTTTTATTTCTTGTCTTAATTCCAGAAAGGCAATTTCACAAGTCGTTTTTATTGCATTGACAAGTGCAGGTATCTCATCAAGCTGCGATAGATTTTTAGATAAATCTTCAATACGCGCAGCTGCTTTGTTTAAATCTTTTAATCCAACATAATTAAATGATGGTTTTATTTTATGTGCCACCTGACGCATCATTTCCCAATCTTTATTTTTTAATGCAGTTTCCATATCAGTCACTGCAACAGGTGCGCTATTTAAAAATAAGGTGATAAATTCTTTAAAGAAAACTTCGTTTCCATCTGATATTTCATTTAGGAAATCAAGGTTAGTACAACGTTGAGTAGTTGCAGGTGGATTTAATGTAAATACATTTTGATCGTTTAGTTTCTCCATGCAGTCAACAATTTTCCTCCTCAGATCATCACTTTGAAATGGCTTTGATATATAATCACTCATCCCTGTTTCAATACATTTTTCCCTTTCGCCATTCATTGCATGACCTGTCATAGCAATAATCGGAATATTATTTTTTCCTGCAGATAACTCTTTACGGATATGTGCGGTTGCTTCATAACCATTCATCTCCGGCATTTCAATATCCATAAGAATTAAGTCATAAGCAGCCTGCTTTGCTTTTTCAATCACTTCGAAACCGGTAATCGCAAATTCATGATCAAATCCCCAATCATCCATCATCTTTTTAATAATGAAACGATTGATATCATTGTCTTCTGCCACCAGGATATTTAATTTTTTTGTAATTGTTTTATTCATTGTAAGAGGGGTATTATTCTTATTCGATTTTTTTACTGCATTATTTATTTTATATGGTATGCTAATAGTAAATGTTGAACCTTCACTTACTTTGCTTTGTACGGTGATGTTTCCGTTTTGTTGCTCCACTAATTGTTTTGAAATTGTAAGACCTAAGCCTGTTCCGCCATATTTTCGGCTGATATCATTACCGGCCTGAGAAAAAGTTTCAAATATGGTTGGCAAAATATGTGTTGGAATTCCCATGCCGGAATCTTTAATTTCAAACACAATTATTGAATGGCTCTCATTTTTTTCTTTACAGGAAACTGTGATATTTACCGCTCCCCTCTCTGTAAATTTGATTGCATTGCCAAGAATATTATTAATGATTTGCGTTAAGCGTGCGGGATCACCACAAACTGTGGCAGGAACATTTTCATTAATATTCAGATTTAATTCAATTCCTTTTACAATTGCTGATGGTATAAAAGCGCCTGTTGAGGATTGAAGAGTGTCTGTAAGGTCAAACGAAATTTCTTCAAAAGTCATTTTGGATGCCTGTATTTTACTCAGGTCAAGAATATCATTCACGATAAAAAGTAAACTGTCTGCTGATCGTTTTGCAAGATCTAAGTATTTCAACTGATCATCTGTCAAGGAAGTTTTTAAAACAAAATCAATTAAACAAATGATACCATGAATCGGAGTTCTCAATTCATGACTCATATTGGCCAGAAACTGTTCCTTTACTTTTGACTCAGCCTCTGTTACTACAATTGCGTTTTTCAATTCAACTTCACTGCGTTTAAAATCTGTAATGTCAATCGCAACGCCCATCAAAGAAGTTATTTTTCCAAGATGGTTTTGAACAGGTATATAGTTCACATCAAAAAAATGATTATTGACTTCCACTCTGAAAGAAAGTTCTTTACCTGTTAATGCTATCTTATAATCCTGGTACCTGACAGGTGTAAGATGGCTCACATCCTGAATGTTTTGACCAATGATCTGTTCATGTATTATATTAATGTGATCAACACCTTTTCCCTTGAACAGTTTAAAAAACCCACCGCCATCAATTGTAAATACAATTACCGGTGATCGTTCAATGATGCTTTTCATCCGCATCTCACTTTCAATCAATGCACGTTCAGCGGCCTGGCGGCTTTCTTCCGCCATTTTTAATCTTAAGATATAATTAAAGCTTTTTATTAAATGATCAGGTGATAATTCATCTTTACATATATAATCGCTGGCGCCTGATTTCATTACTTCAACAGCCATGCTTATTTCATTGTGAGAAGTAACAATAACAATGGGTGTGCGACCACCGCGCGACTGATATGTTTTTATAAAATCAAGGCCGTTACCTGCAGTAGGATAATAATAATCAAGTAAAATACAATCAAAATGATGGACAAAGGAAAGTGTAAGCGCGTCATCAATATTCTCAGCATATTTCATTTCGCAGTCAAATCCCGCGTTATGAATTGCCCTTGTAATCATAATGCGATCTGCCTGTACATCTTCTACAAGCAGAACCTTTATTTTATTTAATGCTGAATTATTTTTAGTCATAAAGATTTTTGACGTGGGTTTAGCCGGTTTATTTTATGAAGCAACTAACTCAGGGTGTTCACATAACTTCCAGTAATTGTTCAGAATGGAAACTGCACTCACAAATTTTTCAAATGAAAGTGGTTTTAAAACATAACCGGCTACATTCAATTGGTATGCTTCAAACTTATCCTGTTCATCGTTTGAGGTAGTCATTATAAATACACTGCATGATTTCAACGCCTCGTCATTACGAAGCTCTTTGAGAAATTCAATGCCATTCATCTTAGGCATATTGATATCGCAAAGTATTACTCCCGGCAAAGGATTCATTTTGGGTTTTCCATTTGTACCACGCAGCATGTTTAGCGCTTCCACTCCGTTAAATGCTACATGTAGCGGATTATTAATATTGTTCTTTTTAAAAGCGCGTTGCACATTCATTACATCAACGCTATCATCTTCAACAAGCATGACGTGTAATAATTTCTCTTCCATTTTTTTTATTTTTTTAATTTGTTATTGTTGTTTTATAGCAGGCCAGGTAAAAACAAAACGTGAACCTTTTCCAGTTTCTGATTCAACCCATATTTTCCCATTTTGTTCTTCTACAATCTTCTTCACAATTGATAGTCCTATTCCGGTGCTCTCAATTTCATCACGTGAATTGAGTGTCTGAAAAATCATAAAAACTTTTTCGTGATATTCCTTTTCAATTCCAGGTCCGTTATCCTGAACATAAAACTGACACCAGTTATCATATTCATAACAACCAATTTCTATTTCGCCCTTGCTTTTATCATTGTATTTAATTGCATTGGAAATAAGATTTGCAAAAACCTGACTCAGCTTTATTTTCTCTGTGAGAAGATGTGACACTTCCACTTTGTTTGTAATAGTAATATGCGGTGGTACAGAAACAGAGTCTATGATTTCATTGAGCAACTCTTTTACATTCACTACCGTTTTCTCCGTTTTTTCTTTTCCTGCTTTTGAATAAGCCAATATGCCTTGAATAAGATTTTCCATTCTTTGAATTCTCCCTACAATGATTTGAAGATTTTCCTGAGAATCCTTAGTCATAAATTCTCCTGAGTCTTCCTCAATCCAGCTTATCAAACTTGACATCGCTCTTAATGGCGCTTTGAGATCATGAGAAACTATATAAGCAAACTGATCGAGTTCGCGATTAATTTTTTCAAGATTACTTACATGTTCAAGTTCCCTTTCATATTGAAAATAAGTTCTTTCAACAGCAGTGATAAAATCTTCCATATAACCGGGCACAGGATTGTTGCCAATGAATTTTTCCAATTGTTTGCTGAGTAGTGTATTATTAACATTTGCAATTGTTTCCACGTTTTGTTTTGGCTTTAATATATGAATAACAGAATATAAACCTGTTTTACTAAGGTTATGGAGCAAAGGTTACAGTGTTAAACAACTTTTTTTTGAAGATACATTCAAAGAAAAAAATTTAGTCCATTTTTGTGAATAACTGAGATGCGTTACGAGTATTACATAGCCAAAAAATTCATAAGCGGAGGAAGCAATACTGGCAGGTTTAACAAACCTGTAATCCGTGCAGCTATCACCAGTGTTGCCCTGGGCATTGCTGTGATGATTGTAGCTGTGATGATTGTAACCGGTTTTCGCAATGAAATTTCAAAGAAAGTCACCGGCTTTGTTTCTCATATCCGCATCACCATTTTTGATAACAACAGTTCATTTGAAGAAGCGCCATTAGACATAAATAATATTCTTGAACAACAGGTTAAAAAAGTAAGCGGTGTAAAACATATTCAGACTTACGCAACCAAAGCTGGTATTCTAAAAACACAAACCGAATTACAAGGTATCGTACTGAAAGGAATAGATAAAGATTTTGACTGGAGTTTTTTTAAAGATAAGATGGTGGAAGGAGATGTGTTGCACTTATCCAATGATACTTCCACAAAAAAAGTAATCATATCAGCTAACATCAGCCGTAAATTAAATCTCAAATTGCACGATAGCTTTCTCGTGTTTTTTATTCAGCAGGGAAAAAAAATCAGGAAATTTGAAGTAAGCGGAATTTACAATACCGGATTGTCAGATGAGTTTGACAATATTTTTATTCTATGCGATATAAGACAAATTCAATCCCTCAATGATTGGACTGCAAAACAAATTGGTGGTTATGAAATTTTTGTAGATGATTACAGCAAAGTGAACGAAACCGCAGCAGCCATTTATCAAAGCATCGGTTTTCAATACAATACCAAAACAGCGACTGAATTATACCCACAGATTTTTAACTGGCTTGAGTTGCAAAATATCAACGTAGTAATCATCATCACATTAATGGTGATGGTTTCGTCTATTGCCATGATTTCTACATTGCTGATTTTAATTCTTGAAAACACCACTTCCATCGGTTTGCTGAAAGCATTGGGAGCGAAGGATAAAAGCTTACGCAAAATGTTTATTTATCTTGCAGGTTATATTATTTTACAAGGTGCTTTCTGGGGCAATGTGATAGGATTGGGATTAGGTTGGATTCAACATCATTTCGGTTTAATTAAATTAGATCAGGAATCGTATTACATGCCCGTGGTACCAATTAATTTTACTGTCACCGGATGGTTACTGATAAATGGTGGAGCAATTTTGATTTGCACTTTAATGTTAATTATTCCCTCTGCTGTTGTTGCAAAAATTTCTCCGGTGAAGGTGTTGCGGTTTGATTGAATTCAATACTTCGTTTTATTCTCTTTCCTCTCCCACTCATCAAAAACAATCAATGCTTCTTCTCGTGAAAAATTATTAAGTGGTATTCCTCTTTCTGCAATATCCAGTTTTAATTCATTATAAATATAGGAATCATCAAAACCGATTTTAGCAGCATCTTCACGTGTGCAGCCGAAATAAACATTGGATGGACGAGCCCAGTAGATTGCACCCATACACATCGGGCAAGGTTCACAGCTTGTATAAATATCACAACCTTCCAGCTGGAATGTTTCAAGATTTTTACATGCATCACGTATGGCAACTACTTCCGCATGTGCAGTAGGATCGTTGGTTGAAGTTACTTTGTTATATCCCCGACCAACAATTTTTCCATCCTTCACCACCACTGCGCCAAACGGACCTCCATATCCATTGGTCATACCTTCTTTAGAAAGCCGGATGGCTTCACGCATAAACTCAATTTGTTCAGGATTCATGAGGTAAAGATAAATGAGTTTAAAGTCTAAAGTTTAAAGTTGGTTGCGCATGTGACTTTAGACTTTAAACTATTAAACTATTATTTGTAAACAAAATCCACTATTTGTTTTATATCAGGATGAATGCTTAAAGCAACGGGGCAAGTAGTTGCTGCGATGTATAGAATTTTCTTCTGCTGTTCAGTATAAGTTAACGGAGGCATTGTGAAATGAACATGCACTTCTGCCACTCTGCGAGGATTGGCTGCCATCACTTTTGTTATTTCAATATTTGTTCCTTCAATATTAAATTTATGGGTGCGTGCCGCAATTCCCATTATAGTAAGCATGCAACTTCCCAATGAAGATGCTAACAAATCAGTTGGTGAAAAAGCTTCTCCTTTACCTTGATTGTCAAGTGGGGCATCAGTAATAATTTCAACTCCTGATTGTAAATGCTTAGATCTGGTTCTTAATTCTCCGAGATAAACAGTCTCCGCTGTTGCCATGTTTTTAAATTTGAAACAAACTTACTTTGTTTACAGATTACTTACCGAACCTAAAAAATGAATGGTATAATATTTTCGTATTAAGCCATATATTTGTGTGATGTTTTCCTGGCAAAAATTATTCTTAATAAGTGTTTTTTTTCTTGCTCTGCAAAGCGCATATTCACAAACCAATCCTAATGAATACCAGGAAGAAAAACCAATATTACTCAGGCAGGAAATGAGTTTTGGTGTAACTCTTCATACAAGTGGATGGGGTT
This sequence comes from Bacteroidota bacterium, assembly GCA_031366005.1. Taxonomy (GTDB): domain Bacteria; phylum Bacteroidota; class Bacteroidia; order AKYH767-A; family OLB10; genus JANLUX01. The sequence goes on along the minus strand of JANLZB010000055.1, from coordinate 8,894 downwards.
TTGAAGTAAAACGTGGGCGGAATATCACCGGCTTTAAGAAATTGATGTTTGAAGCGCAGTTTGTAAGCATGAAACATCCTAAGGAAAGGAGAGTTATAAATCCGTTCTTTGAAAATTCAAAATCTTATTTTTTTGGTAAGCTTAATACATTCAATATTATTCGCGCTTCCGCAGGAGCAAGGAAAACATTGTACAGTAAAGCCGACAGAACCGGAGTGGAAGTGCGTTTTATATACATGGGTGGACTTTCGCTCGGTATCACTAAACCTGTGTATCTTGAAATCCTTACAGAAGAGCCACCTAACAGTGGTTTATATGATGTTGTCACAGAGAAATATGATCCGAATAATCAAAATCATAATCCTGAAAATATTTATGGCCGGGCTTCTTTTACACAAGGTTTGGATGAAATAAAGTTTCATCCCGGAGGTTATGCCAAAGTGGGTTTCAACTTTGAATATGCTCCCTTTCATGAGGACATTAAAGCCATCGAAGTGGGAGCTTCTTTAGATGCCTATCCCAGGAGAATTCCAATAATGGCAGTGCAGGTTGATTCAGATAATAATGGAATACTTGATGGTAAGGATAAATGGGATCCCTATCATAAACCAAACAAACAATTTTTTCTCACATTTTATTTCACCCTGATTTACGGCAGGAAGTGGTAATTTTACCGCATAATTTTTTATAATGCCTGAAGTGATTGAAGTGGCAACAATGCCTGAAGAAAAACCAAAGAAACCATCGTGGCTTAAAGTAAAACTTCCCACAGGAGAAGAATACCGTAAGGTGCGCAATCTTGTTTCAGAAAATAAATTACATACTATCTGCGAAAGCGGTAATTGTCCTAATATGGGCGAATGCTGGGGAGCTGGCACTGCCACTTTTATGATACTGGGAAATGTGTGTACTCGTTCCTGCGGATTCTGTGCTGTGGCTACAGGTCGTCCTTCCGCGGTGGATATGAATGAACCCATGCGCGTTGCCAATTCAGTTAAGTTAATGAATGTAAAACATTGTGTGGTAACTTCTGTTGATCGTGATGATTTAAAAGATGGCGGCTCTTTTATATGGGTTGAAACGATTCGTGCTATACGCGAGTTAAGCCCCGGCACAACACTGGAAACATTAATTCCTGATTTTGCAGGGAAATGGGAAAACCTTCAACGTGTAACTGATGAAAAACCGGAAGTGATTTCTCACAATCTTGAAACAGTGAGAAGACTGACTAAGCAAGTGCGTGTTCAGGCAAAATATGATCGCAGTCTTGAAGTATTGAAACGTATAAAAGCAAGCGGAGTAAGAACCAAATCAGGAGTGATGCTTGGATTAGGTGAAACAGATGAGGAAGTTTTAGAGACATTGGATGATCTTAAAAATTCAGGTGTTGATATTCTAACCCTTGGTCAATATCTTCAACCTACTAAACAGCATTTATTAGTATCAGAGTTTGTACATCCTGATCGTTTTGCCCGTTATAAAGAAATTGCCTTATCAAAAGGATTCAGATATGTTGAAAGCGGACCTTTGGTGAGGTCCTCTTATCATGCAGAAAAACATTTGTTTTAACTCAGTGTTTTATTATGCTTACGAAGGAAGCATCTCACAAACATCAACAATTAATATATGTCAAAAATAAAAGTTGCCATTAATGGATTCGGAAGAATCGGACGCACTGTTTTTAAAAAATTAATTATACATCCATCATTTGAAGTAGTCGCAATCAATGACCTTACGATCACCTCTACACTTGCACATTTATTGAAGTATGACTCAGTGCATGGAATTTTCAAGGCGGAGATAACCAGTGATGAACACAATATAATTGTGAATGGAATAAAAGTGCCGGTTACAGCGGAGAAAGAACCAAAAAATCTTCCATGGAAAAAATTAATGGTTGATGTAGTGATTGAATCAACAGGAAAGTTTACCAAAGCAGAAGATGCGAAAGCGCATGTGGCGGCCGGAGCAAAAAAAGTAATCATATCTGCTCCTGCATCAGGCGAATTAAAAACAATTGTATTAGGAGTAAATGATCATTTGATTGATAAAACTGAAGAGGTTATTTCAAATGCATCATGCACAACGAACAATGCGGCACCCATGATAAAAATTCTGGATGATGCTTATGGAATTGAAACTGCTTATATCACAACTATACATTCTTATACAGGTGATCAGAATTTACATGACGGACCACACAAAGATTTAAGAAGAGCAAGAGCTGCTGCACATTCCATTATTCCCACCACCACAGGAGCTGCCAAAGCCATTGCAGATGTGTTTCCACATTTAAAAGGAAAATTAGGCGGTGCGGGAATTCGTGTTCCGGTGATCAACGGATCTATCACCGATATTACATGCATGTTAAAAAAAACTGCTTCTGTTCAGGAAATCAATCAGCTTTTTAAAAATGCTTCTCAAAACTTAATGAAAGGAATTCTTGAATATACTGAAGATCCAATCGTATCTGTTGACATCATCGGTAATACACACTCCTGCATTTTCGATGCTCAACTCACTTCTGTTTTAGATCGTATGGTGAAAGTAGTGGGTTGGTATGATAATGAAATGGGTTATTCAACACGTCTTGTTGATTTGTGTGAGAAGTTATTTTGAGGAGATAACATTCCACTCTTTAGATTTGTGTGTAATAAAATACTTCCCGTTATTTAATGCAGTCACCCCTACAGGCAACCACGCAATCAATCATGCAGCAGCATGAGCTTTGTTTAATTTGCAATAATCCTGAATTAACTAAGCTGATTCGTTACTCAAACGCTTATCTGGTAAAATGCAGCAGTTGCGGTTTTGTCTTCTGTAGTAAAATTCCTGCTGAACAGGAATTACTTGCCCATTATAATACCTATCCGCGCAATGAAAAAATTTCTGCTATTACATTGAAACGTTACAGTGAGTTACTGGAATTTTTTGAGACTTATCGTGAAAACGGAAATATCCTTGACGTTGGATGTGGTAATGGTCATTTCTTAACAGAAGCAAAAAATAAAGGATGGAATGTTTACGGCACAGAATATACTGACACTGCAATTGATATTTGTAAAAAGAAAGCCATCAATATGTTCCAGGGAAAATTAAACCCTGCAGATTTTGGAGGTATAAAATTTGACGTGATATGCTCTATCGAAGTGCTCGAACACATAAATAATCCTATTGAAGAAATCAGCAACTTCAATTATTTATTACGCAAGGGAGGATTGGTTTACCTCACCACTCCTAATTTTAATTCCTTATCGCGATTAATACTGAAAGAGAAATGGAGTATCATTGAATACCCTGAACATTTGTGTTATTATACTTCTTCTACTTTAGCGCGGCTATTCAGACAAACAGGATTTAATAAAGTGTTCATAAAAACAACAGGAATCAGCATGAACCGTTTCACACAGCGCAGTAATAATGAGTGGATGAATACTATCATCAATAATGATGAGTCGCTGCGTGAAAAAACAGAGAGTAAAAAACTTTTTGCATTAGCAAAAAAAATAATTAACAGCATATTGACACTATCCGGCAAAGGCGATACGTTAAAAGGTGCTTTTATAAAAAATGCATAAATAAATTATGTGCGGATTAGCCGGATATTATTCAACAGAAAAAAAATTTAACCGTGCGGATTTAGATTTGATGACCTCCTGCATGCAGCACAGAGGACCGAATGCTGATGGTTATTTTGAACATCAGTCAGTTGGTTTTGGTCACAGAAGACTCAGTATTATTGATCTCTCATCACGTGCAAATCAGCCCATGACTTCGTTGAACGGTCGTTATGTAATAATATTTAATGGTGAGGTTTATAATTTCACAGAGATTGGTGCACGAATAAAAAATATCACATCGCAACAACACGAAGTTCAGTTTAAAACATCCAGCGATACAGAAATAATTCTGGAAGCTTTTGTTCATTATGGAGTTGATTTTGTTCATCAGCTCAACGGCATGTTCGTAATTGTAATTTATGATAAGCTGTTAGATGAGCTTTATGTCTTTCGTGATCGCCTTGGCATCAAACCACTTTTTTATTATTGGGATGGAAAAAATTTTTTGTTTGCATCTGAACTGAAAGCGCTGCAGAAAATTAATTCTATTCCAAAAGAAATTAATACCGATGCTGTCGCAGATTTTTTGCATTTGAGCTATATCCCTACTCCCAACACTATTTACAAGCATATTTTTAAAATGCAGAGTGGTGGATGGATGAAGATTACACACGATGGGCTTGAAAAAGGTAAATACTGGAATCTTAAAAGCAAATTACATAACAATGTTATTCATGATAAAGAACAGGCACTTGTTAAGCTGAGCGATCTTATTATGAGCTCCGTACAATACCAGTTAAAGAGCGATGTCCCCTTTGGCGTTTTTCTCAGTGGTGGAATTGACTCAAGCCTGGTGACTGCACAAGCTGTAGGACTTTCCAGTGTTAAGGTGAATACCTTCTCCATTGGCTTCGAAGAAAATACGCACAACGAATCAGAATATGCAAAAGCCATTGCACGTTATTTAGGAACTGACCATCATGAATTTATTGTATCGTATAAAGATGCCATCAACCTGATTGATACCGCACTTGATATGTATGATGAACCATTTGGTGATTCGTCATCCATCCCCACCATGCTGGTATCCAAGCTTGCAAAACAATATGTAACCGTTACACTAAGTGGCGAAGGCGGAGATGAATTATTTTTTGGATATGGTGCTTATCGCTGGGCGCGGAGAATGAATAATCCTGTTTTACATGCAGTCAGAAAACCTGTTTCTACTTTGTTATCACAGTTGGCTAACCGTTATCAGCGTGTGGGTATGCTTCTTAATTATTCTGAGAAAGATTTTTTACAGAGTCATATTTTTTCACAGGAACAATATTTTTTCAGCCGTTCTGAATTAAAAAACCTGCTGATTGATCCTTATAAATCATCTGCCACATTTGAAAAAGGAGAAATGCCAAAATTTCTTCGTGCGCATGATACACCTGATCCTGCTGAATTTCTTAATGTAAAAGAACGCAGCCTCACTCCAATGGAATCACAGGCTTTGTTTGATCTTGAATATTATTTGCAGGATGATTTGCTCACTAAAGTAGATCGGGCAAGTATGCATTATTCACTTGAAACACGTGTTCCTTATTTAGATCATCGCCTGGTTGAACTGGCATTGAACGTATCACCTGCTCTTAAATTTAAAAACGGAATTTCAAAATACATACTTAAAGAAATTCTTTATCAGTATCTGCCAAAAAAGTTTTTTGACCGTCCTAAACAAGGCTTTGCCATCCCGCTCAATAAATGGTTATCTAACGAATTGCATTATCTTATTGATGACTATTTATCTGAAAAAGTAATAAACCAGTTTAAGGTGGTGAGTTATTCTTTTGTAAAAGACATACTCTATCGTTTTGAAAATGGAAGTGAATATCTATTTAACAGGATATGGTTGTTGATTGTGCTGCATCGCTGGCTGAAAAAACATGTTAACTGATTATTATTTGTTATGCAACAATAGATTCTTCTTCAATAATTTTTTCTTCCTCTGGTGTTTCAAGATATTTTGTTTTAAATAATTTTTTATCCCTCTGTTTATCGTAATAATTGATAATAAAAAGACTTGCTATATAAAATGGCATTGCAGGTATTTTATAACGCACCAGGCTGCCAAAATTAGAAGTTGAAATACCTATGGCAAATGCAAGGAACAAACTGAATAAGAGTGAAAATGTGAGCAGATGATGTTTGGTAAAATACCTGAACAAACCAATTACTCTTAACTTGATTAGCAACTTGATTGTAAAATAAAGAATAACCAGATTTTCTAATCCTGAAAAAACCATTACAATATTTCTTACTTCCAGCAATGTAGGTCTGAAAAGTGTAGCTGCAATTGCCTTTGGTGCTTTTGAAAGCATACCTGAAATTGTAGGCTCGAAATCACCAATATCAAATGAGTTACCACGATAATAATCGCTTTTAAGATCGCGCTGTGTAATCAATGCGCGATCCATCACTTTGTCAAGAGAAAAATTTCCTAAATCCTGTCCAAGATAAAGTAACATCAGGTAACCAGAAACTCCTGCAATTATTAAAAGCAGCGGAGCCGAACCAAACTTTAACATTGTACCTTTTAACCTCGCAACAAGATCACTGCTAACCCAGATTAAAGCTCCCGGCAAAATCCCGAATACGAGATAAGGCTTTATGGATAAAATAAAATAAAAAGAAATAAAAATGATGAGTGCATTTTTCAGGTATCTCTCCCTTTTGATAAACAATGCATGAAAGCTGTAGGTAAAATATCCGATACAACTTAATGTTATGGTGTCTTTAAGAATTCCTGATCCCCAGAAAAATACAGAGGGAATAAAAAGTACTGCAATGGCCATTTCGCGGCTTAACATTGGAAATTCATAAATGAAGACCTTGTACAAGCGCCATATACCTTCGAATGAAAGCCACGCCATCATGATGGTGGCTCCTATAAAACTTGTTAAACCCAGCAATGCAGCCAGCCATACAACGCGCACAACAAAAAAAGTATAGGAGTCGCGAAAATAAGTAGGGTAACCTGTATCATTATTAAAATACATCAGGTTATCAGGGTTAAGCCCGTCAGTCATTACCGTGAAAAATGCGGTTGGATTATTAAACTGCAATTTAACCATGCAAACTGCATCATGATAATATTGTGTTGCATCACCTCCACCATAATACAAAGCATAAATAAAACCCAATGCAAGGCCTCCAAAAATTTTAACTGATAAGCCTTTTAAGTAGTAGCGATATTCAGGATGATCTGCAATCTTGCGCTTTTGAACGGTGCGTGCGTAGAAATAAACAAAAACAATAAATAATGGGCCGATTATAAAATCAGCTATAGAAAAATATTGCATTATAAATTTTTATTCTTTAGGATAACCATATTTTATGCAACATATTGCCTGACAAATTTATTGATTTACTTTACAGCCGTCATTCATTATGCAATCCCTTTATCTTTCTTATGATGGAATGACTGATCAGCTCGGTCAGTCGCAGGTAATACCTTACCTGATAAAATTAAGTAATGAAGGATATAGATTTACCATCATAAGCTTTGAAAAAAAAATACAATTTGACAAACACAGAATTGAAACAGCACAATTATTAACAGCAAATAATATTGAATGGATTCCCTTGATTTACCACAAATCACCTCCTGTATTATCCACTCTTTTGGATTTGGTTAATTTATTGAATACTGCAAAAAAAATCTGCAGGCAAAAAAAAATAGAGGTAGTACATTGCCGTAGTTACATAACTGCATTGGTGGGTTTATCATTAAAAGGAAAATTCAGCGTCAAATTTATTTTTGATATGCGTGGTTTTTGGGCAGATGAACGTATAGAAGGAAAAATATGGAACTTGAATAATCCCTTGTATGCTGTCATCTATCATTTCTTTAAACGAAAAGAGAAACAGTTGTTGTTGGCAGCTGATCATATTATCACGCTCACAGAATCAGCACGTGAAATAATTAAATCATGGAATTATAAATCCCTCCCTCCTGTCACTGTTATTCCATGTTGTGTGGATACTCATCATTTTGATCCTGCAAAAATTGATCAGGAAGCTGCAAGAAAAAAAAGGGCCCAATTATCTTTAACAGATGATCAACTTGTGTTAGGATACATTGGTGCCATCGGTACCTGGTATATGCTGGATGAAATGCTTGATTTTTTTAAAATTTTATTAAGCTCCAAACCATCTGCACGATTTCTTTTTGTAACAAATGAACCGGTGAGTTCAATTATTAATGCAGCAATAAAAAAAACAATTCCATTAGAATCAATAATCGTAACCCATGCTTCGAGAAATGAAATGCCCTTATTGATTTCGCTGATGAATATTTCGATCTTTTTTATCCGACCTACTTTTAGCAAGAAGGGAAGTTCACCAACTAAAATGGCTGAATTACTAAGTATGGGTGTGCCTGTGATAAGTAATAAAGGTATTGGTGATGATGACCGGATTATTAAAACAACACACTCCGGCTTGCTCTTAGATGAAATGAATGCTGCTTCTTATATAACTGCTATTTCAAATTTAGATGCTTTACTTATGATTAATAAAGATTTGATAAGACTAGCTGCTGTTAATTACTTCTCATTGGAAATGGGTGCAAAAAACTATGCAGATGTTTATGAAAGTTTAACAAATAATTTTTCCTAATAAGCTTGCGGGATGAATCTATTTGTAGCTTTGTTACCTAGGAAACCCTTCGAATGAAGAATTAAATTTAATGTGCTTTTGGCTTAATATTTGGTTTAATGAAACTAATTTCCCGCTATCATGAAAAAAATTAAATTAACAGGTTTTTGCCTCGTACTTTTCACCTTTTCTGTTTTTGCAAACATGGATATTTTTGATGATATAGGCAGTGCAATCCGAACGGGTGATGCTGCTTCTATATCAAAATTTTTTGGTGCTAATGTTGATCTCACTATCGTGAACCAGGAGGAAATGTATAGCAAAGTGCAGGCAGAACAACTCTTAAAAGATTTCTTTTCTAAAAATCCTCCAGCATCATTTGTAATTATCCATCGTGGTGTTTCCAAAGAAGGATCCAAATATGCAATCGGAAATCTTACCACTGCACAGGGAACTTTATACCGAACCTATTTTTATATTAAACAAAATGGCAATACCTCCTATATTCAGGAGTTAAAATTTATGGTGGAATAATAAATTATCACCCTCTGTAACGTCCTGAAATAAGTTGACGGATTTAAATTATCCCGATTGCCTCTGGTGATCGGGATTTTTTGTTTTGTAAACTTGTGAGGGTGTTTTCATTTTTAGCGCCAGATGAGGTCTGTAATTATTGTACAAACTTACACT
>JANLZB010000053.1:0-36179 GCA_031366005.1 Bacteroidota bacterium | reverse complement strand
GAGATACTTTCGACTATCGCAAAATTGTAATCACCGGTTATGGTAAATTAGACTGGACAATTCACTCAAGCAACGGAGCAAATGTTTATGCACTGTTGTATGATAACGATGCGACAACATATTTGGGAGGTAATTACACCACTGGTACTGCAAGTTACAGTGTTGACGGACTTGCTCCGGGAACTTATTACATGTTGATTAGAACTTATTATACAGGTTCCGAGTATGCTCCTTATTACTTAACAACAAAATATACTGTTGAAGGTAATGATGCTGAACCAAACGGAACCAAAGCCCTTGCAAAAACCAAAGTACTTAATGATTCTTTATTGGGAACAGTAGGATTTTATTACAATGGTGTGCGTGATACCAATGATTGGTTTAAAATCACCACCACCAATGACGGGCAGCTAAGCTTTAACTTATATACTTTCAATGGCAATTGCACTTTTCTTACCGTTTATGATAATAATGGTTCCACAGTTTTATACTCTCAATATACCTGCGGTGGGAATTTAAGTTTCGCACGTAATGATTTGGGGAAAGGCACATATTACATTAAGATCTATTGCTATTACACTAATCAATTTGGTCAATATGCTTTAGTAACCAAATTTGTGAGTGCAGGCACTAATGATCCTGAACCGAACAATTCTGCAGCAACAGCAGATTTGATTTCAGGCTATGCAACTCAGAGTGCTAACATTGGGTACTATTATAAAAATACGACTGATGTTGTTGATTGGTTTAAGATGGATTACCGTGCTGTGGGTACGCTTGCAATTTTATTAACTAAAACTGTTCACACCTTTGATGCAAACTATCCGGATCTTTTATACCGATTGTATAAAGACACTGCACAAGCACCCATTGATAGTGTGCAATTAGTGGGAGGAGTTACCACCAATTACAATCATACTTACTCCGCCCTGACTGCTGCTACCTATTATATAAAAATAACTCCTCTGAATAATACAATTGGTAATTACACCATTAAAGCTACTTACAGAGATACAGCAAGTCAAACCATAACTAATGTATTAAATTCGACAGATACGGTTTGCGGAAATGGTAAACTAAGCTATTTGGTAAAACAAGGATTAACACCTTATAAGGTTCAACTCTTTAAAGATAATGTAGCCTTCGGTGCACCTGTTTTTACAAATGATACTGCAAAATTTACAGGGCTAGCTCCGGGCAGATATGTTGCACAAGCTACTTCAGCCGGTGCAGGCACTTACTCCAAAGCTTCTCCTGCAATAATTTTAATTCCTCCTCCAACAGGAACCTCTGCAACTGCGGTAACGGGTCATACGGCTACCATTAACTGGAACAGTTTGCCATGCGTTGATGGATTCCTGGTAGGATATAAAAAATCCTCTGTGTCAACCTATACTACTGATAGTGTTGCAGCCGGTTCAACAAGTCGTTCTTTATCAGGATTAGCTTTAAGCACTATATATAATTACCGAGTTGCTGCCTTCCATCGCGTAGGAGCCACAGTTTATGTAAGTGCTTACAGCGCAATTAAGAATTTCACAACTTTAGCAGCACGTTTGGGTGATGATGAAAATGTAGTTACAGAAAATAATTTGTTAACTGTTTATCCTAATCCATCTTCAGGTTTATTCATCGTTGATTTAAGCAATGTTATATTAAGTAATGCTATAATCAATGTAACTGACTTACAAGGAAGAGTTATATCAAGCGAAATGGTGAGTGATGTAACAAGCGCAACTCATAATGTTGATTTATCTTCTTATGAAAACGGTGTTTACATTATGACTATTACCAGTGGATCTGGAACACAATCTGCCCGGTTGATTAAAGAATAATAAAGTATTTACTTTTTTCACTTTTACACAGCCCCGTGAAGATTTCACGGGGCTTTTTAATGCTTATATAAATTTTTTTCAAATCGTTTATGGATTTATTAAACGGATAGCATCCTATATCTTAAAATAATATCTGTTAACATTCAAATCCAAACAAAATGAAACCAAACAAAAATTATTTATTCGTATTACTGCTTGTATTAAGCTTATGCACAGAAATGGTAATTGCCTTCTCATTTAAGGAAGCACCTTCAACTACAAAAAAGGAAAATCATTATGACAATCATGTAAAAAAAACAACAACGACAATCGAAGAAGAAAAATGTTGTGCTAAACCAACTGCTGAAGTGCGAAATGAAAAAGGGTGCGTATTCAAAACTTTTTTTGGTGAAGAATCTTCTGATTCCAATTTTATTTGCAAAACACCACAACGTGTCAAGGCTTCTGTTAATGATGCCTTGGACTGGATGATGCAGGCACAATTAAACAACGGAGGTTGGGGGGCAGGTTCACACACAAGACAGGACATAACAGATCCACATGCTGTGAAAGCTGATCCCGCAACAACAGCAATGGTTGCTATCGCAATCCTTCGTTGTGAAAACAAAATAACCAATGGGAAATATTCTGATCATCTTCACCGTGCATTACAATATCTTTTAAAACAAGTTGAGAATTCAGATGAAAATGATTTGAATATAACAGATTTACAAGGTACTCAACCGCAGGTAAAACTTGGACAAAATATTGATGTGGTACTCACCTCTCAATTTCTTACAAATATTTCTGATTACGTAAACAATGATGTGCAATTGAAACAACGCGTGATGAAATGCAACCAGGTTTGTATTTCAAAAATTCAAAGAGGACAAAATGCAAATGGTAGTTTGAAGGGTGCCGGATGGGCGGGAGTATTGCAATCATCTTTTGCAAACAATGCGGTGGAAACAGCAAAAGAAAAAGGAGTGAAGGTGGATGAAAAAAAACTGGATGAATCACGTAATTATCAAAAGAAAAATTTTGATGTTAAAACGCAAAGTATTTCTACCGAAGAAGCTGCGGGTGTAATACTTTATTCAATCAGTGGAACAGCTCGTGCAAGTGCCAAAGAAGCAGGAGCTGCTAAAAGCAAAGTTGATAAAGCTAAAAGTGAAGGAAAGCTTCCCAACTCCGCACCGGTTACTGTTGATAATCTCAAGAAAGCAGGATTAAGTGATTCCGATGCAATGAAGTATGGCGCTGCTTATGAAATTAATCAGGCAGCAAAGCAACAGGCACAACGCGAGGATGTGATGAGCGGTTTTGGAAATAATGGTGGAGAAGAATTTTTAAGTTATCTGCAAACCGGTGAAGGATTAATTATGAGTAAAGACGTGGAATGGAAAAAATGGTATGATAACATCACTGGTCGTTTGGTTAAAATTCAAAATGATGATGGAAGCTGGAACGGTCATCACTGTATTACAAGTCCTGTGTTTTGCACTGCTACTTCATTATTAATTCTTTCAGTAAATAATGATGTGGATAAACTGATTGCCCTCGGTTCAAAATAAATATAATATTGATTTTTCAAGTGCAGGTTTAATTCTGCGCTTGAAATTTTTTTTTATTGAAAAAAAATTTTCAAAAAAAACTATTTTTTTCCTTCAATGAGTTTTATGGGCCGGTTAAAATTTTCTTCTAATGAAATAAATGTTTCAGTACGTTGAATACCTTTTACTTTTTGAAGCTTATCATGCAACACAAGTTTGAGGTGGGCTGTATCACGACAAACGATTTTTGCAAACATGCTGTAAATACCGGTGGTGTAATGAAGATTTACTATTTCAGGTATCTGTTCAAACTGCCGTGCTACTTCATCATACAAAGAACTTTTTTCAAGATAAACACCGATAAATGCAGTTACATCAAAACCAAGCTTGCTGAAATCAACTTCAAGCCTTGGTTTTTTTACGATGCCCATCTGTTCTAATTTTTTCATTCGTACATGTACCGTACCACCTGAAACAAATATTTTCTTTGCTAATTCAGTGTATGGAATAAATGCATCTTCAATTAATGCGCTTAAAATCTTTAAATCAGTTTTATCAATTTGGAAATTTTCACTCACTTTTTTCATCAGTAATTAGTATTTCATTAACAAACATACTATAATTTTATAAAAATTGTAAATAATTCAATATTAAATTAAAAAATTTGTATCGTGTGTTTTAATGATGTATGTTTGCCTCATCGTTCTTAAATAATGTAGGGTGTTGAAACAGGCAGCCATGCCCCCCTGTCTCGGGGGTGGGGATCACAGGATAAACGTAGTATAGAGCCGTCCGGAATAAAATCAGGACGACCAGGGTCGACCACTGAACTTTGTGCTATAGCTAACTGCCCTTTGGAGGTTCGAATCCTTCTCCTACAGCCACTTATTTCATTGGCAAAAAACTATTTGTTTTGTTTAATGAATTGTTGATTGCAAAAAGTATTTGAAAAAAACGGGGCTCAAAAGGCCCCGTTTACTTTTTTAAAAGGTTACGTCAAACTTTATTTCTTTATCATCTCTCTTGACTTTAACTGAAGTTTTATCTTCTTTTTTAAACATGCTCAATGCTTTCATATAGCTTGTCATGTCTGTAACTTTATAGTCACCCAATTGCACAACTACATCTCCTGATTTTAATCCTGCTTTTGATGCAGGCCTTCCATCTGTAACACCGTCAATACGCATTCCTTCTCCTTCAAATGCATAATCAGGAACAACACCTAATGTAACTTTAAAACGTGGTGTATTTTCATTCGAATCATCTTTCGTTTTTGTAAATGTCAGTTTGCCTTTGTTATCTAAGCGATGGATCAATTGCAGTATATAATCTATAATGCGTGCTTCTCCGGTATAATTGATCAGATTTTCATCATCACTGGGTTTATGATAATCAGAATGTGTGCCGCTGAAAAAATGCAAGGCAGGAATATCTTTTAAATAAAATGAAGTGTGATCAGAAGGCCCTATTCCCGAATCAGTGGTTTTTATTTTTAAGCTGTCAATTTTAATATAATTGAAAGTAATCTTCCATGCCGGAGAAGTGCCTGCTCCGTTAATAATAAGTACAGGATCTGTTTTTTTTAATCTGCCAAGCATGTCCATGTTAATCATGTAATTTATTTTCTCTAATGGAACCGTAGGATTCTTCATAAAATAATTAGAACCCAGCAATCCTTTCTCCTCTCCTGAAAAAGCAATAAACAAATAATTGTTGCTCTTATCGTTTGATGCTTTTAAGGTTCTTGCAATTTCAATAAGCGCAGCTACACCGCTTGCATTATCATCTGCTCCATTGTGTATAGCAGGTTTTCCTCTGTACAATGATTCATCACCACCATAACCGAGGTGATCGTAATGAGCACCAATGACAACTGTATTCTCTGCATTGTTATTAATATATCCAATAACATTATGCCCTGTTGCTTCTTCTTTAATTAACTCAGTTGTGATTTCTGCAGCCCATCGGGTGCCATTCATTAATAACTGATATGCTTCATTTTTTGCAAACACAACAGGAATGGTTGATGGTGTAATTTTGTTTTTATATTCCTGCGGAGGATCATCAATTTCTTTATTTGAATTAATGAATATCACTCCTGCTGCACCTCTTGCAGCAGCACTGTCCACACGTGTTCTCAGGTCGGCAAATTCTGCATAGCGTGAATGCGGACCTCCTCCGTCAGGAGTGCCCGATTCAATCACCACAATTTTATTTTTCAGATCCTTTCTTCCTTTGAACTCGTCATATCCAAGAGGTACTGCAGTAATTCCATAACCTACCCGTTCAACAGCACCACTGCCACTGGAGTTTGCGGCATAAGCAAGCGGATAATATTGTTTATCCATTTCAAATATGGCTCCATTAATTTTTAACACATTATTTTTTCCTGGTTTTGTTGAGCGAGTAAAATTGAATGGTTGCAAATAACCGTCAGTACCTTTAGGTTCCAAACCAATTTCTGTAAGTTGTTTTTGAATATACCCGTAAGCTAACTCCTCACCATGCATACCGGTTTCGCGGCCTTCTAAAGAGTCAGCTGCAAGAATTGAAATATGTTGTTTCAGATTTTTTAAAAGTACATCCTGTGCAATAACAACATGCGAACAAAAAATTGCAAGTGCAATTAATAGTTTTTTAAGAAACATAATGAAGTATTAAATTATCCTGCGAAATTAACTTTTATCCTTAGTCAAATCAGTCAATGAGATGTAAAAGAAATCTCATACAGAAGAAAACTTAAAATGTTAGCTTAAGATTTATAAAAAATCAGAACCTGATCAGGATAAAAATAAAAAAGCAGTTAAAACCTTTTATAGTTAATTCTTAGGCACTTTGATGTCGCCCCAGTTTTCACCACGTTCAATTCGCTTAATCTGTGTTTCACTCACATCATGTTTTCTTGCAAGCTCGCTCAGTTTAATTCCTTTTGCTAATTGTTTTTTAATGCTGATCACTTTTGTTTCATTGAGTTTAAAAGCAGTTCGGCTGTCAGGACGTTTGCCTTTACGTGCTTTAAAAGCTTTAATCACTGTAGGATTTTTCATCTGGTGTGTGGTTACTTCTACCTGGTTACACCATTTCAGATTTGAATATTTATTATTCCGTTTGTTGAAATCAAGATGAATAACTAAATCCCTGTTGGCGGTTTTTTTACAAAATTGATCTGCCACCAAACGATGCGTGAGGTAGGATATATTGATCATGCGATCCAATTCATCTCTGTGCATTTCCTCTTTATATTTTTTTTGCATAGCTGCAACGGCTTGCTTATTTAACTTTTCGCTTTTACTCTTTAGTTTATCAAGCTGCTCTCTTAAATCGGTTAATTTCTTTTCTGCAACTCTTCCTCTTTTTTTAAACAACTTCAACTTAATTATTTCATAGCCATTCTGCAATGTTCCTTTAATCATACTTTCTTTACCTGTTTTGCTATATGTTTTTACCCGACCAAAGTCTGATATAGCAAGTCGTTTTCTGTTAGCAGGATCATTAGCAAGTTTAATTATTTTCCAGCGTTCGCGTGGTAAGTTTTTAATTGGTGATTCCATGATTATGTTTTTTAAGTATAGTTAAGAATGTACAAAGTAAATGCATTAATTAATAATCCAGCTTTTTATTTCATCTATATTAATCATTGGCACTTCTAATTTCATTTTTTTTCTCATCCCGCCAAGGTCATTAAAAAGCTTATTCGGGTTTGCCGCTTTTAATTGTTCTGGTGTAGTGATTCCAAGCTTAGCAATCACGTGGTTCCACGGCTGAGGTATATGCGCAAGACTTCCTTCATTAGCAGAAGAGCCCAGGTTTGCTTCCGGCCTCATTTGAGGAAAAAACAAAACATCCTGTATAGATGCTGAATCAGTCATTATCATTGCGAGCCGGTCAATACCAATTCCTAAACCAGCTGTGGGAGGCATTCCATATTCTATAGCACGTAAAAAATCTTCATCTAACTGCATTGCTTCTTCATCACCTCTTAAACCCAATGCTAACTGATCTTCAAACCGCTTACGCTGATCAATGGGGTCATTTAATTCACTGAATGCATTGCAGATTTCCTTTCCATTACAGATGGCTTCAAATCTTTCTACAAGGCCTTCCTTACTTCTGTGTTTTTTTGCAAGTGGACTCATTTCTACAGGATAATCTGTTATAAAAGTGGGTTGAATAAGGAATGGTTCGCATTTAGCTCCAAAAATTTCATCAATAATTTTTCCGCGACCCATGGTCTCATCCAAATCAATGCCCATATCATGCGCTGCTTTGCGCATTTCTACTTCATCCATAGTTGTAATATCCACTTTTGTGAAATGGGTTATTGCTTCATACATTGTGAAACGTTTCCATGGACGTTTAAAATTAATTATTTGTTCTCCCACTTTTACTTCGGTAGTGCCATGTAAGTCCAAAGAAACTTTTTCTACCATTGCTTCCACCAGGTTCATCATCCACTCGTAGTCCTTGTAAGCTACATACAACTCCACTTGTGTAAATTCAGGATTATGAAAACGATCCATTCCTTCATTACGAAAGTCTTTTGCAAATTCATACACGCCATCAAATCCACCAACAATTAATCGTTTTAAATAAAGCTCGTTTGCAATACGCAGGTATAAGGTCATGTCAAGCGTGTTGTGATGAGTCTTGAAAGGGCGAGCTGCTGCACCTCCATATAAAGGTTGAAGAATTGGTGTTTCCACTTCTATATAACCTTTTTCATTCAGGAATGCACGCATCGAATTAGTGAGTTGCGTGCGTTGATAAAAAGCTTTCTTAACCTGTGGGTTAACGATGAGGTCAACATAACGTTGACGATAACGTTGTTCGGGATCGGTGAATGCGTCATACAAAACTCCATCTTTTTCTTTTGCAACAGGTAATGGCCGTAATGATTTGGTAAGTAAAATGAGTTCATCAACATGAATAGAAATCTCACCCATCTTGGTGCGAAATACATATCCCTTAACACCAATAATATCTCCGATATCAATCAGCTTTTTAAATAAAATATCATAAAGTGTTTTATCTTCTCCCTTACAAAGGTCATCACGCTTCACATAAATCTGAATGCGTCCTTCTGCATCCTGTAAAACAGCAAATGCAGCTTTACCCATATCGCGCACACTCATGATACGTCCGGCAATGCTTACTTCTTTGAAGTCATCAGGTTGATCATCGAAATCATTTAAAATTTTTTTTGAAGAAGTAGTGATTTTATATAAATCAGCAGGGTAAGGATTAATACCAAGTTGCTGTATCTCTTCTAATTTCTGCCTGCGAAGTAACTCCTGTTCTGAAAGATGACCTGTCATGTATAAGCTTATAAAGAAAACTAAAGACTGCTAAAGTTGCAAAAGTATTTAAAAGCATATAAGGAGCGAACAAGGATGGCACGTTATGTAAACCAATTATATTGGTCAACGGCCTCTTCTAAATCAACAAATTTTTTTCTAATGATACAGTAACACCCGCATCAGCGATAACAGCTGCTCAGTATCCACAGGTTTTGTAATATAATCTGTAGCTCCTGCTTCCATGCATTTATCACGGTCGCCAGCCATTGCTTTGGCGGTGACAGCAATCACTGGAAGATTTTTAAATTGTTCGTGTTTTCTTATTTCAGTCATGGCCTCATAACCATTCATGTTAGGCATCATGATATCCATCAGTACAATTTCAATTTGTGGATTTGCTTTTAATTGTTCTATCGCTTCATTTCCATCCATTGCACAAATCACTTTCAGTCCTTCATTCTCCAGCACACTCGTCATCGAATAAATATTACGCATGTCATCATCAGCAAGTAAAACCGTTTTGTCTTTCAGAATGGTGCTCATCTTATCAGTGATGGCATTTCTATCTGTGCCCTTATTTAAAAATAACTTCGAACCATTTGAGTCCTGCTGTTCCGACTGTTGCTGCAAAGCATCGTTTACTTCCCTTAAACATTCGTCAGGATTATTTGCATAAAACAACATTGGAATATTGGTAAGACACTCTTCTGCTTTTAAAGAAAGAATTTTTTCTTCGTTAAATGTTTTATTATTGTTTTGTATCAACACACAATCGTAATGCGAATGCCGTGCGTGTTGCATGCAGGAGATAAAATCTTCTGTAAAATCAATATGAATATTCTTTTCTTTTTCACGGATAAGTGATGCGATTTTTGTCATTTCAGAACTGTCATCACTCAATAGCAAAAGCCGGTGTTGTGGTGCATTAATGTTTTTTCCGATAATATGAAAGAGGTGATCCATCTCTTCTTTTCCTGCGGGTTTTTTCAGGTAACTGAATGCACCCATTTCCATGGTCATGGTAATTTTATCCATGCTCGACATCACATGAACCGGTATATGCTCCAGTTTTTTATTTTCCTTTAATTTTTTCAATACAGTCCATCCGTCCATTACAGGCATGCGCATGTCGAGGATAATTGCATCCGGATTATATTCATCAGCATAACGTAATCCTTGTTCACCTTGCAATGCAATGATGGATTTAAAACCATAACGATGACAATTATTCATGAGAGCGCGTGCAAAAACAAAATCATCTTCTATAATTAAGATTAATTTATCTGCTTCTGAAATATTATTACGATCATCTCTGATTTCATCATCCTGGTATTCTATAGTTATATCATGAGAAATACAAGACAGTGTATTTTTTTCTGATGCTGATGGCAACTCAACAGGGATTTCTTCACCAGACATTCTGCTGTTGTCCGGAACTTCTTCTGTAATAATTTCCTGTGAATCTTCTGATAAATAAATACTGAATGTACTACCGGCACCTTCAATGCTTTCAAGCATTAATTCACCGCCCAGCATACTTGTTAATTCGCGCGAAATAGCCAAACCAAGTCCTGTTCCCCCATACTTGCGGCTGGTGGAACCGTCAGCCTGCTGAAATGCTTCAAACACCAAATTCTTTTTGTCTTCAGAAATTCCTATTCCGGTATCATGTACAGAAATACAAATTACTTTATCTGCCTGTAATAAGGTTTTGCTTTTGAAAGCTATGTCTTTATCAGCATAACTAAATTTCAGTTCAACTGTTCCATTGGCAGAAGTAAATTTCATGGCATTGGATAAAAGATTTTTTACCACTTGTTCCACACGCACTTTGTCTGAATAAAGGATGGATCGCGTAGCTTTATCAGCAGAAATAATAAAATTAATTTGGCGCTCATTGGCAAGTTCGCTGAATAACATTTTCATATCATCTGCTATTGCACTGATTGGAAACTGTTCGATCACCAGCTCAACTTTTCCGGCTTCAATTTTTGATAGATCCAGAATATCATTAATCAATGTGAGCAGATCGTTGCCGGATTTATAAATGATATGTGCATGCTCTATTTGTTTTTGATCCAGTGTTTTTTGTTTGTTACCGCCTAACAGCTTCGCAAGAATCAAAATACTGTTAAGGGGCGTGCGCAGTTCGTGTGACATATTCGCAAGAAACGCAGACTTATATTTATTGCTCTGCTCTAATTGCTCAGCTTTAAAAGCTAAACTTTGTCTTGCTTCTTCAATGGCGAGGTTTTGCTCTTCAAGCAACTTTGCCTTTTCTTCTAACTTGATATTTACCAACTTCGTCTCTTCCTGCTGTGATCGTAAAACTTCTTCTGACTGCTGCAACTGATCGGATTTTTTTGTCAGCTCATCATTGATCTTGCGTAACTCCATTTCCTGATACACCAATTCATCAGACTGCTTGCGTGATTCTTCCAGTAACTGCGTAGTGATAAGATTTGCTCTAACACTAAACAGGTTGGCAGCAATAGGTTCGCCCATCTTTACAAGCAATTCTTTTTGTGCAGCAGTAAAAGCAGTAACAGAAGCCACTTCAATAGCTCCTACAACTTTTCCACTTGTTGCGAGCGGAATAATCATAAGGCTGCATTCTTTTGAACTGCCCAATCCGGATTCAATATTGAAATAAGGATCATTGACATTGTCCAATGAGATGATGCGGTTAGTTGCTATAGCTTCTCCAATTAATCCTTCTTTTAATTCATAGCGTTTGCAGTTTAGTGTTTTACTATTGAGTGCGTAATAGGCGCCAAGCTGAATGTGTAAATCATTAAGATCATCGTTATGCAAAAGAAAAATTGCTCCTTGCTGCACGTTAATATAGCGCACAATCATATCCATAATTTTTTCAAGCAATACATTAAAATCATCATTAGATGACCGCATAATCTGGTTTAATTGAGCAACACCTTCTGCAATCCATGCTCTTTGCGATTCAGTTTCAGAGGCAGATTTCAGATGATTACGCATGTTAAGTAATGCATGTCCCTGAACATCTTTACTGCTGAGAGGAGAGAAGGGATGGTCAAAATTTCCTTTACCAATTTCTTCCGCAAAATTTGAAGTACGGTTAAAGCTTGATATTAATGCTTTAAGTGACAGTAACATTTCTCCAACAACATTATTCGGAATTTTCATACGCATGTCAGGCAACTCCCCAGCACTCATTTGCATAATCAGCCCACGTATATTAAGTATTGGAACAATGATAGAGCGCGAAATAACCAAGGCAGCAAATAATATTGAACAGATAATAAGCAATGCAATGCTGAGCACTGCAACCGTTAGTGAATCAAAAGAAAAAAGCATTTGGTCCTGTTTATTCATTGCAAGCGCAGTTTGAATCTGGATGATGGTTGCCAGCTCGGAGCTTATTTCTTCGCACTTAGGAAAAATTTTATTTCGGAGAATAGATTCAGCTGCTGATTTTTTCACTGGATCCTGGTAATCATTTAACGTAACCAGTTGGCTGGTGATTTTATTTTCAAACTGTATCAATTCTTCATACTGGTTAAATATTTTTTTCATCCTTGAAATGTTTTCACGATGCTCCCAGTATGGCATCATGCGCTCAAGTTTTGCTTTAAGCAGTTTAAAATCCTTATTATTTAAAGTTGCTAATTTTTCCTTGTCTGTCTTATTATCCGGCAGATAAACCCAGTTAGTAATTAGCATTCGCGATTCTGTCACCATTAAGTTTGCTTTAGCAAGCGTTTCAAGTGAGGGGTTGATGTTGTGTACAATATCGCTGGTAATATTCTGGCTGTTACGAATTACAAATGTGTTGCATACAGCATTTAGAATGGCAATGGCGATTACAAGAAATAATACGAAATAAATTTTCTTGTCAAGTCTTCGTTGAAAGCGTTTATTTTTCATAAAATATTTTAATAGATTAAGATTAAAGGTTGTTGATCTGGATTGAATAACTTATCCAATTGAAAGTGAAATTTTAACAAACAGGCAAAATGTTTTCGCACAGTAATAATCTTTACTCCTTCTTACGTAAAAGAGTAAAATAGTTGCATTAAACAGAGAATATTTTTGAAGAAGGAAATAAAAAAGATGCTCTTTTGAGGGAGCACCTTTGTTCGCATAAAGCGTTTAAAAATTTTATTTCCGGATCAGCATCAATGTGCCTTTTAGCTGAAAATCCTTAACTCTAAGAACATAGAAATAAGTTCCTTCAGGTTCATCAGCTCCCGAGGATTTATTTTTACCATTCCAGCATTTATAAGTACCATCGGTTTCAAAAACTAGCTTACCCCAGCGGTTAAATATTTTCATTTCACTGCAATCATCAAACGCACCTTCTTTACCTAATCGGAAACAATCATTGATATTATCACCATTTGGTGTAAATACGTTTGGTGTATTGTCAACATAATCACTTAATATCACACAGGTGCACGTTATAGGGGTCACTACTACTGTAACTGTATCATCATCGGTACAACCATTTACATCTGTAACCGTAACAGTATATGTGATGGATGAACCAGGATTTGCAATTGGATTTGAAATACCAGGATTATTTAATCCCGTTGAAGGGCTCCAGTTATAGCTACTGAATCCGGTATTGGCTGTAAGTTGCACTGATCTGTCATTGCAAATGGATACGCTTGGTCCAGCATCAGCAGTTGGTAATAGATTTACAAAAACAGTTACTGTATCCGATGCGCTGCAACTGTTGTTGTCAGTTACAATAACAGTATAAAGCGTAGTTGAATTTGGACTTGCAGTGGTAGTATCAGTATTTGTACTGCTTAAACCTGTAGAAGGATTCCACGCATAACTTGTTCCTCCTGATGCTTGTAAAATCGTACTATTTCCTATACATATACCTGTCGTTGCTCCTGCATCAACAATAGGCAAGCTGTTTACTGCTAAGGTAATATTGTTAGTATTCTTGCAACCATTTGCATCGGTAACTAAAACTGTATAAGTAGTTGTAGATGCAGGGTTAGCCGAGGTAGTATCAGTGTTTGTGCTGCTTAAGCTGCCAGAAGGACTCCATGAATAAGTAATTCCCCCTGTTGCCTGCAACTGAGCTGTGCCTCCAAAACAAATTGTCTGCGGTGTAGAAGTTATTGTAACAGTTGGCAAAGGATTAACAGTTACACTTTGATTCACTGCTGTGCCGGTACAATTAAAAGAATTTGTTTCAGCAACCGAGACTGAATAAGTGCCGCTGGTATTCCATGCTACAGTAATACTATTGGTTCCGCTTCCGCTGATGATGGTTCCGTTTTGAACAGTCCATTGATAAGTATCAGGTGAAACATTAGTTACAGTGTAAGTTGCAGTATCAAATACACAGATGGCATTCGTACCTTGTATTGCTGAAGTAACAGGAACAGGATTAATTGTAACAGCAATGCTGTCAGAAGTACCAAAGCACACATTAGTTGCAGTAGTATCTAATTCATCATACCAGAGATAAACCGTTGCAGGGCCTGTCGCAGTCCAGTTAACGGTTACAGTTCCATTGGAATCAGGATTAGCACTTGTGATAGTTCCACCTGAAATCTGCCATTGATAATAGGAGCCTGGTGTGTTAAGATTTGTATAAACAATACCTGTTGCCTGGTTGCCGCAAAGTGTTTGAGTACCTGTTGCTGCAACCGGAGTAAGAACAGTATTAATGGTAACAGGTAAAACTACAGGATCGCTTTGGCAACCCTGGTCAGTGGTTTCAGTAACTATAACACTGCCTGTGCCGGAATTAGGCCAATCTACCGATGCGGTGTCAGTTCCCTGACCACTGCCTAATGTTCCGTTATTAATAGTCCATTGATAATATGAAGTATTAACAGGATTGTTAACCCAATAATTTACACCCGTAACACCGGGACATAATGATACAGTGCCGGTAATTCCACTAATGGTGGCTGCGGGACTAACCGCTATTACCATAGTATCATTATTCTGGCATGAATTGCCATCTGTCCCTTGTAACACATAAGTAGTATTTGCTACAGGAAACACAAGTATGTTATTTCCTGTGTCAATCACTGTTGGATTACCGGATATATACCAATTGTATGAAGTGGCACCATTTGCATTCAATTGCAGTGTGTCGCCATTACAAATTGTATCAGTAGCTGCTGCAATCATAACATTGGGTAACTGGTTAACAGTAACGGTTACAGTATCCATATTAATGCAGGTTGCAGAACTGATGCCGGTAGTTATATATGAAATGCTCGTTGACGGTGAAACCGTTATAGATGCACCCGTTCCTATGCTCACAGAGGGATTAGCTAATGTTGCCCAATTATAGGTTGCAGCACCTGTTGCAGTGAGTGTAGTGCTTGCTCCGGCACATATAGCAGCTGGTGCGGCTGTTGCCTGCACTACAGGTAATGGATTCACTATTAAAGATACACTGTCAGTAGAAGTGCAACCGTTAAGAGTAGTGGTAACATGATATTGCAATGTGTCAATTGCAGGGCCCGGATTGTTTACGATTAACGTTGGGTTTGAGATAACAACACTGTTTAATGAAGTTGAAGGTGTCCACAAATAAGTGTAGCCTGATGTAAATGTAGTACCAATAGTTATTGTGTCGCCATGGCAAAGAGATTGATTAGTTCCGGCATCTGAAACAGGTGATGGTTTAACAAATGCATTAATGGTGTCCTTATCCTGGCATCCAAACCAAGTTACTGTAAGAATAATAGATGACGTATCCAATACAGTTGTAGAATTGATCAACGTAAGATTTGGATTTGCACCTGTAGGTGGAACAATACCGGTTGATGGTGACCAACTGTAATTATATCCATTTACTCCAGATGCACCAATAGCAACTGTCTGACCTGAACAGAAAGTGACATCGGATCCCGCAACAGCGGTTGGAACCGGGCTGGATATTACCTGTACTGTATCAGCAGTAGTGCAACCATTCAATGTGGTGGTTACATAATACTGCAACGTATCAGGAATAGTGTCAGTGTTTGCAAGTGTAAGTACAGGATTAGCGATGTTAATATTGCTTAATCCTGTTGCAGGAGCCCATACATACGTATAGCCCGCAGTAGGTGAGGTACCTAAAGTGGCGGGAATATTTGAACAGAGCACACCGATGCCTCCTGCGTTGGATATGGGCAGTGGTTTAATATTGACAGCAACACTATCAGTATCCTTACAACCAAAATGTGTGACGATAACAGCATAATTAATAGTAACCAGTGTTTGAGTGGCATTTGTTGCACTCACTGTTGGATTGGAAACTGTGTTGCTGCTTAAGTCCGTTGCAGGAAACCATGAATAAGTATAACCTGTAGTTGTGGGTGTACCAATCACTGCAGATTGCCCTGAGCAATAGGTTACATCACTACCTGCATTAGCTGTTGGGATAGGAGTTACTACCACGCGCACTGTATCAGTATCCTTACAACCAACACCGAGCTGAACTATTACAGAATAATAAAACGTATCAGGTGTTGATGTTAAATTAATCAGTGTAAGCATTGGATTGGCAACAGCACTATTGCTTAACCCGGTTGCAGGCGTCCATGCATAAGTGTAACCGGCTGTAGGAATTGTTCCAAGCTGAATGGTGCTTCCCGAACAGGTTGCCTGGTTATTACCCGCATTGGCTACCGGTATGGCGTTTACTGTTACTGCTACAGTATCCCTGTTTGAACATCCGTTAAGTGATGTAGTTACAATATAATTGGTAGTGATGGGATTACTGGTTCCGTTGGTTAATGTCACTGTAGGATTGGCAATATTAGGATTGCTTAATCCCGTTACAGGATTCCATGAATAGGAGACACCGCCTGTGGGTGCTGTACCTATAGTGGCTGATCCACTGGAGCAGAATGACACGTCACTTCCTGCATTGGCAGCAGGTAATGTTTTAATAATAATGTTTTTTGTAAGTGTATCAGAGGGGCATCCGAATGGGCTTATCATCACAGCAGATACTGAAGCGGGACTCGAACCATTAAAGTCAACCGTGATACTGTTAGTGCTAGTACCCGAAACCTGTGTGCCGTTATTTATTACCCAGCCAAAAGTATAACCAGCAAAATTGGGTACACTGTAAGATACACCCGTAAGCTGATTACTGCAAAGGGTATCATTACCAGCCATCGAAACTGGCTTTGGTGTATTCACTACGTTGATGGAGTACACCACATTGGTTGTTTTAGCAGGACAACCATTGTCGTTAACAATCAAGCTAAACTGGTAAGAAGTAGGACGTCCCTGGTTACAGCTTGTTGCCCAGCAAAACTGCGTATTGATAACTGAATCGCCTGACACATCATTAAGCGTAGCAGGAGGATTGGTGAGTGCACTGTTGAATATATCACCTGAGTGGGTAAGGAATAAACTATCACCATTTGGATCAGTAAAATTGGTGTTAAAGCAAATACTCTGCCCTTCGAAAATTGTATAAGTAGTTTGCGTGCTACCTGCTGCCAGGTTTGGAGCCGGATTGGCAGGACATACAATCACTATAATCTGCAAATCCCTTCTTGTAATACCAATCAAAACACCATTACGATATTCTCTTATCTCCACAGCTACTACATAATAACCCTGGCTGGTAGCATAATAAGAAGTAAGACCAGAGGTACTATCAATACCAGCAAAGCCACCCGTGCCGAATGGTGTGGTAACACTATAACCTCCTGTTGCAGCATAGGTAACAGGAGGAATGGGCCACGGGTAAGTAGCAGGAGGATTCGGATTAGGATTTCCTCCATCGGATATTCCATTATAAGGGGTTACAAACTGGTAAACCAATAAATCGCCATCAAGGTCATATGCTGTATTTAAGATACTCACCGTGTCACCCTGACACACAAACGGTACTGGCGCTGCTGCAAACGTAGGTGAGTTATTTATGATACTTGTTGGAGGTATAAAAGCATAATAAGCCTGTCCTGCATTTCCCGGATTGTCGAGATTGGCAATGTTGTTATTTCGGCAGCAGCGGTCAGCAATCAGATGATAACCACCAATAGAAGCAGGTACACTGATAGTGGTTTGATAAACTCCTTCTTCCACACATACCACCGTGCTGAAATGACAAGAAGTATCAGAGCTGGGCGGGGTTATAAACTGCTGGCTGATTAATGGCATATTAACGCTGGTCACCAGGTTTTTATCCGCATTAGGGTTTAAAGTATCCTGCTCATAAATTCCAAGATTCATGTTATTGGGCAGGTTGGAGCTTCCTGAAGCACAATAACGGTAAATTTTCAATGTGACTTCGTAATTATAATTGCTTCCGGTTTGGCCGAGATAGATATAAGTCATATTTCCGCCCATCAGGTGGGTGGCTTTTGCATCATAAGCAGCCAGGGCGAAGCAACAAAAGACAATAATAAATTGTAATAGTTTTTTCATTTTAAGGGAATATGTTTTGGAGTAGTTTTTAAGTTTCAGAAGAACTTGTTATTAACAATTACGCAAAGTAAAGTATTATAGCTCAATAAATAAAAACCAACTTTATGTAAATATTAAAATGCGATGAGGAGGACGTAAAATGCGGGGAAAGGGTTGCATGTTGTTGTTGTTCGTGTTTTAAAAAAAAACAGTTAAAGATTCAGGCGTTGCTGGAGTTTTCTTCAACAGCCATCTATCGTGTTTCCTCACTTAATAAAACAATCCGGACTTTACACTTTCTCCACCTTCACAGCAGTGCCATACGCCAGCACCTCGGTTACCCCGTTCATCACCTCGTTGGCATCATAGCGCATATTAAGAATAGCATTAGCTCCCATCTGGTCAGCGTGCTGCATCATTTCATCAAATGCATCACTGCGTGTTTTCTCGCAAAGGTTTTTATAGATGGAAATGTTTCCGCCAATGAGAGTTTGCAATCCTCCGGCAATGTTCCCGAAAATACTTCGCGAACGAACGGTGATACCACGCACCACTCCAAGGTTTTCGGTAATCTTATACCCTTCCAGTGCAATGGAAGTGGTAATCATTTTTTTGTTCATGTTATTTTAGTTTACAGTTTATTGGTAGTGTTATCGTCATTGCGAGGTACGAAGCAATCTGCTGCTATGAAACAGATTGCTTCGTACCTCGCAATGACGAAACCCCTCAACTCTTGCTCAACTCCTCATACAATACTTCCAGCAAAGTTTGACCAACTGCCTTTAAAGTGTTTTTGTCAATCTTATCCATAGTGTCTCCATGCGTGTGCCAATATTTCCAGAAGTTAGAAGGTGTGTTATAATCATAATGGATAATATCAATGCATTTGATATTTGCCATGGTGTTCACGTAAGTGTGATCATCAATAATTCCTTTTGTTTCCTGAAAAATAAAATAATCAGAAAAACCTTTTGCTTCGGCAATGCGCCATACTTTATCAACCACATCACCGGCATATTGCACTGAAGAACCTTCTTTAGTAAAGGTTGCTTTCTCAGCACCCACCATGTCCAGTAAAATTCCATACTGTGCAGTGTAATTTGGTACGTGAGGGTTCTTTGCCCAATATTGTGTGCCGAGTGCATAAGTATTTTCATCGCTGGTTTTTCCATAATCTTCCATATCAAAAAAGATAATGTCAACTCCTATGTCAGGGTGTGTGATGTGCAACTGCCGTGCAATCTCTAATAAAACCCCTACACCGCTTGCACCGTCATTAGCTGCATCAATCGGTTTATCTTTATCAACAGTATCCTGATCAGCCCATGGCCGTGCATCCCAGTGAGAGCAAAGCATAATGCGGTTATTTAATTTTGGATTAAAAGAGCCGATAAGATTTCGGTTGTCTAACATTTTACCATCAAATGCTTTGATAGATGCATGCTGCTCAATAACTGTATCGCACCACTGACGCAACTGCGCAGCAAGATAGTCGCCACATTTAGTATGTGCAGTGCTTAATGGAATCCTCGGACCAAAATCAACCTGTGTCTTTATATATGCATAAGCAGAGTCAGCATTAAATGAGGGAGCAGGTATTGCAGGTTTTGAAGAAGTATTGACTTGCGATAAATCATTGTTGTTGTTTTGCTGATTACAGGA
The DNA here is from genome assembly GCA_031366005.1 of Bacteroidota bacterium. GTDB lineage: Bacteria > Bacteroidota > Bacteroidia > AKYH767-A > OLB10 > JANLUX01. Next base: position 16,484 of record JANLZB010000053.1, on the reverse strand, counting down.
AGAGCAACCAACAAATAATAGAGTTAATAGGAGGAGGATGCCGTTGTTGGAGTTTTCTCCAATAACCGAACGAAATGATTGTTGGAGAAAACTCCAACAATGGCGGAAAACAATGCAACAATAAAGCAATTTAATTCTTACTCCACGTAGTCCCATTCTTTTCATCCTTGATGGCAAAGTTTAGTTTGGTTAATTCATCGCGTATCTTATCCGATGTTGCAAAATCTTTTTTCGCTTTTGATTCGTTGCGTATGTTCAATAATAATTGCATCAGGTTTTCAATATCTGACGAATCTTGCTTCTCACCGATTGTTAAACCAAGAATACCAAAAACAAAGAGGTTCATCATATCCTTCAGCGTTTTTTTATCATCAGCAGTAATTGTTTCGGTACCAGCATATACTGAGTTGATGAATCGCGCAGCATCAAACAAATGAGAGATGGCAATAGCAGTATTCAAATCATCATTCATTGCATCATAAAAGTTTTGTTGCAATGCTTTTATATCCGTAGATGTTTTCTCCCCAGTTTTTAATTTATCAATCAAATCAACAGCTGACAGCAGGCGGTTCATTCCTTTTTCCGCTGCCTGTAAACCCTCATTGCTGAAATCTAATGTGCTGCGATAGTGCGCCTGTAAAATAAAAAACCGGACAGTCATAGGAGAATAAGGCTGTGCAAGCAATTTATTATTTCCTGTAAATAACTCTTCAAGGTTTATAAAATTCCCCAGCGACTTACCCATCTTCTGACCATTGATGGTAATCATATTATTGTGCATCCAGTAACGCACAGGTGCTTTGCCACTGCTTGCTTTTGATTGTGCAATTTCACTTTCGTGATGAGGAAATAATAAATCCATTCCTCCGCCATGAATATCGAAAGTCTCTCCAAGATATCTCTTACTCATGGCAGAACATTCAATATGCCAACCGGGAAAACCAACACTCCACGGAGAGTTCCAGCGCATGATGTGTTCAGGTTGCGCTTTTTTCCACAAAGCGAAATCGGCAGGATTGTGTTTCTCCTGTTGTCCTTCCAGTTCCCTGCGTTCACCACCGGCTCCTGCAATCAAATCTTCAATAATACGCCCGCTTAATTTTCCGTAATCATTTGTCTTGCTGTACTTAATTACATCGAAATACACAGAGCCGTTTGATTCGTAAGCATATCCGTTTTTAATAATCTCCTGTATCATTTCAATCTGTTCAATGATATGTCCTGAAGCGCGTGGTTCTATACTTGGATTTTTAATATTTAACGATCGGAATGCTTCATGAAATCTTGCAGCATACAATTCCACAATTTCCATTGGTTCCAACTGCTCCAGCCTTGCTTTTTTTGCAATCTTATCTTCTCCTTCATCAGCATCATTTTCCAGATGACCCACATCGGTTATGTTACGCACATAACGCACCTTGTATCCGAGGTGTTCCATATACCGGATCATCACATCAAAAGTGATATAAGGTCGTGCATGACCTAAGTGCGGAGGTCCGTAAACAGTAGGGCCACACACGTACAAGCCAACATGTGGAGGATTAAGCGGTGTAAATAATTCTTTTTCGCGTGAAAGAGAATTGGTGATGTATAACTGTTGTGACATAAAAGATATTAAGTTTATTTTTTTCGTCATTGCGAGTCCCGATAGTTATCAGGACGAAGCAATCTGCCGCTATGAAACAGGTTGCTTCGTTCCTCGCAATGACGGTCATTTTTATATTAATGCAGCAATGATTGTTCCTGCAGTTTTTGTGCACGCAAATGTTGCAGCATGTCTTTTGTCATGGATTCCAGATCAAATTCAGGTTTCCATCCCCAGTCATTTTGTGCTTCTTTATCATCAATGCTTTGCGGCCATGTATCAGCAATCTCCTGACGGAAATCCGGCTCATAGGAAATGGTGAAATCAGGTATATGTTTTTTTATTGCTGCAGCAATTTCTTTTGGGTTAAAGCTCATTCCTGTAACACTATAGCTGCTCCTGATTTTAATTTTTTCTGACGGTGCATTCATCAGTTGCATTGTTGCCCTTATGCCATCAGGCATATACATCATTGGTAATGTAGTGTCTTCTTTTAAAAAGCATGTATAAGCGTGATGCTCCAGTGCCTGCATAAAAATATCCACAGCATAATCAGTAGTGCCTCCTCCGGGATGTGCCTTGTAGCTGATTAAACCCGGATAGCGGATGCTGCGTACGTCCACTCCAAATTTCTGATGATAATATTCGCACCAGCGTTCACCGGCTAATTTACTTATTCCATAAACAGTAGATGGTTCCATTACGGTGTACTGCGGAGTATTTTGTTTGGGTGTTGTGGGTCCGAAAACTGCTATAGAACTTGGCCAGAAAACTTTAAGCGCAGGGTTTTCTTTTGCAATATCCAGAATATTAAAAAGCCCTTCCATATTTAAACGCCATGCTGATTTCATCTTCTTCTCAGCAACGGCACTCAAGAGAGCAGCAAGCAAATAAACTTGTGTTACCTCATACTTACGGATAGTATCAGCCACTGAAGCCCCATCCAAAACATCCAAAATGCAAAAAGGTCCGCTCTCCCTTAAATATCCCTGCTGATCTTTTACATCTGAAGCAATAATATTATCTCCACCCATTTGTTCACGCAGTGTAGTAACTAAATCTGTACCTATTTGTCCGGCAGAACCAAGTACCAGTATTTTATCTTTTTTATTCATAATAACAGTGTGCAAAAATATAATTTAATAAGCACCGCTTCAATGTTAATGCCATTGTGTGTTCTTTATTTTTGGCGGCTGAAGTACAATGTCAATGCGGTTATCAAGCAAATATTTTCATTATTTCTTTCTTTTAATATGTGCAGTTATTGCTTTTGCACCGGTAGCATTTATGCAGCATTGTATGAAGTACGATCTCACTGATCAGTATTTTGCATGGAGATATTATATAGGAGAATGCCTGCAGAACGGACATCTACCATTATGGAATCCGTATGTACACTTAGGTTATCCAATACATGCTGATCCTCAAAGCGGAGCATGGTATCCTTTTGTGTGGCTGATAGGAGGTTTGTTTGGTTATAATATTTACTGGATACAGATTGAATTTCTGCTCCATGTTTTTCTTGCAGGAGTTGGAATGTATCTGCTCGCAAAATATTTTGTTAATGAAACAAGGATTGCACTTGCTGTGGCATTGTGTTATATGCTTTGCGGATTTTTTTCAGGTAATGCACAACATTTAACGTGGGTCATCAGCGGAAGCTGGATTCCATTTGTGCTTTATTATTTTTTACGATTTCAACAGAGAGGAAACAGAAAAGATTTATTCAGATCAACACTTTCATTTTTTATGTTGCTCACCGGTGGCTATCCTGCTTTTGTTATTACCACTGCATACGCACTCATTGTAATGATGTTTGTTCATTTATATAATGCATGGAGGGCAAAGGAAAAATTTAATTTATTGATAAAAGAATATTTTTTATTTGGTGTAATGCTTATTCTTACAAATGCTGTTTCAATAGCATCTGTTATCACGAACCTCTCCGCTTCCGTAAGATCTAATTCGCAGGAGTTAAATTTCGTTTTATCAAATCCTTTTGGCCCTAAAGCATTATTGTCATGGATATTTCCACTTGCTTCAGTTAAAAATGCTGAGTTGTTTAATACTGACATCAGCATGAGCAATGGCTATTTTGGTTGGTTGGCTTTGGCAGGATTAATTTTTTTTCTCATCAAATGCAGAACGAAAAAAGATATCATACTTTTCCTTTCCGGATTGTTTTTTTTATTTCTTGCATTTGGCGATGCCACACCATTAAGAAGTTGGTTTTATTATTTAATTCCGTTGTTTGATCGTTTTAGAGCACCAAGCCTTTTCCGCTTATTTGCATTGATTTTGTTTATTGTTTGTTCTGCCATTGGCTGGATAAATATTTTGAAGCAGCAGCAAAACAAAAAAATCGTGAACATTGTTTTTATTGTTATTGCATTATTGATAAGCGGAGGAATTATTTATGCTTCTTCTAATCTTGCACATGATATTTCTGTTCCCAATTTTTTTTCATGGAATGAATATATAAACTCATTGGATTTTTGTGAAAGCATTTTCATACAGGGAATATGGCAGTTAATATTTTTAATTATTGTAATGATTGTATTTAACCGGAGTAAGAATTTTACTTCGCTTTTGCCCTGGTTTGCTGCATTTGATCTTTGTGTTGCCACGCTTGTTAATAATCCTATCACCGTGGTTAATGATGACAAACCGGTGGCATTGCATGAAAAAATAAATCAGCTTCCAAAAAATTTTCCTGTTCCTTCGTTGCAGCCAATGCAACAATTTAAAGATCGTGAAAATTCTATCGGTCAGTTATGGCTCAATCTTGGAATATGGTATAAACAACCTTACTGGCAAGGATATAATTCATATCAGTCACCACTCTATTATTTATTTGAATCATCACCACAGGCAAAATATGTTTTAGAAAATCCATTACTTTATTTTTCTGCTTCTGGAACCGCATATCGTGATACAATTTTGGACACATTGCTTATTGCAAATAATCACACACATTTATATATTTCAGATGGCCAAGCTGAACTTATTTCAGCATCTAACCATTTTGAAAAAGATTCCTCTGCACAATTTCAAATCTCATCATTTGGCCCCAACCAAATAAAAATAAAAACGCATACTGCAATTGATCAATGGCTAACTTTATTACAGCAACATGTAAAAGGATGGCAGGTAAAAATTGATAATCATGAAGTAAAAAGTTATACAAGCAATTATTTATTCATCAGTTCTATTATACCATCCGGCAATCACGAAATAACATTCAGCTATCAAAACAAAAGTGTGGTTGTATGTCTTTATATCACTTTGTTAAGTTTAATTTTTACTTTAATAATGATTTATAAAAAAGAAGAAAGAAGCACTAATAGGAGATCAGATGCTGGCTAATCAATATCTTTTGATTTCGACTTGATTTCATCAGCCGCATTTTTTTGTTTGTCAATCGCATCTTTTAAATTACCAATTTTATTTTCATTATCATTAATTTCACGTTCGTTGTCAATCATCTCTTCTTTTAGTTTTTCATTTTTTTTCCGCAATTGCGCATTGCGGTTAACAAGATTATCACGCTCTTTTTCTTTTGCTGACAATTCTGAAGAGGCTGCTTCAATCTTTTTATCAAGACCATCCTTTGCAACCGGCAAAGCAAAATCATGAAGCATTTTTGAAATTATATCATAATCAGATTGTGAATTTTCAGATGAAATAAAAATTCCCTGCCTTGAAAAGGCTGCACTCAACATAACACCATCTTCTTTTTCAGCAATGCGTGAAAATACCTGCAAAGTATCTTTATCTCGCAAAACAAAATTCTGGGCAGTGATTTCATCTTTTGATGATTTAACTTTCGCATGGTAATCTTTTAAAAAACTTGTCCATTTCTTTTCAACTGTTTTTGCATTCACATGCGGAATAAAAACCAGGAATGCAGGATTATTTCCACCACCCAGATTTTCAGATCCTGCAGTGATAGTTATTTTTTGCGCACTTACACAATAGAACGAAAGAAAAATAACGCTGAGTATAATAAATTTTTTCATTGTAATATTATTTTTTTACAGTTTTTAATTACACCTAAATTTCAGTTACACCGCCTGAAATTACAAACTTCATCATCTCGGTTCCTGATACGTTTAATTTGGTAACATTAATAGCATCTACAATCATCAGCTGCCCATTAAATCCATAAGAAAAGGGAAGATACACAGCAAGCTTCTCTTCGTTCAAGCCAATGTGCATTAACTTATCATGAGTAATAAAACCAATGCGCTGAATGTTTGGAGAATTGTTTACCGTTACAAGCACGGGTTGTGTAAAACGTTTCTTTTCTCCTACAAAAGCTTCAATCAGATCTTTTACTGAAGAGTAAATCACTTTTAAAAGGGGAGTCCGTTCCATCATTGTTTCAAATATGTGAAAGAAGGGATTGCGGACAAATCGCGTTCCTATATAACCCAGAATGGTAATTGAAACCAGTATTATCAATATACCAAGACCAGGAATGTGCAGGCTGTCAGTTCCCGGAATGTGAACCGGAATACTTATATATAAGAGATTGTCCATCCAGATGATTGCCTGAACAAGTACATAGAATGTTACTACTGTGGGAACAACAAATAATAATCCCTGCAGAAAATAGTTAATTAATTTTTTCATCATAATATTGGCGGACTTAAGGTGCAAATATCAGAAAGATTGAAAAGGGAAATAATCCACATTAAATTTGCATTTAGTTTTGTGGTGATTCTTATTTTAGAATCATACCTAAAGTCTCATAAATGAATAGTATGAATCTCACACTTAAAGTCTGGCGACAGAAAAACACACACGATAAGGGCAACCTTATTGAATATAAGGTAACTGACATTTCACCCGATATGTCTTTCCTTGAAATGTTTGATGTGCTCAATGAACAGTTGATTAATAAGGGAGATGATCCGATTGCTTTTGATCACGATTGCCGTGAAGGTATTTGCGGAATGTGCAGCATGTTTATCAATGGCCGTCCTCATGGACCTGTGAAAGGAGTTACAACTTGCCAGTTGCACATGCGTTCATTTAAAGATGGCGACACCATTGTGGTTGAACCGTGGAGAGCAAAATCATTTCCTGTTATTAAAGACTTAACGGTGGATCGTTCATCATTTGACCGCATTATTGCAGCAGGAGGTTTTATTTCTATCAATACAGGTAATGCAGTGGATGCAAATGCAATTCCTATTCCTAAGCATGATGCTGATGAAGCCTTTGACGCAGCTGCATGTATTGGTTGCGGAGCCTGTGTTGCAACCTGTAAAAATTCCTCAGCCATGTTATTTGTTGCAGCCAAAGTTTCGCAGCTTGCTTTATTGCCTCAGGGAAAGATTGAACGCGAACAACGTGTGTTAAATATGGTTGCACAGATGGACAACGAAGGTTTTGGCAATTGCTCAGTAACCGGAGCTTGTGAAGTAGAATGTCCTAAATCAATTTCGCTGGAAACCATTGCTCGCATGAATCGTGAATATACTGTTGCTAAATTAGTGGGGAAAGAATAGTTGGTATGCATTATGATGCATAAGTAAATATGAAAACTTCAATTCTTATACTGTCAATTTTATTTTTGAGATGTCTTTCCTCTGATTGTCTTGCTCAACCATGTAAAGATCCTTTAAGGCAGCCAGATCCAAATTATTTAGGTTGTACCGATCCTTATTTTCCTGTTTGCGGTTGTGATGGGAATACGTACCGTAATGAATGTGCAGCTTATTACAGAGGAGGATTGAATAGTTGGGGGGAAGGTTCTTGCGTGGAATTTGATTATGTAATTGATCCCACTTTCGTGGAATTTTATTTGCGCTTACAGGTTTATATGCGCAATGCAGGTAATATGAGCATAAGTATATATGATGTTTATGGACATGTTTATTATACCAATCAATTTTTTTTCAATAAAGGGTTAACTGAACGTTCTATATCCGAAGTGAGCAGTTTTGAACATGGTATTTATCTCATCGTTCTTAATCTGAATGGCGATCAACAGGTGAAGAAGTTTTATAAGAGTAGTAATAAGTAAAACTTCTCTTTATTTTATGAGAATAATTTTTCCGAAATAGTTTTTATTGTTCTCATCGGTTATGCTATAAACAAAAACACCCTCACCAATTTTTGAAGTTGCAATAGAAACAAAATCACCGTTCTCTTTTGCATGGTAAACTTGTCTTCCGAATAAATCAGCAATCATCAAATCAAATGTTTTGTTTTGAGAGGGTAGTTTGAAATTGATTTGGTCTTTTGCAGGATTCGGGTAAACAAGAACCGAATTGTTTTGTTGAACATGTGGTAAACCGACAGTTGGTATTTGAATGACCAAAGTATTAAATGCAGTGTTTGTAACCACCGGAACATTGTAATCAAAAAGTATAAAGGCTGTGTTATTGACTAACGTATAATCAGGAGTACTTTGTTTTGCTTTAATGCTGTAACGAACAAAACCATGACTTGCAATTTCAGCCGTATTGCTGTCGGGTAATTGAATACTGTAAAAAGCAAAACGCAATCTTCCTTTTGCATCGTACTTTACATCAACAGTATGACTCGATGCAATAAATTGAAATGTATTCATATCAAGATTAGCATCAAGTGTATCATAAATTGCAACTGTTAATGCAGTATCTGTTCCGGTGTTTTGAAAACGGATGGTGTAAATCAATGTATCATTCATTAACGTGTAATGTGGTGCATCAACTCCAACAGGTCTGGCAACTTTATCATTGGGATCATAAGCACAGGTTACAACATCATTGATGCTATCCGTATCGAAGATTGAACCATTTGTAAGAGAAATAACTCCTCCTTTAAAATTCAGCGTATCGCCTGCATTATTTTGATTGGGCATTTGCAATTGCAAAAGGACTTGGTGGTGACTGAACGGAGCACATCCATTTATATCCCAAAACAAAGTATCATCTGATGAAGATGTAATAGCAGGAGTTGAATTTGCAAAACCAATTAAAGAATCTTTTACAAAATAGCAACGCACATTTTCTGGCACTGTCCCCGAATTATAAATATCAATCCCGAAAGGAACAATTGTATTGCAGCGACTTTGTGTATTGATTAAAGACAAATTCATTTGATGTAAAACAGTTTGTGGTTGCAAACCAAAATCATAGCAACAATTATAAACCGAATCAGCCAAAACATTATAAGGATTGAATGCACTTGTTAACAACCAACCTGGCGATATTAAATTACTGATGGTATAATTTCCGGTGTCACCATAAAAAACATACTTGCCTGTTGAATTTGATAATCTGAAAACGCTATCGGGTTGAAGCAATAATGTTTGTTGTGGTAAACCAATATCTGCCGTATCTAAAACTCCGTTGATGTTTGCATCGTAGTAAGTTGTTCCTGTTATTTCGGGTTCGGGTTCTATTTCGAGTTTTTCTATTCCATCTGGATTGAAGACACCGATGAAATCTTGACCTGTGTACCATATATTGCCATTTACATCCTTTGCAATATCGCCAATACCAAAAACATAGTTATCAACACAACCTAAATGATATATATCAGAATCATAATAAGTAAAGTTAACTCCATCGTATTTTATAATACCATTATTAGTTGAAACCCACAGCGATGAACCATCGTCATCTATATCACAATAATATTGGTTAACCGAGTATCCTAAATTTCCAGTATTAAAGATTGCCCATCCACTTCCATCAAATTTTATAAGATCATTATTAGCAGCAAATGCCCATACGTTTCCATGTTTATCTGATTGAATAAAAAAATTGTTATAATGAGACATAAATGGTAATGTATGATAGTTGTATAAGATTATATTTGTTCCATTAAATTTTCCAAGGCTATAATAATCACCGAACCATATATTGCCAGCAGTATCTGCACACAGACGATATGCCTCGCCATGACCTTGAAATGCCATTGTGTCTAAAATTGGATATGTTTGAAATGAAATGCCATCATACTTTATTAACCCATCAGATCCACCATACCAAACATTGCCTGAGGGATCAACTGTAAAATCATGCAAAACACCGCTATTATAAAATAGTGTCCAGCTATTTCCATCGTATTTTCCAATAAAATTAGTATCCGGATTATATTTTTCGATAATTCCCCATACATTTCCAGAATGATCAATTTTTATTTTGCCACTGAATCCCATTCCCGCAGGAGATGGAATATTTTGAAAAGTTATTCCATTTGAAATTGTAAAGCCACTGTAATTACCTGCATAAATTAAGTTATTAGGACCAATATCCAGCGACACATAATAATTCTCAGGTAGATCGAAAGCATTGATTGAATACAAATTCAAACCAGTTCCACCATAAGCATAAACAGACTCAGCAGGACCATTTCCAGTATAAGCAGTGCCGGTATACAAGATACTGTCTTTTACAAATAATGCTGTTACCGGATTACCGGCAATTTGGCCAGAAGAATGGTTGTAAACAGTCCATGAACTATCATTGTATTTAAAAACTCCACTTACTTGATTATTGAAAAAATATTTATTGTTGTTTTCATCTACATAAATTTTTCCATGCGATGCACCGCTTCCACCAGGAACATAAGTCCAACTAATACCATCAAATTTGTACAATCCGTAAAAGACAGGATTAGGACTTTGGACTGTCGCCCACACAATTCCATTTTTATCAACTTGAATTGCTCTGACATCATCTTGAGCAAATACTGTATCGTATTTTGTCCAGTTTAACCCATCGTAATATATTGCTCCACTTCCTGTAGCAAACCAAATATGTCCGAGTGTATCCACATCAAAATCGTAAGGAGTAATCAATGTTGGAATTTGACTATAATAAATGGAAGAATCAATTACTCCATCTTTGATTACAAGGGAACCATTACTATTCATAAATAGAATTCTTCCCAAAATATCTTGCTTTAAATTCTTAACTTGTCCTACAACATCACCATTATTTAAGTTCTTGTAGCTACTCCATGTATACCCATCAAACTTATAAAGATGATCATCTCCACCAAACCATTTATTACCAGAAGCATCAAGTAAAACACAATTCATAATGTTGCCAAGTAAACCGGAATTACCCGCAGTATAAATTGTCTTTTGATTTGTCGCAAAATTAAATCTAGAAACACCACCTTGTGTTGCGACCCATATGTCGCTACTGTCAACAGCTATACCGTTGATTAAATAGGATGTTGTAAAGTTTATTACCTGCGAAAAACAATTATGAACATTAAATAAAATGAAACAAGCAGTGAAAGCAATGTAGGATGGTTTGGGTTTGTTATTCATGATATTGCTTATTTTTTTGCTCAAATAAAATTAGTTTAACAAACTTACACTTTAGTTTAACAAATACAGTACCACATCCAGCATACCCCTATCTTTGTCTTAATAAACTTTTCTATTGGAGTTAAAAGACATTCTTAATCGTTACCAGGAGTCTGCTAATAACCGTTTTCTGGCAAAAGCTATTGTAGATAGCTCAACATCACGTATTCATTTGCAGGGATTGGTGGGTTCGGCTGATGCAATGATTGCCTGTGCTTTGTATCAAACACAACCGCATCCTGCATTGTTTATTTTAGGTGACCGTGAAGAAGCTGCATACTTTCAAAACAATATTGAAAACATTTTAGGCGAGTACAAGGTTTTGTTTTTTCCTTCTTCTTATAAAAAATCTTTTCAGTTAGAAACCACTGACAGTAATTTGGTTCTCGAGCGTGCAGAAGTGTTGACACGCATCAGCAAATCGCAGGATCATTTTATGGTGGTTACTTATCCTGATGCGATACATGAAAGAGTTGTAACGAAACATACATTAGTGCGCAACACGATGGAAGCACGTGTAGGAGAAAAAATTTCTGTTGATTTCATCATGGAGTTCCTGCACGAAAATCATTTCGAGCGTTCTGATTTTGTGTATGATCCCGGCCAGTATGCAGTGCGTGGAGGTATTGTTGATGTGTATTCGTTTGCGCACGAAATGCCTTACCGGATAGAGTTTAATAATGATGTGATTGAATCCATCCGTGCGTTTGATCCTTCATCGCAACTCAGTGAAAAAGATATGCAGTTTGTTACCATCATTCCGAACGTACAAACAGGAATGATGAAAGAAGAGCATGAATCTTTTTTTGATTTCATTCCAAAGAACACCGTTATCTGGGCAAAGGATTTGGCTTACACTTTTGATTTTATCCGATTGTCATTGCAAAAAGTCGAGGAGAAATATGGTAATGAAATTGTAAACGAAACAGATGGTACAAAACAACAGGTAAGCGATTTGTTTGATGATGTTGAAACATTGATTTCAAAATTAGAACAACACACGGTTATTGAATTTGGTAGTAAAACCTATTTTGATGCGAGTGAGAAAATGGTTTATCATCAACAACCTCCTCCACACTTCAACAAAAATTTTAATTTATTGTTGGACCATTTTTATAAGAATCAAAAAAATAAGTTTACCAATTTTATTTTTTCTGATTCTGCCAAACAAGTTGAACGCATCTATTCCATTTTTGAGGACATTGCAAAACCTGAAGAGCATGCAGGAGTGGAATTAAAATTTAATCCGTTGCTCATTTCATTGCACGAAGGTTTTATTGATAACGATTTAAAGTTTGCCTGTTATACTGATCACCAGATTTTTGACCGTTATCATCGTTTCCGTTTGCGCAAAAATTACAGTCGTAGTGAAGCCATCACGCTCAAAGATTTATACAGCTTAAAACCCGGAGATTTTATCACGCATATTGATCACGGCATTGGACGCTTTGCCGGTTTGGAAACCATTGATGCGAATGGAACCATGCAGGAAGCCATTCGTTTGGTTTATAAAGATTCTGATATTCTTTACATCAGTATTCATTCGTTGCATCGCATTGCACGTTACACCGGCAAAGAAGGAACACAACCAACGCTGAATAAATTAGGTTCCACAACCTGGGCTACACTTAAACAAAAAACCAAGAAGCGTGTTAAGGATATTGCAAAAGATTTAATTCAGTTATATGCAAAGCGAAGAGCACAGAAAGGGTTTGCTTTTACCAAGGATACTTATTTGCAAACGGAATTAGAAGCTTCGTTTATTTACGAGGACACACCTGACCAAATAAAATCAACACGTGATGTAAAACGTGATATGGAAAAAGAATATCCGATGGATCGTTTGGTGTGTGGTGATGTAGGTTTTGGAAAAACCGAAATTGCAATCCGTGCTGCATTCAAAGCGGTGACGGATGGAAAACAAGTTGCGATTTTAGTTCCGACAACTATTCTTGCGTTACAACACTACAGAACTTTTAAAGATCGTCTGAAAGATTTTCCATGTACTGTTGATTACATCAACCGGTTTAAAACTTCTGCTCAGCAAAATGAAACATTGAGAAAACTTGCTGAAGGCAAGATTGATATTTTGATTGGCACACATCGTTTGATAAGTAAAGATGTAAAATTTAAAGATTTGGGTTTGATGATAATTGATGAGGAGCAAAAGTTTGGTGTTGCATCAAAAGAAAAATTAAAAGCAATGCGCATCAATGTTGATTCACTAACTCTTACTGCAACACCGATTCCACGTACTCTGCAATTCTCTTTGATGGGTGCAAGAGATTTATCTATCATCAATACTCCTCCACCAAACCGTTATCCTGTTACAACGGAGGTACATGTATTCAATGATAAATTAATTAAAGAAGCAATTGAATATGAAGTGAGTCGTGGAGGACAGGTTTTCTTTGTACATAATCGAGTTCAGGATATTCATGACATTGCAGCAATGATTAAAAAACTTTGTCCGGGTGTAAAGATTGCTGTCGGTCATGGACAAATGGATGGCGATAAGCTCGAAGAAATTTTAATGAATTTTATTGAAGGCGATACAGATGTATTGATTGCAACTACCATCATAGAATCAGGTTTGGATATCAGTAACGCAAATACCATGATTATAAACAACGCGCATTATTTTGGTTTGAGTGATTTGCATCAGATGCGTGGCCGTGTGGGACGTTCGAATAAGAAAGCATTTTGTTATTTGCTTGCTCCTCCATTAACTGTACTTACTCCTGAAGCACGACAACGTTTGAAAGCAATTGAAGAGCATTCCGAATTAGGAAGCGGTTTTAATGTTGCCATGCGTGATCTTGATATTCGTGGTGCAGGAAATTTATTGGGTGGTGAACAGAGTGGTTTCATTTCAGAGATTGGATACGAGATGTACCAGAAAATTTTAGATGAGGCAATGCAGGAATTGCGTGAATCAGATTTTAAAGGTTTGTTTCCCGAAGAAGAAAATCCAAAATATGTAAATGATTCGCAAATTGATACGGATCTCGAAATGCGAATTCCTGACGACTATGTTAGCAATATCACTGAGCGATTGAATCTATATAAAGACCTCGATGAAATTGAAACTGAAGAAAAATTAAAAGAGTACGAACAAAATTTGCGTGACCGTTTTGGACCTTTACCCAAACAGGTTTTTGAATTGATGAATACCATACGTCTCCGCTGGAAAGCAAAACAAATTGGATTTGAAAAAATTATATTAAAGAACAAAGTTTTGAAAGGATATTTTGTGAGCAATCCGCTTTCAGATTATTTTAAATCAAAACAATTTAACTCGGTATTGCAATATGTGCAATCAAATCCACGCCTTTGCAAAATGAAAGAAGACAAAAACAAATTAAGTCTTACATTTAATAATGTAGCAAATGTGGAGGAAGCCAATCGTCTTTTAGAGCGGGTGTTGAATGTTCAGCAGGTAAAAACAGATGAAAAATTGTAAGATCTTACATAATTATTTCTCCTGTTTTTGCAGCATAATATCCGCCCTTTACCCTTTGATTTTTTTTATTTCACCAAAAGAACTGCACAACTTTCATTTTGAGTAGCCATATTTATAAATACAAAAACAATAAAGTTATGATGACATTATCAATTTGCATTATGATTGCTGGAGTGATAAGCATCGTTTACAATCAGTACCTTGAAATGCGTTCGGAGCGATCAAGACAGTAGGCAAATTTTTTGTGTATGCAATTGTTGAGTCAGCTATACAAATTAAAGTATTTTTGCGCTCCTTAAAAAAAACAGTTGCAATATTATGCTTTACACAAAAAAAAGTTCATTGCCCAATGCCGGTAAAGGTTTGTTTACAGATGCCGATATTAAGAAGGATGCAGAGATCATCGAGTACTTAGGTGAGATTGTGCCCTGGTCAGTGTGCGAAGCTCGGGCGAATAAAGGAAAAGATGGTTATGCATTCTGGATTTCAAAAAATCATGCAATTGATGCTTATAATACTCCACAATATATAGCACGTTATGCAAATGATGCAAAAGGATTTAACCGCATTGAAGGATTGCGTAACAATTCTCAATATGTTGTTAAAAGGAAAAACGGAGAGCGAAGAGTTTTCATTGTAGCAAGCCGGGGCATTAAAGCCGGATCAGAAATTTTAGTTGATTACGGTACCGATTACTGGCAACACCTTACTCACCAGCCAAAAAAACCAAAATCAAAAGTGAATGGTAAAGTGAATGGAAAGGTAAATGGTAAATCTCACAAGAAAGTAAATGGTAAAGTAAATTTTAAAACGAGCGGAAAGAAGAAAGTGTTTTCAGGTAAATAACTTTCAATATTTAATAGCTATCATTTGATTTTTCCACCTGCCTGAATTATTCTTCTTAGCCCTCTTTTGTGTCAATAATTGCCACAAAGCAGATTGATATATGTCGCCTATAACTCTTTGTAATCTCCTTTTTCTCAGGAGCGTCTTCAGCAAATAGAAAATTGATTGCTGATTTGTCAAGATAGACTTTTATCATTTTGTAAAATTACCACATTTGCTTTTATGACATTGGGACACAATTTTCCTTAAATACCATACCTTTGTTCACCCTTAAAATTTCTTAGTATGGAAAAAGAAAATTCAGTTTTAGAGAGTGTGATTATAAAGTTTGCCGGTGACTCCGGTGATGGGATGCAATTGACAGGTACACAGTTTACCAATACAGCCGCCTTACTTGGTAACGACCTTAGTACTTTTCCTGATTTTCCTGCTGAGATACGTGCACCCATAGGTACTTTGCCAGGTGTTTCCGGTTATCAATTACATTTTGGAAGCGTACATATTTTTACTCCCGGTGACCGTTGTGATGTGCTTGTTGCGATGAATGCCGCTGCATTAAAAGCTAATCTTCGTCACTTGAAAATAGGTGGAACTATCATTGCAAATACTGATGGTTTTGATCCAAAGAATTTACGTCTTGCAAATTATGCTGATGGTGATAATCCAATTCAAAACGGTTCACTTGAAAAGTATAACCTGATTACCATGGATGTCACCAAGATGACGCGTGCTGCATTGGCAGATTCGGGAATGGGAACAAAAGAAATTGACCGTTCTAAAAACATGTTCGTGTTAGGATTTTTGTACTGGATGTACAGCCGCAGCATGGATAACAGCGTTAAATTCCTTACCGAGAAATTTTCTAAGAAACAAGATATACTTGATGCAAACCTCAAAGTATTAAAAGCAGGTTACAATTTTGGCGATACCAGTGAAACTTTTACCACTCGCTTCACGGTGAATGCCGCACCAATGCCAGCCGGAGTGTATCGTAACATTATGGGTAATCAGGCTGCTGCAATTGGTTTAGTTGCTGCTTCTCAACAAAGTGGATTGGATTTGTTTTACGGAACGTATCCCATCACACCTGCTACTGATATATTGCATGAGTTAGCCAAGTATAAAAATTTTGGTGTGCGTACGTTTCAGGCAGAAGATGAGATTGCTGCTATCGGTTCTACTATCGGTGCATCGTTTGGCGGCAAGTTGGGAGTAACCGCATCATCAGGTCCGGGCATTGCATTAAAAGGTGAAGCAATGGGTTTGGC
>JANLZB010000043.1:0-40370 GCA_031366005.1 Bacteroidota bacterium | reverse complement strand
AAATAAAAAATCCCTCAATGAATTTGCCGAGGGATTTTTTAACAGAGGGTTATATAATTCCTCAGCTGTTTTTCTTAGCGTCCTTCTTCGCTTTTTTTTCAAGTCTTTTTTCTTTCAGCGATTTAGTGGATGCTTTTTTGTCTTCCTTTCTAATGATTTTTTCTCCCATAGCCTTAAGTTTTATTTAGACTGCTAAAGGTAAAAATATTTTTTACTATGATAAAATGAAAAACCGATAATTTTTCATCAGCTCAATGTGTAAAACTCTATCTTCTCAGTGTTATGAGCACGGATAACTCCGACACTCACCAGATTGACTAATATCTTAATGGCTCTCCACCTCGAGATATTAATAAGCCTGCAATATTCCTTCATTGTGATCCGGTGTTTGGTGTTCAAATAATCGAGCAGCGCTTTTTCTTTGCTGGTGTATTCAACCATAGTGTTTTCATTGGAGCTTTGCCTTCGCAACACATCTACCACTACTTTGCTTGCAAGCAGGCTTTGATCTTTAACACGAATATACACCCACCATTTACCATCTTCATCTTTTGCATAATAAGGTTTATCAGTTCCTTCAGGAATTACTGCTTCGAGAATTGTTTTTTTACCAATGCGATGTTCATGAATGATTAATTGAATTTCAGGTTTGCAAAAAATCACAGCTTTCTCAAGCATGAATCGTTCTTCCTCTGATTTAATACCACTGATGGTTTTATCATCATTAACACCTATGAGCAAAGTGCCGCCTTTATGGTTGGCAAATGAAACAATGGTTTTTGCAATGCGTGTAGTACTGGTAATTTCTTTTTTATAATCCAGTTGTTCTCCCTCTCCCTGTATGATTAATTGCTGAATGCGTTTCATAATATTTATTCATCACTGCGCGGAAGGAAACAATAAGTTTAATAACAGTTGATTGTTTCGTTCTCAACATTGACGCACTACTTTGCTATGATGGTATCAAATGCAGCACTGTATCCTGCAAACAAACCTAAACCGCCCACCACGTTTCCTTTAATGTTGGATGGCGATGCAAAAGGGCTGCCATTGTTACTGACCTGTGTTTCAGCATCGCGCCAGAATTCATATACAGAACGATCAACGGAACAAAATTTAACAACAATAGTATCACCGGTTTTAAAAAATCCTTCTTCTATATTGTTGTCATCAGGTGCTGATGAATTATCCACACTACCTCTGTTATATGCAAAGTCAAAGCTCTGTCCATTGATAAATTTATCTTCGAAAGAAGAACCAAAAGGCGCTATAAAATCATCATCCTTACCAAGGCGTTTTGCAAACCAGCGGTAGCAATTACCCAATGTGTCGGGGTCAGTTAAATGTGCCCACACAAAGCCAAGCGTATCATGATTTTCCTGCACCTTAAACCAGATGCTATCCAAAGGAATGGGTTGAGATAAATAAGTGGAAGCAGTAACTGTTTCTCCTTTTGTGGTGTGTACGTTTAATGAATACTTTCTTTCAAAGGTTCCTCTCATCAGAGGAGTAAAATAAATACCACGTAAAGTAACTCCGTTTACTACAGTATCAATCTCCATCAATTGTTCAGTTGTGATGCCATCGCTCACAGTTACTGTTGCACCTTTTTCCACTGAGTTAACCAAAGAGTTTTGTGTAATAGGTGAAAAGAAAGGTTCACTTCGCGTGAGAATTATATAAATGGGTTCACCTTCTTCTACATATCCATCCACTACAATTTTAGGATCGGGCTTGGGCAGATCAACGGTGATATCCTTTTCGCAGGAAATCAGCAACAGCATAACACAAAACAAAAACCATTTGTTTATCTGAATAATTTTTAAACTTTTCATTTTATACATTTCGTTCACCTGTTAAAATTTAAAATTATAAGTAACAGAAGGAATGATGGGGAACAGCGAAACCTGCTTTGCCTGTATTTGCAGATTACCATCCTGTGTGTTTCCTTCCACATTGAAATAAATAAAATATGGATTCATGCGACTGTAAACATTAAAGATGCTGAAATTCCATTCTCCTTGCCACCGTTTTTTTTGCTTGCCATGCAAGGTGGCAGATAAATCCAGGCGGTGATAAGCCTTCTGCCTGAATGCATTTCTTTTTCCATAATTACCAAGCACATAAAAATTGTTGGAAAAAGTTCCTTCGCTGAAAGAAATAGGAGGGCTGGCTGCAATTGCGTAGCGTTCAGTTTGCAAAGTCAATGCATCACCCGTTGCATAAATCCAAACCAAACCAAAGGTCCATCTTTTATTTCTGTTATACGTGAGCGCAATTGAAACATCATGTCTGCGATCATATTTCGGAGAAAATTGTTCTCCACCATTTACTTCCGGAAACTTGCGTTGTGTCCATGCCAGTGTATAACCAATCCATCCATTAAATTTTCCGGCTGCTTTTTTTAAAAATAATTCAGTGCCATAACTCCATCCTTTGCCAAAAACAAAATTGTTGTCGGTGTTGTTTTTCAGATTCTGATCAGGCATGGCACCTTCGCGGTATTCAATCTGGTTCTTCATGTGTTTGTAATAAACTTCAATAGAAGTTTCGTATTCATTGTCCTTAATATTACGGAAGTAACCCAATGCATATTGCGTTGCAAATTGTGGTTTTACCCTGTCAGAACTTGGCACCCACACATCCGTAGGTAATGTTGCTGCTGATACAGATGCAAGATGAACGTACTGATAATTTTGTGTGTAGGATGCTTTTAATGAGGAAGCTTTATTTAACTCATAACGCAAGCTGAATCGTGGTTCCACATTGGTATAAGTTTTAACAATTTTGTTTTTATCATAGATGATTGTATCCGTATAACGTTCGGGAAAAACGGGATCAGGAACATAACGTGTAAATGGACCTACATGTGCAAACAAAGTTCCGCGTGCACCAATATTGACACGAAACTTTTCTGTGATGTCCCATTCATCATTCAGATATACTGCGGCATCATGCGCATAGATGCGTGTAACTTTACCAAGATCGAAAACCACATCTCCTGAACGTGCATAAGCATTAGTAGGAGTGAAGCGGTGAAAAATATAATTACCGCCAAACTTAATATTATGCAGAATGTTTGGAAAATAATTGAAGTCAACCTTTGCTGTGTAATCACGGATGCCGGAAAAAATTCTGAAGTCAAACTGTTGCTGGTTTGCCTGGAATTCGAATTTATAATCAGAATAAATAAGTGAAGTGTTGAGAAATAACCTGTCGCTGAATAAGTGATTCCAACGCATGGAAGTTGTAGCATTGCCCCAGGGAATACGTACCTTAAATCCGGTTTGTGCGCTTCTGAAATTAAATACATCGCGCCCGAAATAACCACTGAGGAAGAGACGGTCTTTTTGTGAAATTGTGTAGTTGAGTTTTGTATTGAGATCATAGAAATAATAGCTGTTGCCTTCTGCAGCTGAACCTGCTTTGATAAATGGCTTGCGTAAAAAAAGATCAATAAAAGTTCTGCGTGCAGAAATAATGAAAGATGCTTTGTTTTTGATAATTGGTCCTTCTAAAGTCAACCGTGAAGCGATATAACCAATGCCTCCTGAACCATGGAGCTTTTTATCATTACCATCTTTCATTGAAATATCCAGCACTGAGGAAAGCCTTCCACCGTACTGAGCAGGCATACCGCCTTTGGTAAGTGTCATGTTTTTTACTGCATCTGAATTAAAGACAGAAAAAAATCCAAACAGGTGAGAAGCATTATAAACTACTGCTTCATCTAACAGAATTAAATTCTGATCAGGACCACCACCTCTCACATAAAATCCGGCATTGCCTTCACCAGCTGATTGCACACCAGGTAATAACTGTATTGTTTTTAATATATCCACCTCACCCATAAAAGCGGGTAGCGATTTTATTTTGTCCACATCTAACTGCACACGCCCCATCTCCGTGCCGTTTACATTACGGTCAGCGCGTTCAGCTTTTATTTCAACTTCTTTTGTTTCAATAGTTGTTGGATCAAGATTAATGTTGATGGATTGATCTTTATTAAGATCAACCGGAATCAACTGGTCTTTGTAGCCGATGTAGTTGATGAGCAAATTATAGGTTCCGCTATCAATTGTTAAGGAATAAAATCCATAAGTGTTGGTGTTGGTTCCTTTATGCATTTCTTTTATTACCACATTGCATCCAAGCAAAGCTTCACCTGTTTTGGAGTCTTTCACATAACCGCTTAATGTGTAACGGTTAGATTTGTTTTGTGCTGATACATTAAAACAAAATAATGCTGATAATAAAAAAGAAAAAATTGTTTTCATAAAATGTGGGACTGGAATTTTAAGAGTCTGCAAAATTAATCAAGTTTACAGTTTACTGTTGCTGTTTTGGAGACATCAATCAAGTAACTATTACTATCATCGAAACATAATTTTTAGTGTAGATTGAACCGTGAAGTATAAACTGTAAACTTACTTTCAATCCAAACATATATTTTTGCGCACGTAATAAATCGGGGTGTAGCGTAGCCTGGTAGCGCGCCAGCATGGGGTGCTGGAGGTCGTCAGTTCGAATCTGGCCACCCCGACTTCTTTATTGCAGAAGAATGCAGAATTAAGAATTGCAATATCTCAGTTTTTAATTCTGCATTCAACATTTTGAATTCTCAATTAAATTATGATGCAGGAACTATCAAATATATTTTCAGTTGCCGGTTTAATCAGCTTGCTTACATTGGTTGTGATGGAAATAGTTCTTGGTATTGATAACATCATCTTTGTTTCCATACTGGCAGGCAAGCTTCCAAAAAGCCAGCAGGAGAGAGCAAGGAAAGTGGGTTTAACACTTGCATTATTAATCCGAATTGCATTGCTTTTTGGAATTACCTGGATCATTGGTGCAACTCATGATTTATTTGAGATTGCAGGAAATGGTTTCAGTGCACGCGATATAATATTGTTTGCAGGAGGATTATTTCTGATTGCCAAAAGCACGTCTGAAATTCATGGAAAAATTCTTGGTGAGGAAGAACACAAAAGAGGGAGAGAAAAGAACCTGAATTTAAGATCCGCAATCATACAAATTGTTTTACTTGATATAGTTTTTTCATTTGACAGCATATTAACAGCGGTTGGTTTGGTGAATGATGTATGGATAATGATAATTGCAGTTATTATTTCCATGCTTGTGATGCTTGCTGCTTCAAAAAGCATAAGCGATTTTGTAAACAAACATCCGACTATAAAAATGCTTGCACTTTCATTTTTGCTGATGATTGGTTTGTTGTTAGTGGTAGAAGCATTTGATGTACACGTGCCGAAAGGTTATGTATATTTTGCAATGGCATTCTCACTGATTGTGGAGTTGCTTAATTTGAGGATGAGGAAGAAAAGTAAAGTGTGAGTGAATTTCAGAAAATAGGTTGCTCATCTTCGGGAATTAAATAGCCCCATCTTTCTCTCTTTACAATTTATGCCGGAATATAAATATCAAACCGGGCGCCTTTATTCAGTTCAGCATTGGCAGTAATAAATCCATTATGATTTTCGACAATCTTTTTTACTATGGAAAGGCCGATGCCCGTACCTTTAAATTCATTTTTTGTGTGAAGCCGTTGAAACACTTCAAAAATCTTTTCGCTGTATTCCGGTTCGAAACCAATGCCATTATCAGTTATGGAGATGTGACAATATCTTTTTTCCGGTGCCAATTGTTGATTGCCCAGTTTTATTCCTTCTGCAATGCTGCTTTTAATTTTAATGTGGGGTGGCGTTTCGGGTTGCGCAAATTTCAAAGAGTTGCCAATCAGGTTATGCATGAGCTGGCGAAACTGAAAAGGGATGATGTTTGCATTGCACATTTGCATTGTTTCAATAGTTGCCTGTTTCTCTGTTATAGTTTCATTCAATTCTTCTTTTACTTCATTCACTATTTTAGTTAAATCAGTCTTTTCAAATTTCCGCTCTTCGGTGTTCGTGCGGGAATAGAGCAATAAATCTTCTATCAATGTCTGCATTCTGCCAGCTGCTGCCTGCATCCTTTTAAAGTTATCTTTTCCGTTCTCCGATAAGTTCTGTTCTTCTTTTTCTATAATTCGTGTAGCAAAGGTTTGAATCTTTCTTAGAGGTTCCTGCAAATCGTGACTGGAAATGTAAGCGAACGATTGAAGCTCTTTGTTCATCTTTTCAAGCTCTGCATTTTTTTGCTCAACTTTTATTTCTGCTTGTTTTCGGTCGCTGATATCACTGTATGCACCAAGGAATAATTGCTGATTATTTATGGTGATGATTTCCGCGGATGTAAGAGCAAAAAACTTTTCGCCTGACTTCCTTATAAATTCAATTTCCTTATTATGAATTTTTCCATTTGCTTTTAGTTCATTGATTGTTGCTTCACGCGTTTGCGAGTCAAGCATTCCTAATTCTGATGTTGTTTTATTTAATGCTTCTTCACGGCTGTAACCAAAAGTATTTGTAAAAGCATCATTTACCAGAATAATTTTACCCGAATTCATATCCGTTAATGTTTTGCAAACCGGAGACAGATTAAACAAGTCATAAAACTTCTCCTCACTTTCTTTCAGTTTCAATTCATTTTGTTTTTCCTCTGTTATATCCTGTAAAGTACCAATCATCCATTCACTGCCATCACTGTGGGTAATCAACCTGCCTGTGCCGCGCACATTTATTATTTTTTTGTCTTTGCGAATCATCCGGTATTCCCATTTGGAAATATGTTTTTGTTTAAATGCTTCGCTGGTTGCATTTGCAACATATTCCACATCATCAGGATGAGTGAATTTTAAAAAGCTTTCGCCCGAAGCAGGAAATTCTAAAGGCTCGCAACCTAAAATGCGGTAAAGGTTATCAGAATAAGTAAGCTGTTGCGTAGCGAAATTATAACGGTAGCTGCCAAACGATCCTATCTGTTCGGCATATTCAAAAGTCTGTATAAGATTCTGAATCTTATCTTCTGCAATAATATTTTCTGTGATGTCGTGTATAATAATCATTACCGCATACACTTCATTGTGTTTCCACAGTGGAACAGAATTTATTTCAAAATAATTATCAAATAATGTTGACTTAAATTTTTTCACCTTAACTGTTTCTCCTTTTAAAGCAGCAGCTAATCCATCAGTGGGATATTTTGGAAATGGTTCATTCACGTGCTTTCCTATAATAGTATCAGGATAAATTTTTGAATAATATTCCATTGCCTTTTCATTGGCTGAAATAAATTTCATTTCTTTATCCACTACCAAAATAATATCTAAAGAAGAGTTTAGCAGTGTTTCTACAAAAGCATTGCGCTCTTCTAACTCTTCGTTTTGTTTCTCAAGAATTTCGGCTTGTTTTTTCTGCTCTGTAATTTCAATAAATGTAACCGTTACTCCATCTTCCAATGGTGTGAAGAAAGCTGTGAAGCAACGGTCAGGATAAGTTGGTGAATATATTTCATGTGTTTCGCTGATCCCTGTGTTTAATACTCGTGTAACGCGATCCCATAATCCGTCTTTCTTTGCATCAGGCATCAGTGTGAGATAGGTGTTGCCAATTACTTTTTCGGCAGGCAGGTTTAGCTGCTCCAGTGCAATGTCGTTGGCAAACCGTATTTCAAAATCGATTATCTCATTATTTTTTCTGATGGCGAGATAGGAAAGCACACCATGATTCGTGCTCTTGAGCACACTCGTTATAAAATCTTTGTTATAACTAAGTTCCGTGTTAGCTTTAATTAATTCATGTGTGCGTTCATTTACTTTTTCTTCAAGAGATAATGAAAGCTCGCGGAATTTATTTTCGCTTTCTTTTATTTTTTCCTGTGCTTCTTTTTGGGCTGTAATATCACGGTTTACGGCAACACCTCCCATAATTTTCCCATCCTTTCCTTTTACATAAGCAACGGAGGCAGCAACCCAAATCATCGTTCCGTCTTTTTTCTTTTGCTTCACTTCACCTTTCCAGTAACCATTTTCATTTATTGAAACCTGCCATGCCTGGCGGTCTTCTTCTGTTTTAAATTCTGTTTCGAGTACCTCTCTTGCCGGCTTTCCGATTACCTCATACTCCTTCCATCCGTAAGTATGCTCTGCGCCTTTGTTCCAGCTTGTAATGCGATAACTTTCTTCAATGATGGAAGTTCCGATTACAGCATCGGCTATGTTTTCTGTAAGCGTGGCGGCAAATTGCAACTGTTGATTTGTTTCTTCAATGTGTTTCCGCGTTAACACTTTTTCCGTTACTTCTACTCCAATGGCGATAACGCCTTTAATTTTTCCTGCAGCATCATACCATGGATTATAATTCAAATCGTAATAGCCAGTTTGCTCCACGCCTAAGCGGTTCAGCTTTACTTCTACTTCTTTGCCTGTACATGAAATTCCTGTTTGAAAAATCTTAAGGAAAATATTTTTGCGTTCGGGATAAGCAGCAAAATATTCTATCAACTTTTTTTCCGCATCTTCAGCCTTAGTTATTCCAATAAGCAAGCGCGCATTTTCATTCACCACTTTTGCAATGAGTTGCTCGCCTTCAAAAAGTGTGATGGCAACAGGAGCCTGTTCAAATAACGTTTGCAGTTCTTTTTCACTCGCTGTAACTTTTTCTTCAACTTGTTTTCTTTCTAAGAGATCGGATGCTTGCCGGACAAGTATATCAAACAACTGAAAATGTTCTGCAGACGGTTGATGAACTTTTTTCCAGTGAGTTGAAATCATTCCTAACATAATTCCATTACGGGTAATAAGCGGAGTAGATTGTACGGCACGGATTTGTGAAAGACGATAATACTCGAGGTCTTTTGTCCCCTTCATGAATGCGCACTGTTCAACATCTGTTACTATTACCCGTGTGCCATCATGTAAAGATTTTGCACAGGTGCTGGTATCTTTTAAGTCAACATTTTTCCAATGGATTGCAGATTCGGGATGAAAACCCAGCGATGAAAGCAACTCTAATTTATTTTGTTGAAAATTTAATAATTGAATACTTGCGCAATCAGCATTCATAATTTCCTTTGCAGCATTCAGCAACTGCTGATAGAACGCATCTAAATTATTTTCAAAAATTAATTGCGTGCTGATAGAATGGAGCTGCTTTGTTTCCCTAACTTCTGTTTTTAATTTTTTTGCTTGCAGCAATGCTTTATTTAATTGCAGATAGGCGAAAATGAGAACAGCCAAAGCTGCCAATATCAAAATCAGCATAGTGGCAGGCGCAAGCCATGTTTGTGATTTAAGATGAGCTGGGTGTTTATGCATTAAATCGTTTTCAACCACAATCATATTGTCAACTTTAGCGCGCAAGCTGTCTGTAGTTGATTTGGCAACAAGTATTTCAGCGGCATTATTATGGTTTCGCGACTTCTTATTTTTGAGTACGTCAGCGAGAAGACGCTGACGATGTTCCGAAAGTTTTTTTACTTCTTCAAGATTTTCTTCCTGAACTGTTGTGCCTTTTATAAGTTGCTGCAGGTTATCAAGGAGAACAGGGAACTGCTGCGATGCAATATTGAATGCTTTAAGAAAGCTGCTGTCGCGCGTAAGCATAAACCCGCGATGGGCAGTTTCACCATCACTGATGTTGTCAATCATTTTTTCAAGTTCCAACGTTACCTGAGAAGTGTGAATAACTGAATCATCGGATTTGATAATTGAATTAATCCGTAGGTAAGAAAAAATGGAAATAAGAAGAACTAAACAAATGGCAGAAATGAAAACAGTACGGAGGTTTTTATCGTGATTCATCATGTCTTTATTGTTGAGTGGTTCAGCACAAAATTTTCTTTGACTGGTTGTTCCTTCGTGAATTTAGAAATGAGGTGAAGTGATTGGGAAATTATTTTTTTCATATTAGTGAATTCTGCCGGCTCCCGGATATAATGATATGCACCATTCTTATGTAACAAATCCACCATTTGAATATCAAATGAAGTGAAAAAAATAATTACATGCAATTGCTTTAGCCATTCATCTTGAATAATTTCTGTGAGGCATTGATAATAAACTATTTATGCGACTTCATGGTAAAGATGAATTTCAGGAACAGGTATTGGTCTTGCGCTCTGTAAAAAAAATCCTGGATAGAAATAACAGATTTATTTCAGCTGAAAGCGAAGTAGGGAAAGGATACAATGAAGCATCTTTATTTGCCGGAAGAAAGTAAACGATGAGAAAAAGTTAGTAAAGCATCCTCATTCAAATTATTATTTGGCAATAAAATTTCTTGAACATGTATAAATCGTTACCACCATCTTGTGTGAGTCCAAAAGATATGTTTACTTACTCATTAGCATAAACTTTTTATAAATACTTCCTTCGGCAGTCTGTTGAATGGCTGTATAAATTCCATCAGCTAATGCTGAAATATCTGCGCGTATAATATTATATTGGCTCAATGGAAGTGACATCACTTGTTCACCTATACTGTTATAAATACGAAGGGCATCTGTTCTTTTTACCTCAGAACCAAAACTGATAATAATATTTCCGGATGATGGATTAGGGTAAATTGAAATAGGATTTTCAGCCTCATTTGCTTGAGCATTTAAACCTGTTACAATGCCAAAATCAGAAAGTGGTCTTCTCCAAACTCCATCACGATAAGTTCCTGCATAAACATAAAAACTATCGCGTGTTAATCCCTGAACTGCATTGTTTGGATAAGGATCCATTCCTTGGTTCATCATAGTCCAGCTACCTCCATAATTACTTGAGAAAAAAATGCCGTCATTATTTCCAATGAATGCATAATTATCAAATGCAAGTATTGAGAATGCTGCGCCCAATCCTAAGCCATTCCATGTTTGTCCATCATCATACGATACATACGATGTAAAAAGCTCTCCACAGTACATAGTATGATTTCCTCCGGTTGCCATTGTTTCTATATCAAGAATAGGATCAGCAAGGGTCCAGGTAACTCCGTAGTTAGTGCTACGGTAAACTCCTGTAGGAAAAGGAGGATTGCCAATAACACCAACGCAAGCAATATTTCCTCTCGTGGCAAATCCTCCGCATTGCAGTACATCATTCGGTGTAAGATTAGTTGGTAACCAGGTTATCCCACTGTCAACAGAATAAAAAACTCCATTTACCATTGCACATAAAATATTCGGTCCGCACTTTTCCAAAGTTTTTATGCAGGTAAATGTTCCGTTATCAGGTGGAAGTCCGTTAGTAATGTGTGTCCATGTTGCACCGTTGTTGTCAGAGCGAAACAAACCGTTTCCACATCCTCCTGCCAGAATAATATTTTGTCCCCAATGCAGCATATCAAAAATCACTTCGTTGGAAAGCGTATCCAGATTATTTGGTGTCCCAATTTTGGTCCATGTATTGCCCTGATCATTTGTCTTGTAAACTCCATTTGTATGTGTTCCTGTGTAAACTGTTCCGTTATCAAAAATCATTGCATCATCAATAGTGCTTGCAACAGCAAAATTGCTTAACGGAACTTGTTGCCATGATCCTCCTTTGTTTTGTGATTTGTAAACTCCGATTTCCTGGTAAGCATATAAAAAATTATTTCCGGTGATGATAAAATCATCGTGATAGCGTGCACCATGACGTAAGTCAGCGGAAGGAGTAAAATTCCATGTAAGTCCGTAATCGGTTGTCATATAAATTCCATCTGTTGAACCTGCATACACTGTATCACCGATATGATCAAAACCAATAAAGTTGTGAGATTGTATGTTTGGGTTACTCCAGATTACACCATGATCAGTAGTTCTGAATATTATATCACCAACAGAGGCCAGAACAGTGTCGCCATGCTGAAAAAAATTATCAATTGTATAAAATGCTGTAGTGCCCTGGTCAACATTCCAGCTATTTCCAAAATCCAGAGAATAAAAAATATAATTGTCTACTTCCACCATGAGACGGTTGCCGCTGTAAGTCATTGCGGGTATATAAGATAATGTAAGAAGACCCTGGCTCACATCCACCCATGTATTACCATGATCAGCAGAACGGAACATCCCATCATTAATAGATCCGGCAAAAATGTATCCTCCTGCATTCAACATGCACGTAACTGCAGCGGTGGGAAAAATATTGCTGGAAGGTGACCACGTTAGTCCTTTATCTGCAGAGCGATACACGCCCGCGCCAAAACAGCCTGCATAAACATATTGTGAGTCCTGCACAAAACAATCCACCCATATATTATCTAAAGCTGTATAAGTCCATATATTGCCATGATCATTACTGCGGTAAATGCCTTGTGCCATAGTGCCGCATAAAAGTGTTGAATCATTTACAGTCAAAAAGGAAGTGACATAAATTCCTTCGGGTCCATTTGTTTTTGTCCATTGCGCTGTTACAGTTGAATAAGCGGTTACTAATAAAACAGTAAGAAGAGT
Organism: Bacteroidota bacterium; assembly: GCA_031366005.1. Taxonomy (GTDB): domain Bacteria; phylum Bacteroidota; class Bacteroidia; order AKYH767-A; family OLB10; genus JANLUX01. The sequence continues at coordinate 28,046 of JANLZB010000043.1, read as the reverse complement.
AGTTGTTGATTTCATATTAAATTGATTAAATGTTTAATTGTAAAATCTAATGTATAGTAGAGATTAAATTATTTATATCAAAAAGCTGAAAAGCTAAAGTCACTCTTAAACTGCTTAAAAGGAAGGAAATAATTAATCCGTTTGGCATAAACAAACCCCCGTAATCCACGAGGGTTTGTTTCAAATATTAAAAGAATTTATTGAACAGAGAATTTTTTACTTATGATTCCTTCCGTAGTCCGTAGCTGGAAAATATAAATTCCTTTTGTAAACTTTTCGGAAGAAAAACTCCATTCATTCAAACCTTCCTGTACTGTTTTTTTCTCCGTTAATAATTCCTGTCCAAGTTCATTGCTGATCGTTACAATATAGTTTTCTTTTTGAGCAGCATTTATTTGTACAGTAAATTCTCCTTTATTTGGATTAGGAAATAAAGAAACATTTTTACCGTCAGGTGATTGCGTAAAACTATTACCTGATGAAAATCTTTGAACCACCACAGAGGAATCTATCACATGATAAATTTCACCTTCTGTAATGTCAGTCAGATATAATTCTCCATTCATATCCTCACCAAAGGCAGTGTATTGAAGTGGTTCCTCCGTTGTGAGATAACGGTTTACCCAAACACCATGATCTTTATAAATAGCGCGCATTATTCCAGTACAGTAATCAACATACACATACTTGCCATACATTTTTGGATAATTTGATCCTCTGTAAACAAAGCCACCTATCACAGTACCACCACAGCCGGGGCTAACAATGTGTTCATATTCTGAAATTGGAAATGTAGCATGTGTACTGTTAGGATTGCAGTTATCTTTAAAGAAATGCGCTCCTTCCCAGCATCCCCATCCATAATTTAAACCTCCTTCACCGGCAGGTTGAAAATCTATTTCTTCCCACTCATCTTGTCCTACATCGCCAATCCACATATCGTCAGTAAGATCATCAAAACTAAAACGCCATGGATTACGTAATCCGGTTGCCCATATTTCAGGTCGATAGCCACTCATTCCAACAAAAGGATTAGTGGGTGGAATAGAATAATGTTTACCATGACTGCCATGTGTTACATCTATACGTAGAATTTTACCTAACAATGTATTTGTGTTTTGTGCATTGTTATAAGGATCCGCAGCATCACCTCCATCACCAAGCGCAATATAAAGGTAGCCTTCGCTGAAACGCAATGAACCTCCATTATGATTAATAAAAGGTTGATGTACAGTCAAAAATATTACCTCGCTATTGTTATCTGCCTGGTCAGCATTATTAGCTTTTACTTTAAAACGGGAAATGCGTGTATTACCATTCACATTGGTATAATTAACATAAAAATACCCGTTAGCAGAATAGTTAGGATCAAAAGCCAGTCCGAGCAAACCCTGCTCACCGCCATTAGTTGTTATCCTGTCAGAAATGTTGAGAAAAGGAACTGTGCTTTTTGTTCCGTTAGCATCGCAAATCCAAATTCTTCCTGTGCGTTCAACAATAAACAAACGACTGTCTCCTGCGTTTTCAATTCCAAGAGGCTGATCAAAGCCTTCCGAAAAATCTTCCAGTTTAATTTTGGGTAATTGATTGTTTTGTGATCTTGCAATTGTGGCTCCCAGGAGCATGACAAATAGTAATGTGATTTTTTTCATGTTTTTAAAAATTTAAATTGTTTGAAATGATTAATAATTAATAACGGCTTACTATGTTGCGCTTTAATTATTTTTTTTAAGATTGAATAATTAATATGAGCTCATAGAATAGTAAGACGGATAAATAATAAAAGAGTTGGGTAATAAATAAAAAATTGTGTTCCTGATTAAAAATTCCTTTATTAATTGGTTGAGTAAATTCGGTGGCATAATTTTTTTGTAACTCACCCAACCATTTACCATCATTTCATGTCTATACTTACAAGACATCCAAATTTGAATTGTGAAGAGGAAGCGCTTCTTGTCAAGCAGTGCATTGCCTGGAATGGAAATGCTCAGGATAAATTATATAAACTTTTTGCTGCTAAAATGTTTGCGGTATGTGTTCAATATTCGAAAAACAGAGAGGAGGCAGAGGATACCTTTCATGAAGCCTTTATTAAGGTGTATGAGAATTTAAAATCGTATAGTGGTGAAGGCTCCCTCGAAGGCTGGATAAGAAGAATAATGGTTAACACCGCCATTGATAAATACTGGAAGAACTCTCATTTATTTGCGGTTGTAAATATTGATGAGTGCTTTGGTGATCTCGATCATTACAACACCAATGATGTGCTGAGCAAACTTGAAGCACACGAAATGATGAAATTAATTCAGTCGCTTCCTCCGTGTTACAAAATGGTTTTTAATTTATTTGTATTTGAAGGATTAAAGCATAAAGAGATTGCAAAAACGCTCGGCATCTCTGAAGGTACTTCAAAATCTAATTTGAATAATGCCAGAGCAATTTTAAAAAAGGCAATAAACCAAAACAGGATGATAAATTATCCTCAAGTTTACAATGGAAGATAATCAGGATTTTGATCGTCATTTTCGTGAGGGAATAGAAGATTTTCAAATCAAACCTCCTCAAAGATCATGGGATGTTGTTAATGGTGAATTGATGCGTAAGCAAGTGGAGTTTCAACAGAAAAAAACAAATCGTTTCAAGCGTCTTTCTGCTGCTCTTGCTCTCCTCTTGTTACTTTTTATTTGCATTCAGTATTTAACACCGGACAATAATTTCAATTCGTCCAGGGAAAAGAATTCAAAAAAAATCAATTCAGAAAAAACTGTTTCAAGCATCTCAAAAAAAATAAATGAGCCGAATTCTTCAATAGCAATTAACAACAGTAATACTAAGGAATCTATTAAGCAAAAAAATTTGAATAAATTTTATCCTTCAAAAACAAATTCAAGTCCTGTCATCATTCATCATAAAAAACAAATAGTCGCACTGACATTGAAATCAAAAAATAAAAAGCTGAAATCAGCTCATGGAATTTTTGAAATGCAGAATGAAAATCAAGAAAATACATCCTCCTTAAGTTCACTGCTACATGATAATGAGCCGGATTCAACTATTTATTCTCGGCAGCACCATTCTGAAAAAAATAATTCATTGGAAGTAAATATTCCAGAGTCTGTTCAAACAGAAAATTTAATTGTTAACCCATTGGATAAAATTCAGGATATAAAAAATGATGATCCAGGTCAGCATACCCGCGACTCAACATATATTGTAGATACTCACACTAAATCACATTGGTCTGTCGCAGTATTTTATTCACCATCTTACTCTAAAAATCATTTGAAAGAAAATCAAAATGTAACACATAATGAAGAGGTAGAATATTATAAAAATGAAAGAACTAATTATTCACATGCTACTGGAATTGCAATTGGTTTTGATTTAAAGCAGCAATGGACATTGTTATCAGGCATTTCTTATTCTACAATTTCTTACACTATTGCTGTTCCAAAAATTTATGCAAGACACGGGTTTGATAATGAATTGCATTATCAATATCCAACTTCGTGTGGTATTATCCAAGTATCAGATATTGGAGTTTCCGCTTTAAATGAGGGTGATAGTTTAGTAACCAATATCAGCTGCAGGCAAAAACTGCAGTTTATTAATATTCCGTTAACCATTCGATATAAAATCGCTGGAAATCATTTTACTTGTTTTGCTGATGCAGGATTTGCGTTCAATTTCGTTATTAATGAACGCGCAAAATTGCAGACCGGAAACACTGAAAAAACCATTACAAATAATATTGATGGCCTGAAAAAATTGAATTATGGTTATCACGCTGGAATTGGCTTGCAGTATAATTTACACAATGATTTTGGAATTTACATTGAACCCGTTTTTAAAGGCTCTGTCAATTCTCTCACTGAAAAGATACCTGAGAATTGTTATCCATATTCCTTTGGTTTAAATATGGGCTTGACATATCATTTTTAAAGTGCTGCTTTACAAAAATGCTGAACCATTTTTAAATATTATTTCTACAGTACCCAACCATTTAATTCTTTTTTGGTCTTTTTTATAACTATCATGCAAAAGTTCGTTCAGATTTATAACAGGATAACAAAGATTAAAAGTTCTTTAATAATTACATTCTTAAGAACTATTTTGATTACTACAATTGTTTCTGTGATAGTTTGGAAAATTACTGAGATACTTTAAACACTAGGTATTATTCTTTCAATACAATAGAAAATTTTGTCCTGATTACGATGGTATAAATTTTAACATGATTCATTAAACTAATATTGTCTGAATTCTAATTCCAGATTATGCCGCATATTGCAATCATTTCTTCCAGCGTACGTTCAGGACGCAACAGTCACCGGGTAGCGCTTTATTTTCAAAATTATATACAGGAGCATCAACTTGCGACTGTGGAGATATTGGATTTGAATGAGTATAAATTTCCCTTGTTTGACGAAAGACTAAAGTATCAGCAGCATCCAACATCTCAAATGCTGGACTTTTCATCTAAGATAAAAAATGCCGGTGGAGTGTTAATTGTAACTCCTGAATACAACGGAGGTTACCCCGCTGCGCTTAAAAATGTGGTAGATCTATTGTATGATGAATGGCATCGCAAGCCTATTGCCATATCAACGGTGAGTGATGGAATATTCGGAGGAACGCAGGTGATTACTTCATTGCAGTTTTCTTTATGGAAAATAAGAGCCTGGACAGTACCTGCTATGTTTCCTGTTCCTAAGGTGGAGAAATCATTTAACGAGGATGGTGTTGCCACAGAAAAAGAAGCGACAGATAAGCGGGCAAAAAAATTTATTGATGAATTGCTCTGGTGCATCGAAGCAGGAAAACGAATGGAATCTGCTGAAGTAAATGATAAATCCTAAATCTGAATTTGCAGATGATTAAATATTTTTTTCTTACAGCAACAGCATTTTTCTTTTCAATTTATTTAATGGCTCAAACTGCACCGGCTGACCGCAAAGAGTTAATGGATTTACTACAGGAAAGAAGAGAGCGGTTTGATGCATACGCCAGTTCAATTGAGAAACGCAGTGGCATTTTTGGCAATAAAACAAAAAAGGATATGCAGCAAAGCAATAATGTGCTTACCGAAATTGTTCGTACTGACAACCGGATTATTGGAGTATTGAATCGCACTGTTGATTTCCGGAATTATGAGAAAGTAACATTGGGTTATGATGTGCAGGCAAACACTGATCGGATTAATTCGCTTTTAAACTCCATTGACACCCTTCAAAAACAAGTGACTGTGCTTAATGCGCGAAAATCCCAATTGAGCTCAGGTTTACTTCGCATGAAGATGGTCACTTTTTTCCTGGGCATTATCAGTATTGTTTTTGTGGTGCTCTGGTTTCGTAGCAGGCGTGAATATTTAACAATGCAAAGTTGAAAACGCGTTCATTATTTTTTGGAAGTATTACTATTAATAATTAAAATTGCCCTATGGAAGAGGCGCGTTTGAAAGATACAGAGATCAAAGCTTTGATAAGCCTTCTGGATGATACAGATAAGGAAGTTTATCATCATATAGAAGAACGTTTGCTAAGCCTTGGCCGCGAAGCGATCCCTGTGCTTGAGGATGCATGGTCCAGTGCATTTGATGCAGTTTTGCAACAACGGATTGAGACAATAGTTCATAAGATACAATTAGATTCTTTAAGAGAAGATTTAAAAATCTGGTTACATACACAAAGTGATAACCTTTTGGCAGGAGCAATTCTTGTTGCCCGTTACCAGTATCCTGACCTTGATGATCAGAATATTTATGAAACGCTGAATAAATTAAAGCGCGATATATGGCTGGAGATAAATGAAAACATGACCGCCTTAGAACAGGTGAATGTGATAAATCATATTTTGTTTGCACGACATGGATTCAGCGGCAATACTTCTAATTATCATGCACCGAAAAATTCTTTTATTAACAGTGTGCTGGAAACAAAAAAAGGAAATCCGCTTAGCTTAGGTATCATTTACATGTTATTGTGCGAGCAACTTGGTTTACCTGTAAGCGGTGTTAATCTTCCTGAACATTTTGTGCTCGCATATCTTGACAGAAAAGCAGAGCATGACTCAGGACCTGAACAAGTATTATTTTACATTAATGCTTTTAGTAAAGGCACTGTGTTTGGTAAATCGGATGTGGATGATTTTATCCGCAAGCTCAACCTCGATCCTAAAGAGGAATATTACTTACCATGTTCTAATGAGGATATGATACTTAGAATGCTTCGCAATGTGTCACTTTCTTTTCAAAAATTGGGTGACATGGAAAAAGTAGAAGAGCTAAATAGTTTAATAGTTCTGTTCGGAGTTGCCTGACTTTTTGTTTTATTGAATACCGCCTTACCTTAATTCACAGCTGTTCTATGTTTCAAAAATTTCAAAAGTCCTATATCAATTTGTTTTGCAATAGAAAAATTCTAGTACTGTTTTTTCTGATAACGACTGCTTATTCTGCATTAAGCCAGGATATAATTTATAAAAATAATGGTGAAAAGATAAAAGCAAAAATATCAACGATTACACCCGATGAAATTGTTTACAAAATATTTGACTATCCTGATGGTCCGGAAATAAGATTATTAAAAGAACTTGTTTTCAGAATTGAATACGCTAACGGAACTACAGAAATCGTTAATCATGACGAATCCGTTTTAAGCCGTTATTCTACGGCTGAGGATTTGCGTTATAAAGGAGAATTGGATGCAATCGTAAATTATAAAGGTTATAAGCCCTCAGGAACAGGAACTTTTGTGGCTACTTTGTTAGGAGGACCGGCATTTGGATTGGTGATTGCGATTCCTGCTACATTATCCAAACCAAAAATTAAGAATCTTAATTTTCCTGATACTAAACTTTTTGAAAAATATGAGTACAGGAATGGTTATCAAAGAAGAGCATATAAAATAAAAGCCAAAAGGATTTGGGTAAATTTTTTTGTTGGCACTGCTATTTTTTCTTCAATTTATTATCTCGCTACGCGGGAATAATTTTATTTAATAATTACTGCTTTAGATAGCTCAAAATTATTTTTCAGCTTTTGCAAGAGATCATTGGTTCTTCCTTTCCTTAATTCAAAAATTATTTTACAAGGTTCATTATAATCCTGTTCTTTAATAATTGCAGGCTCACTGCGCAACCATTGCAATACTTCGTTTGTTTGTTCATAAGGAAAAGTAATTTCAAATATCTCATTAATTGTTTTGGTAATAATAGTAGCGTTATTCAATGCATCCGCAGCAGCAGATTTATAAGCATTGATCAAACCCGGAACTCCAAGTAATGTGCCGCCAAAATAACGCGCTACAATCACCAGCACATCTGTTAAATCTCTTGATTGTATCTGTCCGAGAATAGGTTTGCCTGCCGTTCCAGCTGGTTCGCGGTCGTCACTGAATCGAAAAACGGTTGGATCAGTTGTTAAACGAAATGCATAACAATGATGATTGCATTGATGATGATCTTTTTTAATTTCCTGTAAATATTTTTTTACTTCCAGTTCATTAGTAACAGGAAAAGCAAATCCAATAAACTTGCTTCCTCGGTCTTTAAAATTTCCTTCTGAGGGAGATTGAATGGTTTTGTAAAAATCGTCAAACAGCATTCTTATTTTTATAAAAATGAATTACATCATCAAGAGAATTTTGATTTGATGCTGGAGATAAATCTAAATGCGGACTAGGGACTCCATCCTTCAAAAAAATATTTCCTGTAATAATTCTTGCTTCATCCCAACAACCTGCATCAATAAATGTCTGAATTAATTTTGCTCCTCCTTCTACTAATACAGATTGAATATTTTGCTCATGTAAAACTTTCAACATTGAATCAACAGTAAAATTATTTTCATTTAACTGAAGGTATTTGACATTATTATCACTTGACTTATCTTTTGTTGTAAGGACTATTGTTTGATTTATTCCATTAAAGATATTCAGGTATGAAGGCAATTTTAAATTTTTATCAATAACAATTTTTACAGGTGAACTACCAAACCATTCTCTCACATTCAAATTTGGATCATCAATCAATGCCGTGTTTGTCCCGATCATTATCGCCTGCTCTTCGCTTCTCCATTTGTGAACGTGAATTTGCGAAAGCTCATTACTGATTAGAACACGTTCAGTTCTTTTTCCAATAAATCCATCCTTGCTTTGCGCCCATTTTAAAATTATGTATGGACGCTTTTTTTGATGAAAAGTAAAAAATCTTTTGTTGTGTTCTTTACATTCATTTTCCAGAACCGGAGTAATTACATCAATACCTGCCTCTCTTAATTTACGAATGCCTTCTCCGTTAACCTTTGCAAACGGATCAGTAATTCCGATTACAACTTTAGGAATTTTAAGGTGTAAAATCAAATCAACACATGGAGGCGTTTTACCATAATGAGAGCAGGGTTCAAGATTTACATATAATGTACTTTTTAAGAGTAACGATTTATCTTTTACATTATCAATCGCATTGACCTCTGCATGAGCTTTGCCAAACTCTTTATGCCATCCTTCACCGATAATTTTATCATCATAAACAATTACACAACCTACCATAGGATTGGGTGCAACATTTCCTGTTCCCAGTCTTGCTAATTGCAAACAGCGCTGTATGTAATGTTCGTGATGCATTTGAATTAATTGCCGTCATTGCAAAGAACGAAGCAATCTGTTTCATAGCGAGATTGTTTCATTCTTCAACAGTGATCCTTTGAAATTCTCTGCAAAGAAAAACTTTATGTTCTTTGCAGGCAATGAATCTTCGCGAAATTCAAAACATATTTAAACTCTCATTGAATAATTTGTATGATGCTGATGAAACTGCTGCAATCATACGAACAGTTTTGATGGAAGTATTAAATTATTCTCCCTCAGATTTACTTTTAAAAAATCAGGAAGTGGTTTCATCTGAAACAGAAGAACAACTATTAAATATTCTTGAACGGCTAAAGCAATCAGAGCCTGTGCAATATGTGTTAGGATATGCATGGTTTTGTGGATTGAAATTCAAGGTGAACAAATATGTATTGATCCCACGACCTGAAACAGAAGAATTGATTGATTGGATTGTTAAACAAAATAAAATTCAATCTCCTAACATTCTTGATATAGGAACTGGAAGTGGTTGTATTGCTATTGCATTAACTAAACAAATACCTGAAGCAAAAGTGGTAGCAATGGATATTTCAAAAGATGCATTGCACACAGCAACTCAAAATGCGTTGATAAATAATGTTGATGTTAAATTTTTGGAAGAGGATATTTTAAACCCTGTTATAAATGAATTTAAATATGATATAATAGTCAGCAATCCTCCTTACGTTCTTCAATCAGAAAGTAAAACGATGTCCAGCCATGTTCTGGAATATGAACCTGCGAATGCTTTATTTGTTCCTGATGAAGATGCATTAATTTTTTATAAAGCAATTGTAAAATATGCAGGCATACATTTAAAACCAAGAGGGAAATTATTTTTTGAAATTAATCCACTTAATGCGGAAGATATTAATGCATTGTTAAAGGCAAATAATTTCATAGAACCACTTATTAAAAAAGATTTGCAGGGTAAGGATAGAATGGTGATGGGAACAAAATCCTAAATCAATTACATTTGCCTGCTTAATTTTATATAATAATGAACATTCACGAATACCAGGGTAAGAGCATTTTAAAAAGTTTTGGAGTTGCGATACAGGAAGGAATTGTAGCAGATACACCAGAAAAAGCAGTGGAAGCAGCCAAACAGTTAAAACAGGAAACCGGTACAAGCTGGTGGGTGGTGAAAGCACAGATTCATGCCGGTGGCCGTGGAAAGGGTGGTGGAGTTAAGCTTGCAAAAACGCTTGATGAAGTAAAAGAAAAAGCTACTCAGATTCTTGGAATGCAATTGATAACACCGCAAACAGGTAAAGAAGGCAAGCGTGTAAATAAAGTTTTAATTGCACAGGATGTTTATAACGAAAAGGAAAAAACAAAAGAGTTTTACATGAGTGTGTTGCTTAATCGCGAGAAAGCATCAAACATCATCATGTATTCAACCGAAGGAGGTATGGATATTGAAGAAGTAGCTGCAAAAACTCCGCATCTCATTCATAAGGAAGAAATAGATCCTAAAGTTGGTTTGCAGGGATTTCAGACACGGAAGATTGCATTTAATCTTGGCTTGAGTGGAAATGCTTTTAAAGAAATGACAAAGTTTGTTTCTGCATTATATAAAGCCTATGAGCAAACGGATTCATCAATGTTTGAAATTAATCCTGTTTTAAAAACTGCTGACGACAGAATTTTAGCTGTAGATGCAAAAGTTAATCTGGATGAAAATGCTTTGTTCCGTCACAAAGATTATGCTGATATGCGGGATGTAACAGAAGAAGATCCTACAGAAGTTGAAGCAAGTGCTTTCGATCTTAATTATGTAAAACTAGATGGGAATGTTGGTTGCATGGTTAACGGGGCAGGGCTTGCCATGGCTACTATGGACATCATTAAATTAGCTGGCGGTGAGCCTGCAAACTTTCTTGATGTTGGTGGAACAGCCAATGCCGAACGGGTGGAAAAAGCATTTAAAATAATTCTGAAAGACCCGAATGTAAAAGCTATCCTGATCAATATTTTTGGCGGCATTGTACGTTGTGATCGTGTTGCTCAGGGAATAGTGGATGCTTATAAAAACATTGGAGAAATTCCAGTTCCCATTATCATTCGTTTGCAGGGAACCAATGCCGTGGAAGCAAAAAAGATAATTGATGACAGCGGTTTGAAAGTTTTTTCTGCTATTCAATTAAAGGAAGCAGCTGATTTAGTGCAGAAGGTGCTTAAGAAATAAAACAAATTTTGAGTTATGAATTTTGAGTTATGAATTTAAATTCCTTAACTCATAACTCAAAATTCATAACTCAAAATTCAAAATTCATAACTCATAACTCAAAATTCATAACTCAAAATTAGAATATGCATTTTTACGATTACGAAAAAAACTTCTTGGGCATTACTGAGCCTGAGTTTTCCAAATACGAAAAATCAAAATTCATCATTCATCCTGTTCCTTATGAGCATACCTCATCTTACCAAAGCGGTTCTGCAAAAGGGCCGGAAGCCATATTGAATGCATCGCATTTTGTGGAGTTTTATGATGAGATGCTGCAAATGGAAACGTATAAGAAGGGTGGTATCTGCACTGCTGAACCTCTTCACTTTTTAAATCGTGTGGATGCAGAAGCTATTGCACTGATAGAGCAGATCACTGATAAATTTATTGCTGACGGAAAATTTGTTATTTCATTGGGCGCTGAACATACGGTAACGCTTGGCTTTGTGAAATCACATCATAAAAAATATAAAAACCTTAGCGTATTGCAGATTGATGCACATGCAGATCTTCGCTTTTCATACAACGATAATTTATACAGCCATGCATCAGTGATGGCACGTGTACATGAATTAGATGTGCCCTTAACACAGGTTGGAATTCGTGCCTTGAGTAAAGCAGAAGCAGAGTTATCTGCCACATCACAAAGGATTCATACTTACTATGCTCATGACATACGTAAGAATGATCACTGGATGGATGCAGCCATTAACTCACTTACAGAAAATGTATATTTAACAATTGATGCAGACGGTTTCGATCCCTCCATCATGCCGGCAGTAGGCACTGCTGAACCAGGAGGTTTATTCTGGGATGAGACGATGGAGTTTTTACAACGCTTGATAGAAAGAAAAAAAGTAGTGGGTTTTGATATTGTTGAATGTGCTCCGATGGCTGGCAATGTAAATTCCGAATATACGCTGGCAAAACTTTGTTACCGCATCATTGGTTTTCTCGTGAATAGCAGAAAATAAAAAATAAGGGCTTCATTTTACTTTGATTTTCTAACTTATCTTTGGCATAAGTTTTTTAAAGAGTCGTGATATGAACAACTACCGCATCTCAAATAAAGGAACCACTGCACTTTTTAATAATAAATTTTTAGAATCGCTTACCCGCACTCATGTTGCAGTTCCTGTTACTTTATATCTTGCTGTTAGTGTAGCAATATTGGTTTATGCTGCATTATATACTTTACTTCCATTAGTGCATGCGTTGTACCTTGTTCCGCTTGGAATGATTTCATTTTCTTTGGTTGAATATACCATCCATCGTTTCCTTTTTCATTTTGAAGCAAAAACAGAAAAACAGCAGGAGTTTAAATACAAAATTCACGGAGTGCATCATGAGTATCCGCGCGATAAAGAACGATTAGTGATGCCGCCCGTAATATCTATTGTGCTTGCAGTTTTTTTCTACAGCCTTTTTCGCATGTTGATGAATGATACGGTATTTTTATTCTATCCTGGTTTCCTGGTAGGCTATTGTATTTATCTTTCCATTCATTATGCAGTGCATCGTTTTCGTCCTCCAAAAAACTTTTTCCGTATGTTGTGGACACATCATGCTTTACATCATTACAAAGCTGACCACACCGCATTTGCAGTAAGCCTTCCCATCTGGGATCATCTTTTCGGTACGCTTCCACCTCGTGGTGATAAATCATTCAACGAGAGCAAAGAGAAACTTTCTGAACTGCTATAAGGGAGTAGGGAGTTATTAGTGGGGAGTAGGGTATTCATTCTTCAGCTCACTATCACTAGTTAGATCATTATCACTCCAAAAAAAGATATTTTTGTTCAATAATGGAAAAGCCAGAATCATTCAATTTTGAAAACCTAATTACTTATCAAAAAGCTTTGGATTTTGTGGACAAAGCTTATTTTTTTACAGATAAATTTCCTGATCATGAATTGTATGGTTTAACTTCCCAATTTAGAAGAGCTGCTTGTTCTATCGCTTTAAATATAGGAGAAGGTGCGGGCAGTACAGATAATGATTTTAATAATTTTCTGAGAATTTACAAACGATCTATTAGAGAATGTGTTGTTTGCACAACAATTGCATTTAGAACAAATTATATTTCTGATGAGGAGAATAATTTGTCAAGATTAAAACTGATAGAACTTGCTAAACTGAATAGTGGTTTGGTAAACGCAATAAAAAGAAAAAATGAATGACGAAAATAGAAGGCAGTAATGGATTTGAATTTTAAATAGGAGAGTCGTTTTCCTACTATCATTCCCTGCTTCCTACTAATAACTCCCTACTCAAAAACATATGATCTTCACTAAAATATTAATAGCCAACCGCGGAGAAATTGCATTACGAATCATGCGTTCTGCAAAAGAAATGGGCATTGCCACTGTTGCTATTTTTTCAGAAGCTGATCGTAATGCATTGCATGTTCGTTACGCTGATGAAGCGTTTTGCATTGGTGCTCCTCCGTCATCGCAAAGTTATTTGCTGATGAATAAAATAATTGAAGTGACACAGCAGGCAGGAGCCCAGGCAATCCATCCGGGGTATGGTTTCCTTTCGGAGAATGCAGGCTTTGCAAGAGCAGTGCGTGATGCAGGATTAGTTTTAATTGGTCCTTCTCCTGAAGCAATGGAAATGATGGGAAGTAAACTGGCAGCTAAAGCGGCAGCCAAACAATTTAATATTCCATTAGTACCGGGAACTGATTATGCTATCACTGATTTAGCAGAAGCAAAAAAAGTAGCTGAGCAGGTTGGATTTCCAATTCTTATAAAAGCATCTGCTGGTGGTGGTGGTAAAGGAATGCGTATTGTTGATAACGCTGAACAGTTTGAAGAGATGATGAAAATGGCGGTGAGTGAAGCCACCTCTGCCTTTGGTGATGGTTCTGTTTTTATTGAGCGTTACGTAGCCTCACCGCGCCACATTGAAATACAGATATTAGGTGATACACATGGCAACATCGTTCATCTCTTTGAGCGCGAATGTTCAGTGCAACGCAGACATCAGAAAGTGGTGGAAGAAGCGCCATCTTCAGTGCTTACTCCTGAGATAAGAAAAGAGATGGGAAGGTGTGCTGTACAGGTTGCCAAGGCTTGCAATTATGTTGGTGCTGGAACGGTAGAATTTCTATTGGATGAAAATAAAAACTTTTATTTTCTTGAGATGAACACTCGTTTGCAGGTAGAGCATCCGGTAACGGAAATGATAACGGGACTTGACTTGGTGAAGGAGCAGATTAAAATTGCACAAGGCGAAAAATTAAGCTTTACCCAGGATGATTTAAAAATAAATGGTCATGCCATTGAAGTGCGTGTGTATGCCGAAGATCCTGCAAATAATTTTTTACCTGACATTGGTAAGCTTGTTCGTTACATCCGTCCGCAAGGTCCGGGTGTAAGAGTAGATGATGGTTTTGAAGAAGGAATGGACATTCCGATTTATTATGACCCGATGATAGCAAAACTCATTACCTATGGAAGCAATCGGCAGGAAGCAATCCAGCGCATGATTCGTGCTATTGATGAATATACCATTGTGGGACCGCAAACAACTTTGACTTTTTGCAGTTTTGTAATGAAGCATAAGGCTTTCACCAGCGGAAACTTTGATACACATTTTGTAAGCAATTATTTTAAGCCGGAAATGTTAGGGCAGGAGGGAAGTGAGGAAGAACTATTAGCGGCTGCATTAGTGGCTGAATTCATACAATCTTCTGCTGCTTCATCCGTTGTTCAGTTAAATACTTCCGATGAAAGTTTTTCTAAATGGAAACAGAACCGTTCTTGATTTACGATTTATAATTTGAATCTGCTCCCATCTTCAAATCTGTGTCCAAAAAAACGGCTTAAATCTTGACTTAGCAATTGCATGCGTAAAGTATTCTTGTTCTTCTTTACCTTTTGTTTTTCAGTGATTGCCAATGCACAGTTGAAAATGCCTGATGGACGTTATAAAACACTGGCAACTATTATTGACGGTGATACCATTCCATTAATCAATCTTGCGCCTGTTGAAATTATTGCAACACTGTCACCGGAAGCGGCTGCCCAGTTAAAATCTTATCTAAAGCTGAGAAGGGATGTGTTGCGGGCATATCCTTATGCCCGTCTTGCAGAAACACAATTGAAATATGTTAACGACAGCATTCAGCATATTACCAATGAACGCGAGAAAAAACGTTTTATAAAAATTACCGAAAAACAATTGAAAAATGATTTTGAAAAAGATCTTAAAAACTTAACCATCAACCAGGGTCGGATTTTAATCAAGCTCGTTGACCGCCAAACAGGCAGCACTTCTTATTATCTGGTAAAAGAATTACGCGGTTCTTTTCAGGCATTTTTCTGGCAAGGGCTTGCACGTTTGTTTGGTGAAAACCTGAAAGACGACTACGATGCCAAAGGTGAAGATGCAATGATTGAAACCATCGTTCAACAAATTGAACGTGGTGAGTTGCCTGTGCAATCAGTAAGGAAATAAATTATAAAATTTAAGAAGCTTTCGCGGATATTTTAAACTTATTCTTTTTCCTTATTGACAAAAACTTTCTTCGTCAGAATTCCTTTCTCATCAGTAATAGTAACAAGATAAATTCCATTCTCCAGGTTTGCAGCATCTATTCGTTCAGTGCTGCTGTTTTCTATTCCCTTTTTCATCAACAATTGTCCTTTTAGATCATAAATTCCCACCGTGGCATTACCCTTTATATTTTTCAATGAGATATTAAAGAAATTGCCGGCAGGATTAGGAAAAATATCGAAGTCAGCATCAAGGTTTGCTTCGGGTTGTGCGTCATCCATTAGTCGTGGTGTTGTATATTCAATCACTAATTGAGGTTTATTATTGGTTGCTTCCTTCGCACTAAACACTGCACGGGTCCCGGTGGCAGTTGTGTTATTTAATTTGATTGTAACTTCTGTTGCGCCTGCATTTTTTAAGGAAATAATTTTTGATGTAATATCCCACTCATAATATCCCTTCGTAGTTCCGGAAATAGTAGTAGTTGCAAGAATATTGGCGTCAGCTGCGGGTTTGGTATTCCATGTGATTGAATTTTCCTGCCAGGTAATATTGGAAGAGTTATGTGCTTCTATATTCAAACTGGGAATATTGGTGTTGTTTAACCCTCCATACAACCTCAGTTTGGCAGAAGAAACTGTTCCGCTTAATGATGTAAGATTAAATCGTACAAAAGTTTCATAGTTGGATGCTGCGCCTGCATTCGCCTGAGTATAAAGGGTGGTGGCAGTTCCGTAATTAGTATTTGCATAAGTACCTCCGCGCACGTAAGCATCAGCCACAGCATTTAATGTGGTAGTAAAAGTGGGAGGGCCGAAAATGATTTTATAAACAGAGCCGTTAGCTCTCGACATATAGTAAATATTTCCATCAGGACCTACAGTCATTCCAACCGGGAAACCGGCAATCCCTGTAGCAAAGTTAGAACGTGTCACAGTGGTGCCGCTGAACGAAAGCATATCTATCCAATTACCGCAATAATCAAGAAAAAAGTATTTACCAAGGTAAGTACTGGGATAATTTGTTGATGCAGGACTGAAGAAAGTTCCGCCAGTGATGGCACATCCCTCGCCAATGGCTGAGCCGTGCGGATAAGTATAAATGGGATTGGTATAATTAGGATTAGTGCTCATTCCTTCAGCGTTAGGCCACCCATAATTATGGCCTCCCGTTGTGCAATCATTTACTTCTTCCCAATATGAAGTGCCTACATCATTCATAAAAAACCTTCCTGTACCGGGTTGAAAAGCCAGGGTGTAGGGGTTTCTCACACCGTAAGCCCATACACTTTTGCGTTGTGTGCTTCCGGTGGTAAAAGGGTTGCCCGATGGAATGCTTCCATCTTTATTAATTCTCAAAATCTTGCCCAGGTAAGTATTTAGGTTTTGAGCATTGGAATCCACTCTGTTTTCACCAACACACACGTAGAGTTTTCCATCCGGCCCGAATTGCATAAAACCTCCGTTATGATTAACGTTATGTATCGAATCCAGGTCAAGCAACACTGTTTCACTGCCTGGCACCACCGTATCCCCGCTTGCTGTAAACCGGCTTATCCTGTTATTTACTTTACTGGCCAATGTATAATATAGATATATGTAATGATTAGTGTTGAAAGCCGGATCGATAGCAATGCCCAGTAAGCCACGTTCGCCAATGGAACTTACGTTAACTTTTATAAAAGCCCGGGTAAGCACGCTGCCATTCTTAATAATTTTAACTCTGCCTGTTTGTTCTGCTACAAATAAACGTCCGTCAGGTGCGAAGGCAAACACCGTAGGTTTAGTAAATCCACTTGCCACCAACTGCTGATTAAACCCTGATGGAAAAGTTTGCGCATGGACGTTTAAAACACTCCATAATATGAAAATTACGGTAAGAATCATCATCACTTTCCTTTCAATGGAATCATTTATCATAAAAATGCATTTCATATTTATATTTTTTTATTGATTTTAAATTTAGTTTATCCCATCTTTTCTGCATGAAATAAAATTTATATTCAGCTAAACGCTTGATTTTTTTTGAATTGAACTACCTGACTCCGGCATTGAATTTTCCAGTGCTTGATTTTTTTTATGATTAATAAAATACAATTGAGTAAGGGGTAAAGGTATTATATATATGGTGAACATCCAAGAGTTTTATGTAAGCATACATAATAAAAAACAAGAGTTAATACACTGATGAATTATTAAAATGAATGAACTAGATGTGTAAATTTTTCTTTGTAATTTTTGATGGATTATTAATTCTTATTCATCTATTAACAAATAAATGCAATTACCCATTCAATCATAAACCAAACGGTTTTCTTTATATATTCACAATGACTGTTCTTTCTGTGTTTTTTTATTAATTTCTTCTACCATCTGCATAAACTTGGTCACATTAGTATCGCTGTAAGGCCCGTATGCATCTATCAGTGTTCCTCTTTCTCCATCCTTGGTTTCAATTGCATACACGATAGAGTTATCTGCCGGGTCTGACTCACCTTCAAACCGGTAAAAATTCAACACCTGCACTTCTTCAGCGGAATACACTTTTTCAGTAGCTAATGATTTTAATCCATTCTTCACTGCTTTAAACTGCGTTTCAAAACCCTGTGTAAGCAAAGAGTTCAGGCATGAAACCATTGTTTTCATTTCAATCTTTTCGAGGGGTGCATGATGCGTTTTCATAAATAGCGTAATTAAATATTAATTATTCATCAATAGATCATAAAATTTGTTGCCATACTTACCTCTTCATTTACATCCCTTATTGTGTAGTGAATACCTCAGCATGTAGAAAAAACATAGCATTTAAACCGATATAACCCATTACTATTTATGGAACAGTATTTTCACTTGACATGCTAAACAAAAAATACTATAATTATGAAAAAGAATTTAATTGTATTATCAATAGCAACTGCGTTATTTGGTTATAATGCCCATGCTCAGTCAACAACCACTACTACAACTACTATACAGCAAACTACTACTATTCCTGCTACGGAAACTGCAACACAGCCTGCACCGGCAGCAGTACAGACTTCTCCAGCGGCAGCACCTGCACCGCATGATGAGAGTGGTGAAAAATCATCTAAGTTCGGAGTGCCACGTTTTTATATCGGAACACGTGTGTTGGGTTCAGCTACCAATTTTAAAATAAACACCTTTGACAACAATAATGTAACAGTTGCAAAAACATCTGCCACTTTAGGTTATGGTTTTGGTGGATATGTAGGTTCTAACTTATCAAAACACTTCGCACTGCAATTGGAGGTGATGTATAACACTTTATCTCAAAAATATGTTGATAAAGGTCTTGACAGAAGGATAGATGTTTCTTACATAAACATCCCATTAATGGTTGTTTTAAATACTAATATCAGTAAACCTGTTAATTTTAATATTACAGCAGGTCCTCAGGTAGGTATTAACGTGGGGGCTAAAATCAAGGGTAAATCAAGTGGTGATACTGAAATTGTAAACACAAAGTTTGCAGTTAAACCCACTGACTTTGGTGTAGCTTATGGTGCTGGACTTGACTTCAGAATTATTCCTGCTTTATCTGTTGGTGTTGGTTACAGAGGTGTAACCGGACTTGTTGATATCAGTGATAAAAATTCTACTGCTACTTATACTACCACTCAGAATGGAGTTGCAACTACTCATACTGTAGTTGTGTTGGATAAATCAAAAGTTACCAGCCATGGTGCGTATGTTGGCTTGAGATTTAATTTTTAATCTCCTAAATAAAAACATAATCTAAATGATTAAACCGAAAGTTGTAATCGTAATAGCTGCACTATTTCTTGTAGCTTCATGCAAAACGTGGAATAAAACGGAAAAAGGTGCTGCTATTGGTGGTGCAGCCGGTGCAGGAGTTGGAGCGATTATCGGAAATCAATCCGGCAATACTGCTGTAGGTGCCATCATCGGAGCTGCCGTAGGAGGAACTGCCGGTGCACTCATTGGCAATTACATGGATAAACAAGCCGCTGAAATGCAGCGAGACTTAAAAGGTGCAACCATAACAAGAGTGGGTGAGGGTATTAAAATCACTTTCGATTCAGGATTGCTTTTTAACATTGATAGTTATGCATTAACAGATCCATCAAAAACAAATCTTCAGAATCTGAGTAATATCTTAAAGAAATATGATGATACCAACATATTAATTGAAGGCCATACGGATAATACAGGAAGTGATGAACATAACAAAACACTTTCGGTTAACCGTGCCCAGTCTGTTGCGGGTTATCTAAAAACAGCAGGTGTTACAGGTTCCAGAATTACCGAGACAGGATATGGCGAATCACAACCTGTTGCAAGCAATGACAATGATGCAGGCAGAGCGCAGAACAGAAGAGTGGAAGTAGCAATATTTGCAAATAAGAAATTAAAAAAAGCCGCTGAAAACGGTCAGTTAGGAGAAGTGAAATAATTAACTTAAAACAAAAAATTATGAAAACACTTGGTATAGTTTTGATCATATTAGGCGCCATCATGATGGGCATCACCGGATTTAATATGGTTACAAAAAAGAAAGTAGCCGACATTGGTCCACTTGAAATTAACAAGACAGAAAATCATCCCGTAAATTGGTCACCCATATTAGGGGTTGGTTTACTTATTGGTGGAATTGCCATTGTAGCTACAGCTAAAAAGAATTAAGATTTCCATTTTATTATTATTAATAAATAAGCGCAAATTGTAATGATTAATTTCATTGGATATTTGCGCTTAAATTTTTATACTCATGAGAACTCCTGGTTATAATTTAGAATGTAAGGCAAATGATTTCATCGTATGTTATGATGATTTGAGTGAAGGAAATATTCCGCTTATTTTTATTCATGGTTTTCCTTTTGATAAATCAATGTGGCGCGGTCAGATTGAGTTCGCTAAATCCTTTACTCGTGTTATTGCTTATGACATTCGCGGTTTTGGTAAATCACAAATAGGTTCACAGGATTTCAGTATTAATTTATTTGCAGATGACCTGATTGATTTCATGGACATTCTGGAAATTCCCAAAGCAATTATTTGCGGGCTTTCAATGGGTGGTTATATAGCTATGAATGCAATGTATCGTTACAAAGAAAGATTTGCAGCAATGATATTGGCAGACACACAGTGTATTGCTGATTCAGCTGAAGCAAAAGAAAAACGTTACCGTACTATTGAACTGATCGAATCCAAAGGATTGAGTGTATTTGCAGAGTCATTTGTTAAAAATATTTTTTGTGATGAAATACTTCAGGAGAAAAAGGAAATTGTTTTAGGAATTCAAAATGTAATTCTTTCCACCTCACCTGCCACCGTTACAGCTACTTTAAAAGCACTTGCACAGCGATGGGAAAAATGTACAACACTCAGCGAAATTATAGTTCCTGTACTTATCATTTGTGGTATTGAAGATAAAATAACTCCTTATGATCAATCAGATAAAATTCATTCAGCAATAAAAGGTTCAACAATAAAATCCATTTTAAAAGCCGGTCATCTTTCAAATGTTGAGCAACCCGAAGAATTTAATAATCTGTTAAAGATTTTTTTAGAAGGAATATAAAATCCTTCCTCCCTGTTTTTTACCTTTGTAATAATGCCAAAACTTTATTTTAATTCAACACGTTATGCTGATCTTCCTCTGCATTATGGTAAAGTTCCGCCATGGCTTGCTGAGCGAATGAACAAACTCGGAGGGGCCATTATTGAATCAATTATTTTAGATTACGGCAAGTCAGCAGTTCTCTCGCGTTTAAGCGATCCTAAATGGTTTCAGGCTTTTGGTTCTGTGCTTGGAATGGATTGGCATTCGTCAGGTATCACCACTTCAGTAATGGGTGCGTTGAAGAAAGCAATCAATCCAAAGTTTCGTGAGTTGGGAATTTATATCTGTGGCGGAAAAGGTAAACATTCAAAACAAACACCGGCAGAGTTGATGGCGCTGTCAGACCGGACAGGTCTCGATGGTGATGCATTGGTTAGAAACAGCAAACTAAGTGCAAAAGTGGATAACACCGCCATTCAGGATGGATTTCAATTATACCTGCATTCATTTATTGTTACCGATGAAGGCGAGTGGGCTGTTGTTCAGCAAGGAATGAATGGTGCAAACGGAATGGCTCGCAGGTATCACTGGCATTCTTTACAAATTGATTCATTCATTAATGATCCTCACACTTTTATCTATGGAAAAAATCAGGGAGTAATACTTAATCTTACTGACAGCAAAGCTGACAAAGCACGCAACAGTATGCTTGATATTGTTCAGCAGGAAACCATATTAACACTCTCCGACATCGGAAACATATTAATGCCATCTCATCATGAAGTGCGTGCTAAGGATGTTAACCTGAAACGCCTTGGCGCGGTGCTGGCACTTGCACATGAAACGCAACCAAAAGATTTTGAATCATTATTAATGTTGCAAGGTGTTGGTCCGCGAACCATTCAATCACTGGCTTTAGTTAGTGAAGTGATTCATGGTGCTCCCACACGTTTTGATGATCCTGCAAGATTTTCTTTTGCACATGGTGGTAAGGACGGACATCCATTCCCTGTTCCTACAAAAGTTTATGATGATACGATTGAGCTTTTGAAAAATTCAGTGGAGAAGGCAAAGATCGGAGACACTGAAAAGAAAGAAGCCATCAAGAATCTCACAATAGTGGCACAGGCAATGGAAAATGACTTTGAACCAAATGCAAATTTTAATGAAGTGATTGCAAAGGAAAGAGCTGAGTCATATAAGTACGGTGGAAGAACGGTGTTCGGAAAAGCCAAGCCACCGAATAAAAATCAACAGCTGAATTTGTTTGAATAAAATGATATTGTGATTTGTAATATACAATTAAGACACTTAACTATCTTCTCCTGTATTTTCTTTCCAACAGGTATGAAAAGCCGGCTAATAAATTTAACGAGTTAGTTTGTACCGTTCCTCCTTTTGTATGTGGAGTGTTATTGATATCATAAACACCAATGTTATCACGTATCTCAAAAGAAGCAGTAAATTTTTCTAAAACGGGAATGATAAACCCACCTCCAACACAAAATCCGCCATCAAGTTTGTTATTATTTGCAGTATTATCAACTTTATTTTCAGCCAGTGTACCCTTCGCTCCAACAATATCTTCTTCTTTCAAAAGAAAACCAACATACCCGCCTGCATTCATAAAAAAACTCAATTTCGTATTGGTGTTGATACGTAACATAGCCGGGATAGTAATATATGTTAGTGAAATTTTATTATGAGAAACACCTGTTACGTTACCACTGGAATTGACAAAAAAAAGATCATCACTGATAGCTCCTTTACGCTCGAAGAAAATATTGCTCTTAAAAGAAAAAATACTTTTAGGTACCCTGATTTGAAATGATAAACCGGCAGCATAACCTATTGTATTCTTATAATTGGCTTCTATATAATCATTCCCTCTTAAATGTGTTAACCCCGGACCTCCTTCAATACCAATTTTAAATTGTGGATGCTTTATCTGTGCGTTGCCGCAAATGTGAACTATCAGCATTATAAAAAAAAGAGAATATTTTTTATAATTCATGCCTGGTATGCCATGGTTAATATGAAAAAATATGAATATTTTATTTAGATAAATAAGATAATTTACTTCTACGCAAAAATTTTGCCTGGGTTTAAAATATTATTGGGATCAAAAAGTTTTTTAATTCCTTTCTGCAAATCAAGCTGTGTTTTACTGAAAGCAATGTCCATATAATTTTTTTGAACATAACCAATGCCGTGTTCACCACTTATTGTTCCTTTTAGCTTTACACATAACTCAAATATCTCGCGAATGCCCAATGGAACTTTATTATTCCAGTCATCATCACTCATTTCATCTTTCACAATATTCACATGCAGATTTCCATCACCGGCATGTCCATAACAGATGGAACGAAAACCATATTTCATCCCAATCTCTTTTACGCCTTTTAATAGAACAGGCAACTCAGCACGCGGTACCACAGTGTCTTCCTCTTTATAAACAGAATGTGATTTAACAGCTTCACCAGCACTTTTACGCATTTTCCATAAATCTGCTTTTTGTTGTGCAGTATCTGCAAACAACACTTCATCACATTCAAACTGATACATCAGCTCTGTTATCTTTTCACAATCTTTAAACAAAGCATCAAGATCATTTCCATCCACTTCAATTAAGAGATGAGCTTTGATATTTTCTTTGATCGAAATTTTTACATCAACAAATTGCAACACAAAATCAATTGCATCGCGTTCCATAAATTCCATAGCAGAAGGAGTGAAGCCGGCACGAAAAACGGCTGAGACCGCTTCGCAGGCTTTTTCAGCAGATAAAAACGGAACTAACATTAACAGATTTTGCGTAGGCAAGGGAATTAATTTAAAAACAATTTTGGTGATGATACCCAATGTGCCTTCACTGCCCACCATTAACTGTGTGAGATTATATCCTGTAGAATTTTTTAAAACATTAGCACCTGTCCAGATAATTTCTCCGGTTGGAAGAACCACTTCGCAATTCAAAACATAATCTTTTGTAACACCATACTTCACTGCTTTAGGACCACCAGCGCTCTCTGCTAAATTACCTCCGAGAAAACAACTTCCCCTGCTTGCAGGATCGGGTGGATAAAACAAACCTTTTGCTTCCACAGCATCTCTGAAATGTTGATTGATAACTCCTGGTTCAACAGTCGCTTGCAAGTTGCGTTCATCAATTTCTATAATTGTATTAAAACGTTCCATAGAAATAACGATTCCTCCATGCACAGGCAATGCACCACCACTTAAGCCTGTGCCTGCACCACGCGGAGTAACAGGAATTAATTCTTTGTTGGCTAATTGAAGTATCAAAGAAATCTCTTCTGCTGTTCTGGGCTTTACGACAACTTCCGGTGCAAAATGTAAATCTTCCGTTTCATCATGACCATAATGTTGTAATGATTCAGCATCATAAAAAACATATTCTTTGTCGAGAATGATTATTAAATCATCAATAATTTTATTGGTGAGGGAAACGGTATTCATTTATTTTTTTTCGAAATGTGTTCACAAAGTTAAATTCTATCTTTACCAAAGCTTAAACAAATGAAAAAAATCTTACCTGCTCTCGTCTTAATTTTAGTTCTTGTATCTCAATCATCCTTTGCAACTCACTTAATGGGTGGTGACATGACTTATAAATACCTTGGAACAACCGGAAATAATTTTAATTATGAAATTACATTAAAAGTGTATCGGTTTTGTTCAGCGGGAAGTACTGCCCTTCCTAATAATATGAATATGGGAGTTTATGAAGAAGATCCATTGAATCCCAATGCTGACAAAATCTTAGTTAGCAGTTATACATTGCCTTTAACCACCCAGCGATTTATAATGCCACCACCTTCCAATGCTTCCTGTACTTTTACAACAGTGGTATGTATTGAAGAAGGAGTGTACATAAAAATCATTAGTGTTCCGGCAAGCAATGGTGGTTATCATCTTTTAACTGATCGTTGCTGTCGTAATAATAATATTGCAAATCTGGATAATCCCGGTAATGATGGACAGGCTTATTATGCATTTATTCCTCCAACGAATATTATGAATAATTCTCCCGTCTTTGCTGCGCCACCTCCTGTTTATTTTTGTCAAAACGACTCAACGGTTGTATTAAACACTGTTTATGATGTTGATAGAGATTCTCTTGTTTATAGTTTGGTAGCACCTTTTACAGGCATATCAGATGGATCCAATCCTAACCCGAATCCACCTCTATTTTATCCGTGGCCTATTCCTACTGCAACTTATGCAACTAATTATAGTCTTACTCAACCTTTCGGAACAGGAACGTATGCAAGAATTGATTCTTCAACAGGAATCAGTAATTACTATATGAACACACAAGCATATTATGTTGTTGCTCTTGAGGTAAGAGAATATCGTAATGGAACATTGATAGGAATAATAAGAAGAGATTTACAGTTGATTGATATTCCTTGTGCAAATAATCCTGCACCAGCATTTAGCGGAAGCGGACAAAGTATTTATACTGTATTAGAAGGACAAACACTTTGCATTAATCCAGCTTTTATTGATCCAAATGGTGACAGTTTATTTCTAACCAAAGCAGGAAATTTATTTGATAGCTTGTTGTATAATCCGGTTGCAACATTACCTGATACATCAGGAGATTCTCTTATTACAAGTTCCTTTTGCTGGACTACACATGCAGGACAAGCAAGTCATTTACCCTATTACTTTAGTGTAATTGTTAACGACCGAGGTTGTCCTGCAAAAACATTTAATGTTACTTATACCATTGTTGTGTATGATTCTGCATCAGTGGGTGTTCATTATCCGGTTAACAACATAGCTATCAAAATTTATCCTAATCCAACTTCAGATATGCTTTGGATAGATTATGATTTTTCGAATAATGTTGATGAGCAGCTGTTAGTTTATAACACACTTGGAGAAATTGTTTTGCGTAAAAAAATTTTTAATAACCCGAAGCAAATTAAATTGAATTGCAATATGCTGCCAGAAGGAATTTATTATTTAGCAATCATTCAAAATAATAAAACCATTAGCAGTGCAAAATTTGTTAAAAAGTAAACTATCTTCTTCCTCTATTTTATTTTACTATCTTGTTGTCCTTACATAATCATACAATGAAAGCATTTATCAAACTCACTATCCTGTTAAACTTTTTTATCACATCATTAAGCTTTGGTTCTCATATTAAAGGTGGAGAAATAACATGGCAGTGTCAAGGCAATGGACAGTATGTTTTTTATTTAAGATTGTACAGGGATTGCAATGGAATACCTTTAGGTTGGACTTCTTATAATATTAATATTTCAGGGAATCCTTCTCTTACTACAATTCCCATAAATTTAATTACAGTAAACGATTTAACTCCTCCCGGCTGTGGAAATTCCTGCGGTGCTCCAAACGGATATGCAGGTGCCTTGGAAGAGGATATTTTTCGTTCCAATCCAGTAACATTATCAGGTACTCCTCCGCCAACCGGATGGATTTTTTATTGGGATGCAGAATGTTGCAGAGCAAACGCAGATAATTTAGTTAATGAATTTAATACAGTGATTCGTTCGGTAATGTATGCTTACAATGGGCTGGATGCAAATCCTTGTTTCGATTCATCGCCATCGCTTACAGAAAAACCGGTGCCTGCCATTTGCATTGGCTATAATTATACTTACAATATTATTGCTTATGACACTGACCATGATTCACTGAGCTATAAGTTTGATTATATTTATGATAATGGATCACCCGGTAATGGACCTGGAAATCCATTGCAATATGTTAATCCTTATTCTTATAATAATCCTTTACCTGGAAATCCTATGGTTGATTCATTTAATGGATCATTCACTTTTTTTCCTCCTGCTGGTACTCCTCAGGGAGACTATAGCATTTCAATCAAAGCATCTTCTTACCGATGCGGACAAATTATTTCTGAAGTGAGCAGGGAAATTTTAATTACCCTCCATGCAAGTGGATGTACAGGTGTAGTCGCAACAACAGGTTCTACTATTAATCATCCACCGCAGATTAATCCTGCTCCTTTTCAGGATCCAAACACTGGTTTTTACACCTCTTATATTGATACTGTGAATGTAGGCGATACGATAAACTTCTCATTGAACATAACCGAATTTGAACAGGATTTAAACTCCATGCAACCGCAGCAGTTCTGGATTGACATGTTTGGCTCTGAAATGGATTCTGGTTCTGCGTTTCCCTATACCGAATGTGCATTGCCTCCATGTGCACATTTAAATAATCCCACACCTCAAGGGCCTTTTCAGCTTGCACATCAAATGCAGTTTAACTGGATTACTGATTGCGCGCATCCTTACAACAGTTGCGGCAAAGAATACACTCCTTATTATTTTGTAGTGAGTGTTAAAGATGATGCATGTCCTATAGCTGCTACCAATAATATTACTATAACCGTGGTTGTGAGAGGGCTTGAAATAATTGCCAACGGCAATACGCTTTCAGTAAATACACCTTACACCAATTTGCAATGGTATCTGAATGGAATAATTATTCCTGGCGCGATTAGTAATGTATATATAGCGACTGTTCCGGGTGATTATTCGGTGACTGCAATTACTCCGATAGGATGTACAGTTTCCAGTAGTTATAGAATACAAACTCCTGTGAGTATTAATGCATTTAATGTTGATGACAATTTGATAATGTTGTCACCTAATCCGGTTGCTTCCAATTTAAAAATTACATTACCGGATTTAGAGCGAAAAACAGTAATAAAAATTTTCAATAAAATAGGTAGTCAAGTGATAGAAAAAGAAATTATTTCAAATGATATTTCTTTTGAAATTGATGTATCAAAACTTCCTTCCGGCATTTATACCTTAACAGTAAATGATATGGAATACAATTATAGGAAAATGTTTGTGGTGATGCATCATTAGTTGAACAAGTTTTGCCTGGAATTTTAATTTTAACGATGGTTTTTTTCAACATTTCTGTTTAATAAATTTCAAGCCCCGGCTTTTCCTTAATTTTGTGTTTTATGAAATACACTCACAAATCCCCAGCTATTCTCTTACTTGAAGATGGTAAAATTTTTCATGGTAAAGCTGCCGGAGCTAAAGGAATTGCTACCGGTGAACTTTGTTTTAATACCGGTATGACCGGCTACC
>JANLZB010000028.1:0-9563 GCA_031366005.1 Bacteroidota bacterium | reverse complement strand
TAAAATTTATTTAAAAGACGGGTGTGGTGTGGCTCACTTTTTTTTTTTTTTTAACCAAATAATCAAAATATTTAAAAATAATTAACTTTTTATTAAAAACCCCGAAGCGGAGAAACTCCCCTCTCTTTTGGTGTGGGGCCGGGGGTGAGGCGCACCGCAGCATCGTACACATGGATATGGATTGCTTTTTTGTGTCCGTATCAAGATTGATTAATTCAAAACTGATTGGCAAACCTGTGATCGTTGGAGGTGGTGATAGAGGTGTGGTTGCAGCTTGCAGTTATGAAACGCGAAAGTTCGGTGTGCATTCAGCAATGCCCATCAAACTTGCAAAACGACTTTGTCCTGATGCAATTATTATTCGCGGTGATTATGATGAATACAGCAAACGCTCTGATGAAGTCATAGAAATTGTTAGAGAAGAAGTACCCTTGTATGAACGTTCATCCATTGATGAGTTCTACATGGATTTAACGGGCATGGATAAATTTTTCGGATGCTATAAGCACGCCACAGAATTGCGACAGCGGATTATGAAAGAAACGGGCTTGCCCATTTCTTTTGGTATGAGCGCAAATAAAACCGTGAGTAAAGTTGCAACGGATGAAGCCAAGCCAAACAATCAAATGAAGATTGATTATGGATTTGAAAAAGATTTTCTGGCTCCGTTATCAGTGAGAAAAATTCCGATGATTGGTGAAAAGACGTATCACCTGTTGCGAAGCATGGGAATAGAAAAAGTAAGAACGCTGCAGGAAATGCCGATGGAATTATTGCAAAACGTACTCGGAGAAAACGGAATCTCCATCTGGAAAAAAGCAAATGGTATTGATAACAATCCTGTAGAACCTTATACCGAACAGAAATCTATTTCGAGTGAAGAAACTTTTGATACAGATACGATTGATGTTGCGATGCTGAAAAATATTCTGATTGCAATGACGGAGAAATTATGTTTTCGTGTGCGCAGCGAACAGAAACTCACTTCTTGTGTAACAGTAAAAATCCGTTACTCCAATTTTGACACACACACCATGCAATGCCGCATACCTTATACTTCATGCGACCATTCCATTATTGCGCGTGTAAAAGAATTATTTGAAAAATTATACAACCGCAGAATGTTAATCCGTTTAGTGGGCATTAAGTTCTCTCATCTTGTTGGAGGTTGTCATCAGGTAAATATGTTTGAAGACAGTGAGCACATCATCAATCTTTACCAGGCAATGGATAAGATGCGATTGCTTTACGGAGAAAATAAAATTCAACGGGCAGCTGCTTTAAGTTTTTCATTGCGAAGTTTTAATCCGTTCAATGGCATCTCATCATCACCGTCAGCAAACGCAGTTTTAAGTGATGATGAATTTGAATATTTATTGGTGATCAATCCTGCCAGGAAAATTGTGAATGACATGAAGAGAATAAAAAAATATTTTGCCGACAAGTACCATTACCCGAAAGCAGAAAAATCAGAACCTCATATCACGCTTGCTGTCTTTCGTACAGATGAATCAAAAGAGAAAATACTGACAGATGCTATTGAAGAAGTTTGTCGTTACAGTTATCCGTTTGAAGTAAAACTCAGCAATTACAATTTTATTCCTTCTCACAATATTCATGTGGATGTAAAAAACCCTTCGGCTATTATGGATGTTGTAAAAGGATTAAGAAGCTTAAAAGAAAAACCTGCATTGCTTGGCACACGCTATTATTTCTGCCATCATCCGCACATCACCATCGTAAGCGGATTACAGGAAGAAACATTTCTGAAAGCGAAAAAAGATTTTGATGCCAGAACGTATCAAAACTCTTTTATTGTTGACTCCATTGTTCTCCTAAAAAGAAAAACACAATATGAAAGGTGTCTGGTGATAAAAGAGTTTGAGTTTCGTGATACAAGAGTAAGTGCAGAAATCCTTGCTTGCATATAAATCGTTTACTGCAAATATGAAAACACATATTTGCAGGAGAATATCAATACCAAAATCGTTCTTTGACATTATGTTTAAAGCAGGAAATGATATAAAACAATACGTCATTGCGGGAATTTTTAGGCGAAGCAATCTTTCCTCTGAAGGGATTGCTTCGTGCGAAAAGCACTCGCAATGACGCATATCACCTGAACAAATCCAGGTATTCATCAAACATAAAAACACGGTTACGTTTATAGCCTGTTTTTTCGTTGAGGATTTTTAGTTTCTCAAAATCTTTCAGTAAACGATGTGATGTAGAAATATTTACTTTCAATACACGTGCTACTTCGCTCATATCCACAATCGGTTTGCCGTAGAGGTAATGAAGCAACTCCTGAGCTTTTGGAATTTTTTTACCGAGCTTAATGATTTTTTTCTTCTCCATTTTTTCGCGTAGCAAAATAATTTTATGAAAAATATCAATGGAGCTTTGTGCAGTTTCCAATACCCCCACCAGGAAAAACGTGAGCCACTGTATCAGATTATTTTTTGTTCGTACTACAGTTAGGTTATCGTAATAATGACTTCGATTGCGTTCAAAAAAATCAGAAAGATAAAGTGAGGGCTTCTTCAGCATATTGTTTTCAACAAGGTAAAGTATAATCAGCAATCGTCCTACACGACCATTTCCGTCTAAGAACGGGTGAATAGTTTCAAACTGGTAATGCGCAATACCCACACGAATAAGATGCGGAATGTGCAGTTCATCGTTATTCATAAATTTTTCCAGATCACTCATCAAATCAGGAACATCATTATGATGTGGCGGAATGTAAGCGGCATCTTTCAAAGTTGCTCCGCCAATCCAATTCTGTGACTTACGGAACTCGCCAGGCATTTTACTTTTCCCTCTTACACCTTGCAACAATCGTTTATGCGCTTCACGCAACAACCGGTTGCTGATTGGAAGTTTTTGTAATTGTGCAATGGAATAATTCATGGCTGCAATGTAATTGCGAACCTTCGTCCAGTCATCACGTTTCTCAGGATCAATGTATTCTTTGCTTTGCAATGCTTCCTCGATGCTGGTGCGTGTTCCTTCAATTCGGCTGCTTTGCGTTGCTTCTTTGGTGATGTGCATACTAATGAAAAAGTTAACATCAGGAACAAGCGTGGACAAGGCATTGAGCTCACCTAATTTGTGATTGGCATCAGCAAGCAGGTGATTGATTTTTGCATCACTCACTAACCACAAATGATTCACGGGCTCAGGCAAAAAACTCTTGTAATTGTATTGCTTTCTGTAAACTCCTGCTTTAAATTTTTTAATGTCCATAATAAAATCACCATTAAATGAACTGCAAATATAGAAATTTATGTTTGCAGATAAACTCTTTTCTGCAAATATAGAAACGCATGTTTGCAGAGATAAAATTGAATTTATGTATTTAAACTGCCACACATATTACTCTTTTAAATACGGAACCATAAGTCCCGAACAATTACTTTCTGAAGCAAAACGGAAGGAGATTTCACGGGTTGCTTTAACTGATATTAATAACACTTCAGGAGTATTGGATTTTTTCCGGCTCGCTCCGAAGTATAATATTAAACCTGTGGCTGGTGTTGATTTCCGCAATGGAAACGAACAACGCTTTATTGGTATAGCAAAAAACCAGGAAGGGTTTTATGAACTGAACAAATTTCTTTCCGAATGTTCAATTACAGGCGAAACAGTTATTCCTGAATACATTCCTGCATTTGAAAATGCGTTTGTAATTTATCCGTTTCAGGGGTTGCACCGTCATTGCGATCCCGATAATTATCGGGAAAAGCAATCTCCTGCTCTGAAACAGACTGCTTCGTTCCTCGCAATGACGTTAAAAGAAAATGAATTCATTGGAATAAAAACTGCAGATATAAACAAACTGCAATTCTCGGAATGGAAAAACCATCCTGAAAAATTAGTGTTGTTAGCGCCTGTCACATTCCGTAATAAAATTGATTTTAATACACATCGTTTGCTTCGTGCTATTGATAAAAATACTTTGTTAAGCAAACTGGATGTTGCTGAGCAGGCACAAGCTGATGAAATAATGATGACTGAAGAAAAGCTGCTCTCAAAAATTCAGGAACATCAATTTTTAATTGACAATGCAAAAAAATTACTGGAACAATGCAATATTGATTTCGAATTTGGAAAAAATAAGAATAAGAAATATTTTCTTGGCACAGCCAAACGCGATCATCATAAACTGATGAGTTTATGTTATGAAGGATTAACTTATCGTTATAAAAATCCTGATGACATCATTATAGCCCGTTTTGAAAAGGAACTTCAGATGATAAGTGATTTAGGTTTCTCCTCTTATTTTTTAATTAACTGGGATATTGTACGTTATGCCCGAAGCAAAAATTATTTTTATGTGGGACGTGGAAGCGGTGCGAACAGTATGGTAGCGTACTTACTGCGCATAACCGATGTTGATCCGATTGAACTTGATTTATATTTCGAACGGTTTATCAATCCTTCCCGCACCAGCCCGCCTGATTTTGATATTGATTTCTCCTCTGACGAACGTGATGAAATTATCAAATACATTTTTGAAAAACATGGTACTGATCATACAGCTTTGCTTGCAACGTACAGCACTTTTCAAAGCAATGCTGTGGTGCGTGAGCTGGGAAAAGTTTTTGGATTACCAAAAGGAGAGATTGATTCGTTACTCGATAAGTTTGAACGCAATGAAGCACATGATGAAATAACGAAACTGATTTTTAAATACAGCAAATACATTCACGATTTTCCAAATCATTTGAGTGTGCATGCAGGAGGAATTTTGATTTCTGATAAACCAATCAACTATTATACTGCTACTGCCATACCGCCAAAAAATTTTCCCCTCACGCAATTCAGCATGCTTGAAGCAGAGGATGTTGGATTATCCAAGTTTGATATTCTTGCTCAGCGAGGGCTTGGCAAAGTAAGAGATGCGGTTGAAATTGTTAAGTATAATAGAGGAGTAGAGATAGACATTCACCAGGTAGAACAATTCAAAAAAGATGAGGAGGTTAGAAAAAATCTGGAAACAGCAAACCTGATGGGATGCTTTTATGTGGAATCACCTGCAATGCGCATGTTGCTTACAAAACTGGAAGCAAAAACTTATATGGATCTGGTGGCTGCCAGTTCTATCATTCGTCCGGGAGTTGCATCTTCAGGCATGATGAAAGAATATATTTTACGATTTAAAAAACAACCACCAACTTATGCAACGCCTGAACCGATTTACAAAATTCTACACGAGACATATGGTGTGATGGTTTATCAGGAAGATGTAATTAAAGTGGCTTATGAATATGCGGGATTAACTTTTGGCGAAGCAGATATGCTGCGAAGAGGGATGAGCGGCAAGTACCGGGGTCGTGAAGAGTTTAAGAAAGTAAAGGATAAATTTTTTGATAACTGTAAAGAAAAAAATTATGATGAGAAAGTGACACAGGAAGTATGGCGGCAAATTGAAAGTTTTGCGGGTTATGCTTTTAGTAAAGGTCACTCGGCTTCTTATGCTGTGGAGAGTTATCAGTGCATGTATTTGAAAACGCATTATCCGTTGGAATATATGGTGGCAGTGATTAATAACGGAGGCGGATTTTTCGCAGTTGAGTTTTATGTACATGAAGCAAGAGTATGTGGTGGAAATATTCATGTGCCTGATATCAACAAGGGTGAACATTACACATGCATTTATGGAAATGATATTTATCTGGGGTATCATTTGATAAAAGAATTAGAAACAAATTGTTCTGAAAAAATTTTAGCGGAGCGAAACCGTGGAGGAACATTTAAATCCCTTGATGATTTTATGAATCGTGTTTCTATTTCTGTTGAACAGCTGCGTATTCTTATTCGCATTGGTGCTTTCCATTTTACAGGAAGAACAAAAAAACAATTGCTATGGGATATTCATTCCATCATAGGAGCAGCTAAGAAAACAGAAGTAAAGAATGAATTATTTGAAGTGAGTAAAAGAAATTTCCAGTTGCCTGAATTGTATGATGGCAGGTTTGACGATGCATTTGATGAAATAGAAATGTTGGGATTTTCGTTGTGTTCACCGTTTGAATTACTGAGAGAAAAAATTGAACGCAGAGACGCAAAGACGCAGAGTTCAGCGCATACAAACTCTGCGTCTTTGCGCCTCTGCGTTGAAAATTATTTAGCTACTGCCTCCGAACTTCCGCATCATCTCGGAAAAATTGTTTCCATCGTTGGTTATCTCGTTACCATCAAATATGCGCGCACAAAGCATGGTGATGTAATGAATTTCGGAACTTTTTTAGACAGAAAAGGAAAATGGATTGACACTACTCATTTTCCGCAAGTGGTAAAACAATTTCCCTTTACAGCAAGAAGAAGTTGTTATTTGATAACAGGTAAAGTAGTGGAAGAATTTGGATTTTACAGTATTGATGTTACGGCAATGAAACTGCTTGATAGCTTAACACGTGAAACGGCAAACGAAATTCCAAAAGTTAAAGCAGAGACGTGAAATAATCATTCAATGGTTCAAAAACATAATCAATCCAACCGCTTGAGTGCTTGTCAGCTTCCTCAGCACTCGGAAGTTGTGTATGTTCCAGAAATAATTCAGTTCCGGCAGCATGAACTTTGAAAATATATTTTACAATGGAAGGCAAGGTGTTTTTACTCCACTCATTTGCCTTCCACGTATAGCTTAATTCTTTTCCGGGTTTGTAAGAAATTACTTCTCCCTTCACCCAGCCATCAAACAATTCAAATTTACCACCCGGTTTGTTCTCCACAATACCAATTTCACCGCTCCAGGCAGCAATAATTCCTGTATCAGTGAATGCTTCAAAAACTTTTTCAGGTGTTGCATAAATTATGAAAGATGTTTTTATCGAAAAGCCATCTTTCGTTTTAATATTACTCATCATTTTACAAAAACAATTTTTTGGGTAAACGTATTATCATCAATATTAACACGAACAAAATAAACACCCTGGTAATTTTTGTTTTGAATTTCAAATTGGTGTTTTCCTGCACCGTAAATATTATTTGTAATGTCTGCAACTTTTTTACCAACCACATCATACAACTCAATTTTTACAAAATTGTTTTCTTTTAATTCCAGCTTTAAAGAAGCAGTGCTTCGCGTTGGATTCGGATGAATTCCAAATTCATATTCCGAAGCAAGAATTTCGTTAATACCAACAATGCCACTGATGTTTATATCATCAATATAAAAGTTGTTCCCAGATTCCTGGTCAAATTCAAATTTAATACGAACACTTGGCTTGCCGCTAAACATGCTTTGTGCTAAACTAACTGTTTGCGTTGCCCATTGAGAAACTGTTGGAATAAAATTTCCTGTCGTAGGAGGCGCTGTTTGCAACGCAGCGCTGGTTTTTAAAAGCCGCTGCACCCATGATTCACCACAATCATTACTTGCCAAAACTTTAAAGAAGGAACTATCACTTACACCTTTTGCTGCAAAGGCATATTTATAAGTAAGTACCGCTCCGCTCACATTCAATAAATTAATTGTGGGAGTAATAAGTGCATCTACATTTCCATTTGAGTTTCCTGATTGATTTAACAATCGTACAGAAAAGCTACCTGAAGCTGCAGCCGCTGATGTTATTGCAAAAGCATTACTGGTTCCTTCATTTTCAATTGACCAGTCATTGCCGGGTATACCTATTGTTTCAAAACCTTCTGAATAAGGTATCATGTTTGTTCCGGTATCAGGCAACACAGTAACAAGCATTGAACGGATTAAGCTATCAACGCCTGCACTATTGCTTACTTTTAATTTTACATCGTAACTGCCTGGTGTGTTATAAACTACAGAAGGGTTTTGAGATGACGAAGTGTCGGGTGTACCTCCGGGAAAATTCCATTGCCATGCAGTTGCATCTCCTCTCCATGACTTATCATCAAAAAAAACAGTTCCACCTTCACAGATATAAATTGGTTTATTAGAAAAATCTGCTTTAGGCACACATGCTGTTACAACATGCCCGTCTTCAGTTCCTGTTGCAAGAAGATTGCCTTGACTCCATAAATTATCTCTTGATCCTGCAGAGCTGTTAAGAGCTGCGTGCATAACAGCTTTTTGCCCTTCGGTAAACATTTTATGACAGCTTGCATAATCCATATAGTTCTGCACATTGTCCACAGAATCTGAAGGTCCGGAACCGCAAGTGTTTTGAGTCAGGTTGCAACCACTGGGTGTACTTCCAATGCAATTAGGTGTATCAAAAATTCCGTCATCAATACTACAATTAGAAGCTAACCCTGCAGAATTTGAATTACCCCAGGTGTGAGGTAAATTAAGGTAATGACCAACTTCATGGGTTAATGATCGTGATTGATAATGTCCAATCTGAGGTCCTCCTACATAGTCATAAAGTATTTCTACACCATCTATATTGCTTGAAACACCCGGATAATATGCATAACCAGCCGCACCGCTTGCAATATGTTGCACTACCCATATATTTAGGTATTTGTCACTGGGCCAGTCTATCAAAGTTTTAACATTATTGCCGGCACTATAGGTAAGGGAAGTTCTTGTTCGTGTTATACCGTCAGTGCAATTACCTTGCGGATCAATATTAGCAAGCCTG
This sequence comes from Bacteroidota bacterium, assembly GCA_031366005.1. GTDB lineage: Bacteria > Bacteroidota > Bacteroidia > AKYH767-A > OLB10 > JANLUX01. The sequence goes on along the minus strand of JANLZB010000028.1, from coordinate 993 downwards.
AATTGAATTTGCGCATCAGCAAATATTGGCTGAAAGAAAGGGATCACATCACCTGTATCACTGTTTAATTTTTGAAAGCTTTCATTTAAAACAACCATTGCATCTAATATCTGTTGCTTGGGAATATCTTCAGTGCCATAATTATGCATCACATGAAAAACCACCGGAATAGTATAAAGCGCAGTGGCAGAAGCTACCCGTTGTTGCGGTCCTATAAACTGCTTTGTGAAATCCTGTAATTGTTGTCTTCGCAATGCGAGCCCTGGATCATTTTGCATTTCAATATTGAACATTGAATCGGTAGAACAGGGTTTAATGCCATCCGTTTGAGCAAAGGCAACTGATGATATCAGTATTGAAATTAATTGAATAATTTTCTTCATAGATAGTATATTGATTTGGTGTATGTAATTAATTAATTTATTTTTTTTCGGACTGAGCTATTAAAAAGGATTTTATAAGATAAAATCCTGACTCCGGAGTTTGTTTAATTTCAAATTTATGCGCTCTTAAATATATTCTGCTGTTCCGTTCCCGATTTTTTTATTTCTCTCTTACGGATTTTAAAACGGATGGATAAGATACAAATAACATCTAATGCAGATTGCACATTTTTAAGGTAACGATTCACTTTACAATTTGATGACTTTTTAATATTAAATTGATGAAGACAGAAATTCGTTTTTCCTTTCTGTTCTGAAAATTAACCATACACAAACCAAGGTTATTAACGTTGAAATCATAAGGAATAATTCATCGCCCGGTTGTGTACCAATTTTATCAGGGTTGAATGGTAACTGATTGCGTTTTTGCAAAAACATCATTATTACAGCTGTTGCATTATTTATAAAATGACCGATTATTGCCGGCCACAACGATCCGCTCCATAGCACCACATAACCGAAATAAATACCCAGCATCATCCTTGGTAAAAACCCATAAAACTGCATGTGCAATGCACTAAAAGCAATCGCTGAAAGAATAATTCCTGCA
>JANLZB010000085.1:0-41859 GCA_031366005.1 Bacteroidota bacterium | reverse complement strand
TATGTTTGGTTAACTTTATTAAATCCAAAACAAGAAACTATAGCTTTTGAAAATTTTGTTATAGACGAATCGTTTATGGAACATACGCAAAAATTGAAAAAAATTTATGAAAAAGTAACCGTAAAAGAAGTTTGGAATGACACCACAATAAACAGTAGTTTGCAACAAATTTTATATTTCTACGAAGCTGGTTTAGTAACATTTAAAAGTGCAACAGCCTTGTATCTCGATTTAAAAAGAATACTTAATCTAATCAAAGAAAAATCTAACAAAACCAATTATTTCATCTACTATAACGAACTTATATTACTAAATAACAACATGTTAATTGAAACTGATAAAAAATTAACTATGTTTATTCCTTATACCTTATTGGGTTATTTTATTACAGATAATTTAGAAAGCTGTCAAAACGTACATCAATTTTTTAATCAACAAATTATCAATTCGAAACCATTAAACCAATCGGGAATCAAAGACAGGAATTTATTTTTTAACAAAGCCAATCGCAAAATAGACTATTATTTAGACCGATTAAATAATCAAGTTGATGTACTTTTTTAATTTACTAAATTCTAGTTGCTTAAATTTATTATATTTGTCATTAACAACATCTGATAAAATTGAAATTGAAAAATATTTTGAATAAAATCAGTTAAAATAAAGATTATTACATTTGTTAAAAAATAAATCATGAATATAGAAACTCGTAAATTAACTTTTATCCAAGAATTTCTAAGACTTCAAAATGAGGAAATTGTCATTGATCTTGAAAAATTACTTCACAAACAAAAAGCGGAGTTAATTGAAAAAGAAATGAAACCTATGAGCCTGGAAAAATTTAATTCAGATATTGACCAATCACTAGATGATGCTCATAACAATCGGTTGACTTCTGCCAATGATTTAAAAACTAAATTCCAAAAATGGAGTTAGAAGTTTATTGGACTCAATTTGCCGAAGATAAACTTACCGATATTTTTGAATATTACAATTTCAATGCAGGATTTGTAGTTGCATCAAAATTAGTAAACGGCATAATTGACGAGTCTATAAAGCTAGGCAAAAATCCTTTTATTGGACAAAAAGAAGAATTATTAAACGACCGAGTTCAAGAATATCGATATTTAGTTTTTAAAAACTATAAAATTATTTATTGGGTAGATGAAATCAACAAAAAGATTTTGGTTTCACATGTTTTTGATACCAGACAAAATCCTGTTAAATTAAATAAATTATAGATAGAATTTTTAATGAATTTTACTTTTCAAATCAAGAAGTTTTATTCTAAAGTCTTATTTAAAACAATTCCAAAAACTAAAATACTATCTTAAAAAAGTATTTCTTTCGTTTTTTTGTAACTTTTTTGCAACCCATTACGTATAATAACCTGAACACTTTAAAGTAAAGGAAAAAAATAATGAGACAGCTTAAAATCACCAAGCAGGTAACCAATCGTGAAACTGCTTCCTTAGACAAATACCTACAAGAAATAGGAAAAGTTGATTTGATTACTGCAGATGAAGAAGTAGAATTGGCTCAAAAGATTAAAGCTGGAGATCAAAAAGCTCTAGAGAAATTGACAAAAGCTAATTTACGTTTTGTGGTTTCTGTTGCAAAACAATATCAAAATCAAGGACTTACATTGCCCGATTTAATAAATGAAGGAAATCTTGGTTTAATTAAAGCAGCGCAACGTTTTGATGAAACTCGTGGATTCAAATTCATTTCGTATGCAGTTTGGTGGATTCGTCAATCAATTCTTCAAGCTTTAGCAGAACAATCTCGTATTGTTCGTTTGCCATTAAATAAAATTGGACATATTAATAAGATCAATAAAGTATTTGCACAATTAGAACAGGACTTTGAGCGTGAGCCTACCAATGAAGAAATTGCTACTATCTTAAATATTTCTATTGATGATATAGTTGATACCATGCGTTCGGCTGGCAGACATGTGAGTATGGACGCACCACTATTAGTTGGAGAAGACAGCACTATGTTGGATGTGATGCCAGGAGAAGATCATGCACCGTCACCGGAAATGAATCTTATTACTGAATCATTACGCAGAGAAATTGAACGTGCATTAACAACACTTACTCCGCGTGAAGCAGATGTTATCCGATTATATTTTGGTTTACTTGAACCTGCAATGACGCTGGAAGAAATAGGTGAGCGCTTTGAACTTACACGCGAACGTGTGAGACAAATAAAAGAGAAAGCCATCAGAAGATTAAAACATACTTCACGAAGTAAGATTTTAAAAACTTACCTTGGATAGTTCAATAAAATAATTTTTTTAAATGAGTTTGCGCTGAATTTATCTTGATAGATTAATTCTTTTGTGCAAATCAGCAACCTGTGCTTTAAACTTTTTATCCGTATCAATAAGGTTATTTACTGTACGGCAAGCATGTAAAACAGTAGCGTGATCTTTTCCTCCACAATGCATACCGATATTTGAAAGTGATGATTTAGTAAATTGTTTTGAAAAATACATCGCTAACTGACGTGCCTGTACTACTTCACGTTTGCGTGTTTTAGATTTTAACAACTCTAAAGGCAATTCAAAATAATCACACACAATTTTTTGGATGTAGTCAATTGAAATTTCGTGAACAGTGTTTTTCACAAACTTGTCAATCATTTGTTTTGCGAGTTCCAGTGTTATTGGTTTTTTGTTTAACGATGATTGTGCAATGATTGAAATCAAAGCTCCTTCAAGTTCACGTATGTTGGTAGTGATACTCAATGCAATGTATTCAGCAATCTCATTTGGCAGCTCAATACCATCAATGTACATTTTCTTTTTTAAGATGGCAATGCGTGTTTCGAGATCAGGAACTGATAAGTCAGCAGATAATCCCCACTTGAAACGCGAAAGCAAACGCTGTTCCATGCCCTGCAAATCAACAGGAGGTTTATCACACGTTAAAATAATTTGTTTGTTGTTCTGATGTAAGTGATTGAAGATGTGAAAAAATACATCCTGCGTTTTATCTTTTCCTGCAAAGAATTGTATGTCATCAATGATGAGCACATCAATCATCTGATAGAAATGTACAAAATCATTTTGCGAATTATTTTTTACTGAATCAATAAACTGGTGCATGAAACGATCGCTCGGTACATACAATACAGTGTGATTTGGAAAGTTATTTTTTATGTCAATACCAATTGCATGCGATAAATGTGTTTTGCCCAAACCCACACCACCATATATAAGGAGTGGATTAAAAGAAGTACCTCCGGGTTTTTGAGCAACAGCATATCCGGCAGAGCGGGCAAGACGGTTGCATTCACCTTCAATAAAATTATCGAATGACGAATTAGGATTTAATTGAGAATCAACATCAATCTTTTTTAATCCAGGAATGATAAAAGGATTTTTTATTCCTCCATTAATATTAAGCGGTAATGCAACAGAAGGATTTTTTAATCCTGAATTTGTTTTAGCAGGAAACTTTACAGTGTATGCTTTAGTATTATTTAAAGCATTCTCCATCACGATGCTGTATTCCAAACGGCCATCGTTACCAAGCTGATGCTTAATGGTTTTTCGTAATAATCCGATATAATGTTCTTCCAGCCATTCATACACAAACTGACTTGGAACTTCAATTGTTAGTTTGGAATTTTCTAACCTGATGGCTTTGATTGGTTCAAACCAGGTTTTAAAATTTTGCGGGTTTACATTATCTCGAATTAGTTTTAAACAATTGTTCCATATTTCTTCTGCAGTTTTTGATGATGTTTTTATCGCTTCTTTTTCTTTTTGCATTTTATTATTCGGAACTTAAAAATGTTGTATAAATATTATTTGAGGGCTCTTGTAATTACTACTAATTGATGATGGCAAATATTGTTTAAAAAAAGATTAAAAAAAAATTTTTTTACTCTTGATTTTGTAGAATTTTTTGCAGGTGTGTTTTTCGAGATAAATATTATGATTTAGCATGATTTTTTTAAGATTGTTTTTGATGTTCCTTGTGCAAAAATATTTTTTGATTTTTTTTCAATAAAGTAATCTATTCTACCTAATTTGATCCCGGCCCAACCAACTTGTGCAACCATCACTTCTTTTTTTTCTCTGTTAGTGTAACGGTAAGGTGTATCAATAAATGTATGTGTGTGTCCTCCAAGAATTAAATCTATGTTCATTGATTTTTTTGCAAGTTCAACATCCGATACTTTATCATCAGGATATTTATAACCGAGATGTGATAAACAAATAATGATGTCGCACTTTTCATTCTTGCGAAGATGATGACTTACTTCAGCAGCTTTTTGTAATGGATCAAGATAAATTGTTTTTCCATAAAGGCGTTCATCCACCAATCCTTTTAATTCTATTCCCAAACCAAACACACCAACACGAATATCATCCATTGTAAATATTTTGTAAGGCTTAGTATGACCATTCATTACTGTATCAGTAAAATCATAATTGGCTGAGAGAAAAGGAAAGTTTGCGTGAGGTAATTGTTTTACCAATCCATCCAGTCCGTTGTCAAAATCATGATTGCCAATTGTTGATGCATCATACTTCATTGCACTCATCAGTTTTAATTCCAGCTCACCACCATACATATTAAAATAAGGTGTGCCCTGAAAAATATCTCCAACATCCAACAGCAAAACATTTTTTTCATCGTTGCGTATTTTATTAATCAATGCAGTTCGTTGCTCCACACCACCAAGCCCTGCAAACTTTGGATCGTTATCAGGAAAAGGATCAATGTGGCTGTGCACATCATTGGTGTGAAGAATGGTGAGCTTTACTAATTCACGTGCAGCAAATAATTCACGAGGCAAACCGGTGAAGCCAATCAATGCTGCACCTTTCACCATCTGAGAAATAAATCGTCTTCTATCGCTCATAGCTTATTCTGTTATCAAGAAATACAGAAACATTTTTTCCATCACGGTTTAATTCTTTCAGGTGGTTGATAATTGCATCGCGTAATTTTAAATTGATGTACTCTTTATTAATAGCTGTTTTTAAAAACACAAGATTGTCACCACCATTAGCAAGATAATCTGAAGTTACAATGCGATAAGTTTTTGTTGAGTCAAAAGCATTGCCATTTACTTTTACTTGTAATGGTTGCTGATCTTTAATTTTCATTTCAAGATGTGAAACAGGAACACCACCTTTAAATGCTATGTAATTAAAGAGTTGATTAGCTGCTGAACCATCAATGGTAACCACCACCAGTTCATTCTCAAAAGGCATCAGCTCATAAACATTTTTTAAAGTGATATTTCCTTTTGGTAATGAATTACGCAAGCCACCATTATTTAAAACGCAGAAATCAATTTTCGATTTCAAATAATATTTCTGCGCTTGTTGTAATGAAAGATCTGCAACAAAATCTCCAAGTGTTCCTTCAGGCTGATTTTTTTCAAGTGGCTGATCACACACTGCTAAAAATGCACTCATGGTTTTATTCAACTCTGTGCGGTAAGGATTCACCAGGTAATAAGTTCCTGAATCTATTGCAAGGTTTGCACTGTCACTAAACTTGTATTGCTGTGTTTCGTAGTGATCAATTTTTTTTACGCTGCCGCATGAGATAATTGCAGCGCATGCAAAAACTACTAACAAAGAATTTTTAATTGACATGAATAGAAGTGGAATTTGAAAAGCTGTACAATTATAATCATAACAAATGGAGAAAATATGAATGACGGAAAAAATATTTTTCTTTTGTTTTTGCATCTTCGCATCAAAATATTTTTATGTTCCAGACAGAAACACAATTGCGTGTACGTTATTCAGAAACTGACCGGATGAGTTATGTGTATTATGGAAATTACGCGCAGTATTTTGAAGTGGCGAGAGTGGAAGCATTACGTTCGCTTGGAATCACTTACAAAAAAATGGAAGAGGATGGTTTGTTATTGCCGGTATTGGAATACTCCATCAAATATTTTAAACCCGCATTTTATGATGATCTTTTAACAATACGTACTGTAATCCCAAAACTACCTGAAGCAAGAATTTTTTTTGAGTACGAAACTTATAACGAAACAGGTACGCTATTAAATAAAGCAGCTACTACTTTGGTTTTTATTAATGCAAACAATGGAAAGCCAACTGCAGCACCTGAATATTTGCTGGAGAAGATGAGAGGATTTTTTTGATTCAAAATAAACTTAGCAAAAATGAGATTTAGTTAAAGAAAAATTCATGCATTCAATCGAAGAGAATATCCAAAGTTATTACAATCATCAGTAATTGGTTCATCTTTTTCTTTTAGTTCTTCTACATATAAAGTAACGGCTTCTTTAACCAGTGATAATGCTTCATCAATATTTTCACCATAAGTAATACAACCGGAAAGTGTTGGTACACTTACTGTAAATCCTCCTTCAGGTTCTTTGTGAAGCATAATCTTATAGTTGTATTCCATTGTTTTTTGTTTCAAAGAAAAGTATTGAGATAAAAATTATAATTGTTAATTTTATTTGAATGGTTAAAAATTTAGTGCGTCTAAATAAAAAGTAGATTTCAGTTATTAAGAGCAATTTCTTCACCAATTCCCAAATAGTTAAATTAAATTCTGCATTATCCATTTATTAAGTATATCTTTACACCATATATTAATTTAAAAAACAAGTAATGCAAAAAGGTAAAGTAAAATTTTTTAATGATTCCAAAGGATTTGGTTTCATTTGCGATGACAAAACAGGAGAAGATGTTTTCGTTCATTCATCAGGGTTGTCTGACAACATTAATGAAGGCGATGCAGTAATGTTTGAAGTTACGCAGGGTAAAAAAGGTTTAAATGCAGTAAACGTAAAGCGTGTAGCATAAATAGTCTGTTATTCTAAAAGAAAAAACCAGTCCATTACGGGCTGGTTTTTTTTATGGGATTGAGTGAGTATTAATAAAACTAAAAGGCAGTTGTATTCCTGTTTTTTAAAAATTCTTCTACTTTTTCGGGTGTGTTGCCAACACGTGAAACAGCATTTTCAATTTCTGCACTGGTCACATTTAGTTTTTCTTTGAGAAAATTCAGTTTCCATTCTTGCCCTGTTGCTCCGCTGATATTTGTATTATCGGGTTTACTTTCTTTTTCATCTGTCATAAGTTCAAATTAATTTATACTGTTAGTACTTTGTAATGATTACTTAAAAAATTGTGCATTTACCAAAGCATCTTCCATCTCTTTTTTCAATGGAGCGTTACTGCTTCGTGTAAACTCTGTGCTGTCACCGGTTTTGCCGCGGTGAAACATTTTAACTGTTATATCCACATTGTTCGACCAGAACTCATAGTGATAAGATTTTTCGCGAAGAACAACTGCACCGCTTGCTACTAATTTTCTATCCATTTTAAAAAACTATCATTTAAAAAATAAATTCACAGGGAAATTTTAAGAAGAAAAATATTTTCGTTAAGTACTAATACAATTCGCGTTTAAAAAGAAAACCATAATTTTTTTGAGATCGTGTAACAGTATAACAAATTCTTAAGTCGGCAAAATTGTCCATTAACTCCTGCTCTTCAAGTCCTGAAAGCTGAACCGCAATACGCGAGTAAAATGATTTTGGCTGAGCAGTGGCAATAGGTTCATCAGGTACTTTTTCAATCAACATTTGTTCAACAGGATTTATTCCGGGTTTGATAAGATTGCAAATGCGTGAAGTATTTGCATTTATCCTGTGTAAATATGCTTTGCCATTTAATGATACTTGTTCTGTAACTTCAATATGAAATGATGGAAGCGGACGAATCATTGATTAAATTTTTTAAAGTGTGATAAATGAAATAAGCAGATGATTAAAACTTGAAGGCTAACATTTTCCCAACTGTTTCATAAAACGAAAATGAGAAGCAATGGCTGATGACATTGTTTTGTAATTGATGTAACGAACCTGGAATTTATCGCAACATTCTTTCACTATCTTGCTGATGGCAGGATAATGAACATGGCTGATACGTGGAAAGAGATGATGCTCCACCTGAAAATTTAATCCTCCCACAAACCATGAAAGCACTTTGTTGTTTGTTGCAAAATTTGCAGTAGTCTGCAATTGGTGTACAGCCCATTCATCATTAATTTTCATTGTTACATTGTTGCCATCAGTAAAATGAGTGTCTTCTACCACATGTGCCAATTGAAAAACCATTGCTATGGTTAATCCTTCTACAAAATGTAACACAACAAAACCCAGCAGAAAAGGTAAAAACCCAACCGCATAAATTGGTATAGCGATATAAAAAACAGCATAAAGAAATTTACTCACCCAGAAAATAATATGCTCTTTGGTTTCCATCTTGTTGATAGGTGTTGTATAAATTTTACGATTAATGTATTTCATAAAATCTGTAACAAACGTCCAGAGCAAACTTGTTAATCCATAAAGCGGCAGGCAATACAAATATTGATACTTGTGAATTTTCAAAAACTTTTGTGAAGGGCAATGTCTGAGTATCGGCATTTTGGCAATATCATCATCCACACCATCCACATTAGTGTAAGTATGATGAATGATATTGTGTTTCTGTTTCCAGATAAAAGCATTGATACCAAGACAATTTGCAGTTAGGCCCATTAAATTGTTAACCCACTTTTTACGTGAGTAACTTCCATGATTCGCATCATGCATAACATTGAAACCAATACTTGCAAAAGTGAATCCTAAAAGTCCGCATAGTGTTAACGCCAACGCAGGATGCATGTGAACTGTAAGCAGAAGTAAATAGAGTGCAACCGCTGAGGTAATTAAAATAATTGATTTGAGATACAATCTGAAGTTGCCGGTTTTGCGAACTCCTTTGCTTTTAAAGTAATCTTCAACTTTTGTGTTAATTGCAGAAAATAATAAATTTTTTTGATTGTTGAATGTGATTTTTGACATTTGATATTATTAATACTAAATTTTAAGAAAAGTAGTCAGATTGTTTTTAAACCTTTAATTATAATGTAAAGATACAGCTAATAAGATTACAAAAAGTTTTTGAAGTATGGAATCAAGATTGAATTTTTCAAGCAATTCAATATCAATAAATATTTTATTGATTGATCCTTGGCAAAAAAATAATTGCTCCGATTATCACAGAGGTAATAGCGGTTATCAAAACAGCTGCAGCAGCCATGTCTTTTGTTTTTCTTGCTAATTCATTTTCATCAGGCGAAATAAGATCTGTTAAAGTTTCAATTGCAGTATTAAAAATTTCAGCACTGATAACCAGTCCGCAGCAAAGCAACAACACACAAAACTGTGTTCTTGTAACCTGCAGATATAGAGCAGCTGCCATCACAATCACAGCAAATGCACAATGAAAACGAAGATTAAATTCACTTGTAAATGCAGTTGACAATCCTTTAAAGGCATAAGGAAAACTTTTAAAAAAATTTTTCATCGTGTTAATTTATTGATTAAAAAATTCGGGATCTTTTTTCTTCACCAGTTTCAAATCCTGTAGCATGCTTGATTTAACATTGATCTGAAAACTATAATTTGCCTGCGGACCAATTGGCGTCCAGTTGAGATGCATTTCCCAGCAATGAAGATCACGATAAAAGCCAAGGGTAGTATAGCTCCATTGCTTTTGTGTGAAATCATAACCCGAATAAAATGTGATTTTCCATTTAGGTGTCAGCAATAAATCTCCATTAAAGCTAACTGTCTGTATAGTTGCATCAGGTGCAAATGCACCGTTTGAATGTGTGATATTATAACCAATAGCAAGGTTGTATGGAATATTAAAATCAACATAGGCATCAGGATCACGGTTGAGTTGATTTAATTCCTGTGGAGTTGCTTTTTCACTTTTATAATCTGTTTTTTTGCTGCGAAGGCTGCAGCTTAACGACAATCCGCTATTAACTAAACGAGCCAGCTTATTATTATCATTAATATAATAGGTATTTATTCTTTGATGATTTTCATTGGTTACATAAGGATCAAAAGTCATGTTACCGGTGATGCTTATTTTTTCAAATAATGTGGTCCTTCCTGAAAGATTAATATATGAAAGCGGAAGACTATCAGCAGCAAGATTATAAGTTGTGCTCAATGCAAGACTTTCGAGCAATTTTATTTTTTTTATGTTCACGGCAGTATCAGTCACTTGTCTCATTTTCATCTCTAAATTATTATCTAAACTAAATGCAAGTAAACTGCTTTTGCCACCACCGGGAGCACCAAACACAGTTCCTTCAAAAGGTGAATAACGGACAATGGTACCTGCTGAATCGCTACGTACATCTTTGTAATATTTAAATTTATCACTGCTAAAATTTGGTCGCCAGCTATATCCAATGGTTGGAGTGAGCACATGCCTGATAGCAGCAATCTTTCCTTTATTAAATTGAAGTTGTCCGTAGATGCGCGTATTCATACTGATGTTTGCACTGTATTCATGCGCTGCTCTAAAACTTTTTATTGTATCCACAACTACTGTTTTGGTCAAGCTGTCATATCTTTTTTCAAATGTTTTAAAATACCATTTCTCCACGTAAGTAATGGATGGGCTCACTGTGAGATATTTTAATGCAGTGAAGGAAGTATTAAGGGGAATTGAATGTTGAATTCCATTTCTGAATTGATTAAGTGATTCTTTTTTAAATAAGAGTGTATCTTTTGTAGTGATGGTATTTACAAAAGAGCTTGTACTGCTTATGCCAATTTTTTCATACCACCTGGAAGCACCGGTTGCATGTTTGCGCGCAAGTGGTGTGATACGACTTATATTAAAATTTGCTGAAGGAAGATTCAGCGTGATATCACGGGTGGCAGTATTTTGATTATGATTTAAGCTTACGCTGAAGGAATAAGGTTTGTTGGGAAAAGTTTTGCTGTAGGAAATAGAAGACTGAAAAGTATTGGTAAGATAATTTGCAGCACTTGAAATGGTGTTCTGATAAAAAGTACTGCTTCCTGCATTTACGCTTGCGCTGAAGTTAGTATTAGGTGTTGCTTTTGGATCAACTATATGATTCCAGCGAATGAAAAAATCTTTTCGAACCTGGTAATCTGGTAATTCTTTCTGACTATTTTTTGTTTCAGCATAACTCAGTGACAATGCTCCATTAAAACGATAACGCCACGCATAATTCGACTGCAGATTAGTTTTCCAGCTTCCAAGCGAATAAATATCTCCTGTAAGTGCTGCATCAAAATGATCACCTATTCCAAAATAATAACCTCCATTCTGCAGAAAGAAACCAAGGTTTGATTCTCCATAAGCAGGAAAAAGAATACCGGATGAACGTCCTTTTTTATTCGGAAAAAATCCAAACGGAATCATGATTGGAGTGGGTACATCACTGATCACCAAATCTGCAGGGCCAGTCACAATTTTATTGTTTGGTATTACCTTAATTTTTTTAGCAGCAATGTAATAGTGCGGATGTTCTGCATCACAGGTAGTATAATATCCATGCTTGATAAAGGTGGAATTATCAGGAAGTTTTTTTACTGTTTCACCATGCACAAAGCTTTCTCCTTCCTGTGTACTTATTTCGCTGATCTTTCCTTTCTTGGTTTGAAAATTATAAGTGATTGTTTCAGCTTTAAATTCTTCGTTGCCTTGTTTAAAAACAGGTTTTCCTTTTACCGTATCCGTACTGTCTTTTATGCCTTTTGCGAAAAGCGTTTTCAATTCGTTATTTATTTCCACATAGTTTGCCGTGAGGTGAATATCCTCATACTCAATGACACCATTCCCGTAAAGGAAAATTTTCTGACCAGGAATATCATACACAATGGAATCATCAGCAGAGTATTTCACTTTTGATTTTAAATCATCACCATATTGCAATGAGTCAACCACAACAGAATCTTTCTTCTGAGATAATGTCTCAGGTTGGATGGATAAGGAATCAGTTGTCTGGGCAGAAAGCGGAGAAATCCAAAATAGATTAATGAAAACCGCACAAACAATTTTCCACTTGAAGTCATTCAGGAGGAAACTATTTATGAGTAACCAAAAGTAGTTGTATTGAAACGAGGAAGTGTTTATTTTCTTCAAACCGTCCCTCTTTTTTATTTGCTTTTGTAGTGTAATCTTAAATAGTTTCCTCCTGAATGACACTCTTTGAGGTGATATATAACAAAATATTCGCAAACAATTCACCGTTGAAAAAAAAACGGAATGAACTGATTTGCGATGACCCATATGAAAACCGGAAGCTTAATTTTGAAGTCGCTAAACTACAAAACAACGTGAATAGGATATTGTATCTTGTGTTGACTTCTGTATTGCTAATCAGCACTTCATTTGTGCAGGTTCAGCGCGGCAAGGGTTATCACATCCGCACCGTTGTAATTGATGCCGGCCATGGTGGTCATGATTCGGGTTGCCTTGGTTCATCAACAAAAGAAAAAAACATTGCATTGACTGTGGCACTTAAGTTAGGTAGCCTGATTGAAGAAAGATTTCCTGATGTAAAAGTAATTTACACGCGCAAAACGGATGTGTTTATTCCATTGCATGAACGCGCTGAGATTGCTAATAAAAACAAAGCTGATTTATTTATCTGCATTCATTGCAACTCAGGAGGTAAAGCAGCTTATGGTGTTGAAACTTATGTGATGGGATTGCATAAAACGGAGGACAACTTAAATGTAGCAAAGCGTGAAAACTCTTCCATCCTTTTAGAGGAGGATTATAAAAAGCAATATGAGGGTTTTGATCCTAATTCACCTGAAGCAAATATTATTTTTAGTCTTTATCAAAACCAGTTTATGAACCAGAGCTTATCTTTTGCATCACGTGTTCAAAACCAGGTAGAGGAATTTGCTGGTCGGTATAACAGAGGAGTAAAACAGGCCGGATTTTTAGTGTTGTATCGCACCGCCATGCCTTCTGTATTGGTTGAAACAGGTTTTCTCACCAATGATCAGGAGGAAAAATATTTGCTCACAGATAAAGGACAAACTATTGTTGCTAATTGCATCTTTCGTGCATTCAAAGAATATAAACTTGATATGGACGACAGTGGTGATGGTGAACCTGCTTCTTCAAAAATGGATAACCCTAAATCAACCAATGAAACAAAAATCATCACTGATAAACCAAAAACTCCGGCAATTGAAAACATTATTATAGATACAACACTTAACAAGGAAAAAATAATTGAACCGATTGATTCTACTCCCGTGGCAGAAGTAAAACCTAAACCTCCAGTTGAATACACTACACAAAAGGCGCAGGAAAATAAAGCAATGGTTGATGCTGTTCATGAAAAAGATAATACACAAACTCAAACAAAACAACCTGTAAAAAAACCAGTGAAAGACAATTCAAAAAATCAGGCTAAGAGTCCGGTTTATTTCACAGTGCAGATTGCAGCTTCAACTGATGCAGCTAAAGATTTACCAAAATATATGCATATTGAAGATGTGCATTCAATAAAAGGTGCTGATGGTTTTGTAAGATTTGTTGTGGGAAATTTCAGCTCAGTTGAAGAAGCACGGAAACGTTTAGTAAAACTGAAAAGTGAAGGATACAAAGATGCTTTCCTAACTGCTTACAATGGCGATCAGCGCATAACAGTTACTGAAGCTGTTGAATTACTGAAATGATTTACTTTAGCACGCTGCAAATCCGTTTTGAAAAAATAAAATACCTGTGAAATTTAGCAATGAAGCCAAAGTTGGCATTTTAGTAACCGCTGCTTTAGCTGCCCTTTTATGGGGCTTGAATTATTTAAAGGGAAAAGATTTTTTTTCATCCAACAGAACTTATTATGCTATGTACGATGATGTGGGAGGATTGGTAAAATCAAACGCAGTAATCATGAATGGTTTCAGGATTGGAATCGTTGACAAGATTGAATTTAAACCCGACCATTCAGGAAAACTAATTGTGAAAATGCTGGTTGATAAAAAAACTTTTATCTCAAAAGATGCAGTTGCAGTAATTTTCAGTTCAGACATTTTAGGACAGAAAGCCATGCGGATAGATTTGGGAATGCAGAAAGACCCGGCAGATGATGGTGATACCTTACAATCATTATTACAAACAAGTTTAACAGAAAGATTGGGAAACCAGGTTGGTCCTTTAAAGGATAAAACAGAAGCATTAATTGTGAGTATTGATACAGTGGTAACAATGTTGCACGATCTTTTTGATCCGCAGACAAAAGAGAATCTTCGTGGTGCAATTGCACACCTTAATCACTCTCTTATATCATTTGATAATTCTATCAGCAGCGACAAAGGCAAGCTGAATATGATGCTGAATAATCTTGAATCCATTACAACAAATATTAAAAACAACAACAAACAAATCAATGCAATTTTAAATAATCTCTCACAGGTGAGTGATTCATTGGCACGTGCAAATTTTACCTCTGCAATTAATAATGCTGACCGTGTGCTTGCCCAGGCTGCTGATGTTTTTACTAAGATAAATAAAGGAGAAGGTTCACTTGGTCAGATGGTGAATGACAGAAAGTTGTATGATAATCTTGATTCAACAGCAAAGAATTTGGATGATTTAGTGAAAGATCTTAAAGCAAATCCCAAACGATATTTACATTTTTCTGTGTTTGGCAAAAACGCAAAATAAATTTAGATATGATTTCCAACATTATCTTCCTATTGATACTTGGTGCAGGAAGTTATTTTTTTGCTAAGAAGGTTGGAGAGATCAGACGAAATATTCTACTTGGCAGGGATGAAAAAAGAAATGATCGTCCTGCTGAGCGATGGAAACTGATGGCACTGGTTGCTATTGGTCAGTCCAAAATGGTAAAGCATCCAATAGCAGGTTTCTTTCATATTGTGATTTATGTTGGTTTCATCATCATCAATATTGAAGTGCTTGAAATAATTATTGATGGAATTTTTGGTACTCATCGCATCCTGTCTTTCCTTGGTAGCTTTTATGATTTCCTGATTGGAAGTTTTGAATGGCTTGCAATTGGTGTGTTGCTTGCCTGTATTATATTTCTGATAAGAAGAAATATTTTAAAGCTAAAAAGATTCTGGATGCGCGAGATGACTTCCTGGCCACGCACTGATGCAAATCTTATTCTTATTACTGAAATTTTATTGATGAGTGCGTTTCTTACTTTGAATGCAACTGATTATGTATTGCAGACAAGAGGAGTGGAGCATTATATTAAAGCAGGTGCGTTTCCAATCAGTAGTTTGATGAGCGGATGGTACACACACATCAGCACATCATCCTTAATTTTTATTGAACGATTTGCATGGTGGTTTCATATTCTCGGCATTCTTGCTTTCATGAATTATCTTCCTTTCTCAAAGCACTTCCATATTTTACTTTCATTTCCAAATGTGTGGTACAGTAAGCTTGAACCAAAAGGAGAGTTTACAAATATGCAGAGTGTAACCAATGAAGTAAAGTTGATGCTCGATCCATCTGCAGTTGTAACTACTGTGGATGTTAGTACAGCGCCACCGCAACGATTCGGTGCACGAGATGTGCGGGATCTGACATGGAAACAACTGATGGATGCTTACAGTTGCACTGAGTGTGGAAGATGTACATCAGCATGTCCTGCAAACATCACAGGTAAATTATTATCGCCACGCAAAATCATGATGGATACACGTGATCGTTTGGAAGAAGTGGGCAGAAATATTAACAAACACGGAAAGGATCATGATGATGGAAAAGCATTGTTAAACGATTATATTTTACCTGAAGAAATATGGGCATGCACAACGTGCAACGCATGTGTGGAAGCTTGTCCTGTAAATATTGATCCGTTAAGCATCATTGTTGACGTGCGCAGATTTTTAGTAATGGAACAAAGCACAGCTCCTGCAGAATTAAATGGAATGTTTAGCAAGATTGAAAATAACGGAGCACCATGGCAATTCTCTCCGGCTGATAGATTAAACTGGAAGGATAGTGATTGAGTTAATTGGATAATTAAGGTAATTGGGTAATTGAGATAATTAAGTCGCTCTCTTGCTGTCATCCTGAATGGAACTTGTGTAATAGTTGTTAAGCAGTTTGGAATGCAATTCGGTTTATTTAGAAAATTAAAGAAAATGTTAATGACAATAATTATTTATTTTTATTCGTAATATTCGTAACCGATGAAAATCGAAACAATGGCAGATTATGCAGCTCGCGGTGAAACACCCGAGTTGCTTTTTTGGGTAGGTTGTGCAGGTTCGTTTGATCAACGCGCACAAAAAATTACCAAAGCCATTGCAAAAATATTAACGCATGTAGGAATTCGATTTGCTGTTTTAGGTACTGAAGAAAGCTGCACAGGTGATCCTGCGAAGAGAGCAGGTAATGAGTTTTTATTTCAGATGCAGGCAATGAATAACATCACTGTGTTGAATGGTTACCAGGTAAAAAAAATTGTTTGCGGTTGTCCTCATTGTTTCAATACAATAAAAAATGAATATCCTGAATTAGGTGGTAATTATGAAGTAATGCATCATTCGCAATTATTGCAACAGTTGATTGATGAAGGAAAACTAAAAGTGGAAGGTGAAGTTTTTAAAGGAAAGAAAATTACTTTTCATGATCCTTGTTATCTCGGAAGAGGAAATGATGTGTATGAAGCACCACGAAGTGTAATTGAAAAACTCGATGTGGAATTAGTTGAAATGAAACGCAGCCGTTCAAATGGGTTATGTTGTGGTGCAGGTGGCGCTCAAATGTTTAAAGAACCGGAGCCCGGAAAAAAAGATATCAATATAGAGCGCACTGAAGAAGCATTAGCATTAAACCCATCTACTATAGCTGTTGGTTGTCCGTTTTGTATGACAATGATGACTGATGGCGTAAAGAATTTTAATAAAGAAGATTCAGTTAAAGTAAAAGACATTGCTGAATTGATTGCAGAAGCAATGGACTTGTAAAACGTTTTTCCTTAATGTAGGATTTTAATTTTTTTTTGACAGCCATGAAAGGAAAATAAATTTTCAGTAGAAAAAACAAATCATCTCATTGACTTTGTAACTTTATAAATAACGCATTAAATAACAGCAAGATATTAACACTTGGTATTAACAGAAAATTAATTGAACGATTCCAAACAGAATTGTCAATAGGCGAATAGGCTGCAATAAATTTTCATAATATATGTAAACTTGAAATCTTATGTCTTTAAGTTGAATAAATCAAAACCATATTAGATTCAACCAATTATTAGACTTGAATTATGTAATTTTAAAAAAATATATGTAATATGAAAACGAAAACCATATTCATTCTCTTTATTGTAATTTCTATAACAGCAATTGCATTTAGTAAATTTTCATTTCATAAAAACCACGATGAACCATGGACCACAAAACAATTGATGGAACCAACTGAATTAGCCAAAATTATTAGGAATGGAAGCAGTGAAAGATTATATATCTATTGTATCGGTCCTTCAGGATTGATAAAAAATGCTGTTGATATCGGAGAAGGAAAAAACAAAAAAAATATTGAAAAATTAAGTAATGAAGTAAAAAATCTTCCTAAAGATGCAGCCATTATTATTTATTGCGGCTGCTGTCCGTTTGAAAACTGCCCTAATATTCGTCCGGCTTTTACACTGCTTAATGAAATGAAATTTACAAATCATAAACTTTTAAATCTTTCCCACAATTTGAAAGTTGATTGGATTGACAAAGGTTATCCTATGAATAAATAGCTGCTTATCAATTTCTTTTTAAGTCGCATTTGTTTCTACTTTTTAATAAACAAACGTCATCTAACCAAAGTTTTCTTATTGATTATCCGCTAATAACATGTTTTATTTCAAAAATTTTTGGAAACCAATTTAATTATATCGTAATATTGCGATGAATTAATACAATGGGATTAACTAAGATAGAAGAATTTTCAGTAAGGGATAACAAGATAGCCTCTTACGCTAAAGCATTGGCTCATCCCGCACGTGTTGCTATTATACAAATGCTGTTAAAGAAGCAGACTTGTATTTGCGGTGATATTGTTGATGAGCTACCATTATCTCAATCTACAGTCTCACAACACTTGAAGGAATTAAAAAACGCTGGTCTCATAAAAGGAGAAATAGAAGGGGTAAAAACCTGCTACTGTATAGATGTAAAAGAATGGCAACAGGCAAAACAATATCTAGGTTCGCTGTTGAGTACTGCCGTTTCAAATAGTAATTGCTGTTAAAAAAAATTTAATTAAATCAATCGTAATATTACGAATAATACTAAATCAAAAAAAATGAAAACTTCTCAGGAAATTAAAACAATGGTTAAAGAGCAATACGCAAAAATTGCTTTACAGGAAAAAGACACAAACGCATCATCCTGCTGCGGAGCTACTGCATGTTGTTCTGTTGCGACTAACATTATGGCTGATGATTACAATGAATTGAAAGGATATAATCCAGAAGCTGATTTAGGATTAGGTTGCGGACTGCCCACACAGTTTGCCAAAATAAAAAAGGGTGATGTTGTGATTGACCTGGGTTCAGGTGCTGGTAATGATTGTTTCATCGCCCGTTCTGAAACAGGTGAAACAGGTAAAGTAATTGGAATTGACATGACAGAAGCAATGATTAACCGTGCAAGAACAAATGCAGAGAAATTAAACTTTCACAATGTGGAATTTCGTTTAGGAGAAATAGAAGAATTGCCGGTTACTTCAAACACTACTGATGTTGTCGTTAGCAACTGTGTATTGAACCTGGTTCCTGATAAAAGAAAAGCATTCCAGGAAATATACAGGGTATTAAAGCCGGGTGGTCACTTCTCTATTTCTGATATTGTATTAAAAGGACAGTTACCGGAAAAAATCATGCAGACAGCAGAAATGTATGCAGGTTGTGTTTCCGGAGGAATTCCAAAAGAAGATTACATGAGCATTATTACCGAATCAGGATTTGAAAACGTTACTATCCAAAAAGAAAAAATCGTAACTGTACCGGATGATATTATGGCGAACTATCTTTCAGAAGATGAACTTAAATCATACAAAGAGAGTGGTGCAGGAGTTTTCAGCATTACAGTTTATGCTGAAAAAAAGAAAGATGAGTGCTGTGATAAAACCACCTGCTGTAAGTAATCAATAACAAGAAACATAACGCAGACAAAAGTTTTATTCTTATGTGTTCATAATAGTGCACGCAGCCAGATGGCTGAAGCTTATCTTAAAAAGTTTGGAGGTGATAAATATCATGTTGAGAGTGCCGGGCTTGAACCCGGCATTCTCAATCCTCTTGCAATTGAGGTAATGAAAGAAGATGGAATTGATATTTCACAAAATCCAACTAATGATGTATTTGATTTTTTTAAACAGGAAAAAATATTTCAGTATGTAATTACGGTTTGTGATAAAGAAGCCTCAGATCGTTGCCCATTTTTTCCAGGCCTTCATAGGAAAATAAACTGGTCCTTTGAAGACCCGTCAAAACTATCTGGTACACCAGAAGAAAAATTAGAATGTACAAGAAAGATAAGAGATATGATTAAAGACGCAGTGAAAGAATTTATTAAAGAAACAGGTTAATAGCATTTTACTTAATGTATATTTGATAGATGAAATTTACCTGTACTATATTTTCATTCTATATATTGTTACTCACTATACAGCCGGAATTATGGGTTTTTTATGCACGGGTAAGTAATCAGTCATCTTGCAGTTATAATAACGGTTGTGTGCAATCAGCGGAGAACTGTAAAAAAGGAAATGCAAGAGACTTATACTACTCCACAAAAAGGTTGTCGTACTTTTTGCGTTTGTTGCATTAATTGTTTTGGATTTTATTTTGAGCAAAACTTGTTTCAATTTGGTTCATTGGATGTAACAAATGTTTTACATCGTATATTTAATGCTAATTTGACTTCATCTTTTTTATCTGATTGTTTTCACCCTCCTGAAATGGGTTTGTTAGAATCAAGGTATTAATTCAAATTGTATTAACTAAAAAATGTATAAAAAATGAAAAAGAAAATTGGTTTAGGCTTACTTGCATCTTTATTGATTGTAGGTGCCATTGCGTACGCATCATCAGGTTCTAATGGTAGCAACAACAATTGCACTGACGACCCGAATTGCGTTTGCTCAAGCAAAGCAACTGCTAAAGTTGCTTCGGCATCGGCAGCATCAGATGATAAAGCCGCTTGTTGTGACATGACTGGATGCATTTGTAAATAACAGCATTCATTAAACTGTCAAAGCCCATCACGAAAGTGGTGGGTTTTGTTTTTTTATCAAATTCCTATATCAATAGATAATGCCGGTTATGATTAAGATGATTTCTCCTTATTACTGTCATCCTTTTTTAAAATTAATTTTATTTCGCGTATGATAAATTTGAATAAATAGTCACAAGCTTTATTTCTTATTTCCAGGGGACTGCCACGGAATATTTTTCTTAACCTGAAAAATTTCCCTCTGTAAATAAAAGAATAAAAAATAGTCCCTAAAGGTTTTGTTTTGGTTTCACTTCCACCGGGTGCAGCAAGTCCTGTGATGGCTGCACAGATATCAGCAGGAATAAATTTGGAAAGATTATTGGCAAGCATGTCGGTTACTTGTTGTGATTCTGCCGTACGCTTATCAATTAATTTTCTGGGAACTTTTAATAAATTGATTTTTACTTTTTCATTGTAACATACAATGCTACCCATCAATACCTCAGAAGTTCCGCTTATTGTAGCGAGTTTGCCTGCTAACATTCCGCATGAAACACTTTCTGCGAATGCAATGGTTAATTTATTTTCTCTTAAAAAATTGGCAAGTAACTGCTCCGGTCGTTTCATATTAAAAAACATACTCAAAATAAAACCCGCAATTTATATCACGGGTTTTATTGCAGATTATTATTTCAGATTTTAATGAACAGAATCTTTAACGAGAACTGCATCATGCTTTTCATGATGAATTGTTTTAGTGGATTTACCATCATTGGTGTTAACATTAGTTTTTGAATGTTGTTCATGATGCATGCTGTCTTGCCTTGTTTTGGTATGTGCAGGAGTTGTTGTATGCGTATTCTGCGTGTTTGATTTTAACTCTTGCGTTTGAGTTGAGTGTGTTTGCTGTGTCTTGGCATTTTGCGTATTCACAGGTGTTACAGTAGTTTGTTTACTGTTATATTCTGTTGATTGAGTTTCATTAACTCCTGTATTCTGTGTGGCAGGAGTTGTTGTTTGAGCAAGTGCAGTAAATTGTGATCCTGCAAGAAGTGTGAGTGCAACCATTAGATTCTTTGTCTTCATGTTTTTTAGTTTTTTCTTTTCTATAAAAAAATTTATGCCAATTTATTCAAATGAGAGCTGGCACATTTATTTTATAAATCGTATCCATAAATTAATCTTAAAAAAAACAAAAAAAATGAACGAAACTCAAAATTCTCAAAAAACCGGAACTGCAACTTCAAGAAACAAGATGCTCACCGGAATGTTTAACGATCGTGATAGCGTTGAACGCGCTTACACTTCCATGCACGAACGTGGTTATACTAAAGATGACATTAATCTTGTGATGTCAGATGAAACAAGAAAAAAACATTTTAGCAAAGGTGAAACTGAAATTGGCAATAAAGCATTGGAAGGTGCAGGTGCTGGTTCAGCAATTGGTGGCACAGTAGGAGCAATAGCAGGAGTTATTGCAGCTATTGGTACCAGTCTTATTATTCCTGGTTTAGGTTTAATAGTTGCAGGTCCGTTGGCAGCAGGCCTTGCCGGTGCAGGAGCTGGTGCAGCCACAGGAGGATTAATCGGAGCTTTGGTTGGCAGCGGTATGCCGGAGGAAAGAGCTCGTTTATATGAGTCAGGTGTGAAGGATGGAAAAATTGTGATGGGTGTTAATCCACGCAGTGAAGAAGATGCCGAATATTTTAAAACGGAGTGGCAAAAAAATAAAGCACAGGATATTTACAGTTAAAATTTCCTGAAGTAAAAGCAAAAAAAACGGGTCTTACACAAGACTCGTTTTTTTTATGTGTTAAAAAGAATCTTCCTGAAAACTGAATAAATTTCAGCCTGTTGTCAGTTTCTGTTTGCCAAAATTTCAAAAAAAATGTCAAATTTTCCTTTTGAAAATTTTATTTATGAATTGGTATAACGTTTGAAATGTTAGTTGAAAAAATAAAAATTTAAGTCTAACAATTTTAAAAAAGGAGGTTTATTATGACACTCGCCAAATGGAACAGGGGTAACAGAATCAACGGAACAGACACCCCTTATCAGGCAAACAAATCTATGATTAACAATGTGTTTGACAACATGTGGCCATCATTGTTAAACACTGTAACACGTCCGGTGGTTACCGGAGATCTTATCCAGGATTTCTTTGATGACACACTGAATCTTGGCACCGGCTCTATCGGAACTACATTGCCAGCAGTTAATATTTCTGAAACTGACAATGAGCTGGTGATTGAAATGGCTGCACCCGGTATGGAGAAAAAAGATTTTAAATTAGAACTAAACGATAACCAATTGCAGATTAGTTATCGTAAACAAGAAAATGAAAACAATAATAATATGAATCACTGGCGCAGAGAGTTCAACTTCTTTTCATTTGAACGCACCTTCAATCTGCCAGCGATTGTAGATGGTGAAAAAATTTCAGCCAGTTATACAAGTGGAATTTTAAGACTCTCCATTCCAAAGAAAGAAGAAGCAGGTAAAAAATCGGCAAAGAATATTGAGATTAAGTAAGAGGCTTTTCGGTTTTTCTTAAAAGCTGTCTCATAACGAGGCGGCTTTTTTTTATTTTTTATTTTTTTTCTTCAGCCAGTTTTCAATTTCTTTTAAGCCCATTGCATTCCAGGTCATATCTTTTGTCAATCCTCCTTTACGTGCGGACTCCACTCCCCATTTTATGTTATGTATTTCCCTAATGCTGTGTGCATCGGGATTTACTGAAATCATTACACCTTTTTTCATTGCATACGGAATATGCGACCAGTCAATGTCAAGACGGTAAGGGTTTGCATTTATTTCAATGATGACATTATTTGCAGCGCACGCATCAATTACTTTTTTAAAATTAACAGGATAACCGGGACGAATGAGCAATTGTCTTCCGGTCATATGTCCGAGGATGGTGGTGTATGGATTTTCTATTGCTTTAAGCAATCGCTTTGTTGCCTTTTCCTCGTCCATTTTTAACAACTGATGTACAGAAATTATTACCATGTCAAAATGTTTTAAAAAATCATTTTCATAATCAAGATCACCGGAAACACGGATATCACATTCAATGCTTTTAAAAATACGGAACGGTGTAAGCTCTTTATTTAATGCATCAATTTCTTTTTGCTGCTGAAGCACTTCCGCTTCCTTTAATCCGCCAGCATAATGCGCATTTTTTGAATGGTCAGAAATTACAACGTATTCAAATTTTTTTCTTTTGCATGCCATTACAAAATTTCTCAGGCTGTCAGCTCCATCACTCCAGGTAGTGTGATTATGCACAACACCTTTAATATCTTCAACAGTTATCAAAGTGTTTTTCTTTTTTGCAGAAACAAAATTCCATTCTGCCACATCTTCACGCAGTTCAGGAACGATCATTGGCAATCCTGCTTCTTCATAAATATCTTCTTCTGATAAAAAATTATTTTTTCTTTTAACCTACTCAACACTTTTTCTACATGTTGTGCATTTCCTGTTAAAGTAAATAAGGAGAAATAAAAATCCTTAGCTCTTACATGATGGATCACAAAAGGTATTTCATTAATGGTGTGTCCTCTGGTTTTCTTAGCATTGGATGATTGAATAATTAAAAACCTTTTTAAAGATTTCTCACTGTTTAATTTTTGCGATGTAATTGTAGTCACTAATTCTATGGACTGCACCGTATTATTTTTTCTGCGAATTTCTCCGCAAAGCGAAATCTTTTCTTTATTAAAAATGCGTTGCATTGTTTCTGCCAAAATAATTGCTTCATCAGCAACAAACCCATAATGAAAGCGATCCTCGTTGCTTCTGTATTGTTCAATGGAACTGATAATATTTGTTTGAGTTTTGGCACCAAAGCCAGGAAGCTTTGCAACATCACCTTTTTTAACTGCTTTCAGCAAAGCATCAATACTTTCAATATGGAGTTGTTTCCAAAGCATAGAAAGTTTTTTTCCTCCCAATCCTTTGATACGCATCCTCTCGAAAAGTCCGGCTGGTGTTAACTGCACCAGTTCATCAAGCGTTTGAATAGTACCCGTATTTTTTAATTCGATAATCTTTTCAGCAACTTCAGGATGGAAAAGTTTTTTCAATTCTGTTGAAGAAAGATTAATCACTTCTTCTTCCATTTGACCGATGCGATACGCTGCTCCACTAAGCAGATGTGAAAATTTTTCATCTTGCTGATGCAGCTGCAACAATTCTGAAAAAATATTAAACTGCCTGCGTATTTCTCTGTTAGAGATCATTAATAATAAAAAGATAAATTTTTATGCCTTATCAATGCTCGCTTACCAGTTTATTCAGCAGCATTAAATTTTTGTATGCACCACCCATCGTATTATTAAAATAAACATATACGGTTTTGTTTTCCTGCAACCATGATTGAATGTATGTTGAATACTCATTTATAAAATCATCAGAATAACTTCCACGATAAGTTCCACCAGGTCCATGAAAACGGAGATAAATTATTTCTGAATTATATCCATTGAATGGAGTAGCAGAAGCAGGTATATCATGAATCACAAGTGTTGCTTTATATTTCTCGATCAATTGAAAAGTATTTTCATCATACCAAATCTTGTTTCGGAATTCGATGGCAATATTCCATAATAAAAAAGGATCACTGTTTTGTATAGAAATTAAAAGATGTTCAAGTTCCGGAAGATGTTTATTGGTAAGCGATGGTGGAAACTGAACAAGAATATTTCCTTTTTTATTACCGGAATAATTGATTGCATTTATAAAATTATTTACATCAACAGGATTAAAGGCAAGGTTTTTTGCATGGGTTATTCCTTCCCATAATTTAAATGTAAATCTGAATGATGAAGGAACACTATCTGCCCATTTTTCAATCGTACGCGCCTGCGGTATTTTATAAAACGAACTGTTTATTTCAACACTATTAAAACTTTCAGCGTAGAATGTCAGCCGGCTTTTATCCTGAAACTCCGGTGGATATTGCGATTTAGGAATGGGTAGAATTAAACCGCTTGTTCCGGAATAAAAATTTTTCAATTTAGCTGATTGCAAAATGATCCAATTCTTCTCCGATAGCTTTTAATAATTTGTTATCCGTAAATCCTTCCATCTGCATTCAGTTATTGCACTCATCGTTAATTTAATTAGGAGAATATTTATCCTGATAAAACAAATATGCCATTGAAGTATGATGCGACAGATTTTTTGTAATCCTCATGCAATAACAAAATGGTATTGAAAGCAGTCACTTTTTTTTATTCATCATGAAATAAAATTATTCCGCCACATCAAGTAAGAGAAAAGAGAATTGTGCAATCTAAAATATTTATGGAACGTGTAAATACTAATCCGCATATCTTGCATTATAACATTAAACCTAACGGCAATTTTCCAAATAATGATTTGCCGGTTATTGTTTATACAAAAGCACTTCAACTTCCGCGTCAGAAAAACAAAGCTGCTGATATTGCACAAAAGATTTTTTTACGAAACGATTGGGGTAACACCTGGCGAAATGGAATTTATGATTTCCATCATTACCATAGCAACACACATGAATGTATGGCTGTTTGCATGGGAAATGCAGATGTTATTTTAGGAGGGCCAGGAGGAAAAAAAATAAATCTGGAAAGTGGTGATGTGATTATTTTACCTTGTGGTGTTGGACATAAGTGTTTAAGCTGTTCAGATGATTTTCTTTGTGTGGGTGTCTATCCTCAAGCGAGAGATTATGACATGAATTACGGAACGGCAGAAGAGTTAGAAGCTGCTATTGAAAAAATAAAAACCATTCCTCTTCCAAAGAAAGATCCGCTTTTTGGTGATGAAGGATTTTTGAAAATGTATTGGAAAGATTAAAGAAATCCTGATACCAATTGGTATTCTTTATGCAGCTTTGCTTTGCAGCTGATTAATTAATTGTTGACGCCTTAGCTGCAATTCTTCTATTGAATAATAATGTTCAACATTGGTTTCATCATTCACAGAATAAAATAAAATAAACGGCCTGACAGGTTCATTCTCCTCGAATGCTCCGTGAAAATCTGTATCAATGGTGTAAGTAATATTATCTTTTACTTCTGTGAATGAAGGTAATGTAACATTGCCTGCTTCTGTTTCCATCCAGTGCAAATATTCTTTGTATTTAACTTCATTTAAATTGTCTTTTTCAAAAATTACATATTTCATACTTTTCATACTATAAAAATTGTGCCTTTAATAACTCTCGTTTTTATCCGGCACGTTTATGGATTATTATTATTCATAAGTTATTGCGTAATGTTATTGATTATTATTTTAATTTTTTTCTTCCTGTTCATTGTGACTGAATGGTACCTTAGAATCAGGAGCCGAAATCAGACAAGTTGAAAATCAGGAAAAACAATTCCCAATAAACGCAGGTAGGAGTGGGGTTGTAGTTTTATTTTCATACTCTATTTAATTTCTATTCTTATTCACTATAGTAAATACCCTTGAAATATTAAACCCGAACTGGATATCTCCTTTATCCCATTTTCCATCTGTATCTGTTATGAATGCACGTTCGTTCATCCCTAATGAGTTAGTGAAATGTAATTGAAAAACATGTCCTCCTGTTTCAATGTCAAATCCTATGGAAAATGAATTGGTATAATTTTTATCGATAGAGCTGCCTGGAAACACATAAAAATGTTCCGCTACTATTGCAATCCTTTTATTTAATTTAAATCGTGCTGCAGAACCGAGTGCATATATATCATGCCTGAAATTAACAGAGTCAACAAAATTGCGATGCACTATAGTTGGTGTAAACTGCAAGGTAAAACGTTCTGAAAATTTTCTTCCCAAGATAACCTGGTAGTAATAGGTGAGGCGGGAGGTATAATAATTTTTGCGTTCAGGATTATCAAATTTTAATCCGTTAACTGTCATTCCGGTAACTAGAATAACTGAAAGCGGCACAGCGTTTTTCCCTCTTGATTGCCATAACAAACGGTATTTAATGAAACCATCTAATTCTTTTTTAGAATTGCTGCGTCCTAATCCTACCATCAGCCTTTTAGTAATTCCATAATCCAAACCTAATCTTATCGTAGCCTGATCAAGTCCCCATAATTGATATTTACCGCCATTCAATCTGCCGAAGCGATGTGAAATACGAAAATCCAATACGCCCATACCAAGATGCTCCATTGATGCACCATTGATCACCCGTGTTGATTTAAAAGCATTGGTCACATATTCCTTTTGCGGTGTTGAGTCTTCAATGAGGTTTAATAAATCACCCTGCGCAAGAAGGGAAGAGGTGAACAATGAAAATATTATTACTAAGTAAGTATGCCTCATGTTACATTTATAATATTTAAAAAAATTTGCTTAGTGAATTTGAATAAAAATAAAACTGGAAATAAATGTTTTCCGGTTTTATTTTTATGACGTGATTAACTTTTTGCCAATGGTTCCAGCGAAACATTCACAGTAACTTTTACTTCTTTAGCTACTTTTTCACTTACCAGCTTCGGAATTTCAATTCCGTATTCCTCAATAAGAATATTGAATACGGAATTTGCTTTTATGATTCCATTTTTTATTTCAAGCGTTCCATTGGTGGCAATGTCTTTTGTAACTCCATGTAATGTAAGCTGTCCTTTTACTTTTATAGGATAAATACCATCCTTATCAAATTTTATATCAGCAATATTTTCAATTTTACCTTTGAAAACAGATTTCGGAAATTTGCTTGACTCCACATAATTTTCATTAAAATGTTCCTGCATCAGCGCTTTTTCAAAATCAAATGCTTTCATTAAAACAGAAAATTCAAATTGACCTGTGGATACATCTAACACTGTTGCAACTTTAGAATTGTTTGCTTCAATTTTTTCCAGTGAAGCATCTGAGTAAAATGATATTTTACCATCACGTGTAAAATATTTGCTTTGTGCCTGAACCGCAATTGACCCTAAGAGAGTAATTGCTACTAAAAGAATTTTTTTCATGATTATTTTTTTATTTGTTAATTTTCTACTACACAATCCACAAGTACTACATCCATCAGCATACCTGAACAAATTCCTTTCACCTGAATATCCTTTCCTTCTTTTAAATCCGGATGTTTTTCAGACTGGTCTTTGCTTAACTGACAAGTGATGCTGCTCATTGGGTCACCGGTTTCAATCTGAACACTGGTAACTCCTTTTATATCTGACTTCAGGGAATTAATTTTTCCTTTAACGGAAACAATCTTATCGAGATATTTTTTATTGGCGTGCTCTTCATTTGATTGAAACTCCTGTAATAAATTTTCAGGAGCCATTACATAATCTGCATCTTTTCTTTCAATGCTTTGCTTTGGTTTGTTCCACATGTAATAACCCAAACTTGCAATCATTGCAATTACGAGCACCAGATATTTTATGTATTTCATTTTGTAATTATTAATTGTTTAGTGAACCATTGTTGATCCATTTTTGTATTGTAGCAATATCACAAGTGCTGAGCTTGTTTCCGCCAAACGGCATCGGAGAAAATCCGGCTGCATGTGTTATTGTTCCCATTAACTTTCCATTGTTAACATAGATTTTAAGATTTGCATATCCTTGTAAATTCACATTTCCAGAGGGTGCAGAACCACTGTGGCATGAATAACAATTATTTTGAATTATGGATAAAACTTTGCTGCTGTAAGTAGCATTTGAAGTATCGCAATTAGCAGAAGAAATATTTGTTGCAGGATACAGTTCTTCACCCACATCATAGTAACAACCATGAATCATTATTGTTGAACCAAGCAACATCAGCAGGTAAAGTATTTTTCTCCTAACCGTTTTCATTTTAGTATTAATTGTTGGGTGCTCCATCCTGAATCCATATTCTTATTGCTGCAATCTCGCAGTCAGGAAGTTTTGCTCCTCCCTGTGGCATAGCAGTGAAACCCGGTGAATGATTTACAGCGCCAAACAATCTTCCGTTAAGAGCAACTGTTTGCACTCCTGTATAGTTAGTAAGATTTATTCCGTCACTTGCCACTGTATTGTTATGACAACCCACACACTTCGCATCAAGTATTGAGCGGATTTTAACTGAATAAGTTACGTTGGTAGTATCGCATTCTTCACAGTAATTATTTTGTGCGCCCTGGTTAATCCATTGTGCAATCATATTAATCTGTTGCTGCGACAATGCTTGATTCGGTGGTGGTGGCATAATATCATCAGGATCTGTTTCCGTTATCACCTGCATTATATCTCCTTCGCTGGCATTACCCGTGGTAATTTCACCTGAACTCATGATATTAGAATAAGAGTCAAGAATTATATCTTTTTGAGCAGAGGCAGCATTATGACAACCGCTTTTAGCACAGTTGGAAATGAATAAAGGGAGAATGGTGTTTTGAAAATAGATAGTATCCGGATTGCATGGAATACCTGTGTTTCCACCATTGCCCGGGTTTACAGGATTGCCTGCACCGGTATCTGTTGGGGTTGGAATAATATCAGCTGCTTCCTGCGTTACTAATGGGCTATGCTTGCAGGCAACAGTTGATATAAGGATTATACCAAGTATTAATATGATATTGATTTTGCCTGTCATAGTTTTTTAACAGCAACAAAACTATTATGACCTTAATCAAAAAACTATTTAAAATAGCTGAACGAGGGAAATAGGAATCTGAACAGGATTTTAATGTATTATAAATTATTAATGTTGAATTTTTTTCACGCCTTAGTGGTTTCACAGTATGGTATTTATTTTTGAAATAAGTTTTGTTCCTAACCCCTGACCAGTAAAATACTTTTCGCAGGTGCAGTGTACTTTATGAAGTATAAATTTATACACTGTGCCTTTTTAAATAGATGCATAGGGTAAGTGGATTACGAAATGTGGCATGTTTTTTTTATTTGTCATCTACCTATCAAATATAAAATAAGATTAACAGCTCATGAACCTTTCAAAATATCCTCGGTTATCTGAATTGAGTAAGCTAACTCAACAAGTCAAAAAAGAACAGAATTATTATGATATTGTTGTGGAACACGATGGGTCAGTGCGCTTAGAAATCACTCAGGAATTATCCGGCACTAATGAATTCCGCTTTTGCTTTAAGCAGTGTTTGCTGAAATCAAAATATCCAAATAAGGATGCGATCAAAAATCTGAAGTTTCTTAACCAGCTTTATAAAAATCTGTTGTATTGCTGGGAGTTTAATATGACTGGCGTAATTGACCCTGATGATATTACCGGGATAATTAACCTGCAACACAGGCAGGAAGCAAATCAAAAATGGGAAAATGAAAATCTTAACACTATGTTTATGTTAACAGGCAGTGAACGGAGATATGCCCACGTATAAATGATCAGGTTTTTTGAAGCATGAATTTAAATCCACAAAATATATTATTTTAATTATCAAACCTCAATGGCATAATTTTTCAATGATGATTTAAACATATAACAAATCAATTTTTGCACCATATTAAGGATGGAGGGAATATCCTTATGTAGAAGCGCATACCGGGAGTTTCAGTATGCGCTTCGTCCATTATAATAGTTAAACGAATTTATTCCACACTTTCTCTATGGCACATTTGTTTCAGATTTTAATGGATATTTCTTATTACTAAAACATTTAAAAATTATAAACTATGAAAAGATTATTGTTGATTTTAACTGCAGGATGCATAAGTTTTTCTGCCTTAAGCCAAACGAGTGTAATAGGTGATAACAAACCTTTACGAGGTACTAAAACCGGAACGCTAAATGGTAAGACCTTTAAAATAACATTTGGTGAGCAAACCATTTCGCAAAACACACAAAATAATACTGACCGCTGGAGAGAAAATGCCAATGATGCAGCTATTAAAAAGGATATGAACAGCGATAACACAATAGATAATGGTGTTAATTCAGGCAATATGAATGATCAGAAAAGAATGAATAATCAATCCATGAATAATAATACTGGTACGCAAAGTACTACTACAACCACTACCTATGATCAGAATTATGATAAGCGCACGGACAATGGAAATTTGAATAATAGTAATACCACTACCCAGGGCACTACTTCTACCTATGATCAGAAAAATAATCGAAGTATGGACAATGGAACATTGAACAATAATAATTCAACTATCCAGAGTACTACTACTTATGATCAGAAAGAGAATAATGATATGGATCATGGAACCATGAATAACAGAACAAACACGCAGAGCACAACTACTACGACAAATCAAAACCGGAATATGCAAAACTCGGGCAGTAATGCTGATTACACTATGAATAACCAAAATGGTATGAATACTCAGGCTGACTATTCTGTTTACGAGCAAAACATGAAAGGTAAAACTGCTGAGATAACTTTTACTGAATCAGAAATGCAGAGTACCATGCTGAGTGATAATAATTATAAAACCTGTCCTTATACAGTAAGCGCATCCAGTGATAATATGATTTCATTTTATTCCAATTGCAGAAATGATGCACGTGTTAATTCACAGTTCACAGGTATTGTGGAAGGCAGAACTATCTCCGGCAGCATGACCTATGCAATGCCAGATGGTAAAATGGTAAAATATGATTTTAAAGGTACAGCAGTAAATAGCAAAAAGAAGAAAGCCGATGACACCTCAGGCATTAATGAATAAATTTATTTAATCCGTAAAAACAAGTCGGATAACGGACGATATAGATCAAGATGATATCGTCCGTTTTTTATATGGAAGTGACAATAAAAGAACTTGTCAGGTTCGGGCATAATTTTTTTATTTTATTCCTTAAAACAAAACATAAAAAGAGTATGAAAAAAATTTACACAATGATGCTGGCACTTATCCTTTCAGGAACTGCCAGAACAAACGCGACAGTAATGATTGTGAGCGTTTCGGATTTTCAATTTACTCCTGCTAATTTCACGGTAAACGCAGGCGATACCATTATGT
Source organism: Bacteroidota bacterium (assembly GCA_031366005.1). Taxonomy (GTDB): domain Bacteria; phylum Bacteroidota; class Bacteroidia; order AKYH767-A; family OLB10; genus JANLUX01. Next base: position 9,883 of record JANLZB010000085.1, on the reverse strand, counting down.
GGGTATGGATGAGTGGTTTTCATACTACTACATCTAATAATATTCCGCCAGGCGCGCTATCATGGGATGCGCCTATCAATAACAGCTCTCCGGTATATGTTTACATACCACTTGTAGGAGGTAATTATGATTATCAGTGCAATTTCCATAGTCAGATGCAAGCCAGTTTTACGGTGGTCGGTACTGTTGGAATTGAGCATCAGTATTCATCCGGAAATGCATCGCTTAATACAACTATGACAGGGGCATCACAATTAAATATTACTTATAATATGTCATCTGCAGGTACAATTGATTTAGCCATGTATGATTTGATTGGTAACAAGGTGCTTACAATTTCTCACGATGCAGAAAGTGCAGGATCACATGCTGCCAGGGTTAATTTGGAAGGATTACAAAAAGGTATTTATCTTTTAAATATGCAGTTTGGAGAAGGAAATATTACACGTAAAGTAATGGTGCAATAAATTCTAAATTCACATTTGAGAATTCAATTTATTGTAAGAAGGTTGTTTACTACAAACAGCCTTCTTTTTTTGTTTATTTTATGAGCTAAACGCCTCACAATCCTATAACAAAGCCAGCCTAACCGTCCGTAAACTCTTTTTCCTATATTTGCCGCCTCTAAAAAATAACCCCTGTCATTCAATGCAAAGTAAAGGAGCCATTAAAGTATTAGCCATCGTACTGGCGTTAGTTTGTTTATACCAACTGTCATTCACCTTTGTAACCCGCAGAGTTGAAAATAAGGCGCACGAATACGCCAAAGGAGATGAGAAAAAAGAGAAAGCATATCTTGATTCTGTTTCGCAAAAAGGTGTTTATAATATAGGGTTTAAAGATTACACTTACCTGGAGTGCAAGGAGCGTGAAATCAACTTAGGCCTCGACCTTAAAGGGGGAATGAACGTTACTCTTGAAGTAAGCGTGGTGGACCTCATCCGTTCTATGGCAAACTACAGCACCGATCCTACATTTAACAAAGCCATTGCAGAAGCACAGGAGATGCAGAAAAACAGCCAGGATGATTTTGTAACACTCTTTGGACGTGCTTTTAAGAAAGTGGATCCCAATGGAAAATTAGCTGCAATTTTTAATACTGTTGATTTACAAGACCGTATTAATTTTAATTCAACTAACGATGAAGTTTTAAAAGTGATACGTACAGAATCGGATGCTGCCATCAGCCGTTCATTTAATATTTTAAGAACACGTATTGATAAATTCGGAGTGTCACAACCGAATATACAGCAGCTTGGTTCCGGACGTATTCTGGTGGAATTACCAGGTGTTAAAGAACCGGATCGTGTGCGTAAACTTTTACAGGGAACAGCAAAACTTGAATTCTGGGAGACTTACACTTTCGCTGAGATTGCTCCTGCCTTAGTGGAAATCAATAAGAAACTTGCTGCCGAATCAAAGGTGGATACTTTAACCAAATCATTAAAAAGGGATTCGTTAAAGACAACAGCTATTTCAAGTGCTTCTGATAGCGCAACTGCGCAAGTGGATACTACCAAAAAGAATAAGTTGCTTGGCGAAATGGGTAAAGATACCACAGCTAAGAAAGATACGTCCAAGCAAAAAACATTTGAAGAATTCAGCCAGGAAAATCCGCTTTTTGCGGCTTTATTACCTGCCGATTTCCAGGTACGTACACAAGAAGATAAAGCAGCAGTTGATAAACAGGCTATTGCCGGTTATGCCTTATTTAAGGATACAGCAAAAGTTAATGCACTGTTATCGCGACCAGATATCAAGTCAATGCTTCCGCGAAACTTAAGATTATTATGGGCGGCAAAACCCCGTGTGAAAGAAAGTCAGTTGCTCGAGTTAGTTTCGATAAAAGTCACCAGCCGTGATGGTCTGGCTCCATTGGATGGCGCTGCTATCAGTGATGCCCGTCAGGATTTCGGACAGTTTAATAACAGCCCTGAAATAAGCATGCGTATGAATGCTGATGGCGCTAAAACATGGAAACGCCTTACTGGTGAAAACGTAGGGCATGCTATTGCTATTGTGCTTGATGATATGGTTTATTCCTATCCCAATGTAATGGGCGAAATACCTAATGGTAATTCATCTATCACCGGAAATTTTGAAATTAATGAAGCAAAAGATTTAGCCAATATTCTTAAAGCAGGTAAACTGCCGGCTCCTGCGCATATCGTAGAGGAAGCTGTGGTTGGACCATCTTTAGGTGATGAAGCTATTCAGAATGGATTGCTTTCATTCCTTATTGCATTAATTGTGGTTTTAATTTACATGGTTGTGTATTATAACAATGCAGGATTTGTAGCTGACATTGCATTATTCTGCAACGTGTTTTTTATCATGGGTGTGCTTGCATCATTGGGTGCAGTATTAACCCTTCCGGGTATTGCAGGTATCGTACTTATTATTGGTATGTCAGTGGATGCCAACATCCTCATCTTTGAGAGAGTTCGAGAAGAACTTACAGCAGGCAAAGGAATAAGGCTTGCCATTGTGGATGGTTACAAGCATGCGTTACCTTCCATTATTGATTCTAACGTAACCACTCTTTTATTAGGAATAATTCTTTATTCATTCGGAAGCGGACCTGTACAGGGATTTGCAACCACACTTATTATTGGTATTCTCTGTTCATTATTCAGCGCATTGTTTATTTCAAGATTGATATTTGAGTGGAGATTAGATAAAAACAAACCAATTAAATTCTGGAATGATTTCTCTAAAGGGGCATTCAAAAATGTAAACATCAACTTTGTTGGAAGACGTAAATCCTATTATATCTTTTCAGGGATCATTATACTTGGAGGTATCATTTCAATCGCCACCAAAGGATTTAACTTCGGAGTTGACTTTAAGGGAGGACGAACTTATGTAGTTGAGTTTAATGAATCACATCACACTGAAGAAATACGCACTGCCCTTGCTACTCCATTTGAACATGCACCGGATGTAAAAACTTTTGGCGGAAATAACCGCTACAAGATTACTACTGCCTATTTAATTAATGAAGAAAGCGCTGATGCAGAAAGCAAAGTGGTTGCTCAAATGTATAGCGGATTGCAAAAATATTTTCCCAATACGGGCTTAGAACAATTCAAGCATAAGATTATTACTTCACAAAAAGTGGGTCCTACTATTGCAGATGATGTTCGTCAAAGTGCGCTATGGGCAGTATTGCTCGGATGTATAATGATGTTCTTCTACATCTTAATACGTTTCCGCAAATGGCAATATGGATTGGGTGCTACAGTGGCGTTATTGCATGATGTGCTGGTAGTTCTATCCTTTTATTCAATTTGCAACGGATTGGTGCCATTCACGCTGGAGATCAACCAGGATTTTATCGCTGCCTTGCTTACGGTAATGGGTTATTCGATGACAGATACAGTGGTGGTATTTGACCGCGTTCGTGAATATCTTACTGATCATCCAAACATGGATCACAAATCAGTAATTAATAAAGCATTAAATGCAACGCTGAGCAGAACGATCAATACATCACTTACAATATTCTTTGTATTGCTTACCATCTTTATTTTTGGTGGTGATGTAATCCGTGGATTTTCTTTTGCATTGCTAATAGGTATTGTTATCGGAACTTATTCTTCCATTTGCATTGCTACTCCAATCGTTGTTGATCTTGATAAAACGCCTGAACCGGAACCACAGAAAGAACGTGGTAAGAAGCTGGTGAACAGTTAAACAAGAAATAATTTATTTCCTTAATCGAAAGTATCTGCAAAGGCGCTTTCGATTTTTTTTTGGGACATAACCGTAGATATATTATGGCATGTAATTTTTAATGCTACAGCTATGATACTACAGTTAAATCCTGCTATTTTAGTTGAAACACCACTCGGTACAGGGCAGGCAATCTTTATAATAGATTATGGTATGCATCAAAATTCGTGTTGGGTTGTTGCACTGCAAAAAGATGGAGTGATAAAACATTTTGATTGCAATGACATAATTATGTCAACCAATTATACTTATGGTGTTAATCTGATGAAGCATACTAACCATCCGCAGGAAAGTAAAATCAGCAAACGATCTGAAATCAAATAGAAATTTTATAAATATCTGAATTCATTCAGAGAGATATCTGTATAACCTGCATCTATCTTTGCGTAAATATGAAAAAGAATTCACCCCTTATTATTGGTGTCATCACACTGGCAATACTTTTTGCCGGTGCTGTAAGTGTTGCCTATTATTTAAATAAACCCAGAGTGATTTTACCTTATTATGGGCAGGATAGCGAAACAAGTCAACAGCATGTGATTTCTGAATTTGATTTAACCGATCAGCGTGGGATAAATATTACACGTGATAGCATAAAGGGAAAAATATTTGTTGCAGATTTCTTTTTTACTACTTGCAAAACCATATGTCCTTTAATGACAACACAAATGCAGCGTTTGTACCAGCAGTATGAAAATGATCCGTCAATCTGTTTTGTTTCTTATACAGTTGATCCGGAAACAGACACTCCTGAAATACTTGCCGCGTATGCTCAACAAAAAAAGGCATTACCATCTAAATGGTATTTCCTTACAGGTGAAAAGAAACAGATTTATGATTTGGCACGCAACTCTTATTTTGTGAGTGCAACCAAAGGTGATGGGGGAGCCGATGACTTTGTACACACACAAAACTTTGCCTTAATAGATAAAACATTGCACATCCGCGGTTATTATGATGGAACTGATTCTGCAGAGATTAATAAACTGATAGGAGATATTGAAGTTTTGAAGGAAGAATAGAATTATATTTTATACCGCTTCCGACACTAAGCTAACGTTGAGTATTTCCGTTTCTCCGCTGTCAATTATAATATTTGCTTTGTTTTCTTTAGCTTAAGTGGGCATTTCGAAAGGATAATTCACACTTGAAGGTTAACGGGAATTTTATACCTGCTGGCTGTCAGTCATATCTTCGTAAATGCGATTGCCGCTTGTTGCTTTCAATATTTTGGAGACTTTTTATGAATCAATGGCGGAAAATATTTTAATTTGTGACTTGAACTAAACTTTACCAATGACAAAAAAAATTGAAATAAAAACCGATAGTGCAGCTGATTATCCTATAGTTGGTTTTAAAACACAAAAAGAATGGAACAAATGGCTTGCTAAAAATCATGCTGCCTTAAATGGGGTATGGCTGCGGTTTTTTAAAAAAGATTCAGGAACTAAATCTGTTACTTATGCTCAAGCTCTTGATGAAGCACTTTGCTATGGCTGGATTGACGGACAAGCAAAAAAATTGGATGAACTTTCGTGGATTCAGAAATTTACACCGCGCAGAAGCAGAAGCATATGGTCTAAAAAAAATGTTGAGCATGTTGCAAGGCTTGAAAAAGAAGGCCGTATGCAATCTGCAGGATTTAAAGCAGTAAGCGATGCTAAACAAGATGGGAGGTGGGAAAAGGCATACGATTCTCCTGCTACCATGTTGGTACCTGAAGATTTTCTTAAAGTACTTTCTAAAAACAAAAAGGCACTGGATTTTTATAATTCCCTTAGCAAAACAAACAGGTATGCCATTATATGGAGGCTGCAAACAGCAAAAAAGACCGTAACGAGAGAAAGGAGAATGAAGTTAATTCTTGAAATGCTGAAAAAAGGTGAAAAGTTTCATTAGATGGTTATTAATCGCCACACCCTCGCCCCGATAGCTATCGGGAGAGGGTGGACGACTTCGCAAAGGTGTTGGTAGAAATTTGTAAATTTAGATCAGCTACGGATAAGTTTCTGTGATGCGGGAAGCAACTTGTCACCGCAGAGTTTCGCGAAATAATTGCAATTACTCTGCGTCTACTGAGAAATAGAGTAATACTTTATGACGCTACCGGCACTAAACTAACGTTGAGTATTTCCTTTTCTCCGCTGTCAACTATAATATTTGTTTTGTCTTCTTTAGCATAGGTGGGCAATTCGAAGGTAACATTCCACACTTCAGGGTTAACCGGAAGCTTATATTTCCCTTCACTGTCAGTCATATCTTCGTAAATGCGATTGCCGCTTATTGCCTTCACCTTTACCATTTGCAATGGCTGCAGACTACTTTGGTCAGTAACTGTTCCTGTTATTTGAGCGTGATGCTGCGAAGGATTGATGATACGCTGTGACAATAACCATTCATTGTAAAACGAAGGAGTGGTAAATTGATAATTGCCCATGAGCGAATTGATGGTGGTGCGAATAAAATTACTTGTGAATTTGATTTTTGCAGCGAAGTCAATTCGTGCATTCTTATGAAGAATATTTGTTCCGCTACGATTTAAACAGGCGATTTCATATTTCTTTATGGCCGATTGTAAATCCTGCAAATTCTCGTTATTTATGTGGAACTTGTTACGGTCTTCAGGGCTTAATGTAAATGCCATATCATAAACATTTTTTGCCCTCGAAACTGAAGTTAATCCTGCAGACTGAATAATACGGGTTCGGGAAAAATTGATTTTGTCAAACGAAACAATATCATTTTTGGAAAGTGCAACTGCCTGCACTTTTTTACGCATGGCAGTAACAGCATCAGCCATGGTGTACAGGCGATTTTTTTTGTCGATAGTATATGCTTTAATATCCTGATCTAACCATTGCTGTTTTAATTTTATTTCAGCGATGAGATTATGCAACTCAATGAGGGCTGATTCGAGCGGGTCAAAGCCTGCAAACAAGATGTGATTACGGTCGAGACAATTCATGCATTCGATCTGCATTTGAATTAAAGCAAGATTTCTTTTTTCCATTGTTTTAATTTTAGTTTTGAAATTAATTTTAACAGGTTAAGAAATTTAAGGTTGGCTTACAGGACAACCTTAAATTTTTTAATATTAATTAATGTTAGCTTTTACTAATTTAATGTTTATTGTTTCCCGCTCACCAGCGTCAACCATTACAGCTGTTTTATCCTGCTCCAAATAATCAGGTAATTCAAATGTTATGTTATATAACTCAGGACTAACAGGTATTTTATAATGCCCGCTACGGTTGGTTATATCTTCGTACACCTTAATGCCATTAGTTGCTTTCACTTTTACGCGCTGCAAGGGTGAATTGCTGCCTGCATCCACTACGCTGCCGGTTATCTGTGCATGACTTGAAGAAGGATTGATGATGGTTCGCGCAAGCAGCCACTCATTCCAAAATGACTGATCGGTAACACTGTAAGCTCCCATTAAGGAATCCATGGTATCATGAATAAAAATAGTGGTTTGGCGTATGGCGTCTTTTAAGTTAGCACCTGCATTTTGCTTTAAGAGAATTGCACTACGCACTGAAGTAATAAAACTTGTACAGTTTTCAATAGCAGTATTCAATTCAGCAAGGTTTTGTATGGTTACCTGATAGCTTGCTTTATCAGCAGGACTTAATGCGTTTGCCATATTATAAATGTTGCTTGCGCGGCTGATTGATGTATTGTATGCTCCATAAGCAAGCATGCTGTAAACTACATTGGCATTGTTAAAGCTTACAATGTCGTTGTTAGCTGCATAAGATGCCTGTATGCGCCTGCGCATTGCGTTAGTGAGATTGGCCATAATGATACGGGCTGCTTTTTTGTTTCTGGCAAATCCTTTTAAAATAGTTTCAATTTCCTGCTCTAACTGCTGTTCTAATGCAATGCGGGAAGTTAGGGTAGCTGCTGCGTCAATCAAGGGTTGATTGCCGGCAATTTTTGCGCTGTTGCGCTGTATGCACATTTTAAGTTCAAGATGCATATCCATGATTCTAATGTTTCTTTTTTTCATGATTTGTTTTTTATATAGGTACTGTAACGCAACTGTTCTTTTTTTTCAGGCACGGTAAGCAAAAAATCAGCGGTGCAACACATGGAATTGAACGCAGCATCAACAGGAAAGATTAATATTGAATACTACTTTGGTAGCAGATAAAAGATTATTACTTTGTAGTATTAAATTTTGTAACCCTTTTTTAATACCAGGGCTTTTTAACATTGAAAGGTTAATAATTCAGGTGAGGGAATTTACCGGTTGTTTCTATTTTGTGTTTTTTTTGCATAAAGAACTGCACTTCGCCATACCATCATTATGAGATAACAGGAGAACTGACTAACTAACAAACTGTGCACTAAATGCAGATGTTGAGCTTGAAACCCAGACTTATTATATGAAGAATGATTTACCAGCCATTGTAACTGATACTGATGACTTGCTGTTTTTTGCATTGAAAACAGTTTTCAGATACCGACCCACTAAACTTATGTTTACCGATACGATGCAAGGCATTGCGATGCTGATGAAAGAACTGCCAAACCCAGTTATTATAATTACTGAGGCATTTATTCAGCAAGCCGGAACAGACACAATAACGCAACTGCAAACTGATTACCCCGGCTGTAAAATAATTGTTATAAGCGAATCGAACGACTGCTTTCATCTGAGCAGATTAATCAAACAGCATATACATGGTGTGGTGCATAAAACGAGGGTAACTGAAAACATTATTAAAGCAATGGAGCATGATGCCAGGGGTAATGTACCTTATTGCTGCCCGGTTATTACGCAGATAGTTATTGACAAAGAAAAATATAATGTAAATGATGTGCTTACAGCAAGAGAGATTGAAATTTTAAAACTGGTGGTGGAAGACACCAGTTATAAAATGGTGGCAGACAAGTTATGCCTTAGCCCCAATACCATCAAAAAGCATTGCAGCAATATGCTGGAGAAGACAAGAAAACAGGGATGCGAAAGCCTGGGTGAGTATGCTTTTAAAATGAAACTTGCTGTATGGAAAGATAATAATGATTGAGGCTACCTAACCCTCGCCCTGATAACTCTCGGGGCCTCTCCAAATACATAAGGATGACCTCACCCCCGGTCCCTCTCCAAAGGAGAGGGAAGCAGTCGCGAGAAATTTAATTCTAAGCGTTTGTGGAGAAACAAACGAGGGCGGAGAATGTATGTTTACGAATAGCGTTTATAATTCATAAACCGGTATTTGTGTTGGATGCCCGGTTGTGAATAGCTTTTAGAATGTATCTTTACGAATAGCGTTTACAATCAAAGGTTAAAGAAGTGGAATCAACGTATGTTGTGAATAGCTTTTAGAATGTATCTTTACGAATAGCGTTTACAATAATAAAGAAGTATGGAGGTCGGATATAATGTTGTGAATAGCTTTTAGAATGTATCTTTACGAATAGCGTTTACAATTGCGCTGTTGCTTATCATTTCGCCTGTAATGTTGTGAATAGCTTTTAGAATGTATCTTTACGAATAGCGTTTACAATAAAAACAAAAAACATGATTAAAGTAACATTGTTGTGAATAGCTTTTAGAATGTATCTTTACGAATAGCGTTTACAATTCACAACATGAACTCTTACATCTGGAAGGCGTTGTGAATAGCTTTTAGAATGTATCTTTACGAATAGCGTTTACAATCCTGTAAAATCATAAGTTACCGATTGCCTGTTGTGAATAGCTTTTAGAATGTATCTTTACGAATAGCGTTTACAATTGCGAGTGGTTTGTTTACAGTGAAGAGAGTGTTGTGAATAGCTTTTAGAATGTATCTTTACGAATAGCGTTTACAATTATCGGAACGATTTGACAGCAACAGCACCGTTGTGAATAGCTTTTAGAATGTATCTTTACGAATAGCGTTTACAATAACTTACAGCGCTACCGAACAGATAACCAGTTGTGAATAGCTTTTAGAATGTATCTTTACGAATAGCGTTTACAATCGCAATAAGCGTTGGCGCGTTGCTCTTCTCGTTGTGAATAGCTTTTAGAATGTATCTTTACGAATAGCGTTTACAATTTGTGTACAACGAGCGCATTCTCGAAATGGGTTGTGAATAGCTTTTAGAATGTATCTTTACGAATAGCGTTTACAATTGCGCAACAAACGCATTG
>JANLZB010000066.1:0-14337 GCA_031366005.1 Bacteroidota bacterium | reverse complement strand
AATTACCGTAAATACTTCAGGAAGTTATTTGGTTACTGTAACTTATTCAGGTGGTTGTACTGCTACTTCTTCTCCTATGATTGTAACTGCTAATCCAATTCCTTCTAATGGAGTTACCGCTTCAGGACCTACAACATTCTGCAGTGGTGGTTCAGTAACTTTAACTGCCAACAGTGCAACTGGTACTTATTTATGGAGTAACGGTGCAACTAACCGTGCAATCACAGTTACTAATGCAGGAAATTATTCGGTAATAGTTACCGGGACCGGCAATTGCTCTTCCACATCTGCATCAACTGTTGTAACAGTTGGATCAGGATCTATTTCTACTCCCACTATCACTAGTGCTAATGGCAATAATTATGTCTGTGATGGTTCAAGTATCACACTTAAATCCAGTTTGGCTCCATCTTATTTGTGGTCAACGGGTGCAACTACACGATCTATTTCTGTTTCAGCTCAAGGCACTTATTATGTGACAACTAATAACGGTACAGGCTGTGGGGCTACTTCCGTTCCCATGATTGTTAGTTTGCAAACTCCACCAAACTTTACAGTTTCTGTTACAGGTCCTATGGCTTTCTGTGTTGGTGGAAGTGTTACTTTCAATGTAAGTCAGTCACTTGGTCAATCGTATGTTTGGTATAAGGATAATTTACAAATTCCAGGGGCTAATGCACCTGCTTACACTGCTACTGCTGCAGGAAAATACAGAGTAAGGGTACAACAAAATGGTTGTGCTAAAAACTCGGGCACAGGTAGTGTAACCACTCCTTGCCGTGAAGGTGAATCATTACCTGAGAGCATGCAGGAAATCCAGGTAAGTGTTTATCCAAATCCTTTCAGCACACAAGCAACTATATCGTTTACGCTTCCTGATGATGATCAGGTAACGGTTAAAATATTTGATATGGATGGGCGACTTGTTGACATATTAGCTGATAAAGCAAACTACATTGCAGGCGATATTGAAATAAAATATGATGCAACTGCTCTCCGCAAAGGATTGTATTTTGCAACTGTCACTACTGGTAAATACGGAACAAAGACAATAAAGATGTCATCCTTGTAAAAAAATTTTTGTTGAACAAATGAAAGCGGCTCAGAAATGAAGCCGCTTTTTTTATGACCTTATGTTAAGATCATTTATAAATTCAAAAGGCATTATCCAAAAAATCTTCAGGAAAAGCAATGCAGCAATAATTAAATACTCCTTCATTATATTTGCCCGCTATTCATCATGAAAAAAATCCTGACCATTATTTTAATTGGCGCCATTCCAAAGCTTTTATCAGCACAAATCTCTGGGTATTTATATTATAACACACTCCAATATAATGCAGCCTATGCGGGGCAGGATTCACTTAGTATAATGTTATCAACTCTTGCAAATACTGAATACCTGAAGCCTGAGAAAAATAGACGAAGTCTGATGAATCGTGCCTTGCAGTTACAAGGTTCTTATAATATTAAAAAGCTAAACTCCGGTGTTGGCATTTCTGCAGAATATGATGCCATCGGCAATAAAAATATGGGGTTTCGTGAAAGCGCATATAACATAGCCGTTATGTATAATTACAATATTCAATTTAATGATCATACTAATATCCGCCTGGGTGCAAGGGCAAATGAGTTAATTACTAAATTACATCTTGAGCCCAGCAGCTACTATTATTTTTTCTATGAACAATCCTTCGATACGACTATTTCAGATCAAACCTTAGATCCGGCCTTATGGTTCAATTACAGAGGCGCGAATATCGGCTTCACGATAAAAAATGTTTTTAACAATGACATTACTTTCAAGTCTTATTACATAAATGCTTTTTATGACAGATTTAAAGACAGGTATCTTTCTTTTGTATTCGCACTTAATCTTGCATCGCACGAATCCAGATACTATAGAACCGTGAAAGAAATAAATCCGCATGTAAATATTAAGGTGGCGGATGTAGTTCTCTTAAACATTGGTTACGACTATTTAAAATCAGGGAAAACAAAAACTGAAAATTTCACTTTTGGCGCAGGAGCAAAAATTGGATCCCGAACTAAAATCCTGTTAAATTATCTTTCTGATGGAAAATATAACAGTCTGATTTCGCTAATGATTAAGCTTAACTTATAATGATTTCAAATTAATTTATCAAGGCTACTTTTTCACCAATAGCTTTTGATTTTTTCATTCCATTTTCTTTAGCAATACACAAAGGATTACATTTTGACATTCTTATGGTCAAGATTAATCCATCGCTATACAATCTATAATCCACACATACGTTCAAACAATTATCTTTGAATCGAATTATAAATCTCTCTTAAATAAATTTTATGAAGATGATGACCAGAGGAATAACCATTTGCTTTTTATTGTTTATAGTAAATTTTTTTGAGGCTAAATCGCAGACACTCAAACCTGTTAAATGGAGCTTTAATGTGGAGCAAACCGGTACTGAAGCAACATTACTGTTAAAGGCGACTATAGATAAAACATGGCATTTGTACAGTCAGGATATTCCGGATGGTGGGCCAATACCTACAAATTTCAAGTTTACTCCATCAGATGATTATGAACTTGAAGGAAAAGTTATGGAGCCGGAAGCAAAAACATTTCATGATTCTAACTTTGAGATGGATCTTAAATTTTTTGAGAAAGAAGTTTTATTCCGTCAAAAAATAAAATTAAAAACAACACATGCTTTTTCAGTGAAAGGCACACTTGAATTTATGGCTTGTGATGATAAAATGTGCCTTCCTCCAAATGAAATACCTTTTAGTTTCCAGATTAAAGCAAATGGTGAAAAAGGAAATTAACATACAAATAATGATGAGGAAATTTAGCAGCTATTCTGCAATCAGTTTTTTGTTTGTAATGATGTGTATTGTTTCATTACCTGCGCAGATATTACATCCTGTTAAATGGAGTTTCAGTACTGAACAAAAAGAAAACGAGGTCACACTTTTATTAAAAGCAACTATTGATAAACACTGGCATTTATACAGCCAGGATATTGGTGACGGAGGTCCAATCCCTACCTCTTTCAAATTTACACCTTCAGCAGATTATGAATTAACAGGTAAAGTTGCTGAACCTTATGCGGAAACTTTCCATGATCCAAATTTTGATATGGATCTTAAATTTTTTGAGAACAGCGCAACGTTTAAACAAAAAATAAAATTAAAAACTGCAAAATCTTTTTCTGTTAAAGGCACACTTGAATTTATGGTGTGCAATGATAAAATGTGCCTGCCACCTGATGAGGTTGAATTTAATTTCAGGATAAAAGGAATTGACCTTGATGAAAAAATAAATGAGAAAGCAGATATTGATACTGCAACAAAAGCATTAATAGTTCCTGAAGGAAATGATTCAATAACGAAGAATAAGGAAACTGCAACAACAATTACAGGTAACATTCCTGATCCAAGTGCTGATTTATCTGTACTTGAAAAGGGTTGCGGAAGTGATGATGTAATAGCGGAAGATAAATCTTATCTGGGGATATTACTGGCAGGAATGATTGGAGGATTGCTAGCATTGCTGACTCCTTGTGTTTTTCCAATGATTCCATTAACCGTTAGTTTTTTCACAAAGAGAAGCGGCTCACGAAGCAAAGGAATAACCAATGCAATTATATATGCGTTATCAATCATTATTATTTATGTGGCGCTTGGTTTTTTGGTAACCGTTACATTAGGTTCTGATGCATTAAATGCCATGTCGAGTAATGCATTCTTTAATCTTTTATTCTTTATCATCTTTTTCATTTTCGCACTATCCTTCTTCGGTGCATTCGAAATAACATTACCGAGTTGGATGATTAACAAAGCTGATTCGGTTTCTGATAAAGGTGGGCTGGTAGGTATTTTCTTTATGGCGTTCACACTTTCATTGGTTTCTTTTTCGTGCACCGGACCTATCATCGGGACTTTACTTGTGGAAGCTGCTCATGGAAGAAGTTATTTAGGCCCCATCATGGGTATGACTGGATTTGCTCTTTCACTTGCTTTGCCATTTGCACTGTTTGCGGCATTCCCTTCGTGGTTAAACTCGTTACCAAAATCAGGAGGATGGCTGAACAGCGTTAAGGTTACACTGGGATTTTTAGAATTGGCGCTTGCGCTTAAGTTTCTTTCTAATGTTGACCTTGCCTATCACTGGGGATTGCTAAAAAGGGAATTGTTTATCACGCTCTGGATTGTTATTTTCGGGATGATGGGTTTTTATCTGTTAGGAAAATTACGTTTCTCTCACGACAGTGAAATTCAACATATCGGTATTGGGAGATTATTGTTTTCGATTATCTCGCTCGGTTTTACAATTTATCTGATACCTGGTTTATGGGGCGCACCGCTTAAGCTTATCAGCGGTTTTCCTCCACCTGAATTTTATAAAGAATGGTTGACAATCGGGAGCAGTAACGTTTGCCCGCATAATCTCAATTGTTATCATGATTATGAAAGCGGAATGGCTTATGCACGAACACAAAACAAACCAGTGATCATTGATTTTACGGGATGGAGCTGTGTGAATTGCCGCAAGATGGAGGATAATGTGTGGAGCGATCCAAAAGTGCTGAAGAAATTATCAGAGTATTATGTTTTGATTTCACTTTATGTGGATGACAAAGAAGCATTACCCGAAGCTCAACAATATGAAAGTAAGACTACAGGTAAAAAAATAAAGACTACAGGTAATAAGTGGAGTGACCTTCAATCCAGAATTTATCAAACCAATGCACAGCCTTACTACGTGTTACTGGATAATAATGGAAAACTATTGGCACACCCCAGAGGCTATACACCGGAAATAGATTTATACACGAAGTACTTAGATGAAGGATTGTGCAGGTATAAAAAAAGAAGCGCTGGCAATACTAACTGAAATTTATACTTATTCTAATTATGTATTGTTTGATAGTGCAGTGCAATTACTCCGGAAGAAAATGTTTTCGTTTCTAAGAGATTAAACTTAATGATTTCACTAATATTTTTAAATAGCGGAATTCCTTGTCCGAGCAAAATAGGATTAACAAAGAGCCAAAATTCATCAATCAGTCCAAGCGTCATTAATGAAAGCGAAGCCGTTGGGCTTCCAAAAATCATAATGTTTTTTCCTTCTTGTTTTTTTATCTTATTGATGTTGTCAGCAAGTTGATTACTGATAACTGTGGTGTTCTCAAGTCCCTGTTGACTAAGTGTTTTTGATAAAACAATTTTTGAAACTTTTTTATACCATGCAGCATGCGAAATATCATGTTTTGATGCGTCCGGCTGTTCGGCAGCTGTGGGCCAATAGCTTTGCATCATTTCATAAGTAACACGACCATACAATGCAGCATCAGCCTGACTTGTCATGGTGTCCACAAAATCAAATATTTCATCGTCAATATTAACCCAGTTTAATTCACCGTTAGGTCCACCAACAAAACCATCCAGTGACGTATGCATAAAGAATATTAATTTTCTCATTGTTATTATTTATCTGCTAATTTATGATTGCGAAGATGCTATTTTTTCTGAACAGGATTAGTGTATATAATTAATTTTTTCTGTGGAAAATTTGTTAACGCTATCCTTTCAAATACTCACACTAAGTTCTGCAGATTTTATACAATTTATCAGGATTGCAAAATCAATAAATTTGTAACAGTATGCATGAATTAAAATTTCACGAAGGAGGAAATAATACCTATGCAGAAATTCTGTTGAAGAATTATGAAGATGCTATCGCATTGATTAAGCGTAACACGTCATTGAATGAAACAGAAAAAAATAATTTATTGGAACAAGAAAGAATTAAATATGCAGAGGCATTGAAGAAAGCAGCGAAGAGCTTATTTTAGAATAACAGTAAAAAGTTTAATGAAAGAGTTAACCGCTAAAGAAAGTTTTCATCATCATGCAATTATTTTTTATAGTATAATTTCAAACTGCTGATCGTTAAGTTTAATAAAAGCGAAAACGAATTAGAAATAATTATTATCCAGTCATCTTTAAGAATCCCATAGTAAACCCACAGAGCATTACCAATTATTAAAACCAGGAGCATACCAACTGAAACACCTTCTGCTTTTTTTTCTTTAATGATTTTTACAAGTTGAGGTATTAAAGAAGTTGCAGTGCCGGCACTTGCCAACACGCCCACGGTAGTAATCAAACTTATATGTATCATTTAATTTTATTTTTTTATTGAATAGGAAAACTTATGCCAAAAGATTTCTGTACGGATGGCACTAAAAGAAAAATGCCAATCAACGAGACCGGCATTTTTAAAAAAAAATATATTGTTAAATTCAGTATGTGAGTGCTAATGCTACTGCGGCACCTGCATTGAGATTACCATAACCATGCGTTGAAGAAACTGCCGGATAATTTTGTGAGGTATTGCGTAAGCATTCAAACACTTGTTGACGTGTGAGTGCAGGATTAACTGACCAGACTAACGCTGCAATGCCTGCCGCAGTAGAAGTGGCAGCAGAACTTCCTCCAATGTAAGTTGATAATATGCCTGAGAGCGGAAGAGAAAGTGAATTGCGATTACTGTTTGCATTGCGCTCCATTGGTATAGTAAAATCAACCTGGCTTCCATCATGACAGCTTGAACAAGTGCTTCCATTTTCTTTAACACCGGTGATTGCATTGCATACCGAATAAGCTGCTGGATAAACAACACCCCACCACGAGGTCCAGCCACTTGAAGTTCCTGCGGCAGCGAACAACATTTTCCCTTTGTTATAAGCATAGTTAACACCATCCTGCAATACTCCACTTGCAAATGGAGATCCAATGGACATGCTTACAATTTTAATGTCAGCAGCATCGCCCATTTTAATAAGTGCGTTTTTTACAGCCGTTTTTTCTGATGAGAGATCTAATACTACATCTTCACAGCCATGAATAAAATGCAGGCTGGCTTTGTAAGCAACACCTGTTATTGCATCCTGATCATTACGGGGAGATACAGCTAAACCACTCATTGAATTTCCATGTGTACAAATGGTGTAAACAGAAGTGCCATAAGTATAGTCAGTAGTAAGAGTACGTGCTACATTAGAATAACCGTTGGTAAACTGAGTGCTCCAAAAAGCTTGTGTGGCACTTATTCCTCCATCAATAATTCCAATTTTAATTCCTTCTCCCTGTGCAGTATTCCATGCAGCAGGAATGTTAAGATTATTATAATTCCATGGTAAGCGGCAACCGGGAGGTATAGTAGTCCAGTCGGCAGAGTTAATCGCTGTAGTAGAGGCACTGCAACCTGAAGTGGACATGGTTCTGAAAAGATCACTTAGCGGCCAATAACCAAGCGGTTCAAGATATCTTACATTTTCGAGATTGAACAGTCGGGTGATGGCATAACGTCAGTGATTTTAAAAGTGATAATTGGCATAATCGCATCATCTTCCACAATAATTTCTTTAGCTGTAACAGGTTGTGTTGTATGTTTATTTATTTCCGCAACAACCAGTTCTATCAATGCATCATGAACTGCTTTCCAACTTTTTTCCTTCAGATTTATTTTATCAATTGTGTGATCAATAGATCCTGAGTTTTTTAGCTTATAACCTACTGCTACGGTGTGATCACTGTTTACCACGGCACTCCAGAGAGTTTTTAAATCAACCCATTCCCAATGAAAATCTTTTTTGCTTTCCATTATCGTATTAATAGACTGATCAATTACCGATGCGGTGTAAGGTGATCCCTGAGGAACAGGTGCAGGATGCTGTTTTTCTACTAAGTTTCCATTGTCAGGTAAAACTACTTCATCATCATTTCTTTTGCAGGAGGAAGCGAATAATAAAAACAAGGTGGCGAGTGTCAGTAAATTTTTTTTCATGTGATGATTTATGTAAGTGAGCGATAAGCAAAGTTAAATTTTAGTTTGCAAGTGCAAAATAACTTCTTTAACAATAACAATCAAAGTAGTGCTGGTAAAAAGGGATACAAAATTTTACACTGAGTTGCAAACAAAATAAACATAGAGGCATATCGCTATTAGATAACTGAATATGCATGAACTGAAAAGAAAAAAATTTTTAGAGCATCAACAGCGTTTATAGTCAGAAAATTAAATGCTGATGGCTACCTGAATGCAGCCCATCCAAACATTTCGCTCTTTACTTTGTTTGGATTCCATTTGATGCGGTAAGCCACTTCCATATTTATAAAAGTGTAAGAATCTTTTAACTTGGGATTACCTCGCTGGCTGGTTGCTGCACCTACATATCCATTGGTTCCATAACCTGTAGGATCGCTGATATATTTTGCAAGCTCCTGCTGATTGATATCGCCAGGATAGTTTTGTTCAATCTCATCGTAAGTAGCATAAGAGGTACTGACATCATCAAGGTAATCAGATAAGAAATGATAGTATCCAAATTCGAGAGAATAAGTAATTAAAGGTGTGATCCCAAAACGAAAACCCATGCCTGCAGGAATTCCAATTTGCCATGGACTGTATTTATTTTTTGCATTTCCTTCATTGGATGCACCTTGCCCTTCAGTGCGCCAGTCGCGTAAATGGGTTTCATATTTTCCATCTTTCTCAATCACATTCCCAAATCCATCACTTTGCGGATGATCGCGAGTGGTTCCATCTCTCCAGTAATAATAACGATGATCGAGATCAATACTTCCGGTGAATAAATCTGCTTTGGGGTCAGCATAATAAATACCCACACCTGTGAAAAAGAAAATAGCTGCACCTTGCTTGCTTAGCGGCATTCTTTTATTAGGATAATAAGTGTAACTGATATGACTCGACAAACCGATGATATCAGTTCTGAAACTTAAGCCCCTTCCGTAATTGCGAAGTTCAAATCCAGAACGGGGACCAATCGAACGTGTTTCATCATAACCGATACGATGCCAGCTTAGCCGTGCTTCAATATTAAAATTAGAATATTGATTACCTGTAATTGCTTTTGGCTGAATGATGTTTCTAACCGTGATAGCCATACCCGGACGCGTAGAACTTGCCTGGAAAAACTCATCGTTTCCCAGATCACCAAAATAATTTGTGATGCCTGAGGCAATCCCGAAATCCATTGTTTGCTGTGAGCGAACCGGAAATGAAATGATACTTAATAAACCGATTAGAAAGAGTAGATTTTTTTTCATAGGATGAAGTGTTTGGTAAGACTAAGGTATGAAAATATGTGGATGTTGTTTAATTCATTCAAAATAAAAATTTAATTCATCACGGGGTTATTCAGGGTTTGCTGGCTGCTAAAAGTTATGTGTGTGATTTAACAGCGCTGCTTTTTTTGTAAATCTCAATTATCAATCCAATAATTACTATTTAATGACAGGGTTATGGAATTTATTAGAAATAGACATCGTTAAAATGTAAACCAATAAAACAAAAAATATGAAACCACTAATTGAATCATGGGAAAACCCCACCTCTGCATCACGAAATGAAATTGTATTTGCAAACCGGAATCATTTGTATGGTGCTTATGTATTGAGGCAGAATTATGAGAAGCTTGTTGCAAAAGCTTTTATCCTTACCTCAACAGCTTTTATCATATTATTTTTTATCCCTGTAATTATGAAATGGTTCAATCCAACAGAAATAATTTCTATCAATAACAATGACCAGGTGTGGGAGTTGACGCAGGATGTTTTTAAAAAGCCGGAAGAAATTATTCCGCTACCAAAAACACCACCACCAGCATCTACAGCACTTCATGCTCCCATTCCTGTTATAAGTGATGATGTGATAAACGAGGATCAGCCCCAACCAAATCAAAACAGCAATGCAAATGTGGGTGTGAACAATAACATTTCAGATTCTGTATTCGTTGAAGATTATGTTCCGGGTAATAATGCAAATGCCGATACTCTTACTCATGATATTACTGATGTGCAGGAAATACCTTCATTTCAGGGAGGCATTTCAGCAATGATGAACTATCTTATTTCAAATATTCATTATCCATATAATGCGAAAGAATCAAATATTCATGGCACTGTTTATATCAGTTTTGTTATTGATAAAGAAGGAAGCATAACAGATGCAAATGTGATGCGTGGAATAGGCGGAGGATGTGATGAAGAAGCATTGCGGGTTGTGAAAAGGATGCCGGAGTGGACACCAGGAAAACAAAATGGAAGAGCTGTAATGGTTCGCCTGATATTACCTATACAATTCAGCCTGAGATAAAACGTACGTCTTGCTGAATTATGTGCTTGTCGTGAATAACAACATTAATGACTAATTTTTATTCGGATGATTAAGTTTTTCATTTCCTTTGATTTTTCAAAATCTCAAAAACTTTATGCTGAATAAAATACTTAATGCCTGTTTTCTCTTTCTTATTGTTTTGCAAAGTTGTAAAACAACCCGTCAGAATTCTTCACCGGATAACACTTCTAAAAATGAAAAAATATTGCCAGTACCTGAACTTTACCGTGCAAGCAATCCTATTGTGAATGATCTTATGCATACCAAACTTGATGTGCGATTTGACTGGGAAAAAAAGTACCTCTACGGAAAAGCAACATTAACATTGCAACCACACTTTTATCCGACACAATCACTTGTGCTTAATGCTCGCGGAATGACCATTAATGAAGTGAGCCTACTAGAAGACACCCTTCGCACTCCGCTAATTTATGCTTACCGAAACGACAGCCTGATTATTAATCTTAATACAATGTATGGGTACGGGGAAATTTATAATGTGTTTATTGATTACACTGCAAAGCCCGATGAACTTAAATCCCTGGGAGGAAGCGCTGCTATAACCAGTGATAAGGGATTGTACTTTATTAATCCTGACGGAAAGGACACTGCGAAGCCAAAGCAAATATGGACACAGGGAGAAACGCAGGCGAATTCTGTATGGTTTCCAACCATTGATGCGCCAAATCAAAAAATGACTCAGGAAATAAACATTACTGTGGATACAGCTTATGTCACTTTATCAAATGGAATGCTTGTTAAGAGTGTGAATAATGGCAACGGAACAAGAACAGATTACTGGAAACAATCATTTCCTCATTCGCCTTATCTTGTAATGATGGCAATTGGAAAATTTGCAGTTGTAAAAGATAAATGGCGTGATAAGGAAGTGAGTTATTATGTGGAACCAGAATATAAAAATGTTGCGAGAAAAATTTTTGGTAATACTCCTGAGATGATTGAATTCTTTTCAAATAAATTAGGTGTTGATTATGCCTGGGAGAAATATTCGCAGGTAGTTGTGCGTGATTATGTGAGTGGAGCAATGGAAAACACAACTGCTACATTGCATGGAGATTTTTTACAAAGAGATGAAAGAGAGTTACTGGATTATACAGGTGAAGATGTAATATCTCATGAATTATTTCATCACTGGTTCGGAGACCTGGTAACCGCTGAATCGTGGAGTAATTTACCATTGAATGAATCATTTGCAACCTATGGAGAATACTTATGGAATGAATATAAGTATGGACGTGAAGAAGCAGATGCAGGATTTACCAGTGATTTAAATACTTATCTGCAGGAAGCAAAAACAAAACAGGTAAACCTTATTCGCTTTAAGTATGAAGAGCAGGAAGATATGTTTGACCGTCATTCATATCAGAAAGGAGGTTGTGTATTACACATGCTCAGAAAATATGTGGGTGACAAAGCATTTTTTAATTCTTTAAAATTGTACCTGAATCAAAACAGGTTTCAGCCTGCAGAGATTCATCATCTGCGCCTGGCATTTGAAAAAATAACAGGTGAAGATCTGAACTGGTTTTTTAACCAATGGTTTTTAGATAAAGGGAATCCGGTGCTGGATATAAGTTATAGCTGGGATGATGCAAAAAAAGTACAGCATGTAATTATTGAACAGCAACAGAATTTTGAAACCACACGACTTTTCAGGCTGCCAATGCAAATTGATATTTATGCTGGTGGAAAAACAGCACGACAAAAAATAACATTGGATAGTACACGTCAGGAATTTGTTTTTGCATCTGCAATCAAACCTGATTTAGTAAATGTGGATGCTGAAAAAATGTTGGTGTGTACCAAGACAGATCATCATACCAATGAGGAATGGATGTATATGTATCATCATGCTCCATTGTATATTGACAGGATGGAGGCATTGCAAAAGATTAGCAAGAACTACCTGGCAGGAACTGCTGAAGCCAGACTGATTATGGAAGCATTAAATGATCCTCATTATAATTTGAGAAATCTTGCTATAAAAAATATCGGAACCATTGCCTCCACTGCGGATAGCAGTGCGGTAAAAACAAAACTTATTGATATTGCGCAGCACGATAGTAAATCATCAGTGCGCAAAGAAGCACTTGTTTCCCTGGAAAATAATTTTAAAGATGAATCGGTAACTGCAGCGCTGAAAGTTGCTATGAGTGATAGCTCGTATGCCGTAATGGGTTCAGCCATTACACTTCTTACTGAGAGAAATGAAAAAGAAGGTTTGCAAATGGCACGCGAAATGGAAAAAGAAAATAACAAACATTACTTCGATATATTGTCAGAAGTTTTTGCAAAACACGGAGATGATCAAGATGCTGCTTTTATGCAAAAAGCTTTAGCTGCTGCTGATGGCTTTGATAAATACCAGGAAGTACAGCTTTACGGAAAGTTTTTATTGCATTGTAATAACGAGGACAATATCAGTAAAGGATTGGACAATATTTATGATGTGGGTAAAAATGCTGAAGTATGGTTTGTTCGTTTTTCTGCTATGCAAACTTTATCAGAGTTATCAAAACGATTTGAAGAGAAAAAAGGTGATAGCAAACCTATGTATGAATCACTAAAAAAGAAAACCGATGATTTGATTGCTGACCTAAAGAAAAATGAAAAGGATGAAAACATCCGGAAAATTTTAGGTACTGGCGGACATTAGAGTAAGTTGACAGTGGATAGTTGACAATGGATAGTTAATATATAAAGTTTTATTTGCTCATTGCCAATTGCCCTTTTATTATTGCCAATTGCCATTTTGTTTATTGCCTTTGCCAATTGCCTTTTTAAAAATTGCATTTTGCATTTTCCTTTCTCACGCTCCAAGATAATTATAAACCCAGCTTCCAATAAAAAGATAAAGTATTAATTCAGCTATAATTATTCTTTTTCCGCTAAGCAAATAATAAGAAATGAAAATTGACAAAGGAAGGGAGAGTATGCTGAAGCGATACAACAATTCTTCGCGTGATACGAGAATGATCAATAGAGCACACACAAAATAAAATATTGTTACCTGTTGATTTAATCTTGTTTTGCTAACATTTTTATAAAAGTTTGCGCGCAACCTGATAATTGCCAAGGCACCTACTATTGCTACAAGTAAAAGTGTAAAGGTGTAGCCTTGCACAAATACGCTGTGCAATTCAATTTGCCTTTTAATGCCTGAGATAAAAACACGCTCGTAAAAACTCATCAGCATATTATTCCAGAAATAATAAACAAATGCAAAAAAGAATGGGAGTCCGAACCCTAAAATGCCAACTATCCAATCTCTCCATGAAAATGGACGGAGAATAAGAATGCTCACAATATAAAAAACAATAAAAATGATGAGTGGAAAATAAAAGAGTGAAGCAAGCGCCATCAGAAAACAACTGTCAAATTCAAAAGCCAGTGGGTATTCATTTTTGTAGAGATAAAATAATTTATCAATGGCAAAAAGTAAAATGCTGTTAGCGAATATCAGTGGTTGAAACCAAAAGAAAGGTGGCAAGATGGTACTTATGAGCAAATAAACTGCAGCAGGCATCCATGATGCTTTATATAATACTTCGTGCTTGTTCAATATCCAGTTGAAATGCAACGCCTGACTAATAACCAGAATCATTACAGTAATAAAATAAAAGGATACCGGTAAGCCAGAATAAAGCCTCAGAATAAGATTATAAAAAGGAGTGTTATTAGTGGGTACAATGCGGAAGTGATAGCTGTACGAAACCCAGCCCATCAGCAAAGCCATCACCGCTAAAACAACAAGCGCACTAATTTGAGTGCTTCGGAAAAGGCGTGTCAGCATGTAATAACTTTAAATAGTTGTGAGAGAAACAAATTAAATTATTTTTGTGCCAAATTAAATTAAAATTATGGATGCTGTTTGGTATGGTTTCGCTCATTTTATGGAATGGATTTTCAAAATAGTGGCTCCAATAGGAAAATCTATTGATGTACTATTTGCACTTATTATTATAGTAGGCGCTATTTACTGGCTGTGGTACGATAATCATGTGCGTAAAACAGGTGATAATTTTATGGATAAGAAGGGATAATTTTTAAATAAATCAGATAAGTAATTTGAAGTTTTTCAATTACTGTAACGTCCTGAAATAAGTTGACGGATTTAAATTATC
>JANLZB010000062.1:0-17089 GCA_031366005.1 Bacteroidota bacterium | reverse complement strand
GCTGATGGAAGAGTAAATGTAAAACCTTTCGAAGCCGTCAACCAGGGCATTAAAACAAAAATCCAGGGATCAAACGGTTTTGATCAGACAATAGATTATGTGTTAAATCTGGATATACCAACCAACAAACTTCCGGCACAGGCAACGGGGGCTATCAATGGATTGCTTGCAAAGGCAAATACTAAAGGAGCAAATTTGAGTTTGGGCGATAAAGTAAATATTGATGTATTAATTGGTGGCACTGTAAATAATCCTACTGTGAGAACAGGATTGAAAGATGCCGGAAAGAAAATAACTGATCAGGTGATAGATAAAGCAAAAGAAGAAATTGATAAAAAACGAAAAGAATTAGAGGATAAGGCTAAGTCTGAAGCAGATCGTTTTAAGAAAGAGGCTGAGGACAAAGTAAAATCAGAATCTGATCGTTTAAAAAAAGAAGCCGAAGCAAAAGCAAAAGCAGAAACTGACAGGTTGAAAAAAGAAGCAGAGCAAAAAGCAAAAGATCAGTTGAAAAATATTTTTAAGTAAGTGTAAATATTTAAACAGCCTGATGAAATGAGTTAGACTGCTTTTATTCCTTAACAAACTTTGTAACAAGAATTTCTTTGGCAGTGTAAAGACTAACTGAATAAATTCCTGCATTTATTCTTTGAACATCAACAATTGCACCCGATCCATCGGGATCATAAAAGTTTTGTTTAATCAAAACACGTCCTGTTATATCCTGGATGAATAAAGTTGCATCCTTAATTTTTGTAGCTGTAATTTGAAAGAGGTTGTTGACCGGATTCGGAACAATAATAATCTTTGGCAGATTTATGTTTTCATTCACGCCTGCTGGTGTCCCGTTATTATTAGTTTTAGCAGATGTATTTCGCATAACTGAACCTATGGCTATTCCATTTCTGTATTCAGTTGCTTTTATACTTAGATAACCTATCATCAGTGCATTTGGCGTAAACGAGCAGGTTCCTGTCATATAATTAAAAGTTATAGGTGTAGATGACAAAATAAAATTAGTGCCGCTGTAGGGCGAATTATAGATTGCCGGCATATTGTTGCAAGCTATCGGTATCAATGAATAAACAATGGAGTCACCATCCATGTCAGTTGCTGTTTGGGTGTAATTAACAGTGGCATTCAGACAAAATTCAAAATCAGGTATTGAAATAAATTCAGGAAGATTGTCAGCGGGCGTTATAAATGTATTTAGTTGTGCTTCTGTACAAATATCCTGAGCGGTTGATGCAAAAATAACTGGTGAAAAACAACATTCACTAACAAACAAAACCCATGCTGAATCCTGGAAAGGTAAAGTTAGCTGTGCTTCATAAGTTATTTTTTCTATGCCATTTCCAATAAGAGAGGTACAATTAGGTGTCGGTCCAATAATAACACAACTTACCGATGATGTTTGTACACTGGAAGAAGTTTGTACTAGTGTTATTGAGTCAATGAATGAACCTGTTTTGTAATACATCGTAACTGTGGATGCCTGGGAAACACCTGTACAATCTCTATAATAATAACATTTTATGTTATACGTATCAGGACTCCCTGCATATTGAGCAGTTAAGTGAAAACCCACAAGGTGAGTTGCAAGTGAATTAACGCTTGTGATAAGGAGAATAAGCAAAATTATTAACCCAGGTAAAGATGCTTTCATAGATAATTATTTTACAGTTGTTTTGAAGTATAGATGTGAATTTCTATTAAATAGTTGCATGGAACTAAAAACCATAGATCAATAGTTGCATCCGTACTAAATGTTAAACGTAACCACTTTCCTTAAATAAAAGGAATATTTTATAAGTTGTCCATTATTAAATTTCAGTAACTGTATCTTTACACTTATCTATTCAAATACGAAAATTTTAATAGGTAATAATTTTAAACTTTTCTTATGCTAGGTCTCCGTTTCACAAAATTCACTCCTCCGCCAGAAGGCACTACTTATGATAAGATGTTAAATCTTTTCACAGAGCTTTTGCAATACACTGCAGGTGATGCTGGTGAAGCTTTGAGCTGGCTAACGGAGCTTGATCGTCAATACAATCTTACTAATCCCGATTACGGTATGGGAGATTTTATCAATGACCTGAAGGAGAAAGGTTATCTGAAAGAAGATGAGAATGAAAATTTTTCGATCACTCCGAAAACAGAACAAACCATCAGGCAAAAATCATTGGAAGAAATTTTTGGCAAGCTGCGTAAATCTGGCAAAGGATCGCACAAAACTTTTAAAACAGGTCAGGGTGATGAGATGAGCGCTGACTTACGTCCCTTTCAGTTTGGTGACACGATGGATCAGATTAATCTTACTGATTCCATTCGCAATGCACAAATCAATCATGGTATTGATCATTTTGAAATGAATGAAGATGATCTGGAAGTCCAGGAGCGCGAATTCAAAACATTTAATGCAACCGTGCTAATGATTGATATTTCACACAGTATGATTTTATATGGAGAAGACCGCATCACACCAGCAAAAAAGACGGCAATGGCTTTGGCGGAGTTAATCCGCACCCGCTATCCTAAAGATATGCTGGACATTGTTGTGTTTGGTGATGATGCATATCCTATTCAGTTAAAAGATTTGCCTTATTTGCAGGTCGGTCCTTATCATACCAATACTTCTGCGGGATTAGAATTAGCAATGGATTTATTAAGAAGAAGAAAAACTCCCAACAAACAAATTTTTATGATCACTGATGGCAAGCCATCTTGCATCAAAGAAGGAGCACGTTATTATAAAAATAGTTTTGGGTTGGATAAAAAAATAATTAATAACGTGTTGAATTTAGCAGGACAGGCTAAGCGCTTAAACATTCCTATCACCACATTTATGATAGCGCAGGATCCATACCTTCAGGCATTTGTGCGCGACTTTACCAGAATAAATAACGGTCGCGCATTTTATAGTTCGTTGAATGGGTTAGGTGAGTTTATGTTTGAAGATTATATCAGGAATAGAAGAAAAACAGTTAGATAAAAAACTGTTGAATTTTTATATTGTTAAAATAGTTATTAGAAAATATTTATGGGTAAAGAGAAAATAAAAACTTTAGGAGAGCTTAAAAGAAGTGGTTATAAACCGAAGAGCATTAAGGTAGAGTTGCGAGACAATTTAATAGATGCACTAAAAAACGGTTCACCATTATTTGCAGAGATTAAAGGCTATGAAGAAACTGTTATTCCTCAACTGCAAACGGCAATTCTTTCTAAACACAATGTAATTTTTCTTGGATTGCGTGGTCAGGCTAAAACACGTTTGAGCAGGTTAATGATTCATTTGCTGGATGAATATGTTCCTGTGATTGAAGGCAGCGAACTAAATGATGATCCGCTGCAACCGCTTTCACGTTACGAACAAGATAAAGTAATGGAGTTAGGTGATGATACATCCATTTCATGGCTGCATCGTAATGATCGTTATACGGAAAAGTTAGCCACGCCTGATGTTTCAGTTGCTGATTTGATTGGTGACCTTGATCCCATCAAAGCAGCTGCAATGAAATTATCTTATGCTGATGAGCGTGTGATACATTATGGACTGATACCACGCTCTCACCGTTGCATTTTTGTAATTAACGAATTACCTGATTTGCAGGCGCGCATACAGGTTGCGTTGTTTAATATTCTGCAGGAAGGAGATATACAAATCCGTGGTTTCAAATTACGTTTGCCGTTGGATATTGAATTTGTTTTCACAGCCAACCCTGAAGATTATACTAACCGTGGTTCTATCGTTACACCATTAAAAGATCGCATCGGCAGCCAGATTTTAACGCATTATCCAAAAACAATTGAAACTTCTGCTGCCATCACAGCACAGGAAGCAGGCATTGCAGATGACCAGAGAAATGCCATTAACATTTCGCCACTCTTATCAAGGTTAATTGAACAGATAGCTTTTGAAGCACGCAAGAGCGAATACATTGATCAGAAGAGTGGGGTAAGTGCGCGCCTTACAATTTCTGCTTATGAAAATTTATTCAGTGTGGTGCAACGAAGAATGCTGATAAGCAAAGAGTCAAATGCTGTTGCACATATTTCCGATTTATATGGAATCGTTCCCTCTATCACCGGCAAAGTGGAACTGGTGTATGAAGGCGAGCTGGAAGGAATATCCAATGTTGCCTTCACTTTAATTGGCAAGGCAATCCGTACTGAGTTTCTTAAATATTTTCCTGATCCGGAGAAGATGAAAAAGTCGAAGGTTAAAAATCCTTATACAGAAATCATCGCATGGTTCAGCGAAGGGAATGAGCTTGACTTAATCAACACTGCATCTCAAAAAGAATACGAACAATCCTTGCGAAAAGTGAGTGGTTTAATGGAAGTGGTAAAAAATTATACCAAAACAACCGATGCAAAAGAATTAACAGTGATGATGGAATTTGTTTTACATGGATTAGCTGAATACTCCCAGATCAGCAAAAAGAAATTAGAAACAGCAGTTAAGTTCAGTGATTTGGTAGGCAGTATTTTTAATATGAAACCCGGTGAAGACGACAATTAATTCCTGAGTATCGTCATTGCGATACCTGTATTTATCGGGAGAAGCAATCTGCCGCTATGAAACAGATTGCTTCGTTCCTCGCAATGACGATGAAAGAATAATTCTTCAAATAAAACAATCATTCAAATATATTTATGAAAATATTTCTTGTAATACTCTTCACATTTTTTGCATCAGGCGAAAGTGTTTACCAGTTTACTCCTAAATCAATTGATGGAAAACCAATAGATTTTTCAAAATACAAAGGCAAAAAAATGTTAATTGTAAACACAGCTTCTGAATGTGGTTTTACTCCGCAGTATGAAGGGTTGGAAAAACTTTACGGGCAATACAAAGACAAATTAGTGATCATT
The DNA here is from genome assembly GCA_031366005.1 of Bacteroidota bacterium. Lineage (GTDB taxonomy): Bacteria > Bacteroidota > Bacteroidia > AKYH767-A > OLB10 > JANLUX01. The sequence goes on along the minus strand of JANLZB010000062.1, from coordinate 12,211 downwards.
GGTTTTCCTGCAAATAATTTCGGTCAACAGGAACCCGGAGACAATAATACCATTGCAGCGTTTTGCAGCAAAAATTACAGCGTCACATTCCCTATGGCGGCTAAAGTTTCAGTTAAAGGAAATGATATTGATCCGCTGTTTGCCTGGCTCATTACTCAACCAAATCCTGATTTTACGGGAGACATCAAATGGAATTTTGAAAAATTTCTTTTAGATGAAAACGGAAAATTAATTCATCGTTATCGTTCTAAAACTAAACCGATGGATGAAGCGATAACAGATCAGTTAAAATAAACAAGTTTCTTGATTTCAAATTTAAAACTATGTGTATTGAAAAACCGATCTGAATTTTTTATAAGCGTAAAATCAATTCATCGCTGACGTTTTTTTTTATTTATCGGATACTGTCGGTTAATTTTTCATGAAAATCCTGTGTTTTATCTCTATGATTACCACTACTTCCATGCATTTCCGTAAATTTGGCTCTCACAGTCCAAAAAAATCCATGAAAAAACTCTTACTTCTTATCCTGCTTATTGCAGGCAGCCGCAGCTTTGCGCAATTAAACATTTCTCTTGCTTCCCATCTTTCGTATGGTGGCACTGCCCTGGCCAATATTGGCGGCTATGTTGATTCAGTTAATAATGAATATGCACTTGTAGGAACTTATAACGGTTTAGACATTGTCAACGTTACTGATCCTGTTAATCCTATAATAGTATTTTCTGTTCCCGGTGTTCCCAGCGATTGGCGCGAAGTAAAAACCTGGGGTAAATATGCTTATGTAACTACCGAAGGAGGCAGTGGGCTGCAGATAGTAAACCTGTCTCAGCTTCCATCCACTAACATTACTTACTCTAACTATACAGGCGATGGCGCAATTGCAGGTCAGATTGATAATATACACTCATTGCATATTGATGCCGGCTATGCTTACCTTAACGGGAGCAACCTATTCAGCGGAGCTACGCTGATTGTAAGTCTTGCCAATCCCACCAGTCCTGTTTATTTAGGCCGCACTCCCGGCAGCGGAAGTAATGCTTATGTGCATGATTGCTTTGTAAGTAATGATACCCTTTGGGCATGTCACATCTATCCGGGTTATTTCGCTGTGTATGATGTCAGCAATAAAAGCAATCCAGTTCTGCTTGGCTCTCAAACTACACCCGGAGCTTTCACTCACAATTGCTGGCTGAATGATGCGCACACTGTGTTGTTTACTACTGATGAAGTGGCTAACTCTTTTCTTGCCGCTTATGATATTACTGACCTTGGCAACATTCGCGAACTTGACCGTGAGCAGGTAACACCCGGTTCACAGTCAATCATACACAATACACATACCATAAATGATTATGAAGTAGTTTCATGGTATAAGGACGGTGTTGCCATTTACGATGTTGCAAGGCCTGATAATATGATCCTGGTTGGTCAATATGATACTTATCCACAGGGTAGCGGCAATGGTTTTAACGGATGCTGGGGTGTTTATCCCTTTCTGCCTTCCGGCAATTTAGTTGCTTCTGATATTGATAACGGTCTTTATGTACTTGCGCCCACTTATGTAAGAGGTTGTTATCTTGAGGGTATAGTTACAGATAGTGTTACAGGTGCATTATTAAATAATGTTACCGTAACTATCACTGGTGCTAATATCACAAAGCTTACTAACCTTAACGGTGAATATAAAACCGGTTACGCCACAGCAGGCACATATTCAGTACAGGTTACCAAGGCGGGCTATTTCCCAAAAACCATCACTGGTGTTTCTTTAAGCAATGGTGTGTTAACAAATCTTAATGTGCAGTTAGTTAGCATTGTTGCACAGGTAACATTTAATGGTCATGTTCAGAATGCAGTTACCAGCGCACCCATAGCAAATGCCTTGGTTCATATTTATAACGGCACTGATGATTACCCGGTTAATGCTGATGCAAATGGCGATTTCAGCCTGGCAATGTTTCCTGGAAATTATTCTGTTGATGCCGGTGAGTGGGGTTATCATACCATTTGCCAGATCAATGTTAATATTCCGGCAGGTTCTCCTTATACCATCGCTCTTAGCCCTGGTTACTATGATGATTTTATTCTTGACTTCGGATGGTCCAACTCCGGCACTTCTACTAATGTATGGGAACGTGGTGTCCCTGTAGGAACCTCTGCAAACGGAGTGCCTTCTAATCCCGGTAATGATGTGACCGGAGATTGCGGAACATTGTGTTACGTTACCGATAATGGAGGTGGTACTTCGTCTGCTCATGATGTGGATAATGGAACAGCAACGCTCAACAGTCCTTCGTTTGATGCCACCTTATACATTGATCCGGTTGTAAAATATTCACGCTGGTATTTTAACGGTGCACTTAACGGTAATCCGGCAGATGATACCATGTTTGTATATCTTGATAATGGCACTACAAGAGCTTTAGTTGAAACAGCTTATCCAAACACATCCACAAATCATACATGGGTGCAAAGCACTTTCCGCATTGCCAATTATCTTACTCCTTCCAATAATATGAGATTAATTATGACGGTGAAGGATACTGTAGATGCGAATAATAGTGCAAGTGTAGTGGAAGGAGGATTGGATAAATTTGAAATAGTAGAAGCAGTAGGTATTAATAATGATCTGAAAAATTCAAATTTGATTGCTGCATATCCTTCTCCTTTTATTCAAAACATAACACTTCATATATCAGAAAGTGTGGAATTGGATAATGCACGATTAACAGTCACAGATATTGCCGGTAGAGTATTGGAGCAATCATTATTAACGCAGCGAACAATTACATTAGGAAATAATTATCCATCTGGAATGTATTTCATTTCCCTCGAAAATGCGAAAGGAGTTAAAACAGTTATAAAAACGGAGAAGCTTTAAGTTGAGTACAACCCTGACAGGGTTTTAAACCCTGTCAGGGTTATCAATTTGAAAACTCTGCAGGGCCTTCCGTAAATTTTCACTCACCGGAACCAATGGCAACCTCACATATTCATCACAAAGATTCATAGCACTTAATACTGCTTTAATCCCTGACGGACTTCCTTCAGTAAATAGCATTGGTATCAAATCAAGCAGTTGGTAATGTAATCTTCTCGCTTCAGTAAAGTTTCCGGCTAACCCCTTACGAACCATCTCTGAAAATACCTCCGGATAAGCATTCGCAACCACTGAGATAACTCCATCTGCACCTGCACCCATCAATGGAAGTGTTATACCGTCATCGCCACTGATCAAAAGAAAATCTGCAGGACGGTTTTTAATAATGAACATGCATTGTTCCATATTTCCGCTTGCTTCTTTAATGCCAATGATATTTTTGATATCATGCGCAAGTCTTAAAGTTGTTTCAGCAGTAATATTACTTCCAGTACGTGATGGTACATTGTATAAAATAACCGGCACAGGAGATGCTTTTGCAATGAGTTTGTAATGCTCATAAATTCCCTGTTGTGATGGTTTGTTATAATAGGGAGATACCGAGAGCACTGCATCAACACCTTTCAGGTTATATTCTTTAAAGCTTTCTAATATTTCATTGGTATTGTTGCCTCCTAAACCTAACACTACAGGAACTTTTTTATTTACCCGGTCAATAACAAATTCTAGAATAGAATGTTTTTCCTCTTTATTAAGTGTTGCGCTTTCTCCCGTGGTTCCTAATGGTACAATATATTCACACTTTCCATTCAATATGTGTTTGATCACTTTATCCAATGACTTGAAGTCAATGTTTCCATTTTTTTGAAATGGTGTAACCAATGCAACACCCGTTCCCTGGAATTTTAAATTAGAGAGCAACCTCATGTTTTAACATGTTTAGATAATGATTAACCTGTTCAATAAATTTTGGCAGTGAAATATTTTCTTCCACACTAATCATAAAATCATAGAACGGAAGTGAGCTGCGGTCATATCTACCAATCTTAAATTTTGCTTTGGTCATTGCAATAATATATTTGAATGGTATGCTGTTGCCCGTATGAAGATCAATTAAAATATCAAAATCTTTAAGTGTGAAATTTTTTACTACAGGCGCAATGGGTTTAAAATGCCAGTTTAAAGCCTTGCGTGTAAAGAAATCCAAACCTAATTTGCTGAAACGCATGTTGGGCAGTTCCTTTCCATTATAAAAACCAAGAGCTAAAACATCTTTCTTATAAATATCACGCAACTCTTTTACATATCGTTTAATTATTTCAAAATTCTTTTCGTCAGTTGAATCATAAACTACCCCGATAGTTTTTGCATCATCAAATGAAACCATTTTCTGTTGCCGCTTATGTGACCTGAACTCACGCAAAAACATCATCTTCCCGATTTTACTTCTTATATTTTTTTTCATGCTATCATTATCAATTTAATTCATTATCAAATTACCTTATCATCTCTTCAAATTGTTCTTCATTAATTATTTTCACTTTCATCTTCTCCGCTTTTTCGAGTTTGCTTGGTCCGCAATCATCTCCTGCTAATAAATAATTTGTTTTTCCTGTAACGGAACTCCCGTTTTTTCCACCATGCTGCTCAATTAATTTCTTCAACTGATCTCGTTCATAGTTTTTGAAGGTGCCGGTAACAACAATTGTTATTCCTTTTAATTTTTCACTTAATGTTTGATTTGAAGCATCCTGTTTTATTTCAATTTGCAAGCCGGCATGCTTCAATCGTTCTATTACTTTTCTTTTTTCAATATCTGCAAAATGTTTCAGCACACTCGCAGCTATCTTTTCACCTATTTCAGGTGCTTCAATCAATTGTTCAAAGTTAGCATTCATCAATGCATCAATGTTTTTAAAATGTCTTGCCAGTTTTCTTGCAACTGTATCGCCTGCGTAACGAATTCCAATTGCATATAGGACTCTTTCAAACGGAATTTTTTTTGATTTATTAATCCCTTCAATAATATTACTGGCAGATTTATCTCCCATTCTCTCCAGGCCCATAATCTGCTCTTTCTTCAAATCATAAATATCAGCAATATTGTGAACCAACCCTTCGCGAAAAAGTAGATCTACTGTTTCTCCACCAAGTCCTTCAATGTTCATTGCTTTGCGGCTGGTGAAATGAATGAGGCGTCCAACAATTTGCGGAGGACAACCATTTTCATTGGGGCAATAATGGTTGGCTTCTCCTTCAATGCGAATCAACTCAGTGTTACATTCAGGGCAATGCGTAATGTATTTTACTTTGGAAGCATGAGCAAGGCGTTTGCTTAAATCAACTCCTGTAATCTTTGGAATTATCTCACCGCCTTTTTCAACAAATACTGTATCACCAATTCTCAAATCCAGTTTTTCAATCTGATCTGCATTATGCAATGAAGCACGTTTTACAATAGTACCGGCAAGTGTTACCGGTTTCAAATGAGCAACAGGAGTAATGGCTCCGGTGCGTCCTACCTGATATCCGATATCATTTAATGTGGTAGCAGCAGCTTCCGCTTTATACTTGTAAGCAATTGCCCATCGGGGAACTTTCGAAGTAAAACCAAGTTCCTGTTGTTGTAAATAATTATTTACTTTGATTACAACACCATCAATTTCAAATCCTAACTTCTCACGCCTGTGTTCCCATTCATTGATGTAATGCATCACCTCTTCAAGATTGCTGCATAAACGTGTTTTGTCAGAAACTTTAAACCCCCATTCGCGTGCTTTATCAAGACTTTCAAAATGTGTTTTAAAAGATAAATTATCACCATATAAAGCATATAAAAAACAATCGAGATTGCGTGTGGCAACAATAGAAGAGTCTTGTTGCTTTAAAGTTCCTGATGCGGTATTACGTGGATTCCGGTAAAGCCGCTCATTGATTTCTTCTTCACTAAAACCATCTTCTTTTAACTGTGCAGCAAGTTCCGCATTCATCCTGTCAAACTCTTTTCGTGGTAAAATTATTTCACCACGTATCTCAAACTCTGCAGGATAATCTCCCTTTTTTAATTTTAAAGGAATACTTCTAATTGTTTTAACATTGGCTGTAACATCATCACCCTGCAAACCATCACCCCGCGTAACAGCTCTTACCAATTCACCATCCTTATAAGTAAGGCCAATGGCAACACCATCAAATTTCAATTCACATACATATTCAATCTTATCGTCAGGCAATAATTTACGCACGCGCTGATCGAAATCACGTAAGTCTTCTTCTGAATAAGTATTACCCAGCGACATCATCGGGTACTTATGAACTACCGTTGCAAAATCTTTCGTGATAGCTCCACCCACACGTTGGCTGGGTGAGTGAGGAGAAAGAAATTCAGGAAATTGTTTTTCCAAAGAAATTAATTCTTCAAGCAGTTTATCAAATTCATAATCGCTGATAGTCGGATGAGACAAAACATAATACTTGTAATTATGTTCATCCAGCTCAATACTTAACTCTTTAATGCGCTTGCCTGCCTGTTCTTTAGTCATACACTCCTGTAAAAGTGTTGGCTAAATTAAAGCATCTGTTGCTGTTTACAGTTTTCTGTTTACAGTTAAAATAAAGTTAAATAACACCGTCATTGCGATCCCGATATTTTTCGGGAGAATTAATATGTCGCTATAAAACTGATTGGTTATGCCGAAAAAAGGAATCTCCATCACTTTATGCAGTTGCTTTTCTAAAAGCAGAATTAATTTTAGTTATTATTTCTTCCTGGTTAATTGGTTGCTGAACAGGCGTTGTATTAGTTCTGTTTTTATTTTCTGCTGAAAACATAACTACGGGCACTGCCGTCATTCCTTTTTGTTTTTTAACGCTTTGCTTAAACTCATATCCATTGATCATTGTCATATCTGTATCAACCAATAAAAGATCAGCGTGGTTGCCATCCTGAAGCCAGCTTAATGCTTCAAAACCATTTTCAACAGCTGTTACATCATAATCATCACTAAGAAAATTTTCAAGCATTATTCGGATGCTAAACTCACTGTCCACTATTAATATTTTTCTTTTCATATGATTAATTATTGATATTATTCAGCATAACGTATTATTATACGAGAGGTTTAATATTTTGTTACAGTTAAATCAGAAAAACTGTTTTACCTATTTTAGCACTAATTAATTTATCATACTATTAATTGAATAAAATATGGATGACAAAAGTTATGAGCGACTGCTAAAAGGTAACCGGGAATGGAGCAAAGGAAAGCTGGCTACCGATCCTGAATTCTTTAAGAATCTAACAAAGGGGCAGGAACCTCAATATTTATGGATTGGCTGCTCCGATAGCCGAGTGCCGGCTAATGAAATAACCGGAACAAAATCCGGAGAAATATTTGTACACCGTAATGTAGCTAACCTGGTTTTTCAAACTGATACCAACTTGCTGAGCGTACTTTATTTTGCTGTGGAAGTATTACGTGTTAAACACATCATTGTGTGCGGACATTATGGTTGCGGTGGTGTGTTGGCAGCAATGGAAAACAAAGATTTTGGTTTTGTAAATGCATGGCTGAGTAATATCAAGGAAGTTTATGAAAAGCATCGTGAAGAATTAGAGGCTATTGCAGACAAAGAACAACGTGGTAACCGCCTGGTTGAATTGAATGTGATTGAACAAGTACACAATCTTGCAAAAACTGCCATCATACAACGTGCCTGGAAGCACCGCAGCATCGCCATACACGGTTGGGTGTATGGATTTAACAATGGTATCATCACTGATTTGAATTGCCTGGTGAATGAAGTGAAAGACCTGGAACCGATTTTCAGGTATGAGATGTGAGGTTTGAGTATTGAGTAGGGAGTAGTGAAACGAAACCTTCGAGGTTTTAAAAACCTCGAAGGTTTGAACAACCTGATCTTACTCTATTATTATCGTGAAAATTACTCTACAACCATTTTACGACTGACTGATCTTTCACCATCACTAACAGTGTAAAAATAAATTCCTGCATCAAGAAGTGATACATCTAATGGTATGTTATGATTTCCGGCAGCAAGTCCAGTTTTATTTAAAATATATTTTGATTGACCCAATACGTTTGTAATTTCTACTGTTATATTACTTGTTTTAGCAAGTGTTGTATTAATAGTTGTAAAATCTTTTACGGGGTTTGGATAATTAACAGATACCCATTCATTAGTTATTACATTATGTTCATTTATTCCAACTAGGTCTGATGTTGGAACACAAACATAAACTATATCAGATGGAGCCAAAAGGTTTGGATTCCATGGGCTACCTGTTATTGAATGACCCGGAACAGAATCACGCTGATATACAAGATGGACACAGTTGTCAACCAATGTGGCTACGCTTGGCCATACGGCTTCGATATAATATCCGTCAGGATTTCGATTTAGCGAATAGGAATTACTCCATGTAGCACCTCCATTAAAAGATGCGATAAGAAATATATGTTTATGTGCTTCCTGCCATACTGTAGTATCTGCTCTTTCATCTAATGCACAATAGGCAATATAAACATTATTACTTGCATCAATACCTATAGAAGGTTGACCGATTAAACCAACATTGTAAACACCTAATCCGGGATCAGTGGTATCGGCAGTATTAGTTGGTATATCAATCATTCCGTTTCCGTTAAAGTCTTCTGCTGAAGCAATAATTACCGGAGCGGACATTCCTTCATGCCAATAATAAAGTCCGTTATTGTCTGTAGGATAAAAACTTTCATTGACAGCGCCTGAATCTTCAGAGGTAAACATTTGTCCAAATGCAACATGACATATATTGTTGTTATCAATAGTAACCGTAACATCACCTGAATTACTTTCAATTTTTTCACCTATTCCATCACCGGTGGTGTCAGTGTTCATTGTGGTTGGATCGTAAGATTGTCCCAATGGAAATGGAAGAATGACTGTTCTTGTCCAAGTGGCCCCATCATCCAACGATTTAAAAAGTACTACATCATTTGTAAATCCACCTGTTACTATCGCAACAACATTTCCGCGTGCATCAATATGGTATTCCTCTGCACCAACTCCGTACATAAATGTAGAATCAGTTCCCGGAATCTGAATATGATCATCAATCCATGTCAATCCTCCATCAAGTGAACGACTGTAAGTGAGTGGACCATTCTGACCTAATACAGGAGTTGAACCTGTTCCTTGCGAATTGACAATAACGTGAACTGAATTTCCTGAAGGGCCTCCTAATGCAAATCGGGACCAGACATCAGCTTGCGGATCAGGAGCAAGTATTGTTGGATTTCCAACTGTAGTGGTATCCCATGGACCGGTACCTTTAGTAGCCCTGGATGTTTGTAACATAGCTGCAGCAGATGTATGTGCAATAACAAATTCTCCGGCTTGTGGTGTAAAATCAATATTAGTAGAACCTGTTCTCACAGGTTCAATCCTTGATGTCGGAAAAGAGTCCCAGCTTGTTCCATCAAAATAATTATATCCGGTACCTCGATCAGTGCCATTTGAACCTCCATCAGGTGTAAAATTCCAGACCGCTGAAAGAGTGCCATCACCATTATTACTGATACGTTTTGCGGTGCTTCGGTTACTCTGAAAATCATATCGTGTATTACCTATAGTTGCTTCGGTAAATGATTCAACCTTATGCATTTTTGTATCCAATGATGGTAGATCTATTTGTTTAGAACTACGATAAGGAATATTGTGTTCAATTGTTGTTAAAGCATAAGAGACTTTTAAAGCTTTTGATTTTATTGATGTTGGAATACCTTTACTATCTTTTATCAATTTGGAGTTTTGTGAATAACCTGAAAGACTTATCAGAATTACTAAGAGTAGGAGTAATGATCTTTTCATTTGCTGTTGGTTTAAGGATGCAATGGTAAAATTATTTTCTTAACTATTCATATTGCAAAAAAATATTTATTAAGTGTTAAGATAGTGTAAAAAAATCTTAAACAAACTCCTTCACACTAATTGCTCTTCTGATTTTTATCAATTGCAACAATAAATCTTCCACCAAATCAAGATGGAGCATATTTGCACCGTCAGACAATGCTTCTTTTGGGTTGGGATGTGTTTCTAAAAATATTCCATCAGCGCCAACGGCTATGGCGGCCTTGGCAATGGTTGCAATCAATTCCGGTTGTCCGCCTGTTACTCCGCTTGTTTGATTGGGTTGTTGTAAGCTGTGTGTAATATCCATCACAACAGGAACTTTATTTTTTTGCATCTCAGGTATGCTGCGATAGTCCACTACTAAATCCTGATAACCCAACATTGTTCCGCGTTCAGTAAGCATTACTTTTTCGTTACCAGAATCACGGATTTTTTTTACTGCGAACTTCATTGCATCAGCAGAAAGAAATTGTCCTTTTTTAACATTCACTGTTTTACCTGTTTTTGCAGCAGCAACTAATAGATCAGTCTGACGACAAAGGAAAGCCGGTATCTGCAACATATCAACATACTCCGCAGCCATTGCCGCTTCGTGGCTTTCATGTATGTCAGTAATCAAAGGTAAATGCAACTGATCACCAACAGAACGAAGAATCCCTAATGCTTTGTCATCACCGGGTCCGGTATAAGAATCTATTCTTGTGCGGTTTGCTTTACGATAAGAAGCTTTGAAAATAAATGGAATGTTTAAGCGGTTAGTGATTTGTTGCAGGCGATGTGCAATCTGATAAGTTATTTCCTGTGATTCAACAACACAGGGACCTGCGATTAAAAAGAAATTTCCGCTGTCAGTATGTTTGAGATGTGGGATATGAGGTAACATACAGGCAAAGTTAACATTAGTTTATATTGTGCTGGTTACGAATTAACGAATGATTTACGAATACAACGAATGCTTACGCAAGCCATTACATAACATCTTTTTCAAATTCGTTTGTTCGTATCATTCGCAACAAATTCGTTAATTCGTAACCAGCATTATTCCACATACAAAACCAATCCTTTTAAATATTCTCCTTCAGGATGATAAATACTTACAGGATGATCAGCAGGTTGAGTGAGCTGATGTAAAATTTTTACCTGCCTTTTTGCCTGTGCTGCGGATTGAAAAATTATTTTGCGAAATAACTCGCGATCTATTGCCTGTGAACAGGAGAAGGTAAAAATAATTCCTCCCGAACTGATACGTTTGATCGCTTCTGTATTTAAGTTGCGATAACCAACCATTGCATTTTTTACAGCACTTAAATGTTTGGCGAATGTCGGAGGATCGAGCACGATTACATCATATACTGTTTCCTGGTGTTTGATAAAATCAAAAACATCTTTCGTAAAACTTGTGTGCTTGTCTGTGTTAAAATTCAGCGCAACATTTTCATCCGTAAGCTCCATTGCTTTTTTGGAACTATCAACCGAATGAACCAATTCCGCATCGCCACTCAAAGCATAAACAGAAAATCCTCCGGTGTAACAAAACGTATTTAAGACTTTTCGATTCTTTGAATACTGTTTCAGCAACATACGGTTATCTCGTTGATCTAAAAAGAAACCTGTTTTCTGTCCTGACTCCCAATCAACGCGAAAATGTAATCCGTTTTCTATAATAATATTTTCATCCTGATGATTTTCTTCTCTTATTAAATATTCATTCGTTGTGGTGAGGTCAGTTTGCTTTGCCATGCTGTCAGCACCCTTATCGTAAACAACTTTAAATTGTTTTGATAAAATTTTGGCAAATGTTTTACGTAAGTTATACATGCCAATGGTGTGTGTTTGAATCACAGCAGTTGAACCATATACATCCACAATTAAACCTGGCAAGCCATCTCCCTCGGCATGAATTAAACGATAAGCATTGGTGTTTTTATTTTCAGATAGAACAGTTTTCTTTCTTAATTCAAATGCTTTATCAAATTTATGTTGCCAGAAAGTTTCATTGATTTCACACTGATCAAAAGAAAATAAACGAACTGTAATTGTTCCTTTATGAAAATGACCTGTGCCGAGATATTTATCATTAGATGAAAATACTTCTGCTATATCGCCTTCTTTTAAATCTTTATCCTGTTGTTGAATTGCTCCGGAAAAAATCCATGGATGAAAATGTAAAGCTGAGCGTTCTTTGTCTTTCTTTAATATGATTTTTGGATAATTCATTGTGGCGAAAGTAAGGAAGGTGGCGGTCATGCTGAACTTGTTTCAGCATCTTTCTGTATAAAGTGTTTAGAGATCCTGAAACAAGTTCAGCATGACACAAGTGATTGTAACTTAAGGAGCGTAAATTATTTTTTCAGTTTGCAATACTTTATCATTTAAAATCAAACTCACAAAATAAATTCCCGGCATTTGCGA
>JANLZB010000044.1:0-11784 GCA_031366005.1 Bacteroidota bacterium | reverse complement strand
CATTCACTGTCATGGTAATTGAATTGGAAGTTGCAGGACTTCCGTTTACACAAGTTGCGTTGCTTGTCAGTACACAAGTGATCACATCGTTATTATTTAATGCATTGTCAGAATAAGTTGTGCTATTTAATCCAACATTGGTTCCATTCTTTTTCCATTGATAAACCGGTGTTGTTCCACCATTAGTTGGAGTTGCTGTAAATGTTACATTGGTTCCTGAACAAATTGTTGTTGATGGTGATGCAGCAATAGAAACACTTGCTGTAACATTTGCATTCACTGTCATGGTAATTGAATTGGAAGTTGCAGGACTTCCGTTTACACAAGTTGCGTTGCTTGTCAGTACACAAGTGATCACATCGTTATTATTTAATGCATTGTCAGAATAAGTTGTGCTATTTAATCCAACATTGATTCCGTTTTTCTTCCATTGGTAGATTGGAGTTGTTCCACCATTAGTTGGAGTTGCAGTAAATGTGACATTGGTTCCTGAACAAATAATATTGGATGGACTTGCTGCAATGTTAACACTTGCTGTAACATTTGCATTCACTGTCATGGTAATTGAATTGGAAGTTGCAGGACTTCCATTCACACAAGTTGCGTTGCTTGTCAATACGCAAGTGATCACATCGTTATTATTTAAAGCATTGTCAGAATAAGTTGTGCTGTTTGTGCCAACATTGATCCCGTTTTTCTTCCATTGATAAAAAGGTGTTGTTCCTCCATTAATTTGTGTCGCAGTAAATGTTACATTAGTTCCTGAACAAATTGCACCTGAAGGAGATGCTGTTATATTTAACCCCGCAGTCACACTTGAATTAACAGTAATTCCAATTGCGTTTGAAACACTGGAGCAAGTAGATGAAACACCTGGAAATGTGATAGACCAATTTTGAATAGTACCGCTATCAGCAACAGCACGATCATAAGTACGCAAGGTCCAGTTACCATTTGGATTTATTGCTCCACCACCTATTTCTGCAAAAGTGGTAATAGTGGAGGTTGTGCAGCTTGTAAAAGTTGTAGCCCAGGGTTTATATAAACCTGTATATGGCGCACCTGTTGACGGTATTTGAGCTGAGCCAGAATCGGCAAACACGGTATTTGTAAAATTATCACCGCTGCTGCCTACAAGATTTGCCAGCCCGATTATTGCACCCGAAGGAGCCTGAAGAAAAATTACAAGGTCACCATCCCATGGATGTGTGATATTTAATTGAGTATAAATTTTTGATGTGTTAATAGTGCTTGTATAACCACTAACAGCAATAGTGCTGCTGGCGCCCGTACAATTATTATCAGGAATTTGAAAAACAGATGCATTGGTAAACGTTTGAGGAGATACTGCAGTAAAGTTTGCAACCACATCATAATTACCTGTAACGCTCGCAGAATAAATGGAAGATGTTGCACTACTGATATTAATTCCATCTTTCCTCCATTGATAATCAACACCCGAAGTTGGAGTAAAGCTAAGATCAACAGTAGAAGGAGAGCATATTGATGTAGAACCTCCTGCTGATATAACTGGCGGTGCAGGCGGTGTATTAACAATAACAGGAAAGTTAGCCGACACAGAACCGCTTCCACAGGCATTGGTTCCTGCTACGGTAATATTTCCTGAAACAGCACTTCCTGAAAAACTTACAGTGATTGCATTTGTATTAGCACCTGCTGTAATGCTTGCGCCAGTTGGTAATGTCCAATTATAACCCGTAGCTCCAGCTATAAAACCCACAGTGTAATTAACACCTGTTTGGTTCTGGCATGTTGAAGTGGTTCCGGATATTATACCTGCACCTGAGGGAAGTGGATTAACTGTGATATTGTAATTCGGAGAAACTGTGCCACTGCATCCGGGGTTGGTTCCTGTAACTGTAAGGATAAGAGGGCTGGTGGCAGAAGCAGAAAAACTAACTGTAATACTATTGGTATTGGCTCCTGAAGTAATTGTTATTCCAGAAGGGATAGTCCATGAGTAACTAGTTGCATTGGCAATTGATGGAACGGAATATAAAACCGCAGTTTGTCCCTGGCAAACACTTGATGATCCGGTAATGTTTCCTGCAGCAGCAGGAATGCCGTAGATCGAAATATTAGTACCATTATCTGATCCGTTAACCACCGGATTTGAACTGACAACACGTACGCGGTACAACGTGGCAGGAGTTGTTCCGATAGGAATAACAGCATTGATAGTTCCGGCATTAATACTCGACAGCGTTCCCATATTAACTACTCCGGATACGAATGAACCAGATGAGTTCGATAATTGTGCTGTAAACACATTTCCTGCATTCGCAGGTCCATTGGTATTAAAGTCAACTGCAACAGCAGTTCCTACACAAATATTATTGGTTGCAAGAGATTGTGTTATGATAGAAGTTAGAATCGGATTAGGTGCAATAATGCTAAAGTTAACATTAGACATATCAAAAAAGATATTGCCAACGGCTTCCACTTTTATTCTTGCCTGGGTTGTGGGATTATTGGGAACAGTGATGGATTCAGTGCCGTCATTGATAGTGCTTGCCGCGATAATGATGGGGAATGTGTTACCTCCATCCGTTGAAAGTGAGATTTTTACATTGGCACAATTAACGGGTGATCCAGTAGTTCCGGCAACGTCCCAGGTGACAGTTTGCGTAGTTCCTCCTGTCCACGAAACTGCTGTATTAGGTGCAGTAACCACAAAAGGTCCGGTGGTACTGCTAACAGTTACCACCATATCATCACTATTATTTGCAGGGCCTCCAGTATGATTATCACGTACCGTGAACCTGAAACTAAAAGTGCGTGCAACAGATGACAATGCTTCTACAGTAAGTTCACTTGCTGCCGTAGTTGTTGAACCTGCAATTATTGAAGACAGCTTGGGGAAATATCTAAACGGGCTTGATGAAGGATTATATGATCTGAAATCAGGACCGCTGGATTTGGTTGCACTGGGTGCAGCTGATGAAGTTCCATTATCCATTTCCTCCCAGCAATAGGTTAGTACATCTCCATTATCAGCATCAGTTCCAACTCCAGTGAGCACAAATGGTGTGCTTTTAGGAATTGTATAATCTGATCCTGCACTTGCTGTGGGAATAGCATTATTAGTAACAGTAGTAGTTTGACAAGTGGTGGTTTTAACATAATTAGTAATCTGCTGAATACTTACTGCATGAAAATATGCATCAGAGTGGGGTTGTACATCCAATGTAGTAATACCAGCATATCCCATGATAGTGCTTCCACTTCCGGGTTCGTCTTGAACACCAGAGCCTTCATAACTATGTGTAAACGTGTGATTACCTCCAAACTGGTGTCCCATTTCATGTGCCACATAATCTATATCGAAATTATCTCCTTGCGGAATGGCATCAGCAGGAGAGGTAAAGCCGCTTCCTTTCTTAAGCGAGTTAGATCCTGAAGGATTCACACATACACAACCAATACAGCCGGCATTACCACCTCCCCCCGAAGCTCCAAAGAGATGACCTATATCATAATTGGCATTGCCAATCACATTGGTAAGATTGGTCTGCAACTCCTGATTCCAGGCGCCTGCTGCACCGGTGGATGCATTTGAATAAGGATCAGTGGCAGCATTGGTATAAATGATTACAGTGTCGTTGGCTATCAGATTCATGTGGATTCCAAAATCAATTTCAAACACACCATTAACACGGGTCATACTGTTGTTCATCGCGGCAAGCGCCAATGCTTTTGTTCCACCGAAATATGTAGTGTATTCACCTGTTACTGAAAGAGCCAGGCGGTAAGTTCTCAGGTTACCATCATCTGCATTCGGACGAAAAGCTAACGAACCATCATCCACCGTTTCACTTATACTATTAATGATTCGGCATTCAAACTGATTCAGCGATTTTATTTTATCTCCTTTTCTATAAACTGCATAGGTGCTAAAATCTTTGGTATAGGGTTCGATGAAAACTGCAGGTTTGTCCGCATTGATCAGCAATGTTTGCAAACCCAGCGGTGAAAGACTAAAGTAAATGTTAGCTGAAGGGTCATCAATTCCTTTACCGACATATGATTTAATTTCAGGAAAAGATGCAGCTAATCCAGGTTCCATATTAGATGTTTCAAACACATTAAAATGTTCTAATATTCCATCAGCATTTGGGAATAAAACGATAGTGTTATTATTCGAATCATCATTCAAAACTTTTTTTGGTGCATTTATGAGTGTTTCTTTCAAAGCATTCACATCCAGGTTAAACAATTTATAATGGGTAAGATTGAGCTTATTTTCTACTACATTATCATTACGATTGTAGGGTGTGGGTTGCCAATAAGATTGCTGGCTTTGAGCAAAAGCACCGGAGAAAAAAATATTGAGAAAAATGGTAAGGATGCAGCCAATACCCAGGACTTTATTATGCATGCTGAAACTTTGTTTTTATTTTGATGATAAAGAGGAAATACCTTTATTAGCATCCTGTTCAACAGCAGGCATTAAAAGGATTGATACAAAGTACCGAAAAATAAGCATGATTTGCAAGAAAAGTAGGAGTTGAAAACCGATAAATAAAAATCGGATTAAAAATACTTTAACAATTAAACGCCACCAGTAATAATTTTTGTAGCCAAGGTGATTGAATTAGTGTAGTATCCATCAAAAGTCAAAACATTCTTACTATAGTTTGAATCCCATAAGCCAAAAGTGCGACTCCTGTAAGGCGGTTCATCCATAATAGGAAACCTGGAGTTATTATTTTTTTCAACCTTGATGCAAGATAAGCTTTCAGAAAGTCGGTAGCGAAAACAGTGCATAAGGTAGCTGAGAAAAAAGCGAGTAAATGCAAATGTGAAAATGATTCTTTAACTGAAACTGTTCCTGCAACTCCCATCCAGAAAATTAACGCAAAAGGATTTAAGGTATTCATCATAAACCCTTTTCCGGTATCAATAAAAAAAGTTTTTCGGTCATCCACTAATTCGAGCGATTCAGCAGAAACCCGTGGCTTCTTAAAAATATTAATAAGCCCGAACACTATTAGTATAATACCGGCAATTAATCCTATCACCACATTATGCAAATTGAAATTACGTATGTAAGTACTACCGAAAAAAGCCAGCGTAATAAACATTGCATCGCTCATCATTACTCCCAACGCCATATAAATAGCAGGAGTTAATCCCTTTTTTAAACTTGTATTGATGAGCATAAAAAATACAGGACCAATCATCAGGGCCAATAATCCGCCAAGAGCAACTCCTTCTAATATAGCCTCTAACATCGCGAGCCAAAATAAATAATTTTACTTCACGCAGACTATTTCATGCAATGCTTCTGCTATATTCGCACATGTTATTTTCAAAAATGAAATTGCCTTTAAACCTGTTACCGTTATTGCTCATAAGCCATATTTTTTGTAGCTGTAATAATGACCTTGATGTGATTGATGATTACCGTGAAACACCTGTAATATACGGATTGTTAAATCCATCTGACACTATTCAATATGTACGGATTCAAAAAGCTTATTTAGGTAAAGGAAATGCTTTGATCATGGCACAAAACAGTGATAGTATTTATTATGACAAAAATGATATCTCTGTTAATTTGGAAGAGTTACTCAGCGGAATTTTTATAAAAACTATTCCCCTGGTTCCAATTGATACGTTTACTAAAAATGATGGTTTGTTTGTAAATACTCCTCACCTTATTTATGCTACACCGGTTTATGCTCTAAGGAAAGATGCTACTTATAAACTGGTTTTTGTAAATAACCAAACCGGTAAAACTGTTACAGGTACCACTGGCATTGTCGGTACTCTTGAAGTTCCTACTGCTCTGGCATTTCCTTATATAAATATTGCTGGCGACAACCCGCTCCAAATTAAATTTTCGCCTGTAACAAATGCAAAAGTTTATGGTTTACATGTAATCTTTAATTATGCAGAAAAAGACACCATAGATCCGGGTAACAATTACCGATACAAGTCACTTGATTTTAAATTTGCTGACATTGTAAATTCCAATAGTAATTCAAATATCCTTCTTAATTTTTTAATGAAGGGTGATGATTTTTATAGTTTCATAGGCTCGCATATTCCTATCAATAAATCGCTGAAACGACCTGCAATTCTCACCACCATGAATTTTGTTTTTACTATTGGCGCTGAAGATTTTTACATCTATTATAGCGTTAATCAACCCTCCTCTAATATAACTCAATCTATACCGGATTTCACTAATCTTTCTAATGGCAAAGGAGTTTTTTCCAGCAGAAATAAAACTGTTTTCAATGGCATTAAATTAAATGATGCTTCTATCGATACATTGGTTGCCGGAAAATATACTCATGACCGGTTTGATTATCAATAATCGTTCTAAATAATAATGCCGTTTTGTCATTACAATTTTAAGATTTAACTATTATCCTGCTTATTAATTCTGCCATTACTTACCCAAACTTCCAGTGGCATAGTGATTGAATAGTCCGTTTTTGAATTTTAATTTTAAAACAAACCAATATGAGAAAAGTAATAGGAATAGACTTAGGTACCACCAACTCTTGCGTTGCAGTGATGGAAGGCAATGAGCCTGTTGTGATACCCAACAGCGAAGGTCGCAGAACCACACCTTCAATTGTTGCATTTATTAAAGATGGTGAGCGCAAAGTGGGTGATCCTGCAAAACGCCAGGCAATCACCAATCCAAAAAACACGATATCATCTATCAAGCGTTTTTTGGGCGAAACTTATGATAAGGTAACTGCAGAAATTGCGCGTATGCCTTATGAAGTAGTTAAAGGTGATAACAATACAGCCCGTGTAAAAATCAACGATCGTTTATATACACCTCAGGAAATTTCTGCAATGATTTTGCAGAAAATGAAAAAAACTGCTGAAGACTATTTAGGTTACGAAGTAAGCGAAGCGGTAGTTACTGTTCCTGCTTATTTTAACGACTCGCAGCGCCAGGCTACTAAAGAAGCAGGTGAAGTAGCGGGATTAAAAGTGTTGCGTATCATTAACGAACCAACCGCTGCAGCGTTAGCTTATGGTTTGGATAAAAAACATGTTGACACCAAAGTTGCAGTATTCGATTTGGGTGGAGGAACATTTGATATTTCCATTCTTGAATTAGGTGATGGCGTATTCGAAGTAAAATCAACCAATGGTGATACCCACCTTGGCGGAGATGATTTCGACCACGTTATTATTGACTGGCTTGCTGATGAATTTAAAAACGATGAAGGTCTCGATCTTCGCAAAGATCCAATGGCTATGCAGCGTTTAAAAGAAGCTGCTGAAAAAGCCAAGATTGAATTATCAAGTTCTACCCAAACAGAAATTAACCTGCCTTACATAATGCCGGTTGATGGTATTCCGAAACACTTGGTAAAAACATTAACCCGTTCAAAGTTTGAGCAGTTAGCTGATAAATTAATTCAGCGCACACTGGAGCCTTGCAAAAAAGCATTGTCTGATGCAAAACTTTCTGCATCTGATATCAACGAAGTTATTTTAGTTGGAGGTTCTACACGTATTCCTGCAATTCAAGAATTGGTGGAGAAATTCTTTGGCAGAAAACCTTCCAAAGGTGTTAATCCTGACGAGGTGGTTGCAGTTGGTGCTGCTATACAAGGTGCCGTGTTAACCGGTGAAGTAAAAGATGTATTGTTGCTTGATGTTACCCCGCTTTCATTGGGTATTGAAACAATGGGTGGTGTGATGACAAAATTGATAGAGAGCAATACTACTATCCCTACCAAGAAATCAGAAACATTCAGCACAGCATCCGATAATCAGCCTTCTGTCGAGATACATATTTTGCAGGGAGAGCGACCAATTGCAAGCGGTAACCGAACCATAGGTCGTTTTCATTTGGATAGCATTCCACCGGCACCAAGGGGTGTTCCGCAAATCGAAGTGATATTTGATATTGATGCAAACGGTATTCTGCACGTAACTGCAAAGGATAAGGCAACAGGCAAATCACAAAACATCCGCATCGAAGCCTCTTCAGGTTTAAGTGATGAGGATATTAAGAAAATGAAACAAGAGGCTGAAGCCAATGCTGAATCAGACCGTAAGATAAAAGAAGAAACAGAAAAAGTTAATTCTGCTGATCAGATGATTTTCCAGACCGAGAAACAATTGAAAGAGTTTGGTGAAAAAATTCCGGCTGAGAGAAAAGCAACTATCGAAAAAGCGTTGGCTGATTTAAAAGAAGCACATAAGAATAAAAACGTGGCTGCTATTGAATCTGCACTTGCCACAATGAACACCGCATGGCAGGCAGCCAGTGAAGACATGTACAAAGCTTCACAAGGTGCTCCGGGTGCTGATGGCAATGCAAACCAAGGCGGTCAATCTCCGGATGGACAACAAGGACAGCCTCAAAATGATGGCAGTGTTACTGATGTTGACTTTGAAGAAGTAAAAGATGAAAAGAAATAAGTTAAATTAAAAGGTATATAAAATAAAATGGCGGTTGTAAATTTTACAACCGCCATTTTATTTTATATGGTAAAATATAAGATGTGATTTTTTATAATTGCTTTTATGTTTTAATTTTTACAGCAAGCAATTAAATATTTTTAAAACGTGATTATTATTCAGTGGCCTCCCACACTGCGTCTGCAGTGTTTTTATTTTTAAAATCACCACGCATAGTTTTGAGTGAATATTTCTCCCTGTTAATTTCAGCCCTGGTTCTAAAACCTAATCTTCGTAGCAATGGAATTTGCGGTGCCAGTCCTTTAACAGAGTGAAATGCAAGAACCGTTGCTGCAATTGCCGGCAGTATAAACCATTTTTTATTTACAAAAAATCCAAGCAAAGCTCCTGTTATCGAAATGCCTGAAACATGCATATGGATCATCCTTTCAATATCCCATTCATCTTCGAGTTCACTTAAGCGCTGGCTTATTTTAGCTTTTCCTTTATGACTGTATTCTTTTACCTGGTCAAAAGTTTTATCGCTTTTGGGTTTCTCATTTTCCTCTGTTGAATTTTTTGTATTCTCTTGTTTCATTGTGGTAGTTTCCATAATTATTTTTTTTATTATAGTTTGTTAAAAGAATATGCCAATTAGGAATCAAAAAAAAATCACTACAATTATGGTCAAATCAAAAAAAATCGCCCCTGCATTGCTGCAAGGGCGAAGTAAATAAGAGATGTAAACTATTTTTAATATGATTTTATCGTAAGCATATCGCTCCATTCGCCTTTTTTGCCTCTGCCACCTACACCACGTACATGTAAGGAATATTGAATATTACTTTGCAATTCGTTTAACATTACCTTTCCTGCAGTGGTTACTACCATATTCGTCCATGTATCTGGCGAACCAGTTGATAAGCCATAAGAAACTTCGTAAGAATAAGCATGTTTAACTCTTTTAAAGTTAACCATTAAAGTTCCTGGAATGGGGCCTAATATAACTGAGAAATTTTTAGGCGCCTCAATTGTTGCTGCCGGAGTGGGCTTTGATTTAATTTCAAACCCGCTTAAAAGAAAAATAGAAGGGTCACCGTTTGAAATTGAAGAACAACTTTGTGCAATTAAGGCTAATGTATTCTCTAACTTTTTGCGTTGTTGGTTTTTTGCCACAGTGTCACCAGGTGTACCGTTTTTCGTTCTTTCCAATGCAATCTGGTAAGCCTTTTTATCAGTGGTTAAAGTGGCCAGCGTAGGACTCATTGCCGGAAACTTTTCACTATTCAGCGTCAACTGCATTTCTATGTGACCTGCGAAGCCGAGCAAGTCGTTGTCGGATTTTCTGGATAACCCAAGTTTGGGAATAATAATGTCAACTACTATCATAATTTTTTTTATTTAAAGTTTATGGATATTTTAACTTTATATCTAAAAAAAATGTTTCATGTATTCCTAGTTTTATTGCTAACAAATTGAATATCAAGATTAATTATTTGAGTATAATGTGCTGATCTCTTAATGTTGGCTACCGCTTCCAGTACTAACTTTGATCCTTCGTTTGCATACAATACTGCTTTGTTTATATACAATGTTTCTTTGTATGAAAACAAGAATCCTTTGTTTGCATATATTATTACATTCTATAAATACAAAACTCTTTTGTTTGCATACATTGCTCCCTTGTTTGTATAGAAAGCGTCTTTGTTTGCATACATTGTTTAATTGTTTAAATACAATGTTCTTTTGTTTAAATACAATATTATAATCTTACCTAAAATTGTTTCAACTTCACAATTGTTTGTGTCGGCTTCCCTCTCCTTTTGGAGAGGGACAGGAGGGTGAGGACAATCCAACACCTGCATCCGGTAATTTTTTCTTTTTAGAGATTGGCCGGTGATGGTGGTGATTTGGGATTAAATATACAGCATTCTAATATCGCAGTCGGCTTCCCTCTCCTTTGGGAGAGGGATAAGAGGGTGAGGCGAAATCAAACAGCTCCGTCCGGTATTTTTTTCCTTTAAGAGATTGGGCGGTGATTATGGTGGTTTGGGTTACAATCCGCTTGTGATCTTCAGAAATTTACGTGTTTCAATTATATCAGCAGAATGTATAACTAAAAAATATACACCATCAGTAAATTGAGATAAATCTTCTTCTTGTTTTATCTCACCGGAAATGTTTTTCAAAGTGTATTCCTTTATTATTTTGCCTAAAACGTTGCTCAGAGTAAAAGTATAATCAGCGGGCTTAGTTGAAATAAATGAAATATTGAGTTTATTGTTAGCAGGAACAGGATAAATGTTTAAACCATTAAATAACTTATTTTCATTAATGGAAGTTACATAAGAAACATGAATTTTTGTAGTATCTCCACGAATCATTTCATAAACTCCAGGCAATGCAGCAATTTTTAAATAAGCACCTCCGGCAAGAGCAACTCCGGTTAGCTCAATGGTATCATTAAAATACCATAATGTATCAAACCAAAGATTGCTGCAGTCAATCGGATCTCCATACAAATCTATTCTTATTGAATCTCCTGGATTAACCGAAACGAAAATTTCAGGAGCCCATGATCTGTTTGAAGTTGCCAGCAAACTGTATTGTGGATAATACTTCTGACAATATGCTTTGAATCCACCACATTTAGAATAAGCATCAGAATAAATCAAGATACAAACAAACACAGCAAAAATTCTGATAGCAAGTAAAGAAGTTTTCATGTGGTAGATTTTAAGTAGAACGCTTAATAAAATCAAAAGTATAACAATACAACAATACAACAATATGAGTCTAAAAATCAGCACATCATCATATCAATAAATCAGCACATCAACATTTCCCTCCCCAAAATCAACCAATTACACCAAACTTCACAAAATAACAGAGATAGTCCTTGTTTGTATCACTTGCTTATCTACTTTTGCACTCCCGTTTAAAAAAAGCGGGTTGTTCTTTTAAAAAGTGGTAGTTAAACGATTCAGCAATGAAACAATTTAATAATCCCTTTAAATGTTAATAAAGTTCTTTACAAATTTTTAAAATTATTTGGTGCAATGTTAAATGTCTTCGTATATTTGCCGCCCCAAATTATTCCAAAAGGTTTGGAAAAATATTAAAAGTTAAGTAGGCAGAGTAAGCCATTTAACTTACGTTCTTTGAAAGATTGGTAGGAAATAGTAAACCCTTTCTGCAAGCATTGCAGAATGAGGTGAAACTTGAGCACAATTATAATAGCTGTTTAAACACAGCTTAACAAAATTTACAATGGAGAGTTTGATCCTGGCTCAGGATTAACGCTAGCGGCAGGCCTAATACATGCAAGTCGAACGGGATTATTGGTAGCAATACTGATATGAGAGTGGCGCACGGGTG
>JANLZB010000040.1:0-35951 GCA_031366005.1 Bacteroidota bacterium | reverse complement strand
CAATTACAGGCATTCGGGCAAACGTACATGCACGGTTGTGAATAGCTTTTAGAATGTATCTTTACGAATAGCGTTTACAATACGCTGCCGGTAACGACACTATCAAAACCTGTTGTGAATAGCTTTTATAATGTATATTTACGAATAGCGTTTACAATTTTCGTAAAGGTTTTTTTATGCTAACGACTGTTGTGAATAGCTTTTAGAATGTATCTTTACGAATAGCGTTTACAATAGATTGCAGGTATTGGTATTGCAGGTTACAGTTGTGAATAGCTTTTAGAATGTATCTTTACGAATAGCGTTTACAATATTTGCACACCCCTCAATGCTCATTAATGAGTTGTGAATAGCTTTTAGAATGTATCTTTACGAATAGCGTTTACAATAGACTTTTAAGAATCAAAGGTTTAATCGCTGAAAAAGGTCAAAAAAGTAAAGATAAATGTTAAAAATCCGGCTGCGAATGCCGGATTTTTTATTACTAAAACAACTCTAACTGTTGAGATACTTGTGGCAATTCTTGAGCTTTGGTTCCAAAATAAAGCTCCATAGAAGCAAACTGTTTGTCAGTAACCTGGAGTATACCTACTTTGCCTGATTCGGGTAATGCTTTTTTTACACGGCTTTTGTGAACATAAGCATTTTCATTGCTGGTGCTGTGCCGCACGTACATGCTAAACTGAAACATATCAAAACCATCTTTCAATAAATCTTTACGAAATTTTCCCGCTGCCTTGCGTTGTTTTTTAGACTCTGTCGGCAGATCGTACATAACAAGCGTCCACATAGTTTGGTATGCATTAAAGCGTTTGGTATTTACTTGCATTTGCAATTGGTCATTAGTTATTGTTTATTAAACATTAAGACTGGATTGATTGGGTTTAGCAAATTCGGGGTATAGCGGTTTGCGTTGTTCGCCTGTGAAACATTTGTAAATACTAACTGCGGTACGTTGGGTAGCATTCATGAGCGGACTGGTTTCTCCATCGAGCATTACATCTAAAACCGGAATGATCAACAATGCGGTTTTTATTTCTTTGGTTAAGTCAACCTGCAAACCCTGACTGTTAATAATGTCAATTACTAAGGCATCCACCCACGGGCGGTAAGGTTCCATTAGGTCGTCAGCAAGGCAATAGGCATTGTAACGGTTTGCGTGATGAATGCCCAATGTAGGCAACAAGCCGGCAGATACGATACTGCGAGCCATTGTTGCACGTAGCAGCGAGTAACCATAATTGAGATAGTTGTTAGGCGGTGCGCCTTCACGATGGCGGGTGAACCTCACCGACCCCTCTCGAAAGGAGCGGGGAGCAGTCTCTGACTGTTTGCCCTCGGTTGGGTGTGTGTTGGATTGCCCAATTCGCCTCACCCCCGACCCCTCTCCCAAGGAGAGGGGAGCCGACTCCGATTGTTGTTTGCCTTCGACTTCGCCTTGACTGAATGATTGGTCTGAGTTAAACCTAACCGATGAAGGGAGATTGGTGAAAATATTTGCCCAATAGTGGGCGGCTGCTATGGCTTCGGCATTATCACTATCGCCACTTTTTACTTTTTGGCTTAAGGAGATAAGGTATTTATCATCACCTCCATTTTGTTTTAATACGTGTGCCTGATTTTTGATTTTTTGGATAATAGTGTGTTGCCAGATTTGTTTTCTTAGAGGCTCCGAAACTTCTAGTTGAGCACGGTAACGTTCGTTTTGAAGTGTGTTGCCGTTTAAGGGTAACATTAAGCCTACAGGATGATGTGTTGAATCGCAACTGATGAGTGCAACATTATTTTGTTGCAATGCATCTATTACTCCATGTGTGAGTGTAATCTGCTTATTATCCAAAACAACTATTCCAATATCCTCGATTGGGATTTTAGCCTGCGCATCATTTTTAAAACTTGCTGAGAGTGTATCGTTGCTTACTACTTCAGGCAGGCGTACAATTAACTGACCGTCTTTTAGACTGAGGTAAGCCGAATTGCCGAAGTATAAAGTACGCTTTATCACTATTTGATTTTGCTTTATTCTCCGGCTTCTTCAGCTTCCTTTTTCTGTGTTAATTCACTTAACGAATGATTCATTTTAATTCCCTGCACGGAAGGGTGTGTAAATAAATTTATTGGTTGGATATTACCCAGCCTATCAATTTTAAGCTTTATACAATGTTCTTTGATGGATTGTTTATCAAGAGAAAACTCAAGCTTGTTTAGTTGAGTAAATTCTGCTTTGTCCACTATTGATACGGCAACCGGATTAGGGATTGCATAAAGCCTATTGTTGGTAAAGCTTACAATTTTATAAATCCGTGTAACTTGTTCCTTTGATAAATTTGAAAAATCAATTGAAGTAATATTTTCTTTCTCTTCTATTGAGGGAATATACGCCAGATCATTGGGAGAAAGATGGAATAACAATTTATCACCAGCGTCATTGGTTTCAGGAACTGAGGATAGTCCTTGTTTTTGTCTTTCAATAATGACGTGTAACGGAATGGTTTCAAAATTTCGTTTTCCCTTTTCATCCTGATAAACAGCAAAGAACAGGTTGGTGCCTTTGGCTGCTTCCACGAATTTATCTTTTTTATTTCCGGTGGTGCCCACTGCGAACTTATTGCCTTTGGGTTCATAAGTCCGTACTTTATATATTGGAAAATGAAAACTTCCATCGTTTAGTGCAACAAGGGTTTTATTCATTTCGTCTATTCCATCGGGAGAAAAAGCTAATTCGGGCTGATTGTTATTTTTTTCCAAATGCTTTGTCATGATTTTTTGAATACCTGTATCAGTTATACTTTGAATTCTTCCGGTATCAAAAGTTTCATCCACATTTACGCGTGATGCAACATTGCCATCATCCAAATAATAAACTTCAACTTTTGAAATGTCTTTTTCATTCCATTTAAAACCTAAATCCTTAAAATATTTAAGTATTTGCTTTTTGTCATTATTTTCTTCAAACAAAGTTTTGATCTTTTGTTTCAAGGATTTTTCGGTAATCATTTTCCAATTGTCGAGGGCAATTGTTAAAGAAGCAATTTTTTTAAAGCGCAGCTGAACACTGCCGGAAACAGTATCCTTGTGCATGGGTTTACGTATTGCCCAGCTATCGCCTTTTTCCTGCTTAACTTTTTGCTTTATTAATTTTCCTGTTTCATCTTTCCGCCACTTTTCATATTTATTAACCGTTTTATTAATCACCCTTAAATTTTGCTTAAAGCTGATGACAGTTGTGGTTAAAACCTCTTTAGCTTCCTGCGTAAATAACATCCAGGGTTTATTAAAAACCCATTTGTAATTCTGCTTTGACTCATCATTGTATTTTTTAGAACAAAGCTTACTTCGCAGATCATATCTTATATCTTTCGTTTTTTCCTTTGCGTATTCGTTATTTAAAAAATTTATGTGGCTTCGGGATGCACAGGCAATAATTAAAGCATCCATTGCATGATGCCTGTGGTCTATTCTTTTTTTGCTGAACCCTTTAGACTTTTCTAATGGAACCTGTGGCAAAAACTTATTGGTATTTGGATTGATGCTTCCAAAGTTTGTACTGTTAGTTATTTCGTTGAGCCGTTGAAAGCGAGGTGTTATTATATCATTCCAAACATCGTTTAATCCCCAATCCTGTTTAAGCACTGAGGTAATATTACCTTTGCTTGCAATTACATTTTTTGAAGTGGTTTCCTGCTCATCCTTTTCTCTTACTATATTGGACAATAAATTTTTGACGAACTTGCTTATGTACCTCGTATCATTCAGTTGCCGCTCAATCATTTTTTCAGGTATTTCATCCATCAAAAGCTTTTTCATTTTGCTCCTGTTTTTTGAATAACACTGCTTTACAAAATCTTCATAAGCTTCCACCGTGAAAAGCGTAACCGTTTTAAGCGCACTTAATTCAATTTTCTTTCCCCTATTATTTTTAATGTATTCATAAGCTGTACTATTGTCTTTGTCTTTATTAACCTCTGATTCACAGATGACTTTATTGCTGAATGCATCATCAAAAAAACGGGACTGCGGTATGATGTGCTCAATTTCGTAAGCGGGCGTAAACAGCTTGCTTAACGGAATTATTTGCCCGGTGTATGGTGAGCGGTATTTTTGCTCAAGCCATAATTTATACCGTATTAATTCCGATGAAGAGGGCTGTGCAGCTTTACTGATCTTTAAAATATCTTCCGGTATTTCACTTTCGGAATTTAAAACCCCATCTTCATAAATTTTTAAGATTTCCTGCTGCATTGGAGAATAAGGTCGGACATTTTCTACTTCCTTATCGTTTAATAATTCAATCAGCAAAGCTTTTATTCTGAGATTGGTGTTTTCATTTGCAGTGATTTGTTTTGTCATTTGCTGACGTGCATCGGCAGGATTTTTCATTTCGCGCCCTAACTCAATATGAATTTCATCAAAGAAATTTTCAGCGCTATTGCCATATTTTTTCCATATATCATTAACCACCCGTAATGTTTCAGTTATTACCTGTTCAACAATTGGGTTGCGCAAAGAGTGTTGCCGAAAACTGTTCTTTAAAAAACTTTCAATATCAGCCGGGGTTTTCCATTTTGTTATTTCACCTTCTTCGGAATGCCGGTTATAAATGATGTAACAAGAAAGCCATTCGGGTAAGTTTTTAAAAGCGGAAATCGTACTTAGGTTAATTGCTTTTTCACGAACTCTGTCTTTTATTTTAGCATCATATTCAGCATTCATAATTTTATTGATGCGTTCTTTAGTTTCCGAATGAATATCTTTTTCATTCCAAAGTTTTCCGACACGCATTAAAGGCAATAATTTCTTTATAGCTTTTGCTGAATAAGATCCATATTCATTTTTAAAGGGAGGAAATTTTCGAAAATGTTCTACAAAATCTTCACTTAAACCTTTTTTGTCTGCAAATGTTTTTAAAGCTTTTTGAATTTCATTTTTATCAGTAACAGAATATAAAATGTGCCAAAGGGCTTCTTCATTTTCTTTATTTAAAAAATCAACGGGCACGTTTTCAACTTTTGCCAATCTCGATAAAATCATTGCACGGGTTTCGTTGCAGGGATAAGTTTTCTCCTCTACATTGTTCCACCGATATTTTGTTTCCGTAATGGCTTTTCCAAAATATTTGAGAAAAGCTTTTTGATCAATCTCTTTTCTTTTATTTAAAAATTCAAAGAGGTTTACAATGTCTTCCTCATTCTTAATAAACTCAGCTGTTACATTTACGTCCGTTTGAAGTTTGCCATCCACTAATTTTTCTCTTTCATAAATGTTTACATTTTTTATCCATTTCCATAACCTGAACTCCTGAAACAAGGGGTGAGATTTGGCAATACATTTTACTGGCTGAATTTGGGTAATTCCATCTTTGTTTTTGAATGAGCGGGATTCGTAGCGGCAATCACTAATCAGTGATTTTTTACTTTTAAGCGGACGCTGATAAAAAATAATATCATTTAAGAATAAATGTGTAAAATCCTTTTTTGCAATACTGTTTCTATGTGCTTCGTTGTTTTCATATAATTCTTCCAGACAGACGTTATATAAATTTTCGTTTCGCAATTCAGCATGAAATTCTTTTTGCTTTTCGAGTATGCGATGTAACTCTTCTTTGTAAAATTTGCGTTCAATTGTTCTTACTAATTTTCCTTTTATTTTTTGATTTGGATTTTGAAGCAGTGCATCATAGATGTAAGCCCCGACCGTTTTTTTTGAATTATCAATAATTTTTTCGGTTTTAGTTTTTACTAAAGTCCAATCGTCTTCAGCCGGTGCCCTGAATGACCTTTTTTCTTTTCCCTCCTTATCCTTTTTGATAGTTCCATCATCATTTAAGTCGGTAGTAACAACAAACTCTTTTGTTTTGCCAACCCAATCTAAAGGGATTTTACTTGTGCGTCTGTATATCCATCCATTTTCCAGATGTACATTATACCATGTTTCATCTTTAGCTTTTTTATCACCACTATCAGTAACTTTATTTACTAAAAGAGAATGAAATTCTACCAATTTGTTTTTGTTCTCCTCTTCTTCTTCACCACGTAATTGATAATAACCCCTTTTCTGATTAAAATTTAAAAGCAACCATGCTAATTCTTCTTTCTCTATTTTATCAGTTAATGCTTTTTTACGCAAATAATAAATGGTCCAGTCATAAGGAATTTTTCTATTCGCAATACAGAGTGGCTGATGTTTTTTAAAATCGGAAAGCATTTCTTCAAATGATTTTATAAAAAGAAATTCTGGTTTTTGAGTTATTTTATTTTGTTGATAAGGCAGCTTTGGTTCAGTATTCTTTAAGAATTGTCCAACATTTTTTTTGAAATCAATTTGCAATGCATAATGCTCAGGCAAAAAGCCAAGGATATTTAAAACCCGATGGATTCTTTCGCGCCTCAGCAGATTTCTTTCTCTTAATCTCCTGATACCTCTATAACTGGTTCGTTCTGCGGTTTGGGAATAAGACTGACCGCTATCAAATATTCCCAATACGTCCTGCGACATAGGAATGATTCTGCTTCCTGCATCAATTATTTTTCCTGTATTATTATTTATGTCGTGCTTAACTAAGCCCCATCCAATGGAGTTAGTTCCCAGGTCAAGTCCTAAAATTGTTTCCATTATTGTTAAGTTTTAAAATAGAGTTGTAATATTAGTAAAAATAATTACTTTTACGGCTTACATTCTAAAGCTATTCACAATAAGGATTATTCCGTTGTGAAAACATTTAAGGCGGCCTCAAAAGGGTCGCTTTTTTCATGTCCAGTGAATGTTCCTTTGTCTTAAACACACTTCCACTATAGTTGAAAAATGGACCGCATATTTGCCAATCACGCTTTATTATTTGATTGTAAAGTTTTATTAGTGGAGAGTCAATTTTGATTATCAAGCAATCACACTAAATTATCGGGCTGTTAATCTTCTTTATTCGACAGTAATGGTTTATTATTAAACTGTGAGCATTAATAATTTCGCTATGAGTCTTCATTATTTGAGTTTGACGCTTGATTATTAAACCGCCAATTCTCATTATTGAGCTGTTAGGTATTATTATTAAACTGTTTCAATAGATTATTACATCTTCTTAAACTCGTATTTCATATAATCAATAAAGTCACTCACCTTTACGGTGATGCTTTCTACTTTGCCATCTGAAATTTTGAAAGGGAGCACTTCAACTCCGTATGTAGGAATATTATAGGTACATAAATACTCATCCCCCGCAATATGCTGCAGCGTTCCTGATAAAGCCGGATGATGGTCGAAGTGCAAAACAAGCTTGCCATTTTCATTGTTGATTTTCATATAACCATACACTTCGTTAGTGTAGTTGCCGGTATAAGCATTCAGATCGAGGGAGGGTTTGTTCTTTTGCGAAATGGTGTCTTTATAATCTGCCAGTTCACCCGCATCTTTCTCCTGGTTTTTAGTAAATCGCTGAAAATATAAATCACTGAGGTTTCTATAGGGCTCATCAAAATAAGCATCAATAATCTGTTTTCTTAAAATGTCATAAAACCAGTTTGCATCACTGTTGGTTAACACCACAATGCCCAGCTGTTCTTCAGGCACTATACAAGTGCTGGTAACAAAACCATCAGCGCCACCACCATGATAAATTATTTTTCTTCCTGCATAATCTTCCATTTCCCAACCCAAACCATAAGTTGAGAAATGTGTGCTTGGAAATAAAGGATTAATCTGGTTGATGATCATTTGTGAAGTGCGTGTTTGCTGCAACACTTTAAAAGGAACAATTTGTTTTCCTTCATAGCGGCCACTGTCAAGCTGCATCAGCAACCAATGACTGATATCTCTAACACTTGAATTAATGGAAGCAGCCGGTCCGAGATTATCTACATTGGCATAAGGAACAAGTACGAGCTTATCATCAACCAACGTATGAGGCTTTGCTGCATTTTTATCAGCAATAATAGTGTTGTAAGTGGTGGAAGTACGATTCATTTTTAATGGTTGAAAATAATGGTACTTTACAAAATCATCCCATGAGGTGTCAGTTACCAGTGGAATAATTTCTCCTGCTGTTACAAATGCGAGGTTACAATACCCATACTGACTGCGGAAACTGTAAACAGGTTTATGTAAGTGAAAACGGCTGATGAGTTCGTTGCGGCTGAGATTTGAATTCCAGTTTAAAAAATCTCCCTGAAATGTTTGCAGTCCCATGCGGTGACAAAGTAAATCGCGGATCACTGCCTCCTGTGTTGCACAGTCATCATACAGTTTAAAGTCTTTTATCCATCTTGTTACTTTATCATCCAATGAAAGTCTTTTTTCATAATTAAGCAAGGCAATAGAAGTAGCTGTAAAGGATTTAGTGTTACTTGCAATCATAAATAATGTATTCTCATCCACGCGCTCAGGCTTGCCGTTTTCACGAACTCCATAACCTTTATCCACCACTATTTTTCCATCCTTAATAATGGCAACAGCCAACCCGGGGATTTTCCATTGTTTCATAGCGTTTTTAATATAGCTGTCTAAGCTATCTGTAATAAATGCCGGTTGTGATTGAGCGGTATAACCAATCAGAATAAACAGCAGTGGAAGAATGGATTTCGTTTTTAATATCCGGGTTAATGATAACATCGTATTAAGATTTATATTTTTTAACTGAAGATTCAAATATCGTGTTTTGAGAAACACACGCACTATTAAAAAAAATGGTTTGGATAAAATAAAAAGGTGCAGTAGAAAATTTGCTGCACCTTTTTATTTGAACTAAATATTTTGATAATACTCAATTACTTTTTACAAGTTTTATGGTTTCATTATAATCCTTGTCATCAGACAAATGCAGTAAATAAATTCCATTGCTGTTTAAATCATCTGCGTTCAACATTACATTATTTGAAAATATTTTTTTGCGGATTAATTCACGCCCTGTAATATCAGTAATCACCAGTTGTATTCCTGTTTCTGTAAAAGGATAATCAATATGTAAATTAAAATAAGTGTTGAAAGGATTTGGATATACCTGAACCGATGAGTTATTATTTTGAACTTCAGTTAAACCAACACCCTCTGTTATTTCAAAATGATCAAAGCCTGCTTCTAAAAGATTTCCTGAACCCACTTTATCGCTTATAGAAACAATCATGCGCATGTTGGAAGTAGGAGTGATGTAATTCGATATTCTGAAAATACTGTTTACCCAGATGCTGTTATTTAGCATGCCCCAGGTTGCTGTTTCAACCACCATAGTATCAATTCCATTGGATAAACTGATAAAAAGTGTATCTCTGTTAGCTACTGCTGTTGATTGCTGAATAAAAAACCAACGCGAATAATGTATATAAGGATCAGAATAAGCTGTGAGGTCAAACACGGGTGAAGTAAGTGTGGTTTGTCCATCATCCACATCATCATCATTAGCTGTCACTCCCGTATTACCGGTAACATAACAAATGTTGCTGCAATCATCACTCACATCTTCAGATGGATTTGCCGGAGTAGCGCCATACATGGTTCCATGAGGAACTGCGCGTACCCATGCACCGGTAGAAGTGGTGCTGTTAACAGTCCAGCCGCTATTGCCGGTGAAGTCATCATAATAATATCCAGGTGCGAGCTGAAGGATAAGCGGAGTTTCATTTACTGTATAATTATTACAAATCGTTTTATACCCCCAGCCTGATATTGTGATTGTATAATTTCCGGATGGTAATCCTGATGTAGTGAAATTACCATTTCCATCAGCGGTGAGGTCTAATTGATAACTGCCATTATCAAAATGAAGTGAGGCATTTGCAATTCCCTGCAGGTTGCCGGCATTCTGCACCTGACCTGTCAGCGTATAACTTGCCAGCTGAACATTTATCAATGATAATACTCCTGAACTTAAAATAACATTCGGAATTATTTTAGTAAGATAACCTGGCTTGGAAAATTCAATACCAAATGTGTCAGTACCTACAATGCCTGTTTTATAATCACCATTCAGATTGGTTAGTGTTTGTTTTGATGCACCAAGTATTTTAACTGTAACATTATTCAATGCAATACCGGTGAGCGAATCAGTTACATTTCCTTCGAGATAACTTGCACGCACGTAGTTAGGCGCAAACACATAAAAACCTCCATCCACATCAGTAACTATTAGATTTCCTGATGGTAAATAAGGCGAAGCATCCCAACATAAAAAACTTCCGGTTGGATAATGTGCAATCTCAATCATATTGGATGGACGTGCGGCATCCCATATTGTAATCTGACTGCCGTAAGAAGGATTAATAAGAAAATCATTGTACACTCTCACGTTGTGTACCTCTTCATTGGGAAGACTATCGTTATAGCGAACTCCCACCAATTGGATATTGTTGATATCACTCACATCAAATGCGCCTACGGGTGTGTTGTTTTGTT
Source organism: Bacteroidota bacterium (assembly GCA_031366005.1). Classification (GTDB taxonomy): domain Bacteria; phylum Bacteroidota; class Bacteroidia; order AKYH767-A; family OLB10; genus JANLUX01. Next base: position 25,574 of record JANLZB010000040.1, on the reverse strand, counting down.
CATCAGTAGTGAACAGATACTGACCGTTATCAGAAAGCCAGGTGTTGTGATTAAATAAACCGGGAGTAGGCTGCGTAGTAAGATAAACGGGATTTGATTTATCAGATACATCAATAACTGCAAACTGACCCTGGTAAATTTCACCTGCCCACAAAGTATCGTTGCGTATGTAACCATCATGTATGTAACGCTGATCAGCGAGCCCTGCAAAAGTTGGGTTCCAGGGATCAGCAATACTTGCTATAAAACAACCACTGTTTCCATAGCTTGAACCGAAAATATATAAGTAGCCATCAGTGGCTGCAATGGTATGGGCGCTGTTGAACAAATGATTGCTTGCAGTGTCTCCATACCAATGTTTGTAAGTAACAGCAGGCAATGCACTTAAATCAACTATCATCACACCACCGCCACCTTCGCTAACTGCGTAAGCATAATTGCCGTAGGTTTTTACTTCTCGCCAGAGACTGGCTTGACCAGAAAGTGCAGGAACGGATGCTACCTCTACAGGTGTAGAAGGATTGGTTACATCCACTATTGATAGGCGATCAGAAGCACCAACAATTGCATATTCATTACCGGCAGTATCTACATAATGCCAGACACCTGCACAGGTTTCCGTGCCATAGCCAAGATGCCCGAGCAGCGTTATATTATTTGATTGTGCATTTAAAACATGAGCAAGAAATAATGTAAAGCAAAGGGTAAGAATTTTTTTCATTTTATAAATTGTTTTAGGGGAGCAAATTTAAGTAATTAGGAGGGAGAGCAAGGGATATTTAAGTGAGTCATGCAACAGGCTCTTTGAAAATTACCATTGCATGATAAAAAGAAATTAATAATGTTACATTTCAATTAGCCAAGGGGTAAAATCAAAATAGAATAAAAAAAACATGCTTATTAATCTATATCCAAAGTAAGCAAGTAGATCTTTATTTAAATACCGGTTTATTAATTTAATATGAGTGTCACTTAGCTCTTTTCGCCACAATTCGTTGAGATAATAATCTTTATAATAATCATAGTCCTTGCCTTTTTCTTTAGTGGAACGTGCGATATTGGTAAACCCTTTTTCTGTCTGCAGTTTCAACTCCTGAATAATTTGCGCCATAGTTGCTTCGGGGTCTTCCAGTAATTTTTCATAAGTAAGATTTAAAACCGGAAGGTTTACCTGTTGCTGCAAGTTGACGTATGCTTCATTTTTTGCATTCCACAATTCGGCTGGTGACTGAAATATTTTAGCCTTGTAGTTTTCCCTGTTGACAGTAATCCATTTTCTTTTTAAAAACTCATCGAAAGTTGCCGGACGTTTGCCAATTATCTGGTAAGGTTTTCTGAATAATGAAAGAAGAAATGAATAAGGATTTTTGGTGACAGTGATAATTTTTAAGTTGTCAATGTCTTTGTGTTTTTTAATTGCTTCCACATCAGGAATAGAATGTTTCCAACCCAGGTTTTCGTGTTGTGTAAAATAAAAGTAACCATCCTTAAGAAATTCAAACCTCCTTAAAATTCCAAATTCAGGAGCTGTACCTTTTAGCATTACAGCGTTAGTGTTTAAAGCGGTAATCCTTGACAGGTAATTTGTTCCTGTATTTCGTTCACCGTATAATTTAATAATATCCATAAATTGTTTTTACAATAATATTTAAAATTAGAATATTAGTTAATGGATTACTTCGAGATGTTGCACTGTTGAAGCCTCTTTTGTGGATAATCTTACGAGATAGAAACCTTCTTTTAATCCTGCAACATCAAGGAAAATACTATTGTTGCCATTTGTGTTATTAGTGAAATTAAATTCCTTGATTTTTTTACCTGTTATATCCATGATGCTAAGCATCGCATTGCCATTCTCCGTGGTTGAATAAGTAACAAGCACTTTTGAGGAAGCAGGATTTGGATGGAGATTAATAATTTGCAAAGTGTTATTGTTTGTTTCATTTATTCCGATAGGAGTACTTATACTAATAAAATAATCTTCGGTTTCACCTGATCCAAAATTAGTGCAGGCATCCAATGGTCCGTTAAGCGTATTAATTCGTGAACGGATTCTCATTCCTGTCAAACCGAAAATAGATGAAGATGGTACTGTAATCGGGATAGTATACGTGCCCGGAGCTTGCACAGTTGGTGGATTGCCTGTTAAGCCATACCATTCCAACGAATCAAAAACTCCGTTACCATCCCAATCAATCCAAGCTGAAATGCTTTGTGAAGATACACTCGTAGTTACACTTAAATTATAAGTGGCGTTCTGTGCAATAGTAGTGGTGGTGTTACCAGTTACAGGAAAAATTGAATACGCCATACCATTAGCTGAACTGCATAAAGTTGAATCATTTAAAGTGTTGAGAGTAACATTGCTGAGATAACTATTGCTGCAATCAAAACCATGTAAATCAGTGTTACAATAACAGAGTGTTGGTGGGTTTAAAGTAACCTCCACACAGGATGTACTTGCCGAATTACCAGCAAAACAAGTTAACACACAATGATACCATGTGGTAGTTGATTGCGTGGTTGAGTAAGCTGAAGCTGTTGCACCAGGTATTGGAATCCACGGACCACCACAACCCGATACAGAAGATTCCCATTGCCATTGTTGGCCACTACCTGCAGTGACATTGCTATCAACTGATAAGGTAAAAAATTGTGCACAACAAACATTTGTTGCTGAGCTTACTGCTACTCCTGCTATAACAGGGTTAGTACAAGGTGGCCCTGCAATAAGATTTAGATTGTAATCTTCTGTTTCACCCGAAATGTAGTTTCCGCAAGGAGGATTCGAGGGACCACCTCCTCCATTACCTTCATCTCTAAAGATTACTCTCATACGTGTGATGCCTAATCCTGTATTATAAGGAATGGTTACATCACCTGACACGACTGGATTCGCAAGTGAATTTCCTTTACTAAATACTCTTTCACTAACAGGATCAAAAACACCATCTATATTATAATCAATAAATACATTAAAATATGAATTAGTGAAATTACCTGCATTGGTAATCTCACACATTGAAATAGGATAGGTGCTGCCTTGCAGAATATTGGGAGGAGAAACTGTTTGTGTATAATCAGTATAACCATTTACAGCATTGGGATTACTTGTAGTTGGAGTGCATCCACCTGCTGGATTATTTATTGTTGCGAATGTTACATTACCAATATTTATTCCTCCTGTTGAAGTGGGTGCTGAAGCACAATAGCAATTAGGCATTGAATTTTGATTAACCTGATAATCCCATGTAGGATTACCAAATGGTGAACCGCAACCAATATCACAATAATACCAGGTTGTAACAGTTTGAATTGCCTGGTAGGTAGCATTTGTTGCTCCGGGGATTGGAGTATAACCAGCAACACTGCTCGTGGTAGAGCTATACCATTGAAAAGTAAAACCACTTTGTGGAGGAAGACCAGAAAGACTTAAAGTGAAAGGTTGTACACAAACGGGGTTAGCATTTGACACAATTGTTACTCCTGTAGGTGCTGAAATGCAAGCCGGACTTTGTACATAAGTAACTTGAATATTAGGCCTGATACATTTAACAGTTCCATGACCAGACGGTGGAGTATTATTAGCCTCCCACCATTGAACACTTGCAATTTTTTCATTTTGTGAAAACATAATTGAATTTGGATTTCCCCAACCATTAGGATCAAATCCGGTTGAAGAAGAAGAAGCCCAATTGGTTTCAATAAGAAATTCAATATTACCGCCATTTCCTTGGTTGAAAACCTGGTTATTTACAAGATTAGTACTTACCCATACACCAGGTGTGGCAAATGCACTTGTTGTCATACTACCAGAAAAAACAAGAACTGAAGCTGCGGTTAATGACGCCCATGTAGATGAACCAGAGTGAACAGTCGAATATGGTACTTCACGCATATATATTTTATAATCATAGTCAAATCCTGGTGGATTGTTTATGCTTGTTAAATAGAAAGCAATATTTGTGATAATAGATGACTGTGGAAGATTTAATTCGGAGGGTCCTTCTTCATAAATAAACTGTGTTCGCTCATACCCATTATATACACCAAGTGGATGCCTGTAAGTAATTACCTGTGGATTGCCCGGAGGATAAGTAACTGTTACCTGTGCAAGGTTTATTGTCGTTACAAAAATTAAGATCAACAGGAATAAATAATTTTTGAATTGGAGATAATGGTTTGTCATGTTAGTGGCTTGTTAAGTTTGATTAGCCCGAATATTATTTGTTTTGTTTATCGTGTAATGGAATTCAATGAATGTAAATCTAAGGATAATAAATTTAATCAATTAGTGATGGAATTGTGATTAGAATTGAACGTGTGGAAAAATAATAACGCCCACATTTATTAACTATACTCTAAAAACTTATCGAAAGTTGTAAACTTTGATGTGCTATTTTGTTTTAACAAGCTTAAGTGTTTTGCTATAACCCTTTTCATCTGTAAGTTGAAGCAAATAAATTCCGGCAGCGGTTAATGCAGTTGTGCTTATTTCTGCATCATTATCAAATATTATTTGCTGCATCAGCACTCTCCCTGAAACATCAGTTATCTGAATATCCATTCCCGTTTTGCTGATGGGAAAATCAATATGAATATGGAAAGAAGTATTAAAAGGATTTGGCTGAACAGTTATTTCATTCTCATCCTCACCAATCTCCGTTTGTGAGGTAGTGACAGGATCAAGCTGTACATTAAGCTGTGTAACAATACCTGTGCTGAGTGTAACTCCGGTAATAATTTTTGTTATAAAACCACTCTTAGTAAACTTAATATCATAGGTTCCTGTGTCACGCTTGCCTGTTTTATAGTCACCATTTAAATTTGTGGTGGTTGTTTTGGAAGTATTAAGTATGCTCACGTTAACAGCATTCAATGCAATACCATTAAAAGAATTTGTTACGTTACCTTCAAGATAACACGCACGTACATAGTCAGGCGCAAAAATGTATAAGCCGCCATTAATAGTGGTAGCGAGAATATTTTGTGACGGAAGAAATGGCGAAGCATCCCAGCATAGTCCTGTTCCGCTGGCAATATAATGAGCTATCTCTACCATATTAGCAGGACGTGCCACATCCCAGATGGTGAGTTGGCTTCCATAGGATGGATTCACCAGGTAATCATTCATCACGCGCACATTATGCACTTCCTGATTCATTAACGTATCATTCTTTCGGGTGCTTAACAATTGAATATTACTTATGTTACTTACATCAAAAGCTCCTACGGGTGTGGCTCCCTGTTCATCTGTTGAGAAAAGAAATTGTCCGCTGCTGCTTAACCAGGTGTTATGATTGAACGCCCCGGGAGTGGGTTGCGAAGTGAGATACACAGGATTACTTTTATTGGAAACATCAATGACTGAAAACTGACCGAGAGAAATTTCACTTGCCCAAAGTGTGTCATTACGCACATATCCATCATGTATGTATGCCTGGTTGGCCACACCTTTCAGTTCCGGATTCCAGGGATCAGTGAGACTTGCTATAAGGCATCCTCCATTTCCATAACTGGCACCGAAAATATAGAGGTAGCCATCCATGGCGGCAATGGCATGTGCGGAGTTAAACAGTTGTCCCGTGGTACTATCACCATACCAATGCTTATAAGTTACTGCAGGCAATGCACTCAGATCCACAATGATCACACCACCACCACCTTCACTCACTGCATATACATAATTTCCCAGTGTTTTTAATTCACGCCATAAGCTCGACTGACCTGTAAGTGCAGGTACTACTGCAACTTCAACAGCACTTGATGGGTTAGTGACATCTACAATTGATAAACGGTCGCTTGCACCCACAATGGCGTATTCATTGCCTGATGCATCTACATATTGCCATAAGCCAGCACAGGTTTTATTGCCATAGCTAAGATGACCAAGTAGATTCAGATTATTTGATTGTGCATTTAATATACCGGCAGAAAGGATTATTAAACAATAAGTAAAGATTTTTATCATGTAGAATGTTTTGAGCTGTGATTGTAAAAATAGAAATTAACATTGTTAAAATTACGCATGACTGTATAAATTACAATTACATTACCTCCCGTTTTGAATGAATTGCTGCTTAAGTGCTTGATGTTTTTCCAGATCTTTTTTGATTTCATCTGCAAGAGTTGGGAAATATTTCCAGTCTTTTTCATTATATAAATAGGGTGATGTATAAAGATTGGAGGTTGAAGTAAAATGAAAATTATTTTCATCATGGCTCAGAAGTTTATCGGATTCCAATTCAAAATTTTCTTCTACTATGTGTGCGAGCGAATTTACTTTCGCATCGAAAAGATAATGTGTATAGCTTTTGATGATATGATCATAAACAATTACTCCACTCATGTTTTTGTAACTGATATTATATTTTCCGTTTCTCAATTTCCATAAATAATTTTCTCCTGTACCTGCAAAATGCCGAACTTTAGAATTGGGGTTAGGAAACGATTCGGTGATTAACCTTTTAATAAAAAATGTTTTTTCGTCTATAAAAATAAATCCGTTTTGAATTTTATCCTGAGAAGAAAGTACCGATGAGAATTGAATGATTGTTTCACCTGTATCACTATTCACAAAATGAAAATTAAAATAATCTATGCCTTTTGAATTAAGTACGCTTCCAATCGGAAACTTGAATGGATTTTCAGTGAGCAAGTCTATCAGATGATCGCCATGCTGCGATTTATTTTCTTCCAGTACGTTACTCCTGCTTATTGCTGTAATTGCCACTTTCTCTGGTTTGAAAGCAGAGATGTAACTGCGATAAGGTTTTTCATCAGTGACCACAATAGCTTCAATCAAACGAACATAATGATTGTCTTCCTTATGATACTGACGATAAAAACTTTGAATCAATAGTTCTGTATCAGGAAAATTCTGGTTTAAATTTTTAATCGCCTTGCGTACAACTTCCTTTGCTGTTAACCCTGTGATAGGAGTAACAGGCAAATCAAAAACTTGTTCATCAAGTTCAACTTTTAATGAATCATTTTTTAATAAGGTATTTACACCTGATTCTTTTTTCTCATAACCAAACATTGAAAAAACAATAGTGTCATTATCAGATTTAATAAATGAAAATGAAAAGCTGCCTTGTTCATTAGCAACAGTTGCCTGGTTAGTGTGTTTGATTGAAACAATGGCGAAAGGTAATGTAGCTTTGGTTTTTGAATCTCTTACTGTTCCAGTTATTGTTGATGATTGCTGAGCAAAGCAACAGGAAGTAATAAAAATAAGCAACATAAATATTTTAAAATTCAGCATAAGCCTGAAACAAATGTGGCTATATTTTTATTGACATAACAACGAAATAATGTATTTATGTTTAATCACCTTGGTAGAAAATGAAATCCCATACTGAATATATTAGGAGGTATTGACTTTAAATTATAATCTGAATCATCTGTTAAAGTATTCCAAGCACGCGAATGAGGAGGAGTAAAAAATTCTATACTAAAAAAATTTCTGCGGCCGGGCATCCATATTTCTACTCCTAATCCAGCTGAATAACCAAATTTAATTTTTTGCAAATTGCTTGAGTGATTTAATGAATAAGAACCGGAAACTACAGTAAGATACGGGCAGATTGTTTTATCCGGTAAAATTCTTAATAGCAATCCGGTGTTTTTTTCAACTCCAACAAAATCATAACCTCCGCCAAAAAAAACTCCCACATATTTTACAGGCAGATAACTTAAGCGAAATCCGAGAACACCATAATCAATACCATATCCCAAACCCAGATTAAAATGTGATTTGAGTTTTTTATTCTTCTCAGAAATCTGCGCATTAATGTTTGCTGAAACAAGTGTAATGAAAACAAAAACAAATAATATTTCTTTTTTCAAGGTCAGGTTTAATCTGCGAAATTATTTCTTAATCTTCTTTTCCATCTTTATTTCTGAAATAAATCGTCAACGGAACACCGGTAAATTCAAAATTTTCGCGTAGTTTATTTTCAAGAAATCGTTTGTATGCTTCTTTAACGTACTGTGGTGAGTTGCAGAAAAAAGCAAATGTGGGTGAATAACCCGGAAGCTGTGTAATGTATTTAATATTTACAGATTTTCCTTTGATAGCAGGTGGAGGAGTATGTTCAATAATCGGAAGCATAATTTTATTCAGCTTCGAAGTGGAAACTTTTTGAGTTTTATGCTCATACACTTTTAATGCTACCTCCAGTGTTTTATGAATACGTTGCTTTGTTTTAACAGAGGTAAATACGATCGGTACATCTTCAAATGGTGCAAGGCGTTCACGGATTTCCGTTTCAAACTTTTTAACGCTGTTTGTTTCCTTTTCTACCAGGTCCCATTTGTTTACAACAATCACACAACCTTTTTTATTACGATCCATTAAATGAAAAATATTAATGTCCTGAGAAGTAAATCCGTTGGTGGCATCTATCAGCAACAAACAAACATCTGCTTCTTCTAGAGCACGAATGGAACGCATCACTGAGTAAAATTCGATGTCTTCTTTTACTACTCTCTTCTTTCGGAGACCGGCAGTATCAATCAATAAAAAATCAAAACCATAACTTTGATAACGTGTGTAAATAGTATCACGTGTGGTGCCGGCAACAGGAGTAACAATTGTTCTCTCCTCACCAATCAAAGCATTTAACAAAGACGATTTACCCACATTTGGCTGACCGATAATAGCGAGCTTGGGAAGTTCAAGATCTTCGTATTCTGTTTCATCAAAAGCGGCAACCATATCATCGAGCAACTCACCTGTTCCGCTTCCGCTTATTGCTGAAAGCGCATATACTTCACCTAAGCCAAAAGCATAAAACTCGCCAATCTCATTCTGCCGTTTGGTGTTGTCCACTTTGTTTACAACAAGAAAAATTTTCTTTCCTGATCTACGAAGAAGATTTGCAACATCTTTATCCATGTCGCTGATTCCGTCCTCCACATTCACTACAAACAAAATAATATTTGCTTCATCAATTGCGAGTTGAACTTGTTTTTGAATTTCTTTTTCAAATACATCGCCTGAAGAATGCACATATCCTCCGGTATCAATCACTGAGTAATTCCGTCCGTTCCAATCACCTTTTCCGTAATGACGATCGCGTGTAACTCCTGCGGTTTCATCCACAATCGCTTTGCGGCTCTCTGTGAGCCGGTTAAATAAAGTTGACTTCCCTACATTTGGTCGTCCTACTATTGCAACAATATTTGCCACTTTGTTAATTTTAAATTATCAATTTTGAGTTATGAATTTTAAGTCAGAGTTAATATTCATAACTCCTAACTCAAAATTTATAACTCCCCATTATTCGTATCCGAACCGTTTCAATGATTGCTCATCATTTCTCCAGTCTTCAATTACCTTGACAGTTAATTCTAAAAACACTTTTTTGCCAAGCAATTCTTCTAATTTTTTTCTCGCTTCTGTTCCTAATTTTTTAATTGCGGCACCACCATGTCCAAGTATTATTGCTTTTTGAGATTCGCGTGCTGTGTAAATAAATGCTTTGATCACATCTATATCTTCATTCTCTTTATAAGATTGAATTTTTACTTCTACAGAATAAGGAATTTCTTTTTGATAAAACAATAATATTTTTTCACGTATAATTTCTGATGCGAAGAAGCGCATATCACGATCGCTCAGTTCATCATTTTTTTCAAAATATGCTTCGCCTTCAGGAAGGTTCTCTAATATTTTTTTCAGTAACACATCTAAATAAAATTTATGTAATGCTGAGATTGGAATGATTTCAGTCGGGTTTAATAGCTTTTTCCAATGCTCCGTTTGTTTTTCAATAAATTCCTGATCCACCTCATCCACTTTATTCATCACCAGCAAAACAGGCACATTTAAAAACTGAAGTTTGGTTAATAATTCTTCTTCAATCGTAGTTTCTTTTACTTCAATTAAATAGATAACAATGTCAGCGTCCGTTAATGTCTCATTAACAACTTCCATCATTTTCTCATGCAATTTATACACGGGCTTTAACATTCCGGGAGTATCTGAAAAAATGATCTGGTAATTATCATTATTCAAAATTCCTTTGATGCGATGCCTTGTTGTTTGCGCTTTATTGGTAACAATAGATAAATTTTCACCTAACAAAGCATTCATCAACGTGGATTTACCCACATTGGGTTTACCAATAATATTTACAAAACCGCTTTGATGTTTCATTGAAGGGGCAAAGGTATGCAGATAACTTTGCCAAAGTTTAAAACTTTGGCAAAGTTGATTATTAAAAATAATTCACAATTCCAAAATGAACCTTTCCTTCTTTAAATAGAATAGGATTATTAAACTGTTTTCCTAAAGCGTAATTAAAAGAAAAAATTCCAAGCTTGGTTTCAAATGTAATGCCTGCACCAAATCCGATTGGAGTATCGTGTATGAATTTGTTGTGGGTATGATTTTCATAATAGGCACCATTAATAAAAGTAAAGAGATAAGAGTTTTGTTCAAGAATAAAACGGTATTCTGCTTTGCCAATTACATATCGTGAAGCAAGGAGGCTCTGCTCATTGAAACCACGCAATGATTTTAATCCACCAAAACGAAACAATTCATTTTCAAAAATATCAGGACTATATAAATATGCAGCTTGAGTACCAATGTTCAACACGCTCCGGATTGCAATTGGAAAATATACATCACCGGTGAACTCGCCATTATACTGCGCAGTTTTTAAATCCAGACTGTCATACACATGTTTGTTGATTTTACTGTTACGCGAAATAATTTTATTTCCTGCACCTGCCGCACCTTCCATACTGAAACCAGATCGTGGATTCAAGCGATAATCCAGCTTCTCCCATTTGCCTCCTAAACCATAAGTGGTGGAAGCAACATCAGCAAACGGTGGAAGAGTTTGTACAAATTCATAGCCTTTCACTGAAATTAAATTACTTGATTTCTTTCCTGCAAAAACTTTTACATAGCTGGTGCCTGAAAAATAATATTGCAGTCCCAATTGCCGCTGAAACTCAAGGTAAGTAGTATCTTTTTTATAAATACCAATAGAAGCATCAATTCCAAACGGTGAATTGAGCACAAAGGGAACGTTTAATTTTACTTTTAAGTCCTGCGATTTTGGTTGAGGATTACTCCAGTTCAAATCAAAAAGTTCAGCCCTGCCAAAAGAGTTTTGCAAACGTATTTTTATATCACCGGTTACATTAATCTTACCTGCATTTTTGCTGTCGGGTAAAACTCCGATAACTCCATTCAGCTGACTTGCTTTTTTATTTTCAAGAGTCAGAATCAGTATTGCTTTGTTTTCAGTGAATTCAATCTGGAATGATTTACTTTCAGTTACAAAAGGAAGCTCTTTCAGGCGCGTAGAAATTTTTTTTATCAGGCTTTCATTATAAACATCACCTGGCTTAATGCCTAAATAATTATATATATAAATTCGGCTCAGCTTTGAGTTGCCTCTTATGATGAGAGTGTCAATATTTATCAGCTCACCGCGTTCAATATGAATGGATGCTTCAATGGTGTTTTGTTGAACGGTAATACTGTCTAAACGAAAAGACGCGAATGGATAACCATTGTTTTCAAACCAATTTAATAATCGCTGTGCAAGCCGGCTGATAGCTGCAGGATCAAAAGTTTTATTGCGATAAAAACGATCACGGTAACCAATTTCGCTTAGCAAACCTTCATCAGCATTTCCCGCATGCAATTTTGCCCAGCGATAAGTTTCACCAATAGTGCAATAGGCATTCAAGGTCAAGGAATCTTTAACCAAACTATCAAGGTTAACAGAGAGATAACCAGCCTCAAGTAATTGTGCGAAAAATCTATTTAATTCATTCTTCGCGCCAAGCTCATCAGTGAAATTTGTTTTCAGCCTTGCATCTTTTTTTAATTTTTCTACAAGATTTTTTTCAATTTTCTCAGACGCAATTAATCTCAACGTGAACTGAGCGACTGATGAAATAGAGACTACCAGTAAACAAACGAATAGAAAAAAGAATTTCATTATTTGCAAAAATAGTTTATCAACTCCTTAGAGCGACCTGGTTCAAAAACCAGGATTAGAATATTAACTAAAACAGGTTAATTTTATTATTTCAAATCTAATCTAACGCAATACGTTTAACCAGCGTATTTGCCGTGTTTGTTAAACGAACTATGTAAATACCATTTGACAGCCAATCCAGATTAACCGGATATTGATTATCTCCGGCATTTGCAAAAATTTGTTTTGTTAAAATAATTCTGCCACTCAGATCTGTTATTACTAACTTACAAAATTCTTGTTGCTTAACGGAAAAACTAATTATTATATAATTATTTGCAGGATACATAAGCCGATGGTATTACCTGTAATGGCTCCGGGAGTTGAGGGGAGATTTCTTTGTATAATAAGATTTCGTTCAGGGCTGCTTCCGCAACTATTCATTTTAATAACTGTTAATGTATCGTTAGCAGTAAATCCACTTGTATAAGTTAGGTTAATACTACTCGTTCCCTGCCCGCTGTTTATTGTTGCACCTGCAGGAACTACCCAGTTATAAGTAACTCCGGCTGTAAATGAAACGGTATAAGTACGTGTACTGCCTGGACATACTTTCGCAATACCGCCTGTTATAGTAATTGTTGAAGGAATGGTGGGAGGCTTGGAAACTGAAATAACAATTGTATCTGTACTCATTGTAATTCCATTGTTTATCGTGAGCCAATAAGTGGTATTAGCAGTTGGCGAAACTGCTATTTGCGCTGTGGTAGCTCCATTGGACCACTGATAATTCCATTTGCCTTTTATATTGGGTGCTATCGTAATGGAATTTCCTGAACAGATTACAGAGTCTTTTGGCAGAAAGGCGCTGTTGCCATTATTAGTGTTTAATGGAAATGTTAACGCATATAGTTTTGGCGTAAGAGGGTTACCCGGATAATGACTTTCTATCACATAAAGTACATTATCGTCCAGACACGCATCAACAGGGTTTTTAAAATCCCCTGCAATACGGTAACAATTCATTGAATATTGACCGCTGGCTGTATCCTTAAATAAGGCAAGCTGTAAAAGGTCTTGTCCAACATCACTGAAAGGCCCTGTTGAACCATTCGGCAACGTACCTGAGGTATCTGCGGTTCCTTCAGTATAGGACATAATAAATGCTCCATAATTGTAAGGAGCAGTAAGCTTACCGTTAATATCGAATACTAATCCAAGAGGTGAACGATGAGGAGTAAAGCTGGTGATAAAAGTTCCTTCATCACTTGCATCATGCACAAGACCTGTATTTGCATTCCGGAACTTATCTCCATCAGGACCATAATTTTTTACTGGTTCACTAAAAGTGACAAGGCCGGGCGGCTGAGGATAGTTGAGATCATTATAGAAATATCCATTGGTCCATGCGAGACAATTGTGATTTATCAGTAAATCGTTGCTCTGGTTATAATTCGAAAACTGCATTCCCGTAAGGTTACCTCCCATCCGCCAAGGAAATCCATAATGACCTCCATTACGCAACCAGTTAAGTTCTTCCGGATCATCGCGATCTCCTGAATTTTCGCTGGCAAGCAAATCACCATTTGGAGCAAGTGCCATATCAAAAGAATTTCGCACACCACGGCAATAGACATAAGGGCCTGAGGCAAGTATTGCAGAATCATTGGGTAAATAAACAGGTGCAGCAGGATTAATGGGAATACGGAATACTGTACTGGTAAGGCCTACTTCTCGTGTATTGGGAAAAAGTCCATTGGATGTCTGAACTTCTCCATGATCAGTGCGTGATCCGCTTCCAATGTAAAGTGAATCGCCATTGGCAGACACACAAATGCTGCTAAATGCATGATCAAATAAAGTAGCGGTGCTGGGGTAATTAACAGTGTACATGAGCGTATCCCACTGCCAGGTGCCATTAGGTTTGAATTTGCCACGCATCACCAAGCCGTGACCTGCAGTGTTGGGTGCCTTACGATTTCCTACGAGGTAAATATTACTATCCTTAAAGGCTATGCTTTGCAGGTAATTGATTTGATGCTGAGTAGCTGTTGCAATTAATGTGTCAGAATAAACACTGCCTTGATTCCGGATTTTATATAGTCCTCCCTGGAAGGTGGCATAATAAAGCGCGTGATCAATAGGATTGACTGCAATGCGAACCGCAGTAGGCCTTACCTGCATAATTGTACTTACATGAATGGCAGTATCTGTGGCTACAGGCTGGGCAGTGCAGATGTTTGGACATTCATGCAATAACAGTCCTGTAAAGGCAATAAAAGAAACGATTTTCATTAAATGGTAGTGGATGTGGGAATATGGAGGGAAATTACTACTATAAATTTATTGCCACAAATAAATGCAATTAATTCTTTTCACTTTCTGATTACCGGTCAGAAATAATTAATTTCCATCCAATAATAAATGATAGGTAGTAAACAAATAATTCTTGCCAATATTAAAATCTCAAAACAATCTCTGACCATAGGTATAAAAGGTAAAATTGTTGCTTATGTTTCATTCCGAAACTATCAAATCAGACCATTTTACTTAAAATCAGTTTGGAATAGTAAAATCAAAAGTCACAGTAGAACCTTCAAACGACAAAGCATTTTTGCTCCACGTTTCCACAGCATTTCTGTTACGCACTATAAGATAATACTTATGTCCAGGTAATAAAGCGGAAGCACTGATAGTAAAAGTTCCATATCCATGGATGGAAATCGGGCTTTTAGCTGTTGCGGCAATGGCATTCAGGTTAACTGAATCAACAAGATGAATAGTTACAGTATCACAAACTAAAGGACGGTTAACCGGATCAACAACCGGAACCATACTATCTCCGCCAAGGTAATATCCTTCAATAAAAACTTTAAGATTTAATGTAATAAGTGAGTTGCAATTAGTCACGGTCACGGTTACCTGACCAGTGGTGTTGCATTGATTGTTCGAGGTCACCGTGTAAAGTGTTGTGTTGGAGGGTTTCGCTATTGGATTCGCAATCGAAGGATTATTTAGTCCTACTGTAGGCGACCAACTATAAGTAAGAGGTACAAAACGTGTAAATCGAATATTTGGCCGTTGAGAAGCTGTGGCTGTTACGGAGTTTGTACCACAAACGGAGCCGGCATCTGCTCTGTAATAAACGGTTGACCGGAAAGCAGTTGTGGACTGCCGAACAGAAGCATTGCCATTATTAACCCATGACGAATTATTAAAACATGTTTCTACGATAATATTAGAAGTGCCATTCCAGTTAAACGGTGAGGTAAAATCATGCTTGTTCCATCCCGCTACAGGCTGATAATTATTGGAAGTCTTTACAGTTGTTAATCCTGACTGAAATGTAGAAATGGAATCAAGGGAAGTAGAACCCATCCTGATAATGAAATTATTATGCACAGGCGCACTATTAACAGTTGATACATCAAAAGATAATCCTGTAAGAATACCAGCTGACATACCTGCGGCTGTAAGCTCCGATGCACGGATAAGAAACTGATGCCTGGCGCCCCAATAATAGTTACCATAAGGAGCAGGATAGCCGGTGCCGCTATTAACGATTGTGCCATTGCCCACAGTATAATTGTTTTGAACTTCGTTAGTTGTGCTTGCAATCAATTGCACTGAGTCTCCCCGGCAAACTTGCGGTGATGAGGGAGTAATGTTCATCACTGTATAAGATACAGTATAGGGCAGAGAAGTGCCTGAACAGGTTGCGGACGTATCCGTGGTTACCGTAAAAATTCCAGGAGCATTCACCGTTATACTTTTCGTGGTTGCTCCTGAAGACCAGCGATAATTTGTAGCAGTACTTGATGAAAGTGTTATGCTTCCTCCAGGACATATTGTAGAAGAAGATGCGTTGGAAGTGATGATGGGTATTCCACCACCTTGTTGAGTCAATGTAATAGGTACTGCTACCCAGTTATTATTTTCATTGCTTTCCAGGAAATCATTATTAGGATCTGTTATTGACACAATGTAATAATCACCATTGCATACACCGTTTAATGGAATAGGGTCATTAAGTGAAATACTATATACATCATAATTGCCCGGATAAATTCCCTGCGTTAAACCACATCCGGTATGAAATCCGAGATTTTGATTAGGAACAGTTGTTATAATTGTTCCGGTGTCACTTACACATTCGCCATTATTACCCCCACATGTTCCAAGGTTAACAAGACAAAAACTTTGTTTTACACCGGTACTCACAATAGGCCAGGTCCTCGCATCGGGATTTGACGTGCGTGTGCGCAATGTGTAGCTTGCCCAATTATCCACATGCAGGTGACCATGGGTGGGATGATAAGTCATTGCTCCTGCAAAACGATCATAATAGGTTAATGTATCATTGCCTGCAACTTTGTGATAAATACGTTGTTTTACGATATGCTTTATTTCTACTCCATTAGGACATATAGTATTGCAAGGCACATAGGTAGTACCACAAAAACAGGAATCAATTCCGTAAATATCAATAGGTCCATAACCTATGTTTGGAGTAGCGTTTGAGATATATAAAAAACCAGGTGTTTCATTATGGTTAGTAAGGATCTCCTTCCCGGAGGCAGTCATATCAGGTAAAAGGTCACAAGATGCAGCGCCACCAGGACACACGCAGGTTGAACACACATAAACTCCTGTTGGGCCACCACCACTGCCTCCACCACCTGTTGTTTGTTGGCGCGGAGGATTGTTAGTAAACGCAAGACTTACTGAATGAATAGAACCTGTATCGGCACCAGCCTGATCAGTGACAATAAAAAGCCATTGTCCATTGGGGTTCTGCCCATTGTTAAAAGAACTAACATTCCCTGTAGGGAGAAACAGTCCCGTATAAGGGGGTTGCGCATTACTAAATGCTGTTCCGTCCATACCTAAGCATGTACCTGTAAAATTATCTCCTGAACCTCCGACACTTTGAATTAGAGTAACCGAGGCTCCATTTGGAGATACCAGTTTTATTAATAGATCTGCATCATAAGTATGTGTAATGTACATGCATACGTGAGCAATACCAAAATTGGTATCAATAACCGCAGGCAATCCAGAAACATTAATAGGAATAGTATCAGTCTGGAAATCATAAATAGGAGCGAAGCCAGACCATGAAAATGTTTGAGCTTTAGATATTAATGCAAAACAAATTAATGCGATGAGGGTAATGGTTTTCTTCATGTGATTGAGGGGTATCGTTCAAAGATAATTCGTTTAGATAAATATTCAAAAATACTATAGCGCTTAATAACGGATGATTATATTAAGTGCGTGTTTAAATTACATAATTCAAAAAGAATATTTATCATCCCTTCGGGATTCTATCTGTGAACTTTACTCATTTAACTATAAAAATACAATCCCTTCGGGAATTTTTAACGATGAAAGCGTGTTATAATTATAAAAAGATCAAGCAAACAGTTAAGAATCCCGAAGGGATGATATATAAAAAACTATTTTTTAAAATTTAAACAGGCTCTAAATAATGATTATTAAAAAGCATAATAAAATGTGAATTTTCAAATGTAATTTAGAGGCAGCCGATTATTTTAAATATGGAGAAGGTGTAGAATAATAAAACCCGCCAAAAATTTTTGACGGGTTTTATTCATTTTGTCTTCCGGATTACTGGCGGTCCGGACGGGACTCGAACCCGCGACCCCATGCGTGACAGGCATGTATTCTAACCAGCTGAACTACCGAACCAATGTTTTTGCCGGAAGACGGGCGCAAATGTAATTGTTTTTTAAAAGCGCCAAATGCATTAAAGCATTTTTTCTCTTTTTATTAAATAGGGCATCAGTACCTGCTTGTAGCCTTTGCGCACATCAGCCTCGATAAAATCAATGCGATATTGTGCACACTTCAGCATAAGATCTTTTTTAAAATTATTCATCGCCTCAAGATAACTCTCGCGAACCTGATTGCTATGCACTTTCACTTCTTCGCCTGTTTCCAAATCAATAAACTGGTATGGACGGTTATCAAAATTGAAATCAAGTTCAAGCGTTTTATCCACTACATGAAATAAAATTACTTCATGCTTATTGTATCGAAGATGTTGCAGGCTGTTGAATAATTCCTGCGCATTTGCCATGTTATCAAACATATCACTAAACACTACCACCAATGAACGCTTATGAATGCTTTCAGACACCTGGTGTAAAGCCTCCGCAGCAGCAGTATTTTTTTTTATAGCAGATGATGCAATTGCCTCCTCCATTTTATGATAAAGCAATTTATGATGAACTGTGCTGGAGCGCGCTGGTGTGTTGGTATCAATTTTATCAGAAAAAATACTTAATCCAACAGCATCCCTTTGCATTTTTAGTAATTGCATAATAGAAGCAGCACAGTAAGCTGAAAAAGTTATTTTGTTTTGGATAGATGGATTTTTTCGATCTGCTTCCGGATAATGCATTGAAGAAGAATTATCAATTACTAACTGACAACGTAAATTGGTTTCTTCCTCATAACGCTTCGTAAAAAGCTTATCTGTTCTACCAAATAATTTCCAATCAATATGTTTAGTGCTTTCACCGGTGTTGTATATACGATGCTCCGCAAATTCCACTGAGAATCCGTGAAAAGGACTTTTATGTAGCCCCGTTATAAATCCTTCAACAACTTGCCTTGCAATAAATTCAAGATGGCTTACCTGATGTATTTCCTGCTGATTAATCATTTTTTGTTTACTGTTTATTGTTTACTGTTTACAGTTCTGGCGCTCGAAAACCGTAACTCGTAAACGATTTCAAACTAATCCCTGTGCCATCATCGCTTCTGCAACTTTCACAAAACCTCCAATGTTTGCTCCTTTCACATAGTTAACAAATCCACTTTCTTCTTTTCCATATTTAACGCAGGTGGAGTGAATGCTTTTCATAATATTATGTAAACGCGAATCAACTTCTTCTCGGCTCCACATTAATCGTTGACTGTTCTGACTCATTTCCAAACCTGATACTGCAACGCCTCCTGCGTTGGATGCTTTGCCAGGTGCAAACAACAATTTATTTTTTAAGAAAACTTCAATTGCCTCCGGTGTACTCGGCATATTAGCGCCTTCTGCAACTGCAATGCAACCATTCTTTACCAATGCCTGAGCATCTTTTC
This sequence comes from Bacteroidota bacterium, assembly GCA_031366005.1. Lineage (GTDB taxonomy): Bacteria > Bacteroidota > Bacteroidia > AKYH767-A > OLB10 > JANLUX01. Next base: position 6,501 of record JANLZB010000040.1, on the reverse strand, counting down.
CATTCAATTCATTTTGTGTAGCACAAGGTAATGCAATGTCACACTTAACTGCCCACGGAGTATTGCCTGCCACAAAATCACATTTGTACTTTGTTGCATATTCTTTAATGCGACCACGTTTAACATTTTTTAACTCCATTACGAATTTTAGTTTCTCCGCATCAATGCCATTCTTATCATAAACATAACCTTCAGAGTCAGATAAAGTTAAGACTTTACCACCCATCTGAATTACCTTTTCTGCGGCATATTGTGCTACGTTTCCGCTACCTGAAATCACAGCCGATTTTCCTTTAATGTCTGTATTTTTTGTTTTCAGCATTTCAGCCGCGAAATAAACACATCCATATCCTGTTGCTTCCGGACGGATTAATGATCCTCCGAAAGGAAGTCCTTTGCCGGTTAGAACACCAACAAACTCATCACGTAAACGTTTATATTGACCAAATAAAAATCCCACCTCTCTGCCACCAACACCTATGTCACCTGCAGGAACATCAATATCAGCACCAATATGTTTTTGCAATTCAGTCATAAAGCTTTGACAAAATTTCATCACTTCATTATCCGATTTTCCTTTCGGATCAAAATCAGAACCACCTTTGCCACCACCCATTGGTAATGTTGTTAAGCTGTTTTTAAATACCTGTTCAAAAGCTAAGAATTTTAAAATCCCGAGATACACCGTAGGATGAAAACGCAAACCACCTTTATATGGACCAATAGCAGAGTTCATTTGAATTCTGAAACCACGATTGATTTGAAACTCGCCTTTATCATCCAGCCACGGCACACGAAACATAATCACACGTTCAGGTTCTGCAATGCGTTCAAGTATTTTTGTGTTTTTATATTCCGGATGTGATTCAATGTATGGAATAACCGATTCAGCCACTTCAAATACAGCCTGATGAAACTCTATTTCTCCGGGATTTTTGGCAATTATTTTTTTCATGAAAGCCTCAACAGAAGCATCTGCATTATTCATGAAAACATTTGTTTCGGATTTACTTGCTGATTTAACGGGCATTGGTTTAGCTTTTAGTATTCAGAGGTGCGAATATAAGATGTATAAATTTTAGATGATCTGAAAAATTTTAGGGCAATTTTATTTCAATACCTGTTTTCAGAATTTGCTCGATAAAAGGATCACCTTTTTTAAAATAATCAGTATGATAAGTTTGTACCTGGATTCTTGAATATGTTTTTTTTGTTTTTGCATTGATAAAAAGATCAAGATCTTTAAATAAGAAACCATCAAATTCATCAGCAACTAATGCAACATCAATATCACTATAACGATGTTGCATATTACGGGCATAAGAACCAAACAAAAAAGCTTTGCGAAGATGAACACCTTCATTTTTTATATCTTTTACAAAGCGATTAACTAATTCAATTATATTTTTCTGAGTAGCCATAGGCGATTTTTGTTTGCTTCTTTAAGTGTTTCCTGTGTGAAATTTTTATTGCAATTTTTATACAACATGTTTTGATAATCCGGGTATCTTCCTTCCAACTGAAAAGCATTCATTTTTTCAAAGAAAATCTTTTGTGTCATTTCAATTTCAAGCGGAATATTTTCAATTAGAAATATAAGATTATGAACTTTAGGAGGAAAATTTGAGTTGTGAGTTTTTATCCATAATGCTTTTAATAATTTCTCTAAAACAAGGTGCGTCCAAAATAATGAATGAACATAATCTTTTGATTTCAGTAAATTTTGTGCAGCACGCCAGTCTCTGGAGGAAGTATCTTTCCAATATTTAATATGTTCCTCTTTTGTCAATTATCAATAATTAAAGATACAATATTAAATGAATTTTTCCTCTTCAAGTTGAATATCAAATGCGCAGCGGAAATGACCTTGCGGACAAGCTTTATATCCATGTAATCCACAGGGACGACAATACAACGGTACCTGAATTTCAATAATTGTTTTATAATCTGATAAAGGACCAAAACCAAATCCTGTAACTGTGCTGCAAAAGATTGCCGTCACATTTGCATTCATAGCTGAACAAAGATGTAGTGGAGAAGAGTCGTTTACAAAATTCATTTGAGCATCGCGCATCAATGCAGCTGTTTGAAGCAATGAAAATTTTCCTGCAAAGTTTTTTACTTCATGCTCATCAAAATTTTTCTTTATGCTTTCGCAGAGATCAAAATCCCCTGGAGCACCCACCAGATATATTTTTAAATCTTTCTTATCATTTCGGATATTTTTCCATGAACCATTCAGCAACAGCGTAATTAATTTAATCCATTGTTCTTTAGGAAATTGTTTTGTAAACCACACAGAAGCAGGAGCAATACATACATAAGGCACTTGTTTAAATTCATTAACAAATTCAACATCACTGTCAGAAGGATAAAGCTTTGGCATTTCAAAACTGTTATCAGTGAGTGATGCAATCAATTCCAAATTGCGTTCTACTTCATGCTTCGATCCATCAACTTTTATATCATGTTTAATTCTTTTTGTAAATAGAAATGAAAGCGGATTTTTATCAAAACCGATAGTTGTTTTTGCATCTGACAGAGCAACGATTAAGCCTGAACTTGCAAAACGGTGTGCATTAATTATGTAATCGTATTTCTTCTTTCGTGTGCTGATAATTATTTTGAATAGGTTGCTTAGCTTTTTTTGTTTTTTATTCCAGATAATCACCTCATTTATTTTAGGATGATTGTATAGCAATGATTCGTTCCCTTTCCTAATTAAAAAATCAATGGAAGCTTGAGGATAAAAGCGATCGAGTTTTTCTACTAATGATGTTGCAAGTATTACATCACCTATAAAAGCAGTTTGTATGATGAGGATTTTCAATGTGATGGATCTTTTAGCAATTCATCGTATTAACGATATTATATATAACAAATATTTCATATGTCATTTGTTCCAAGAGAGATTATAATGCAGATATAAATTTTAATCATATCTGCTTTAAATTTAGGTACAATGTCACAAGATTTAATATTCAATAACTTATCTTTTAATTTGCTGTGTCATTAGTCCCATTGGGACTATGTTTTGGTAATAATCAGATGAACAAATATCTAAGTCCCGAAGGGACGAAATTTCTATTAATAAAACTCAAATAAATATTTGTCTTCAAATTCAACATCAAAGTTTTTTAACATAACTAAATATTCTTCACGAAAATTTTTGGTTTGATGATGTTCTTCCTGTTTCATAATATAATTTATCACACTATCTCTTTGACTTTTTGCATAAGAAAATGCACCATATCCTTGCTGCCAATTAAATTTTCCTTTTACAAAGTTTTTTTCATTAATCCATTTCGAACTATTACCTTTTACAATTCTCATAAAATCTGCAATGCTAAGTGCAGGTTGCAAACCAAAAAAAATGTGAACATGATCTTTCCATCCTCCAACAGCAAGAGATTTGGCTCCTGCTGCTTTAATTATTCCAGCGATATATTTATGCAATTCATCACGCCAGGTCTTTGTTATGATGTTTTCTCTTCCCTGCACAGCGAATACAGAATGAATTGAGATTTGTGAGTAAGTGTTTGCCATTGATTTAAAAACAGTGAAGGATTAATATGTAATAATTTGAGGTTTCAATAAAATGTCATTCCTACGGAATTGCAATCTAGCATAATTGTTATTACCATAATTTTATTCCTACGGAATTCAATCTAACATAATTGTTATTACCTTAATGTCATTCTTATGGAATTAAAAACTATAATAATTGTGTTTTTACAATAATGTCCAGGGATGCCGGTCATTGAATCTTTCAACATAACTATACATCATTTTCTTTCGTTGCTTTTTATTTAAGGCTTTATAATTATTAAGTAACACTTCATCGCTTTGCAATAATTCCATCACGCTTTTTGGATCGTAAGGATAAAATTTTCCTGTATGCAAATCAATCATACCAGGAATTATTTCTTTGGTAGCATCTGTGGTGACGGGAGTAAATGGTGCTTTTAATAAAGGATAAATTTCATTAAACAAACTTATGCTTCCAAACAAAGTTACTTTATGAAAAAATCCATTACGCTGAATAAATAAAATCTCATCATCAAAAAATCCCCAGACTGAATCGCGTTGTATTGTTTGTTTTCGTTTATCTTTTATAATGTACAAACTATCCTTGTTGCTCCATGCTTTTATTGTAAAATGTGAAATTCCCTGTGCGTGATAAAGATCATCAGGAGAATAGGCAGGTTGTTGTTTTAAAAATTGTTCCTTAGTCATGAAAACTCCTTCTGTCAACGAAGTTGTTTCCTTGCTATCTATTGGTCTGTGCTGAGCTAATGATTGTAAAACAAAAAAGAAAAATACCATTGTTAAAAAATTGAACTGCTTTACCATACTTTCAACTTCTCCTTTGCTTGCTTTTTATATTTCCCATTGATTGTAACAATTTTTTGTAAAACAATTTTAGCATCTTCTCTGCGATTTAATTTTTCCAAAGCAATTGATTTGTTCCACAAAGCTTCTTCCATAAATTGTGTGTCGTTATTATTAATCACTTCGTCTAAAAGTAAGTTGGCTGAGTCAAATTGATTGTTTTGAATCTGCAACTTTGCATTGTTAATAATGAATGCAGAATTCGATAATTGTTTCTGATTGTCAACTTTTTCTTTTTTTGCATAAGCAGCCTCTAATTTTTTAAGATCTGAATTTGATTTTACAATTGTCCCTGCATTCTCACTCATATTTTCAGGTTTGTTTTCCTGAACTGCAATAGGTGCGGGTTGCTCAATTACAACTTCGGGAGCAGCTTCACGATTTAAATTTTCTTCGGTGACTGCTGCTACGGTTGAAGCAGAAACATCATTTGTTTTTATTTCACCTGAGGCAGGATTATATTCATTGTTTTTTTGAGATAGAGTAAGTGGAGTTTTATTTCCAATTAAATTTTTGGAGTCAACCTCTTTTAGTTTTTCAGCAGGAACCGGTTCTGTAGCTTTTAATTCAAAATTATTTTGTGCAGCAGGAGGGAAGTCAGGTTTTTTTTCAGCAACTATTTTTTCCTCTTGCTTTTGTTCTTTTTGCAGATAGATAAATGTTGAAGCACTAACAGCGATCAATACAAAAACAGCCGCAATACGCAACCATGGATAAAGCGGAACTATTTTTTTTCCTTCTTGTTTAACCCGTTTGTCTATTTGTTGACTGAGCTCTGCAAAAGTTTCACTCAAATTTTTTGAAGTTGTCATTCGCAATCCTTCCAGGGCATCTGTACATAGTTCGCAATCGAGCAAATGTTTTTCAACATGATGCTGCTCAAAAGCACTCAGTTTATTTTGAAGGTAAAGCAGCAACTGATCTTCAGTTAAACAATGTTCGATCGCGGAAAATATTTTATGCTGTCCGCTCATTTTTCTCCATATAAATTTTCAAATTCCTTTTCCCGTTTTGAATAAAGCTTTTTACTTCATTCATGGTATATCCTGTATGATCACTTATTTCCTGATAACATTTTTCTTTCAGATAAAATAACTCAACACATTTTTTCTGCTGCCCGTTTAATTGTGCAATTGCTTCTTCCATCAAAGTTAAACGCTCTTCCAATTCATTCTCTTCTTCACGATGCAGAAAATTATTGTTTTCCACAATGAGTTTATCATTTAAAGGAGTTTCATGATTTGTTTTCCGTAACTGCATTAAACAATAATTTTTTGCAACAGTATGCAGCCAGCTTTTAAAGTTTTGTATTTCGTATTTCTTTAAATCAATAAGTAATTTTTCAAAAATCTGCATCACAGCATCCTTGCTTTCATCTTCATCTTTTAAATATTTCATGCAAACTCCATACACAAGATGCGTGTAACGCTTAAACATAACACCGATAATTTCAGCATTATTCGATTGCTTGTACAACGCAATTAAAGCAACATCGCCTAAATGTTTTATATCAGATGAATGATTCAGTTTGAAATAATTTTTGAGATGTAAAAGTAGTTGTTAAGTTTCTAAAAAATTTAACGCAGAGACGCAAAGACGCGGAGTTTAAGAATTTCTTTGCGCCTTAGCGTCTCTACGTTTATTTACCTCCAATGACTTTAACACTTTGGTTGCTCTTGATAAAAATCCTGTGCTTGCATAAGGAATTTGTGTTTCAATTAACATTTTCAATTCATGTTTTAATTCGGGATGTTCTTTCGCGATAGTACACAACAACGTAATTGAAAAAACTTTTATTGCAATCGGCTCATTCCCTTCAACCAATCGAAAACATTGTTTAACTGCTAAACCCTGTAAGGATTTCGGAATTTTAAAATTTTGTAAAACCCGAACCGTATTTCTTTTTACTGAATCATGAACGGGGTTATCCAGATTCTTCAACATTTTTTTAATATATGGAGTGATTAGTTCGGGATGCGCTCTTCCACAATAAGAAACAGACCATGCAGCACGTTGACCAACACGATAAACATCATTCAAAAATAAATTCATTAGCTCAGCAAAACGTTCTTTATCATCGCCCACATAATTAACAATTCGCATTGTTTG
>JANLZB010000017.1:0-48972 GCA_031366005.1 Bacteroidota bacterium | reverse complement strand
TCATTTCGGACGGACCCGTTCAGGGAGGAGGAGACGGTTCTCACCACCATAAACGGAAGCCTGCAAGCATTTCGGGAGTTCCGTGACTCAAATTCGAGACATTCAATAGGCTAAAACCGCTTTATCTTCCTTTAATAAATTTTCTAATTCCGGCTTCAAATCCCACATTCTCTTTAAATCCTCATACATTTGGTTCGAGAACAGTCCCGTAGGGAGTACAAGTAAAATGAAATAAAATGCATTGCTTTAATTCCACAAAATTACCTGGCACGATATTTTAAAACATATTAACTTATCGTAAATTTTTCATTTTTACGGATATAATTCCGGAAGAAATAGAGGGCTTCCGGAATTTTTTTTTGTGGTTAACTTGTGAGTAGCAAGACAATGGTTTTTCACTTTTTCGCTTAACAATAAAAAATTATCCTTTGCATGTTAATAATGGAAGCAAGTGCTCCGACTGTGGAAATAACTTCGCAGATCAGATAAAAATTTTTGAAAATTCAGAGGACTAATAAATTAACTTAAACTTTAAAGTCCTTCTATTTCTCTTAAATAATCGTGCTGCAAATCCTCATGTAATTTGGAAATGGTTGCATTAATTTTCTTTAACTGATTTTGATAGAGATTGATTAGTTGCTGGCTTTTTTTGATTGGCAAACCGAATTTCTTTATTTCATTGCAAAAATAAATCCGCAATTCAACTTCTGTTTCTTTCAGGTTTGAATACCTGATGTATTTATTAATTGTACGCAAAATTTTTCTTACACTTTTTTTTACGAGATAAATATTGCTTTTGTTCATAATCGTTAATTGATTATCTATCTCTTCTTTAATACTTTTTATATAGGCAGCTTCGTCATGGGCTTCAAACAATAGATAAGTCAACAGTTCTTTATTTTCTTTTTTAAATCTTCCCAGTCGAAGGGTTATTTCAAGCAAGCGCTTTGGTGGAAGTTCTGTTAACTCAAGTTTAAGCTCATTAAGTGTTGCTGCTTTCATTGGTGTATGAATTTTAAAAAGAGAATCAGGTTGCTGAAAAGATTTATCCAAAAAACTCAAGACCTTTTAAAAAAGCCCACTCTACACCGAATCCCAAAATAAAACCCGTGTATATCTGTGAAGGAACATGTGCACTCATTAATAAACGCGATGTGCCTAAAGCTCCTGCAAGAATCGAACATAAAATTATTGGCATTAAAAAATTGAAATGCATTTGCTGTGAGAATGTATAAAGTAATCCAAGCAATCCTCCGATACCCACCATGTGAACACTTATTTTCCATTTAAGATTAATAAGAAATGAAATAAAAATGGCGATGGATGCACCGAGAATCGAATACCCTAATACACGAGCCATCGGAATTTTTTGTAGCAGATAAAAGCACCCTGCAAAACAAATTGCTGTTACAAAAAATGGAATGTTTCGCTCTTTCGTTTGTTCCATTTGCAATGAATCTATTGCACCACGTTGCACAAGTAACATTGCTGTTAGCGATGGCAATAAATAAGTAGTAGCAAAAACAATGAGGTAAATAATTTTTTGAACACCCGGTGTAATTGCAAAGGCGACATAATTATTTGTATTAAACAAAATTGCTGTCGCATATAATGGCATCAGTAATGGATGAAATAAATAAGAAATAATGCGGGAGAAAGAATTCATTAAAATATAATTTTTAGTTTGCACATTAGAGATGCTTCCTTCGTCAGCATGACAAACGGACCTCCATTATAGTTCTTTTCTTAAACGCGCTACCGGAATATTCAATTGCTCCCGGTATTTTGCAATTGTTCTGCGCGCAATGTTGTAGCCTTTTTCATTTAAAATCTCCATCAGCTTTTCATCAGGCAAAGGCTTGAGTTTGTCTTCAGCTTCAATGGCATCCTGCAAAATCTTTTTTACTTCGCGGCTTGATACTTCCTCACCACTATCAGTAGAAAGTGATTCCGAAAAAAAAGTCTTCAGCAAAAATGTTCCGTAAGGTGATTCCACATATTTGCTGTTTGCAACACGGGATACTGTACTTATATCCAAGCCCACTAAATCTGCAATATCTTTTAATATCATCGGACGAAGCAATCGCTCATCACCTTCAAGAAAATAATCTTTCTGGTAATTCATGATTGCCATCATGGTAGTAAGTAAAGTGTTTTGACGTTGTTTGATTGCATCAATGAACCAACGTGCTGCATCAATTTTCTGTTTAATAAAACTAACTGCTTCACGCGTTGCTTTGGTTTTTTTATCAGAGGCATACGTCTGCAGCATTTCCTGGAACGAACGGCTGATACGTAAATCAGGATCATTGCGTGAATTCAATGAAAGATCCAGAACGCCATCACTTACACTCATTATAAAATCAGGAATAATTTGTTGGGAAGAACGAGTGTCTTCGGCAGACCCTCCACCGGGACGTGGATTAAGATTTAGGATCTCATCAATTGCTTCTTTTAATTGCTCATCATTCAACAAAAGCGCATGCGCAATTTTTTCATAATGCTTGCGCGAAAACTCTTCCATGTAATCCTTAACAATTTTAATGGCAGTAAGTGTGGTTTTATCCTGAACTTTTTTACGCTGCAATTGTAACAGCAAACATTCCTGCAAATTGCGTGCGCCTATTCCCGGTGGGTCTAAAGTCTGAATGAGTTTAAGGAGATCTTCAAGTTCTTTTTCATTGGTTGTGATATTCTGGCTAAAAGCCAGATCATCCACGATGGAGTTTAATTCTCTCCGGATATAGCCATCATCATCAAGACTGCCAACTAAATGCTGTGCTACAAGATATTGCCTGTCATCCAAATCAAATAATCCAAGCTGTGCAAGCAATGAATCCTGGTATGACATACTAACTGTGACTGGTGTTTCAGGTCGTTCATCATCAGCTGATGTATTATTTGCACTCAACTTATAATAAGGCACATCATCGTCCTGAACATAATCAGCAATATCAAATTCATCCTGTTCTTTAATGGATTCATTTACTTCCGCCTCAGTATATTCCTCTTTGTCTTCTTCATCCTGTTTTTCTTTTTCTTCAGGCTCCTGTTCAGCTTCATCATCAGGATTATTTGCTTCCTCTTCAGCAATATCATCCGGTGCGCCTTCTTCAAGAGCAGGGTTAATTTCTATTTCTTCTTTAATACGTTGTTCGAGTGAAGCAGTAGGAACCTGCAGCAATTTCATCAATTGAATTTGCTGTGGTGAAAGTTTTTGTAAAAGCTTTTGCTGAAGATTTTGTTTTAACATAAATACGGTGCTCCGTTCAACCTTTAATTATTTTTTCAATTTTCATCCCTTCGCAAAGTCATAATATCTGAATTGCTTCTTTCAAAACCTGTTCACGAATGGAAGATTTAATCGCATTGTATTCTACTATATCAACTTTTCTTGCAATTGTTTCTTTAAGCTTATTTTCTAAACGCAATATATCAAATAAATTTAATTTTCCATTGGTGTCAATTAACAAATCAACATCACTGTTTTCATTTTGTTCACCTCGCGCATAAGAGCCAAACAAAGAAGCTTTAGTAATATTAAACTCTTTCAAAACAGGTATAAATTCAGATGAAATAAACGATATGGTCATAAACTTAAATCCAAACAAATTTATTAAAACGCTGCATTTTTAGGTGTACGTGGAAATGGAATTACATCGCGTATGTTACTCATTCCGGTAACAAACAAAACCAGTCTTTCAAATCCCAAACCAAATCCTGCATGAGGAACTGTTCCAAATCTTCTGGTGTCAAGATACCAATATAATTCTTCAGCAGGAACGTGCATTTCCTGCATGCGTTGTTCTAGTAATTCCAAACGCTCTTCACGTTGCGAGCCACCCACAATTTCTCCGATACCCGGAAAAAGAATATCCATCGCTCTCACGGTTTTGCCATCATCATTCTGCCGCATGTAAAAAGCTTTTATCTCCTTAGGATAATCAGTGAGTATAACAGGCTTTTTAAAATGCTTTTCTACAAGATAACGCTCATGCTCACTTTGCAGATCAGCACCCCATGCCTCGATTAAATATTTAAATTTTTTCTTTTTGTTGTGATTGCTGTTGCGCAGAATTTCAATTGCTTCTGTATAAGTTAAGCGTTCGAAATTATTATCAAGACAAAACTGAAGCTTGGTTATCAAATCCATTTCGCTTCGTTCGTCTTGCGGTTTTTGTTTTTCTTCTTCCAGCAATCGTGTTTTTAGAAACTCCAGTTCTTCAGCACAATTTTCTGTTGCATATTTAATCACATACTTCAACATGTCTTCTGCCAGATTCATGTTATCAGTTAGGTCGTTAAAAGCAACCTCGGGTTCTATCATCCAGAATTCTGCAAGATGCCGTGTGGTATTTGAATTCTCTGCTCTGAATGTAGGACCAAAAGTGTAAACCTGTCCGAATGACATGGCACCTAACTCTGCTTCCAGCTGACCGGAAACAGTAAGATTGGTTTGCTTGCCAAAAAAATCTTCTTTGAAATCTATTTCATTCTTTTCTGTGCGAGGTAATTTTTCTAAATCAAGTGTTGTAACACGAAACATTTCTCCGGCTCCTTCAGCATCTGATCCTGTGATAATAGGAGTGTGTAGGTAAACAAATCCGCGATCGTTAAAAAATTTATTGATGGCAAAAGCTAAAGCATGCCGCACTTTAAACACTGCCATAAAAGTATTGGTGCGAAAACGCAAATGTGCAATCTCACGCAAAAATTCAAGACTGTGTTTCTTGGGTTGCAGCGGAAATTTTTCTGCATCACAATCACCTAATATTTCAAGCGAATTAACTTTCAGATCCACTTTTTGTCCTTTACCAATTGATTCCACCAAAGTTCCTGTCACACTTATTGAAGCTCCCGTTGTAATTCTTTTCAGTAATGAATCATCCACTGCGTTAAGCTCTACTACGGCTTGTAAATTATTCATGGTGGAGCCATCGTTCATTGCAATAAACTGGTTGTTGCGGAAAGTGCGAACCCAGCCCTTAGCCGTCACAGTTTGTCCTGTGAGCGAGCCAGCTAAAAGTTCTTTAATGGAAGTGCGTTTCATTTACCTCATGATTTTTAAAAGGGGTGCAAAGGAAAGTAAATGAGGTGTTATATTCAAGAACTCACCCTTTCATCATTAAATAAAAAAAGAATTATAATGTAGAATATGGTGCATCGTCCTATCTTCGTATCCCTTAAAAAAAACAAACGATGATAAAATTTCTTACCAAAACACTTTGCCTGGCATTTATTTTACTTACCGTAAACGCAATAGCTGGCTCAAACAATTCTTTCCGCTTTGCCCCGGGAATTACTTCAAAAGATTATTTGCCCAACACTTTAGTTTTAAAAGTTAAACCTGCATTTCGTTCACAATGCACTAATAATGCAATTGAAGTAGCGCAGCTTGAGCAAATATTTAATAGTATCCAGGTGTCGGATCTGTTTAAAATATTTCCTAACCATCAGCCACCTGCTGAACCATTTGATCGTTACGGCAGAGCGTATGTTGACCTTTCTCTCATTTATCAGTTAGAATACAAATCAAATGCTGATATAGTAAAAATCATTAATGCTCTTGTTGCCACCGATGTGCTTGAGTATGCAGAACCTAAATACATTCCCACACCTCAGTACACACCTAATGATCCCAGCATTGCTCAGCAAAGTTTTTTAACGCGTATTAATGCGTATGGTGGATGGAATATTTCAAAAGGCGACACCAATGTTGTAATAGGTATTGATGATACAGGAAGTGATTTAGATCATCCGGATTTAGCAGCAAATTTGAAACACAATTACAATGATCCTGTGGATGGTATTGATAATGACAGTGATGGTTATGTAGATAATTTTAATGGGTGGGATTTAGGAGAAAATGATAATGATCCTACCGTGAATGCTAACACACATGGATCGCATGTAAGCGGTTGTGCTGCCGCAGTAACTGATAATGGAGTTGGAGTTGCTTCACCTGGTTTTTACTGCAAGTTTCTGCCTATCAAAATTTCTGATGCTGGTGGTGCATTAACTAAAGGTTACGAAGGAATAGTGTATGGAGCTGATCATGGATGCAACATTATTAACTGCTCATGGGGTGGTGGTGGAGGTGGCAGCTTTGGTCAGAATGCAATTGACTATGCAACTATTAATAAAGATGTTTTGATAGTTTGTGCTGCAGGAAACAATAACAGTAACCAATATTTTTATCCTGCTGCATTCAATTATGTTCTTTCAATAGCCGCTACCAACGGTACCAATGATAATAAAGCTGGCTTTTCAAATTATGGAAATTATATTGATGTGTGCTCACCCGGCAATGGTATTTTGTCAACACTTTATAATGACACTTATGCAAATAACAGCGGTACTTCAATGGCTTCGCCTATTGCTGCCGGATGTGCAGGAATTATAAAATCATATTATCCTTCATATAATGCGTTACAGGTTGGAGAAAAACTTCGCGTTACTGCTGATACTATTTATAGCTTCGGTACTAACAATACATTTCGTGCAACCAATGGTTTAGGCACCGGTCGGATTAATTTATTAAATGCTTTAACAATCAGCAGTCCTTCTGTGCGGATGAATCCCATTAATGTTGTTGATAATAATGATAATCTTTTTGTGGTGGGTGATACGCTGAGAATAACAGGTGATTTCACTAATTATCTTGACCCTACTACCAATCTTACTGCAACCATATCAGTAGCTTCTTCACCATCCACTTTTGTAACTATTCTTGATGCCAACACTACGCTTGGCGCTGTGGGAACAATGACAACGGTAAATAATAATGCTGATCCATTTACAGTAATAATAAACCCAAGCGCTCCGCAAAATGCAAAAATTACTTTCAAGGTTCATTTGCAGGATGGTGCTTATAATGATTATGCAATGTTTGATGTGATTGTAAATGTTGATTATATAAATATTACTGTAAATGAAGTAGCCACAACTAACACAAGCAAAGGAAGAATATGTTATAACGCTAATCTCGCCCAATCAGAAGGACTTGGTTTTACTTTAAATGCACATAATACATTTGCTTACGAAACTGGTTTAATGATAGGCAATGCAGGTGATGTATCGGATGTGGTGCGTAATGCAGCTGTTGCCGATGAAGATTTTGCAAGTATTAATCCTATCCAGAAACATGATCCGGGCATTTGGTCTGATTTTGATACTTATGGAAGATTTAATGATAATCCAGCTGCAGCTTCATTAGGAATTGAAGTAGGTCATCGTTCTTTCTCATGGGCATTTGCACCGGATAGCCGCTATCATATTTTTGAATATGTAATTCGTAATAATGGAAGCACCACATTATCCTCTTTATATGCTGGTATATTTTCTGACTGGGATGTGCCTTCCTATGCTAACAATAAAGCCAATGAAGATGTTACTAGTAAGATGGGTTATGTATGGAGCACTGACAGCAATCTTTATGCAGGTATAAAACTGCTCACCAGCGGCCCATGGAATCATTATGCTCTTGATAATATTGCGGGAGGTGGCGGAGGTATTGATATTTCAGCAGGATTTTCTTCTGCTCAAAAATATCAGACACTTTCTACAAGCCGTGCCACTGCAGGAGTTGCAGGAACCGGAAATGATGTGTGCGATGTTGTGAGTACCGGTCCTTTTACGCTGAATCCTGGTGATTCTGTTCGTGTTGCTTTTGCTTTGATAGCCGGTGAAAGTCTTGTGGATATTATTGCAAGTGCCGAAGCAGCTCAGATAAAATATGATCTTATTACTGGTGTTGATGAGGTAAATAATGTGGATGGTATTTCCATCTCAACAGTATATCCTAATCCGGTTAGTGATAATGCAGCTTTTAATATTCATCTTGATAAATCGCAACAGCTTGAAATTTCAGTTTATGATATTTTAGGTAATCACATTACAACTGTTGCAAAAGGTGTGCAGCCGGCAGGTAATAATCATTATACCTTCAAAACAAATTCATGGAGTGATGGAATGTATTTTCTGCGTGTGAAAGGCGTTGATAAAAATCTTAACAAAAGATTTGTGGTAGGTCAATAACAGAACTTTAAAAAAAATGCTGATCAGGGGATATTGAAGTTGCTTCAATATCCCTTTTTTTTATTTTGAAAAAAGAGTTTTTTCAATTAACTATCTCATTCACTTACGATGGCATTGTTTTTTAAAAACTCATCTCACTAAATATTAGGATTATGTTATGGAGAGGCAGGCGTGAAAGCGGTAATGTGGAAGACCGCAGATTTTCAGGAAGAGGCATTGCAATGGGCGGAGGCTTAATTGGCGTAGTTGCTTTAGTATTAAATTTTCTTTTAGGAGGAGGTGATCTTTCACAACTCACACAGCAATTACCAACGCAACAGCGGCAAATGTCAGCTGAAGAACAGGCAGCTGATGATGAGCGGGCATCTTTTGTAAAAGTAGTGTTGGCAGAAACTGAAGATGTGTGGAAAAAAATATTTGCAGATCAGGGCAAGCAATACATGGAACCAACACTTGTCTTATTCCGTGATGCTGTTGAAACAGGATGTGGAAATGCAAGTGCTGTTTCAGGTCCTTTCTATTGTCCTGCTGATCAGAAATTATATATTGATCTTTCCTTTTTTGAAGAAATGGAAAATCACCTCCAGGCACATGGAGATTTTGCTATGGCTTACGTAATTGCGCATGAAGTAGGTCATCATGTTCAATACCTCATGGGAACAAGTGAACAGATGGATCGCTTACGCCAACGCCTGAGTGAAGAAGAGTATAACAAGTACTCTGTTAAACTGGAATTACAGGCTGATTTTTTTGCTGGTATGTGGGCACATTATGCATCGCGAATGCAAAATAATCTTGAACCGGGCGATATTGAAGAAGCCATGAATGCTGCCAATGCTGTAGGTGACGATCGTTTGCAAAAGCAATCCCAGGGGCGTGTAGTTCCAGATGCTTTTACTCATGGCACCTCAGCACAACGTATGTATTGGTTTAAAAAAGGATTTGAATCAGGAGATATTTCGCAGGGCGATACTTTCAACAACCCGGCTTTTTAAAAAGTTTTTTAAAGCAGGATCTTGTAAAAATTAAAATCTAAAGTATCTTGCTCAAAAATTTTTGATATGCAAAGATTCACTGCCTGCCTGCTTAAAATAATTTCCTTACTGATTATCTTTCCAGGTATAAAAAATTGCGTGGCTCAAAAGACAGCAGCCACTGATTCTGTTATCAGGATTATTTTGGATGAAGAACATCTCACTGATATGAATGACCATGGCACTGAGCTTATCTTAAATGGAAACTACAGTGCGGCAAGCGCTTTTTATACCAATGAAATAAAAAAAGACGAAGGCAACAAAGCAGCTTTCTTTAACCGCGGCATTGCCCTTTGGGTTACCAGCGACACTGCAAATGCCTGTCGCGATTGGAGCGCACTGCTTGCCTTAGGTGATACAGCAGCTTTTAAATTACTCGATGGCAGATGTCATGGTGCAATGACCATTGATGATGATGTTATTCCAAAAGCAAAATACCATGTAATGTTTGCCGCTGATAAAAAAGATGCAAAGTCATTTTCATCAAGTGCTAACCCACGCATAATAGCGGATGAAATGCCTGAATTTCCGGGAGGCAACGCAGCATTAATTAAATATCTCTCTCAAAACATCAAGTATCCCGAAGCAGCAAAAGCAAAAAAAGTGCAGGGCACCGTTTATGTTAATTTTATTGTAAGCAGCAAAGGCAAAGTTTTATTTCCTTACATAGTGCGTGGCATTGGTTATGGATGTGATGAAGAAGCATTACGTGTCATCCGTAATATGCCAGCATGGAAACCCGGAAAACAAAATGGCAAACCTGTTTTAGTACGCACTAATTTGCCTGTGATGTTCCATTTGAAATAAGAATATTAAATTCAAAAACTCATTTCAATTTCATCCGTGGTTCGGTTGCGCCAGCCGTTGCTGTGCGTTTTCTCCAGCAACATAATAAGATTTTTGCTTTCCTATAACAATCTCCTATTCCAGCTTAGGCAACACTTGTTCAATCTCATTTCTTCTTGATTCATACTGCGCTGGCAATTTTAAATGTGTCCCTAATTCATTCAATGGCTCATCAATGGAAAATCCCGGGTTATCAGTTGCAATTTCAAACAATACACCTCCCGGTTCACGGAAATAAATTGAATGAAAATAATTGCGGTCAATAACAGGCGTTACGTGTAATCCTCTTGCAATTAATTTTTCCTGCATCATTTTTTGTGCTGCATCATCTTTTACTCTGAATGCAACATGATGCACGCTTCCTCCTGCCACAAGTCCCTGCCGTTCACCGGCAGCTTCCACAAGGTCTATCACGTTAGCAGTTTCAATGGCATCCGTTACATAGCGGTAACGGTTCACCTGTTGCTCCTTTAATTTATAACCAAAAACTTCCGTTAACAGTTCAGCTGTTTTATCTGCTTTGGAAAGCGTGAGTGATACATGATGAAAACCCCGTGTTGCAACTTCTGCATTCACATCATCAGTAATCCATGGTATTCGTTGGTCGTCTTCAGCACGTTCAGTCAACTCAATTTTTAATCCGTCAGGATCTAGAAAAGTTAGATACGTTTCACCAAATTTTTCAGCAGGCTTGTTATAAGTAATATTAAATTTTTCAAATCGTTTCATCCAGAAATCAAGACTTCCCTTAGGAACAGAGTAACCAATCTCTGTCACCATTCCCGTTCCTCTTCTCCCTGTTGTAATATTTTCCCACGGAAAAAAAGTGAGAATGGTTCCCGGTGTGCCTGCCTCATCACCGAAATAAAAATGATAAGTGTGAGGATCATCAAAGTTCACTGTCTTTTTTACAAACCGTAAGCCCAGCACTTTCGTGTAAAAATCATAATTGCGTTTTGCATTTCCTGCTATAGCAGTGATATGATGCAGCCCTGAAATTTTATTTTCCATTTTTTATATTTTTTTAGAACACTGATGACACTGATTGGACGTATTTCCACTGATCAAATGTTGTGTTCCGTTTTTTTAGTGTCTTCTTTTAAACCAAATATATTTTCATTTACATTGATCAAATCTGTCCCGATTAATCGGGATCAGTAAAATCAGTGTCATCTGTGTTCCATTTATTTTGTGTCATCTTTTAAACCAAATATATTTTCATTCACCCATTTAATTTCATCCTCATTAATAGTATGCGCCATGCCTGGATATATTTTAAGAGTAACATTTGCGCCAAGCTTTTCCATCACCCGTTTCGATTCCTGTGATCGTTCTATTGGCACATGCGGATCATTATCACTATTACCAATAAATATTTTCGTTTTATTAAAATCGCCAATATAATTCCTCTCATTAATTACCTCACCAATCAATCCACCGGTGAAGGCAATTACACCTCCAAACTGTTGGGCATTGCGTGCAGCATATTCCAGTGTAAGACAAGCACCTTGTGAAAAACCCAGTAAATAAATCTGTTCACTCTTAATTCCTGCAGTTTTAACAGCATTCACTATTTCAGTAATAAGATTCAATGCAGATGTTAACCAGGGTTCATTTTGTCCAACGGGAGCGAGAAAACCATAAGGATACCAGGTGAAATTAGTTGCCTGCGGTGCGATGATATGGGTTTGCTTGAGGTTGAGATGCTGAGAAAGCGATATTATATCTTCAGCAGTTGCTCCTCTACCGTGCAGCATAATCAAAACTTTTTCAGCTTTTGGCAAATCCACACCTGCTGTTACAAGATCTTTTGAATGTTGCTTTTCCATTTAATTGTTATTAATGATGACGATACTGAACACTATATTATTTCGAATCAAGGGTTGAAACCTTTTACCACATAAGGCATATAGGACACATAGGAATTTCACATAGTAAGTAATCAATCTATGACTTATTTACTTATGTGAACTATGTGTCTTATGTGGTTCAAAATCTTGTTTTTATTCACGCTTTGACTCGAAATAATTAGCAGCGACAAAATTATGCAGCCTATAGTATTGCCTGTTTTACTACCTGCACGTTTGCAATTATTTTAACTTCTTCACCGAGCAATACACCTCCTGTTTCTGAAACCATTCCGAAGCTTACTCCATAATCATTGCGGTTTATTTTTCCGCTGATGGAGAATCCTGCACGTTGATTACCCCAGGGATCTTTGGTAACTCCTCCAAAATCCACATCAAATGTTTCTTTTTTGCTGGAGCCGCGCATTGTTAATGTTCCATGAAGTTTGTAAGTGTCATCGCCTGTCTTTTCCATTTTTTCTCCTTCAAAGATAAGTTGCGGATGATTTTCTGCATCAAAGAAATCTCCGTTTTTAAGATGTGCATCGCGTTGTTCATTATTGGTTGATATTGAATCTACATCAGCGGTAAAGTGAATTTTTGCTGTGGCAAAATTATCTTCACTTGTTTCTACTGTTGCATTAAATCTATTGAATTGCCCTGTTACAGTGGAAATAAGCAGGTGTTTCACTTTAAATTGAATTTCAGAATGTGTGGGGTCTATTGACCATGTTTTAGTTTCCATGTTTTAGTGTTTTTTATTTTCAATGCAAAAATACTGTACATTTGCTATACATTAGTAAGTACTATACTTTAGTATAGCGCTATACTAAAGTATAGTTAACATAAAAAAGTTATGGTAAAAGAAAAAGAAATAAAAAACCAAAGCGAGTGTACAAAGGCAATGATTCCGGTGAAGGATGCACTTGATATACTGAATGGCAAATGGAAGCTGCCCATTATTATTTCACTTATGTATGGCAATAAGCGCTTTACGCAGATTGCAAGAGAAATTCCCAACATCACTGATAAAATGCTTTCAAAAGAACTACGTGACCTTGAAACGAACCTGCTTGTTAAACGCACGGTGTATGATAGTGTGCCTGTTGTAGTTGAATACTCAATGACTCCCAGTGGAAAATCGCTTGAAAAATTAATTGATGAATTACGTAAGTGGGGTGTTCAGCACCGAAAACGAATTATCGGTGCTAAATAGTTCTATTTTTTAAAGCTAATCATCATCAGCTTAAAAGCTCCTTTCGTGACCGTGCAATAGTATCCCGCAACATATTAAAAAACCTGTTGCGTTCTTTTTCACTGACAGAACTTATAAGTATGGATTTTTTAATGGTATTCTCCATTGATTTTTTTGTGTAGTCACAAAAACGGGTATCCTGGGTAACCATATAATTTAACACACCATAATTAATATAACTGGTGAGTATGCCATCAGTTTCAACCAGCAGTGAATTATGCCCTAAGAATATTTCATTAAAATACAATTGATAATTATCACGCTTGCCGGTTGGTTCTTCCACAATTAAATATTTTTCGCCACACTCTGCCTGGTCTTTAATGTGTTCAATTAATGTTTGTAGTTGGTTAAAGAGGTTCTCAATAGTTTCTTTCTTTTTAAAAATCCCTGCATGAGCAAAATATTCTATCTGTTTTATTGTAGTATTTATTGTTTCAACGCCCCATATCTCCACCGAAGGAACATCATTGTATGTTTTAATCAATTCAAGTCCGGGACTCTGTAGCATACTCATTATTTCACTGTCTTCAAACTGCATTTTATTATACTCGCGGTAAGCAAGTATTGTTTTCATCCAGAAGAAATATTTAAAAGCAGCGAGTTCAGTAAATTGGAAAAAATAAAAGATAGGCAGGTCTTTTGCTTCATAATAAAGTATTTTTTTTGATGCTTTATTAATCCTCCTGATAGTATCAACCATTCCGCTCATGTGGTTTGCAAAGCTGAAGTTGTTATGATCCACCACATTGCCAAAAAACACAATGCTGTTTGAATTAAGATTCATCAGGTGATCAAGTGAAACTTTATAATGCACGCTTAATTTCTGTATCTCTTCTAGCGAAATTTGTTTTTCACCACGAATCCTTCTGTAAGCACTATCTGTACTGATATTTAGCAAATCAGCAATTTCTTCTACGAACGATAGATTAGGAGGAACCATTGCCTTGATATTTTGAAAAAACAAATGCTGAAGATCGGTTGAAACCATATTTTTAATTTTATCAGTCGTTAATAATCACAAAATTATTTTATGATTATTTATTGACAAAGTTAAAAATAGAAAGATGCTGAAGACAGGACTGGTTTTGTTTATCAGTTTAGATTAAAATTTTTCTCCGCCATTTCATTTACTGCATTACCAATTGCAAGACACGCAGTAGCTGCTGGTGAAGGAGCATTGAGCACATGCAGTGCATGATCATTATGCACAATTTTAAAATCATCAATCATGTTTCCAACATTATCCAAAGCCATTGCACGAACCCCTGAACGTCCAGGAACAATATCAACCATTGTTAAAGAAGGAATTAATCGTTGTAACCGTTCAAGAAATAATTTTTTTGAAAATGCTCTGCGGTATTCATCCAAACCAAATTTCCAGTGTTTGAAAAATAGTTTCCAGGTGCCAGCATAAGTAAGCGCTTCCAATGAATCATTAAAATCAAAATCAGTTTTGTTATATCCTTCGCGTTTAAACGTAAAAACCGCATTCGGTCCGCATTCGGTTGGATGATTAATCATTCGCGTGAAATGAACGCCAAGAAAAGGAAACTGTGGATCAGGAACAGGATAGATGAGGTTTTTTACCTTGAATTGTGACTGTGGAGTTAGCTCATAATAATCTCCGCGAAAGCCAACAATTTTCATGTCAGGATCAACATGATCTTTTTTTGCAATTCTATCAGCGAACAATCCTGTGCAGTTGACAATATATTTAGCATTGAAAATTTCTTTGTCTGTAATAACACGGATGTGATTATTGTGATTATCAAATCCTGTTACGCAATGACCTGTTAAGACATGACTGCCTGGGAATTTTTGTTCAATTAATTGTTGCAATACTTTGCAGACACCTACAAAATCAATGATACCTGTACAACCAACACGCAAGCCTGCAATACCATTACAAAAAGGTTCAATTTCGCGGATCTGTTCCGTTGTTATTTTTTCAATATTCTCTACACCATTCCTTATGCCGTTATTATAAACACGATCCATGTGTTGCAATTCATTGGGATGAGTAGCCACAATAATTTTTCCGCATACATCATGACCGATGTTATGCTCACGCGCGAATTGAACTAATTCTCTTCGTCCTTCAACGCAATTCTTCGCTTTATAGCTTCCTGGTTTATAATAAATACCTGAATGGATAACTCCTGAGTTACGTCCGGTTTGATGCATTGCAACTGCTTTTTCTTTTTCCAACACCAATATTTTAAGATGCGGATGATGCAGGTTAATCTTATATGCTGATGCAAGTCCAACAATTCCTCCACCAATTACTATCAGGTCATAATGGGATTGATTCATCGGGCAAAATTAGGATTTACCATAACAGTTTATAGAAGGGGACCGATAAATCCCTTAGCAGTAAAGTAAAAAGGAACTGTGCAAAAAAATTACTTTAACCATCTGATTGATTCGATAAAGATTTTAATTTTGTTTTGTTCCACCATAAAGTTATTAATGAGAAATCGTGTACTGGTTTTATTACTGCTGTTGCCATTTTTTACAATAGGAGGAGGTTTTGAAACAAACAGGCAGGGACAAAAAGCCAATGGAATGGCAGGTGCTTTCACAGGTGTGGCAAGTGATGCTTCAGCAATTTATTTTAATCCGGCAGCCATTGCTTTTCACGAACATGCTATGATGAATGCAGGTTACGATCTGGTATTCCCTCGTGTATCTTTCCTTAGTCCGTCAGAAGGAAATGTGGATTCCAAAACCACATTAATGGTTCCATTTCATGTGTATGCAACGCATCATTTTGAGAACAGAAAAGTGACAGGTGGAATTGGAATTTATACGCCTTACGGCACTTCTGTTAAATGGGATGATAAATGGACAGGAAGATTTTTAACGCAGCAAAACAAACTCACCACTATTTTTTTGCAACCTACTATCACCTATCGTTTAGATGACAATTACTCAGCAGGCATAGGGTTAATAGGCGCAACTGGATTTCTGAAAATGCGAAGAGCGTTACCTGTAAACGAAGATGTAGAACTTGATTTAAAAGGAACAGGATTTGGATTCGGATTTAATATCGGAGGATTTGCACATTTTGAAAAATTAAATTTCAGCATTAATTATCGCTCAGCCGTTAAGTTGAAAACAAGTAAAGGTGATGCAACATTCAATAATATTCCTTCTTCTTTTATTGATCAGCAAACATATCCTGAGTCAGCATCTTTTAAATCATCATTCAAACTGCCTTCTACTTTTACATTCGGGATTGGATATCTTCCAACAGATCGTATCATAACTGATATTGATATAAGTTATGGTACATGGAAAGATTTTACTGACTGGAATATTGAGATAAGCGATTATGAGCAACTCAATTCAATCAATAAACGAAACTTTAGTAATACCTTTAGTGTAAAGTTAGGTGGTCAATATCGCTGGAGCGATAAAATGGATTATCGCATAGGAGCAAATTATGAACAAACTCCCTTCTCTGACAATCATCTGTATCCTGATTTATCAGGAGGCCTAAAATTAGGTGCTGCCGCAGGTGCAACAAGGCATATCAGAGAAAATCTCGGTTTAGATATTTCTCTGATGATTGAAGATTTCTCGGAGCAAAAAGAAAGTGGTAATGAAAAAAATTTCAATGGATCGTATCGTAAGACAATTTATTCAATAGGATTGGGTGTACATTATGAGTTCTGAAAAAATGAGATTGTTTATTTTTTTGATGATTGCCTTTGCCGGCTGCAAAACTGCATTTGATAATCCTAATTATTCTGCTGGTGAAGCTGACTTTTCAAGATACGTAGCACTTGGCGGATCATATACTGCCGGTTTTACTGATAATGCATTATATCTGGAGGGGCAACAAAATTCGTTTCCCAGCATCCTTGCATCACGCTTTAAACTTGTTGGTGGAGGTAATTTTGAACAACCCCTGGTTAATGCCGGAAATGGATTAGGCAATAAATACATATTAAATTATGGCAGCGCTTGTAATAATGCCAACAGTTATTATCTGACTTCCTTACCTGAAGATCCATCTAACCGGAGTTGGATTGGCTATAAAGCGCCTTATAATAATCTTGGTGTACCCGTTGCTAAATCGTTTCATCTTAATGATCAGTATTTCGGCAGAAGCAATGCAACTCCTTACAGTTATTATTATAATCGTTTTGCTACGGATACAGGTTTTGGTGGTTCGGGATTAACATCAACCATATTAGGTGATGCCGGAAAAGTTTCAGATGGTAATGGAAGTGGTCCCACTTTTTTTTCACTTTGGATAGGCTTAAATGATTACCTCGGATATGCATTAACCGGTGGCGAGGGCGATTCCATTACTCCTGAAAACTTATTTAATACTGCAATAGATACTATTCTTACTTCCCTTACTTCATACTCAGGTAAAGGAATAGTTACTAATCTACCTGATATTAATTCCCTTCCTTTTTTTACAACAATTCCTTATACCGGTTTAAATTTAACACAAGCTGAAGCTGATTCATTAAATATCGTTACAGCAGACACCATTCATTTTGTTGAAGGGGCAAATTCCTTTTGGATAAAATCTCCCTTACCAAGTGATTTAACCAGGAAAATTCAACCCGGTGAATTAGTGTTGTACTCCATTATCGATTCTATCAGGTGCAGAAATATAAATGAACGGTGGGGAACCCCTCAAAATCCCATTCCATCTAAATATATACTTGATATTAATGAGGCAAATAAAATTGCGAACGCAGTAAATGTTTTTAATGCCAAACTTCAAAGCAGTGCATTGTCCAAATCACTTGCATTTGTTGATATGAACAGTTACTTCCGTACACTTCAGTCAGGAATAATTTTTAACGGTGTAAATTATACTTCTCAATATTTAAACGGAGGCGCTTTTTCACTGGATGGAATTCATCCTAATCCCCGTGGATATGCATTGATTGCAAATGAATTTATCCGCGTTATTAATGCAAAATATAAAAGCACTATTCCTGAAGTGGATGTAAACAATTATCCGGGAATTCGTTTTCCGTAATTGAATATTACATCACAAATTTTTTTTCAAAAGATGCGAAAGGAAAAGATTATCCTGAAACATATAAATACTGCGAGACATGGAAGAAGTAATCTGACGGAAACCGGAAATGCATTGTAGATATTTGAAATGTTGTTTCGCCCTTGAAACTTAAAGTTTATCCAATTACAAAACTAAACCAGGCAGCAGCGGTTATTCCGAGATGTCCTTTATGTCATCACCTCTAATAACCGCTCATACTGTTGATGGTTGGCTTCTTTGGTGAAGTATTGAAGAGCTAATTGCTTCATACGGTTTTTTTCTTCAACACCGGGTTTGTGAATAGAAGGAGTAGTGCCTTTGAGGTTGATTCCGCAACTATGCGTTTCAACAAATGCAGAATAATCGCCAAGGTTCGGAGAAATTACAACGGGTAAACCTGAAGAGAGATATTCAGCAAACTTGGTGGGCGCAGCCACCTGGTTAGTTACTGTTTGTTCGCGGATGAGAATACCGTAATCACAATGAGCAAGAATTTTAGTTACTTCGTGATGAGCTACCCATTTTTGAAAAACCTGCTGAGGAAAATTTTTCTTTAACAGATTGATGTTTTCTTCTTCCTGCGCAAGAAATATAATTTTGAAATGAGGGTCAGCACTTAATAAAGGCGCAATAAATGATTCTAAAGTTTTAAAGCTCTGCCATCCTGCCGTTGATCCTGAATAAGCAAAAACAATATCATCTTCATGAAAATCGCTATTTGTTTTATCGCTGTTTGCAGCAGGTAAATTATTTTTTAAAACGAAAGTGGAGTTAACGGTGCAGGGAATTACTACATGTGATGCAGATGAGTATGCGTAATTTTTTATCCAATAGTTAACTAACTGACTGGTGACCGCTATACGGAAATCAGATTCGTTAACGGCTTTTTTTTCTAACCTGTCAATACTTTTTTTCCATTGATCTACCACATTCACATCATACTCTTTCCATTCAGCGGCAATGGCACCTCGACCGTCAAAGCAAACTTTTTTTGTTAAACCGAGCTTGCGTATCCACAAAGCCATATTGGTGGCAATCACATTGCGTGCAATGATATTTCGGTTGCGCATAAAAAGCAGGACAAAGAACAAACTGATGACATTCAATTGCCAGTAAGTTGCTTTTGGAAGCATGGGCAACACGATAGCATCGGGCATTTCATTCAAAATTTTTAATTTATTTTTTTTGAACTCATGCAACGAGATAAATGCTACCAGCTTTATTTTACCTCCTTGTTGATTAAGGTATTTTATAACATCAATTACCTGGCTTGAATAAACCCCTGTGGGAGGTTCAGCGTACGTTAGATAAATCATAATGAAGCTAAATGAATGTGTACATTTTTGAAGCAGGGATTAAGGTAATTGGGTAATTAAGTTAATTTGTTAAGCCCCAATTACCTTAATTACCTTAATTACAATTTAACCATCAAAGAAATTAATGCATTTGTTTAGAAGGGCGGCTTATCCAATCCCACATTTTCTGCGCCATCTCAAAACCAAAAATGTGGTAAACGTTCAGATATTTTGCTGAGAGTGCATTGGTAATTCCTGGAGTTCCAACGGGTCTGATGTATTCATCATGTAATTTGATAGCTCCTGCAGGATCATAGAAATAATAAATGCGAAGCGCAGACAACAACACATTGACAAATGTTTGTGTTTGTGAAGGCGTGAGCTTACCAGAATTTTTTAAATGCTCATAAATGCGGATTCGTAAATCAATATACCGTTTCCATTTGGCATCAGGATTTGTTTTTGAAATGGAACCTGAAGCACGTTCGCGATTGCGGCATGCTATGGTAGTATCAAAATAAACTGTTGCATTGGCTTTCAGCATCCTGAACATGAGCTCATACTCCTGGCTGCTTTGCATGTCCTCAGCCCACCCTTGTATTTCCAGCACTTTTGAACGTTTGAAAAGATTAGGAGATGTGACACCAAGAACTGCATTCATTAAAGCGCTCCAAGGATCCTGCTCGTAATAAATAAAATTAATTTTTGATCCGTTAATATATTCTTTCACTGTTGCACTAACTAAAATATCAGGCTTATCCTGTAAGTTATTTAGGATTTCCACCTGGTGCTTCAGCTTGAATGGAAGCATGAGATCATCGGCATCAAAAAAATTGAGATACTCACTCTGCGCCATCACCAATCCGCGGTTTCTGCTGTAAGTGGCGCCTCTCTTACCATCATTTATAAGGATGTGTATTTTATCAGGATGAAGTGTTTTATAAGTGTTGAGTATTTCGAGTGTGCGGTCAGTAGATCCATCATCAATACAAATCACTTCTGAAGGAAGTAAATCCTGTGCAAATACAGCTTGAAGGCATTCGCCAATGTAATCCTCTACATTATAACAGGGAATAATGACAGAGACTTCTACATTAGACACTGACTTTGGATTGTTGATTTTTCTTATAGCCTGCGGATTCAATTTTTCCACAATTTTCAGGTAATCCGTTTCAACTTCATGCTCTGAAAAAATGGAATCAAGAAATTTTTTATAGGTAGTAAGGTTGTGCTTGCTTAACATTTTAGGATGAGAAACAAACTGCAGATAGCCATGGTCTTTAAAATATTTAAGATAGGTGCCCAGTTTTGCAACGCTTAATAATTCGATTGCAGCAACTTCAGTGTTTTTGGCAGTACCGTTTTTGTAATTCGCTTTTGGTTTAACAGTAGTGTCATTTACCGGACGCTGACCATCGCCTCTTGCAAAAGTGTGATCTTTCAAAATCCTGTGAAGATACATTTGATGAACACGATGAAGTTTGATTACGTGATCAGGTATCTCCAGCACAGAGCAGGTGATTTCAGTGAAGTATCCATCCCTGGCTTCTTCAATCACATCATCTTCAAATTTGTAAATTAATTTTTGTGGTGTTTTTGTAAAATCAAAATATTGAGCATTGGAGAATTGAAAAAGTCCGGGCATTACTGTAAAATCATATTGAATACCATACTTCTCAAAGAAGGGTTTATAATCTTTGAAAGGCTGAAGACTCCATCCACCTGCACGGTAAGCATTGATTTTATAATCAGGATTAATGGGAAAAATAATTTCTCTTAATATCTCAATAGAAGTGGCAAATAAAAGTTCACGGTCTTCATTGCTTATGTTATGAAATCGGTAGCGTTCAATATTATTCAGCTGCCATTGGTTGGTTTCAGGAAAATATTTTGCGTCAAGCCAATGTGCATGTATGTGAGGAAATACATAATGACCTCTGCGGATAAGATCCTGCAGCTGCATTTTAATATTTTCATAATCTATTCTGCACGCATCATAATGCGAAATATTTTTTCGCAGCATATACAGGTAAGCTGTATCCACAAAAAAAATGGCTTTGGCTTTGTAAGCATCAAGCACTTTCACTAATTGATTGGTGCAGTCAATCATACACTCCTGGGGTACACCGCTCCTCTTGCCAAGAAAGAGTTCGTAGTCAAAAGTGTTGAGCAAATATTTAGTCACGCGAAGTATTTATTGAATTACAAAATTAGTAATGTATCAGGATTGGCTTTTGAGCAAGTAACAGAAACCCGTTCTTAAATGTTCTTGTTCCCTTACCATAATCTGTTTTATCATAAGCTGCAACAGGGCGTGCATCAAAACCATGGTGATGAGATACAACATTGAAATATTGTTTTGCTTTTTTATCAATTTCAGCAGGTGAGTATTCGATGTAATAAATGTCAGGATACAACAGCGATTTATAATTGAGTGCATGAGGATAATGCAAAAAGAAAATTCCTCCGGGCAGTAACAGGTCATTTACCCTTTTAAAGAAACTATTTAATTTACCAGGAGGAATAAACTCCAATACGCTGATGGAATAAATAAATTTGAATTTGGTATTAAAGGAATGTTTGATAAAATCATCATAAATAAAAACAGCAGACGGAAGATTTATTTTTCCTGCTTCAATCATGTCTTTGTTTAAATCGATTCCATACGCTTTATATTTTTCAGTAAAGTGTTTTAAATAAGCACCAGCTCCACATCCTATATCTAAGATTGCATCTCCGGGTTGTAAATATTTATCTACTGTTGCCACAAGGTCGTTGTGTGTTTTATCAATGGCTTCCTGCACATGCGGTTGAGTGGAAAATCCAGCCATCTCCTGAGGAGATTTACTTCGGTCAAGGCTTATACGTTTGTACATTCCTAATTTTGATAACCACCATGCATCGAGCTTTAAGGCAATGAGAAGGTTATTGAAAAAAATATTATTGGTGAGCAGAAAAAAAATACGGGAAATCATTTTTTAGGATTCAGTTCGTTGCAATTTGTTTTCGTTGGATTCCTGGTCAATGATATCTTTCATGTTACCTCCTTTGAGTTTTACTAAGAGATCATACATTTTGGATTTCATCGGAGCAATATCTGTTTTCCACAAATAACCTTCTTTCAGTTCTCCACCAAAACCTTTTTTAAAACGGAACACACCTTCGAGGCTTTCATTATTACTGCCGATTCGCACTCCAACCAGATCATAATATTTCACACCTCTTGCTTTCATGCGTTTCATCATTTCATAATGTAATAATTTCATTGCACCGTAAAGTTTTGATTCGCCACCTGAGCCGGCATGTGTACACAATGCTGAATAATTTGAATACAACATGAGTATTGATCCTATCGGTTGTTCGTTGTCATATACAACACCACAATCAAGATGCTCATCGCCAAGGCAATTATATAATGTTTCAAAATATTTTACACTGTCGCAATGAATGTTTGCACGCGAGGTGGTCTGCTTATATAAATTATAGAAGGTGTCAAATTCATTCCAACCAAAGCGAACTTCAGCACCACCTTTGGCGGCATGGTTTATTGCTTTGCGATATTTGGGATCATAGGTAAATAATAATTCTTCATCGCTATGTTCCTGCAGGCGGTTAATGTAAGTCCCGAACTGACAAGATTGCGCATCATCTGGAACGGAGAGCATAATACCAAACGGATGCGGCTGAATAAGGCGTTCGCAGAATTGATTTGTTTTTAAAAACTGAAGCAACTCAGAAAAAAAATCCTGTTGTTGTTCAGCAGCGATTTCTTTATTGTTACTTACCGGTGCATGTAAAATTTGTGCGAAACGAAATACTTTGATTTTAAAAAAGCGAAGCGGGAGATAAGCATTTAATTTTTCAGAATAAAAAATATAAACTTCATCCTTATGAAATTCTTTATAAAACTGAGAGAACCCATTTAAGAACTGAACCGGAGCATCATTATTAAATAATCCTTCAGCAGAAGTATATGTTTTATCAGTGTGGCTGAAAATTTTCATCGGATTATTTTTATCTCGCAATAAGGTAAAGTTCGCAGTTAAATATTCAACAAATATTTTAAGCGTGTTGAGGTTTCAATAAGAGGTTTGTGCAAACTGTTAAAATACGCTGCGTTGATTTACCATCCCAATGCGGAGGAATGGCTCCTTTCTTATAAGTACCTTTTATTATTTCGTTGATTTTATTTTGAACTACAGCAATATCAAACGGCACTAATTCATTGGTACCAATTGAAACAGTTGAAGGACGTTCAGTATTAGGGCGCAATGTTAAACAGGGCACTCCGCGAAAAGTAGTTTCTTCCTGAATTCCCCCGCTATCTGTAATCACAAATTTGCAATCGGCAGTAAGCTTTTGAAAAGCAAAATAATCCATCGGATCTGTTAAGTGTAGCTTTGGATTTGATTTAACACGATGCGATAAACCAAAACTTTCGAGCTTGGCAGTAGTGCGCGGATGAATAGGAAAAACCAAATCATAGGACTGCGTGATGTAATGAATGATGTCAATCAGCTTTGTTAATCCTTCCAGATGATCCACAGTGGCAGGGCGGTGCATGGTCATCAAAACATAACCCTGCTTTTGCAGATTCATTTTCTGCAAAATATCTTGTTGTTGAATTTTATGATCAAAACCAACAAGTGTATCAATCATAGTGTTTCCCACAAAAAATATCTGCTCCGGTTTTTTTCCTTCTTTAATAAGATTGTCCAAACCACTTTGTTCGGTCACAAAAAAATAATCTGTTATTTCATCTGTAAGCAAGCGGTTGATTTCCTCGGGCATGCCACGGTCAAAACTCCTCAATCCACTTTCAACATGTGCTACTTTGCAACCTGATTTATGTGCCGTGAATGCAGCAGCAAAAGTGGAGTTGACATCACCCACAGCCATTACCAGTGAAGGTTTGTAATCAGCAATCACTTTTTCCAGGCGAAGCATAATCTCCGCCATTTGAGTATTGGCGGAAGCCACAGGAATATTTAAGAAGAAGTCGGGTTCTAATTCAAATTGTTGAAAAAAGACAGCCGCCATCTTATCATCATAATGCTGGCCAGTGTGAACGATTTTAATATCAAACGGTGAACCTAACTGCGCATTCGCTTTTTTAAACTGCGTTATCTTGATAAAATTAGGACGTGTGCCTACTACAATTAATATTCTGTTGTTCATCATTTATTCTTTATCCTTCTTATACACAAAAGCGGTGCGATTTGTTGCAGGCTGAAGAAGATTTGCTTTGATTAAATCATTTATCAAACGATGATTGTATTTATAAACCCCTTTAACGTTAAGATGCGATTCATCAGCAAAATATTTAACATTATTCATAGTGGAGTCTGTAGTATAATCAAGCCAACCGACATTGTATTTATTTAAAACCTTATAAATATCTTTTCTAAAAGCATCATGCCTCACAGCAGGTGCCACTATTGGCAATGTGTGCTCTGTCATTACTATCTTAACTCCTTCCTTTTTCAAATATCTTATGGTTTTCTCCAGGTATTTTAAACCTTCATGGTTTGTTTCATAAGTATAAATTCTTCTTTTAGGAGGCAGTTCAAGCAATTTTTCAGTGGGGAGATAACCTTTAATATAACCAAGGGTGTCAGGATTAATAGGATCAGCTATTTTATTAAAAATACGCAGGGTAAACATATTAATAGCTCTTACATCATTGGATGCAAGGCTGAGTTGCAACGCTGCTTTATCTGAAGGAATGTTTTGAATCATATCAGACATGGATTCAATATTGGACTGAGAAAAAACCCTGTCGTACAAATCAAATATTACGAGTTTACAATTGTTGTGATTAATGTAATTTTTGATCAGGAAATAAGAGCACATTGGTTTTTGATCACTGGTGCCGAGGTTGTAAGCATTGAATCCGTATTCCTTAAAAATTCGGGGATCATATCCTCTGTAAGCATGCGATGAACCCACAATGATAACATCATATTTTTCCTGTGTATTAAAATTGTGTGTCTTAATATATGTTCCTCCTCCTTTTAAAAAATTGCCTTGTGTTGCACGATAAACCAATGGAGTGCCTCCTATTTTTATAAAAAACAGTACAGCAAAAACAACCAGATACACGGCAAGCGTGGAGAGAAAAAAAAGTAAACAACGGCTGATAAATTTTTTCATCTCTTAAAACTGAAAATAAATAAATTGTACTTCTCCGAAAAATCCAAATAATATTATGGAAGCAAGTATGAGTGAGTAAAGAGAATATTTTAATAAGCGGGAGGGAATGACAATCCTGCTCTTTACTATTTTATCCATTTTAGGATCACTCCATAAAAAGACTACAAGAATTCCGATAAAGAACCATAACCTTCCTACATTACCTGGATTTTTAGCAAATACCAGGATGGAATTTTTTAACGCATTAAATGAAAGATGTGTGTGTGCTATTTCTCTTATGACAGTGAATGCATCTGCAACTGATGTAGCCCTGAAAAATATCCATGCAAACAATGCCAGATGAAAAGTTAAGAGTACATTAACTATGGAAACAAGTTTAGATGATTCAATTTTTGTAGATAACTCTGAACGATCGAGCCATTGATTTTTAAAAATGGCAAACACAAGATATAAACCATGCAAGGCTCCCCATATAACGTAAGTCCAGTTGGCACCATGCCATATACCGCTCACCATAAATACAATGAGCAGATTCATAATCCAACGTGATTTTGAAACGCGGTTGCCACCTATTGGAATATATAAATAATCGCGGAACCAGGTAGAAAGTGAAATGTGCCAGCGGCTCCAGAATTCACTAATGCTTTTTGATACATACGGAGTTCTGAAATTTTCCATCAGGTTAAAACCCATCACTCGTGCAGCACCAATGGCAATATCAGAATAACCGGAAAAATCACAATAGATCTGGATAGCAAAAAAATAAGAGGCAAGCAACAATGTCATTCCACTTTGGTGCGAAGGATCATCATAAGCCTGGTTAACCATCACTGATAAGTTATCTGCAATCACAATTTTTTTGAAAAATCCCCACAGCATCATTTGTAAACCTTCAGCTACACGGCTGTAATCAAAATATTTTTTTTCATAAAACTGATGAATAACATTTTGCGGACGTTCAATTGGTCCTGCCACCAATTGCGGGTAAAACATAACATACAAAGCATAAATACCAAAATGGCGTTCAGCTTTTTGTCTTCCGTAATACACCTCGAAAGTGTAGCTCATTGCCTGGAAGGTGTGAAAAGAAAGACCAATGGGCAATGCAATGCCGAGGTATCTTAATGCAGTGGGATGACCGGAAAAGAAAGTGCTGGTTTCATTAATGTTATCAAGAAAAAAATTATAATACTTAAATACAGCAAGCACTCCTACGTTGGCAACAATACTACATGCCAGGTATAATTTCTTTCGTTTGGCATCTGTGGTGTCTTCTAAATATATACCGGCAAAATAATCAATGAAAATGGTGAAAAATAGAATAAGGATATATGCAGGGATAAAATACATATAGAAATAGCAGCTGGCAGCAAGTAAAAGAAACCACCTGAACTTGTGAGGTAACAGAAAAAAAAGAATGGTTACTACAGGAAAAAAGATAAAGAAATCGAAGGAATTAAACAGCATAGTTTAAAATAATAATTAGTTCATCAGATTGTTTTTTCCACCAGTTCGGCATAGGAAAATACGCCTGTTATCATTCCATCTTTCAAATCATATATGCGATCGCAGTTGCGCAGCGTGGTGACACGGTGTGCTATGATGAAAATGGTTTTGTTTACTTCGGAGAGTGAATCAATTGCTTCGGTTACTTCAATTTCAGTTTGATTATCAAGAGCGCTGGTGGCTTCATCAAAAATCAGGATTTCAGCATTCCGGTATAATGACCGTGCAATGCTTATCCTTTGTCGTTGGCCACCAGAAAGCTTTGAACCTTTTTCACCTATGTTGGTTTCAAGACCTTCGGGCAACGAATTAATTAATTTTTCAAGTGACGCCTGTTTAACCGCAAGTGCTAAGCGTTGCTCATCAATGGTACTTTGTCCGAATGCAATATTTTCTCTGATAGTGTCGTCCAGCAAAAAAATATCCTGTTTAACATAGCCGATTTTTTTTCTCCAGTCAGATAAATGTTCAGGGCCTAAAGTAACACCATCAACTTTTATAGCACCGCTGTCTTCAATATAGAAACGCAAGAGCACATTCATTAAAGTAGTTTTGCCTGAACCGGAAGAACCGACAATACCAATTTTTTCCCCTTTCTTTATTTTAAAACTAATGTCTTTTAAAACAGGTTCAGTTTTTCCTGGAAAGGTAAAGCTCAGCTGATCAAAAACAATTTCCTTCTCAAAAGGCAATAGCTCCTGTTTCACTTTGTTTTTAGTGCTTACAAATTCATCATTATACAAGCTGAGATTTTCCATGGCAACGGTGTTCTTACGTATCTGCACCATAGAGGTTACTATGCGTGTTGTAGATGGCATCAGGCGATAAGCAGCAGCGGCAAAAAGTGTTACCATCACTATTGCTTTTTCATGATTCTCCGTAAGGAAAATTGCATAAATGAAGATGAAAACTACTCCAAGTAATGCAATTAATTCGTTAGCACGTTGTGGTACCAGGTTCTGTAAATAAGCCGCCATATTGAGCCGCTGAAAACGGCTTTGCATTACAACAAAGCGTTTTTTATAAAAATCTTCTTTCTCTGCAAGCTTAATATCAATATAACCGTGTATAGTTTGAGTAAGTGAAGCCAGTGAAAGCGGGAAGAGTTTGTTCATCTCTCTTCCAATCCGTGTGCTTCTGCTTTTCAATAAAGTAAAGATAAGCCAGGTTGTCGGCCCTATCATTAAAGTAATAAAAAGGAATAGTTTAAAATCATAAATAGCAATCCCTGTAATTATTAAGAGTAAGATAACGCTCTCGGAGAAAATCATAATCAGCGGAAGCACAATCCAAAGCACATAGGATAATGGATTATTGATAATATGATGTGTTACCACGCTGCTCTTTAACGATGTGAACCGGTGGAAATCGAGATTAAAATATTTTGAAAACTGCTGTTGCGTAATGTGCTCTGCCACTTGTGCGCTGAAACGTGTTTGAAGATAATTTACAAAGTATCCGAATACACTTTTAGTCATAAAGAAAATCAGTACAGTCAAAATCATTACTAAGAGAAATTGCTTGTCACTGGAAAAATGAAAGTTGACAAATATCCATTGTAAAAACCTGTTATGGTGGAGAGCTGCCGGATCACCAGCCAGTTTTATTAATGGAAGAATGGAAGCCAATCCAAAAACATCTAACACAGCCGAACAAAATATGAGCACACCCAGGCCCATCATTTTGCGCTTGTGCGCAGCGGTAAGATGAATACCTAAACTTTTAATTGCTTTCCAGACAGAGTCTTGATTCTTGCTTTCTTCAGTCACTTAATTGAAAATAGATTAAATATTAAGAATAATAACCTGCACCGTATCCGGCAGGAATATCTTTAGTGCTTACACCATTAAGAACAAATGTTAAATTTTTAACCTTGTTTTTTTCTACTATCTGGTGTGCTATCTCAACAAAATCTCGTTTTGAAAAATTTGCTTTCAGCACATACATTGTAAGATCTGCATATTTCATAATCTCCAGTGAGTCAGATAACAATCCTGCAGGCGGTGAGTCAATGATTATATATTCATAAACATTTCTTAACTCATTAAACAACTGCTCCATCATCGGATCAAGTATCAATTCAGATGCATTGGGCGAACGTGGACCGGTGAGTATGACATCCAGATTTTCGATGGGAGAGGTTTTAATAATATCTTTCAAAGATGCACGTCCTACTATATAAGAGGTAACACCCACATCATTATTCAGATCAAAAGCGTTTGCCTGCTTCGGCTTATGTAAATCAAGGTCAATAAGCACCACTTTTTTCTTTGCCTTGGCAAGTATGGATGCAGTGTTAATTGCACAGAAAGTTTTTCCTTCTCCTGCAACAGAAGAAGTAACAAGAATAAGTTTACTCTGTGCTTTAGGAGCAAAATAAGCGAGGTTAGTCCTGATCACCCGGAACGATTCACTCGTTTGCGACTGCGGATATTTATTTACAATCAGATAATCAGAAGCTGCTTCTTTGCTGTTTCCTATAACGCCAATAATGGGCAGTTCGGTAATATTCTTAAGGTCTTCTTTTGTTTGAATATAATTATAAAATATTCCTTTAAAAAAGATGACCATAAGCGCCAGGGCAAATCCTGCACCTAATCCAATTAAAATTGTTTTGACTGTGATGGGGCGTATTAAACCCGTAGCGTATGATGGTTCCAATACAAACTTATCAGCTACAATTGCTGCTTTTGCAATGATGGTTTGTGCCCGGGTTTCAAGAAGAAATTCATAAATCTTGGAATAGATTTCAACATTACGGTTAATGTTTACGAGGCCACGTTGCGTAGTTGGCATTTGCCTGATGGCACCCTGGTATTCACCCACTTGTGCACTTAAACTGTTGATTCTCGATACCAAAGTTTTTCTCAGGTTTAATACAATGCCCAATATGTTTTGCTTAAGGATACCTATCTGGCTATCCACCTCTTTAACCAAAGGACTATTGGGAGTGTTGCTGAAAAGCAGATTTGTTCTTTTTTGCTGAAGGGCAAACAACTCACTGAAAGAAGAAGATAAGGAGGGGTCGTTTTGCTCCGCTAAAATGGAAGGAGAAATAGCCATGTTATCATTGTAGCTGGAAGTTAAATATTCATACATCATGTCAATGGACTTAAGTTGAATATTCAATTTTGCTTTTTCTGTATCAAATTCCACTACCCTTTGAAATAAAACACTTTGCTCGCTTCCCAGGTTAAAAGTGTTTTTTTCTTTTTGAAACTGCTCATAATTTCCTTCTACATTATTAAGCTGCGATTCAACTTCGCGTAATTGACCGTCAATAAATTCAAGTGTATTTTCGTTGATTTTAATATTTACTGATACGCTGTTTTCAATATAATTATTGGTTAATGTTTTTACAAAATCAACGGCTTTTTCCGGCACCTCATCTTCTACTGAAACCATAATAACAGTGGCGTTCAGATCTTTTTCAGCTTTTAGGGCAGCTTGGTATTGCTTAATAAGCGATGCGTGATCACGAAACTGAAATTCATAATTAATATCGCTGATACGCGGATTACGGCTTACCACATCTGAATCACCTGTGATAATAAAAGAGAATTTAGAATGAACTACCGGGTCACCAAATTTGGCCACCTTGCTGAATTTAAAATCATCCGTATTAATTTCAATTTTATAACGCTGGTTATTTATAATGTGTAAGTTAAATGGAATATTATAAAGATCCTTATCAGAAACTTTACCTTCTACTTTAAAAGGAGCACGTTTATAAATCTCTCCGGTTTTCAAACGTCCTTTTATATAATAGGCAATATCCAGATTAAGATCCTCCACAGTTTTGTCAATTAACTGCGTTGATCTCAGAATCAGCATTTCATTTGCTATGTCTTCTTTTTTAGGAGGGCTTGGCAATGCTTCGCTTAATGCATCTTTAAAAGCATCTTTAGGTTGCTTCACCAGAATTTTGGTGGTGGCTCCATAATATTTAGTTGCTTCATATAGATAAGCAATGGATATTCCCAAACCCAGGCTTAAAAAAAGCACAAACCAGTACCAGTTTTTTCCCAGCGTAACCAGGGTGGTTTTAATATCCTTCTGGTCAATTAAATTGTTATTACCGATTATCTTTTTATTGTCCATAGTGTAAGAGCAGCTTATCTGTGAGTAATTGAATTTTCAGAAAAATTATATACGGACATCTCCACTAAAAGTTGCAATGTATTAAAAGCATAAATTTTTTTAAGATTTTCCGTCATTGTTTTATGACCGGCAAAAGTATGAATTACGAAACTGTAATTCCGGTTGGAGTCTTATGTTTAAATTATAATCGATTTGCCAGAAGCAAATCCGTTTGCGGTTACTAATTTTACCCGCTGCAACAAATTCATCCGTTGCACGTATATACATCGCATTTTAAAATCATAATATGAAAACAGCTTTAATTACCGGGGTAACCGGACAGGATGGCGCCTATCTGGCAGAACTTTTATTGAGCAAAGGTTATATGGTGCATGGTATTAAAAGAAGGAGCTCTCTTTTTAATACCCAAAGAGTGGATCATTTATATACTGATGCGCATGAAAAAAATGTACCCTTTAAATTACATTATGGAGACCTGACAGATTCTGCAAATATTATCCGGATTATTGCTGATGTACAACCTGATGAAATTTATAACCTGGGGGCAATGTCTCACGTTCACGTAAGCTTTGGTTCTCCTGAATACACTGCTAATGCTGATGGTATCGGAACATTAAGAATACTGGAAGCTGTAAGGATGTTGAACATGACAAAAAAATGTAAAGTTTACCAGGCTTCCACTTCCGAATTATATGGATTGGTTCAGGAGATTCCTCAAAAGGAAACCACACCTTTCTATCCACGTTCACCTTACGCAGTAGCAAAGTTGTATGCTTACTGGATTGTGGTTAATTACCGCGAAGCTTATGATATGTTTGCTGTAAATGGTATTTTGTTTAATCATGAATCTCCTTTGCGGGGAGAGACATTTGTTACTCGGAAAATTACCCGTGCTGTTGCCCGTATAGCACTTGGATTGCAGGATTGTGTTTACATGGGTAACATAGATGCGAAACGGGATTGGGGTCACGCTAAAGATTATGTGGAAGCAATGTGGCTGATGCTGCAGCAGGATGTGCCGCAAGATTATGTGATTGCTACAGGAACTACTACCAGTGTACGCGATTTTATGATTATGTCATTTAAAGAAGTAGGTATTGAAATAGCATTTGAGGGAAAGGATGAAAATGAACTTGCAGTAATTAAAGAATGCACCCATCCTGATTTTCAGTTAGAGACAGGTAAAGTGGTAATGAAAATTGATAAAACCTATTATCGTCCTGCAGAAGTTGAGCTATTGATTGGAGATCCTTCAAAAGCAAAAAAACAACTGGGATGGCAACCTAAATATGATTTGCCAGCCATTGTAAAAGAGATGGTAGCTGCCGATGTGGATCTGTTTAAAAAAGATAAATACCTGAAAGAAGGTGGACACTCAGTAATTAATTATCACGAATAAAAAACAGTTATGAATTTTGAGTTATGAATTTTGAATGGATTGAACTCATAACTCAAAATTCATAACTCAAAATTTAATGTTGAATGGACAAGAAAAGTAAAATATATGTTGCTGGGCACCGGGGTATGGTTGGTTCAGCCATTGTGCGAAAACTTATGGCCGATGGTTATGCTGATATTATTACAAGAACATCAGCTGAATTAGATCTGCGAAACCAGGCAGCTGTTCATCAGTTTTTTCAGGAGGAAAAGCCGGAATATGTTTTTCTTGCTGCTGCTAAAGTAGGAGGCATTGTTGCCAATAACACTTACCGGGCTGATTTTATTTATGAAAACCTGATAATTGAATCCAATGTGATTCATGCTGCTTATATATATAAGGTACAAAAACTGTTGTTTTTAGGATCGTCCTGCATTTATCCCAAGATGTGCCCTCAGCCCATTAAAGAAGAATACCTATTAAGTGGCTACCTGGAGCAAACAAACGAACCGTATGCCATTGCTAAAATAGCAGGGTTGAAAATGTGTGAAGCATTTAAAGACCAGTATGGATGCAATTTCATTTCCGCCATGCCCACCAATTTATATGGTACGAATGATAACTACGATCTTCAGAATTCTCATGTATTGCCAGCTTTGATTCGTAAGTTTTATGAAGCCAAAGAAAAAAATATAGATACCGTAGAAATATGGGGAACAGGCAAACCACTGCGCGAATTTCTCCATGTTGATGACCTGGCGGATGCCAGCATTTTCTTAATGCTTAACTATAACGACCGGCAGCATGTAAATGTGGGTACTGGAGTTGATATCTCCATTGCTGATCTGGCTGACTTGGTAAAAAGAATAACAGGATATAACGGCAAACTCCTTTTTAACAGCGATCGCCCGGACGGAACTCCGCGTAAATTACTGGATGTTTCAAAACTTCATGGATTGGGGTGGATGCACACCATCGGACTTGATCAAGGCATTCAACAGGTTTGTGCTGATTTGCAAAAGATGAATTTTGCTTTTACCAAAAATTGAAATTGCAATCGCCTTAAGAAAACCTTTTATGTTTTTTTATGGAATAAGGAATCCTTTTTTTACAAATGCAGAAATTTCATGCACACACTAATCAGGTTTTGTAAAATAAATAACCGGTTTTTTTAATACATTATTTAATACATTATTTGTAATAAAAAAAGCAGAAGCCAAATTTATTTTTTTTCCATTTACCGAAAACTAAAATCTGCTAAAAAATCACACCTTAAATCTAACGTCTTAAAGCATCAGGTTTAAAAAATTTCTATTTTGCAGAGTATAAAACTTCGTAGCTGCTTAAAACGTTAATGTGTTTTATAACTCGTCTTACTTACAAGCGATATAAAAAATTTTTAACCCTCGCAACGTTTTTTTAACGTTTTTCAGGTTTGTTAATAAGTTTTTTTGAATAATTTTTAAAAAAAACTTGCATATATTGGTTTATCACCCTACCTTGTGCACCGAATTAAGCCTCTATCTCGTTAATTCAAAGTAGGATCTCCTTCGTGCAATGATTAAAATACCTTGTAAAAAGGTAAGTCCTGATTGCCTTTGAGATTTAATGTTGATTAAATGAATAGGGCTGACAAACAGGTAATTAAAAAAATAGCTTGCATTATTTATTAAAACTTCATATCATTGAAACATAATTACTCAAAATCTTACACTTTTCCCTCTTTTACCCTTTAAGATTAATTAAACTCGTTAAAAACTTAAACTCTTATAAAATGACAAACAACTACTCGATTACACAAAATCAGATCGTTACGCAGCGAGTGCGCAACTGTAATGGATCACCCGCTCTACTGAGAGGGTTATTGGTAATACTAACAGTATTGCTTAGCAGTTTCGCAAATAATTCGTTTGCGCAAATTGCTGTTACAGTGGATGTGCCAACAAACACAACCCCAAATTTAGCAGCTAGTTACTCCTCACTTTCGAGTGCGTTAACTGCCGTGAATGCAATAACCGCGATGAGCGGCCCGGTTGTTTTAACTTGTAGTGGGTCTGAAATAGCACCCCCAACAGGTTTTACCGTTGGTAGCGCTACTTTAAATCCGGTTTTGAATGCGGCTTCAAGTACAATGATTACCCTTCTTGGTCCTGCTACAATTAATGCGGGTGTGGGTACTGCAACACCAGCAAGTGCTGCTCCTGATGGAATGCTTAAGTTAAGCGGTGCTGATTGGGTAACTGTGGACGGACTTACCTTAACTGATGGAAATACCACCAACCCTGCAACTATGGAATTTGGAATTGCTTTGTTTAAACTGAGTCTAAGCGATGGTTGTAGAAATAACACCATTAAAAATTGTGTTATTACTGTGAAGACAATTAATAACGCTTCCGGAACCTCACCAATGATTGAAGGTTCTGTAGGTATTCTTATGATAAACTCAACTGCAGCAGCAGCTACTACGGCCTTAACGCCTACCGCTGCAGTAGGAACCAACTCGAGCAATAAATTTTATTCTAATACAATTAATGGTGGTAATTATGGCATGGGACTTATTGGTTTTGCCGGTGTCACACCTTTTACTACCTGCGATTTTAGTAATGATATCGGAGGCAGTTCGCTTGCCACTGCAAATACAATACAGAATTTTGGTGGTGGTGCTGCAACTAATCCTTCAGCTGGTATCAGAACATTAGCTCAGTATTCTATAAATGTTTCTTTTAATACGGTAAATAACAATACCGGAGCTAATGCCAATCATGCAACAACTTTCAGAGGTATTTACTTAAATACAGCTACCAGTGCAAATGCTACTATTAACAATAATACTGTAACTCTTAAATCAGGGGCAACAACTTCAGCTTGTACAGCCATTGAAAATCAAAGTGGTTCAACGGCAGCTTCAAATACTATTTCTATTTCAAATAATACAGTAAGTGGTGCAAATACTACAGCAACCACTGGTGTTTGGTCGGGTATTGTTAACGGAGCAACTGCTACAACTGTAAATATAAACGGAAATATTATGACTGGCTTTGACCTTGCAGGTACAGGTACTCATGTTATGATTGAAACGGGCTCTCCCGTTACAGCAACTGCTAATAGTAACAATATAATAAGCGTAACAAGAAGCGGTGCATCTGGCTCATGGAGAATTATTAAAACCACCAGTCCTACCAACTTTACAGCTAATAGCAATACTATTGATGGATTAAAATGGACTGCATTGACTTCTACTGGAAGCATCTCTGCAATCTATGGTCTTTCAAGTGCAGTGAATGTAACCGCAAACAGTAATATTATTCGTAATTTATCTATTCCTACTACGGGAACTATTATTGGAATAACTGAATTTGGTATTACCGGATTAAAGACTTTCCAGAATAATCAAATTTATAACTTCTTTACTACAGCTGGTGGAGCAGGGGGTGCAAGTTTCACTGGTATTTCTGAATCTACCGGTTCAACCAATGATTTCAGCGGAAACCAGATTTATTCATTAAACAGCACAGGTACAACTGGAGGCACTGGAGGTACTATTGTAGGTATTACGGTATCTAGTGGTACAACCAATAATATTTATAATAACAAAATTTATGATTTATCCTCTACAAGCACTGGCCCTTCGGTTGCAGGTATTACTACTTCTGGCGGAACTACCAATAATGTTTATAATAACTTAATTGGAGATTTAAGAGCAACCGCTGCCAATTTAGCTAACGCACTTATTGGTTTAAATATAATCGGGGGTACTACAGATAACATTTATTATAATACTGTTTATATAAACGGCACAAGCAGCGGTGCTGTTTTTGGTTCA
This sequence comes from Bacteroidota bacterium, assembly GCA_031366005.1. Taxonomy (GTDB): domain Bacteria; phylum Bacteroidota; class Bacteroidia; order AKYH767-A; family OLB10; genus JANLUX01. The sequence continues at coordinate 12,668 of JANLZB010000017.1, read as the reverse complement.
AGTGCAATTTCAGCATCTACTACTCCAACCTTAAATTTAAGAAACAATATCTTCGTTAATACTTCAACACCAAATACAACAGGATTAACAGTAGCTTACCGCAGATCAAGTACTACGCTTACCAGCTATGCTTCAACTTCAAATAACAACTTGTTTTATGCAGGTACGCCAAGTGCAAGCAAGCTTATTTTTAATGATGGAACAAATTCTGATCAAACTTTAGCAGCGTATAAAACCCGCGTTGCTTCAAGGGATGCTTCTTCTGCAACGGAAAATCCGCCATTTTTGAGCACCACTGGCTCATCAGCCACATTTTTACATATTAATACAGCAATTGCAACTCAGATTGAAGGTGGCGGTGCTCCTATTTCAGGATTCACAACGGATTATGATGGTGACACCCGAAATGCAACAGCTCCTGATATGGGTGCTGATGAATTTACCGGTACTCCAGCCACGCCAAGCATTAACAGCGTTTCGATTACTCCTGCAGGATCACAATGTACCACCTCTTCAAGAACGATAACTGCAAACGTAACCAATGTTGCTGCGCTTGCATCAGTGACCTTAAATTATGCATTTAATGGTACTGCGCAGTCGCCTGTTACTATGACTGGCGGTGATCCAAGCCCAGGTGCTACTTCCAACTGGACAGGAATTTTACCTGCATCCACACCTGTAAATGCCGTTGTAACCTGGAGCGTTACCGCATCAGATGGTACTTTATCCAAAACAACAAACGGAACTACTTACCAGGACCAACCGTTAACGGGTTATACAGTAACTGCTACCGCTTCGGTTAATCCTGTTTGCTCCGGAAGTCCTACAAATTTAAGTGTGGTGTTAAGTAATCCTCAACCAGCAGCGTATGCATTACCTCCTGCAGTATCTAATCCAACAACCGATGAGGATTTTGGAAATATAACAATAACACAGGGAGTAACAACTATTCTTAATAATACAACATCCGGAGGTTCTCTTATCGGTACCATCGGAACCGGGACAGGTACTGCCGGAAGTTATTCTAATTTTACAGGATTTGGTCCTTATTCCTTAACAGTCGGCACTCTTTATAATTTTTCAGTTTCCAGTATAACACAAGGAGGATCTTTTGGTAATGCTATGGCTATTTTTATTGATTATAATCGAAATGGCGTTTTCACTGATGCCGGTGAACAAGTTTATAATCAGGGGGCTACCATTACAGGTCCTCATACTTCCACGGGCTCATTTACCGTACCTACATCTGCCTTTAACGGGCTTGCTAGAATGAGAGTTTTAGTAAATGAGGGAACCATTTCTGGCCCTACTATCACGCCATCTTGGGGGGAATATGAAGAATATATGGTTAATATAAGCAGTCCCAATGCTGGAGGCGGATTTAATGTCCCAGCTGTTACAGCATATTCATGGAGCGATGGAACTTCAACAGTAGGAACAACTAATCCGCTTACAGTTAACCCAACCGCAAATACAACATATACAGCTACAATTACTGCCAGCGGTTGTACTGCTAATTCTAATGGAGTTTCTATAACTACCCTTCCTTTGCCTGCTTCACCTTCGGGCAGTGGTTCCAACACTTGCGGTACAAACACTGCAACCTGGACAGCATCTTCAAGCCTTGGATCTGGCGAATCGTTCAGATGGTATGCTACTAATGTAAGCACTACTGTACTTGGCACGGGCACTCCTTACCAGGAAACGATCAGTGCTACTACAATACGCTATCTTGCCGTTTGGAATGGCACTTGCGAGAGCCTTCGTACGCCTGTTACAGCCAATGTGGTGAGTCCTGATCCTGTCGTTGCAAGGGCAAACGGTTCAACAACTCCTGCAGCGGTTTGTCCTAATAGCAATGTTGCATTAACAGCAGTGCAAACAGGAAGCACCAATGTTTACACTTATACATGGACAGCGAGTCCTCAGGCAAATAGTGGTATTCCTGTTGGCGGAACAGTGGGTCAAAATATTTCAGTTACTCCCACTTTGGCCGGAACTTATGTTTATACAGTAAATGCTGTGGATGGAGGATGTGTAACATCGTCAGGGGTTACTATTGTAATTTCAAGTCCTCCTAATATTGATAGTATCAAAGCGGTTCCTTCATCGGTATGTTTAGGGCAGCCAGCCACATTAAATGTTTATTCTTCCGGATTATCAAGCGGACCTCAAACTAATCCATCTGGTTATTCCGTAGTTGGAACATCTACTAATAATGCCGATGAACAAATTTTTGGAGTGACATTTGGTACGATGACCAATAATCAAACTGAAACTTGTACCTCTAATTATTCAGATTATACGACTACAATTGCCGCACCTACGGTTACTGCTGGTCAATCAGTTCCATTTTCAGTTAACTCTAATGAGTGTGATGGGGCAACCTTCTTCTCTAGCGGTTTATCAATTTTTATTGATTACAATCGCAATGGCGTTTTCACAGATCCAGGAGAGCAGGCATATACCACTTCTGTTACGACAACACAACCCAGCATTCGGTCCGGCAACATAGTAATCCCAATGACTGCAACCGCGGGATTGACAAGAATGCGTGTAATTATTGTTGAGTCTGTTACTTCTCCAACTGAAAACCAAGCTTTCACTTGGGGTGAAGCTGAAGATTACGCAGTAAACATTATCGGAGTAGTACGTCAGGATCCGGCTAAGACATATTCATGGTCACCTGCTGGTGGTTCTAGCTTTACGGCTTCTGTTACTCCATCAGCAACTACTACTTATACAGTAACTGTTACTGACCCTTCCACTACTTGTGTAAATACAGCAACTGTAGGTGTAACCACAATTCCTTTGCCATCCACTCCGACAGCGACTACCTCTAACCAGTGTGGTACAGGGGTTCCGGCAGCATCCGTTACCTCTACAACAGGTTCATCCAGTCCACTGTTTTTCTGGTACAATGGCACAGGTACGCTACTTCAGGCTCCTCCCTTGGCAACTACGCCTTCTACTTTTTATTCCAATGATTTCAGCTCTTCAACTTTAACAAACTCCTCTATTGGCGGAGCAGCTTCTATCAGCGGTGGTGCATTGGCACTACAGCCTACACCTACTTCATCAGGTACAGGCGGTTCTATAACTGTAAATGCTAATGGGTTTAATTCAACTTTATTTCAAACGGATTTTGACATGACGATCACCTCGCCCGGAACTTCCGTAGCGGATGGTTTTAGTTATGTTTTGGCGGATGATGGCACACCTGGCAGCAATTCAACAACTCCAACTGCAGAACATGGTAGCGGAAGCAAGCTGCGTCTCTGCTTCATGACTTACAACACTACAGGAACTGATATAAAAGGTATTTATCTCGGTTATGGGGTAACAGCAACTTCATTGTTCACACCCACTACCCCTGGCATATTGGCTTACTCATCTAATGTAAGCTGGGTTCCTACAACCACTACTCCTGTTGCCAGTCATATTACCATGACCATAAATGCTGCAGGACAATTGACATTAGTGGTGGGCGGTGTTACGATCTTCAACAATGTACAGTTACCTTCAGGATACTTAAGCGCTAATAAGTCAACATGGAAGCATATCATCAGTAGCCGCAGTGGCGGTGTAGCAGGTGGATTCAGCATGGATAACCTGGTTATTAAGGCTAATAATTATGCTACAGGTTATACTACTTATCAATTACCTATCACTGCTACTACTACTTTTTATGTATCAGAATTATATGGTGCCTGCGAAAGTCCCCGTGTTGCAGTTACAGCAAATGTGAATGCACCGGATGCAATACAGGCTTCTGCATCAGCATCTACTATTTGCCCTTATACAAATCTTACATTAACAGCTACTCAGACAGCTTTTGTTAATGGCAATAACTATACTTATGTATGGAACGGTACTGCCGGTGGTGGTGCTAATAATACTGCTGGTGGCTCCGGTGCAACAGCTAATACCATTGTGCAGGCAACTACCCCAGGCACCAAAACGTATACTGTAACCGCTACTGATGGCGCTTGTGTAACAACTTCAAGTGTGGTGGTAAACATCAGCACCCCTCCAAATATTGACAGTGTAAAGGCAAGTCCTTCCAGTGTTTGTTTGGGGCAGAATAGTACACTTAGCGTTTATTCAAGCGGGTTATCTACTGGACCTCAAACAAATCCTACAGGATACTCAGTTGTTGGTACATCAACTAATAATGCGGATGAACAAATATTCGAGGTTAGTTTCGGATCAATGAATAATACTCAAACGGAAACCTGCACTACGAATTATTCCGATTATACTACCTCAATTCCCGCACCTACAGTTACCGCAGGGCAGTCAGTTCCTTTTTCTGTAAGCTCAAATGAGTGTGATGGAGCAACTTTCTTCTCCAGCGGTTTATCAATATTTATAGATTTCAACCGTGATGGTGACTTTTTAGATGCAGGTGAACAAGCATATACAACCACTGTAACCACACAACAGCCAAGTATACGTTCAGGAAATATTATTATTCCAATGACAGCTGTGGGAGGATTAACCAGAATGCGAGTGATTATTGCTGAATCTGTTATTTCGCCTGCTCAAAACCAGGCATTTACATGGGGTGAAGCCGAAGACTACGCAGTAAATATTATTGGAGTGGTGCGTCAGGATCCTGCAAAAACGTATGCATGGTCACCTGCAGGAGGCACAAGTTTTAACGCTACTGTTACTCCCACAGGAACTACTACTTATACAGTGGCAGTTAATGAAACCGGTAATACTTGTACAAATTATGGAACCGTTACTGTGACTTCACTTCCAATACCTGCTGCTCCAACTGCTACTAATTCAACGCAGCCATGTGCCGGAATTCCTGCTGCTTCAGTTTCAGGTTCAGGTGGTATATTTAAATGGTATAATGGTTCTTCTTCAGGTGCTACTTTATTACAGACCGGTGGATCTACTTATGCAACTTCAATCAGTACAACAACTACTTTCTATGTATCTGAAACCAATTCTTCTACAGGATGTGAAGGTCCCCGTGCTGCTGTAACAGCAACTGTAAACGCTGATCCGATAACAGCTTCAGCAGATAATGTTCCGCATTGCCTTGGTGGCGCTGTTCAGCTTTCTGCTGCATGGACTCCCGTAAACAATAATTATACTTTTAACTGGACTGCTTCTCCACAAACAGGCAGCGGTATTCCTTCCGGTGGTACAGCAGGACAAAACATAACGGTTACTCCTACTGCTGCAGGAACTTATATTTATACGGTAACCTCAAATGATATAAATACACCGGGTTGCGGAGTTACTTCTACAGTATCGGTAACGGTTGGTGCGCTGCCTCCAATCGTAAATACTACTGCAACTCCTTCAACTATTTGTGTTGGTTCTTCTTCAACGCTTTCAGCAGGAGCAGGTTCTTTCCTTGCCGGATTTAGCACGCCTCAGGCTTCTACTTCTACAATCGGAGGAAATACAGGTAATCCTTACCGTTCAGGTAACGGTACCAATAACCAGATCAGAACACAGTTGTTATATACTGCCAGTGAGTTAACTGCAGCAGGTTTAACTTCAGGACCTATTACAAGCATAGGGTTTTATACCACGGCATCGAGCACCGGGACGGTTAGCAATTTTACAATTGCTTTAGGCAGCACCAGTGCAACTTCGCTTTCAACTACATTTGAAACAACTCCTGTTACCACTGTATTTAATCAGGCAAGCTTTAGTCCGGCTGCTTCGGGCTTAAACCTTCATACTTTCAATGCAGGTTCATTCGCATGGAACGGTACATCCAATATTTTAGTAAATATTTGTCAAACAAATAATATTACTGGAACAGCAACGGTTCAGTGTTTTACTCCGGCTACTGTTTCGGATAATCATTCTGCAAGCACTACCACCGGTTGTACCAATACCACTGGTCTTACAGTAACAAATAAGCCTATCGTTACCTTCGGTGGATTAGTTGGAACTAACACAACTGCAAACTTCAACTGGGTATGGAATCCAGGAGCTTTGTCAGGAAGTTCGGTTTCAGTGAGTCCTGCAAGCAATACTACTTATACAGTAACAGCTACTGATCCTGCCACAGGATGCACATCAACTGCTTCAGTGGGGGTAACGGTGGTTCCTGTTCCTGCTGCTCCGGCTGTTAATCCATCTACAGCTCAGGTATGTAATAATGCAACAGTCACCTTAGTGGCAACCATCGGTACTTCTGGCAACACTATTCGTTGGTACAATGTAGCGAGCGGTGGTGCGATCAGAACAACAGGAACAAGTTTTACCACTCCAGTACAATCCGGTGATAGCACCTGGTATGCTGCAGAGTACAATGGAACTTGTGAAGGACCGCGTACTGCTGTTGTGGTAACCTGGATTCCAGCTCCAACTATCACTATTTCTAATCCGGGCATCAATCATTGCGGTGGCCTTGTAAACGATCAACTTAATGTTACCAGCAGTAATCCTAATTATGTGTATACCTGGTCACCTATAGATAGTCTCTTGAATTATACTGGCGGAGCTTCTGCTACCACTAATATTTATACTACCAATACATTCACTGTTACTGCTGTAGATGCCGGTTCAGGATGTGCTACTTCAGGTACAACTACTGTTACAGATTTTACCTTTACAACTGTGAATTTAACTGCGACTCCGAGCGCAATTTGCCCCGGAGGATCCAGTAATTTGAGTACAGGTGTTGTTAATGGAAATTTCGCAGTAAGCTCAATTGCATGGGCTCCGCATCCTGTTCCTGCTTCAGGTGTTACTACCTTGACACATAGTGGTGTACAGGATGTGCCATTAAGCACTGGATCGTTAGATGATGGAGGCTGGTTTAACCAACCGATTGGATTTAACTTTAATTTCTTTAATACTATCTATAGTTCCTTCCATGTAAGTACTAACGGAAACATTCAGTTTGATGCTAATACAGCAAACTTCAGTACTTCTTTCTCACCTGGAACGGTTCCATCCACTAATTTACCTAATGCATTTGTGGGTTGGGATTGGCAGGATTTGTATTTTACTACTTTAGGAAGTACAGCAAAACTTCGTTATTGGGTAGACGGAACAACTCCGAACCGTGTATTAGTAGTAGATTATGATAGTGTTCCTGGCTTTACAACTGTTGGCCTTCAAAAAGGACAAATATTATTATATGAAACAACTGGTGTTGTAGAAACCCATTTAACTCTTGTAACTGATAACTCCCATGTTAAAGTTTGTGGAGTAGAAAATCTTGCCGGAACAGTTGGTGCAGCCGCACCAGGTCGTAATGGCACTGTTTGGAGCATCACCTCTCCTGAGGCATGGAGATTCCAGCCTCCGGTGGTGTATACTTTTGCCTGGACTCCAAATGATGGAACCTTAGATAACACCTCTTCAGGTACACCTGTTGCTTCACCTGCTGCGACCACTACTTATACTGTAGTTGTTACGGATCCTTTCACTAATTGTCAGAATTCGTACCCTGTAACAGTAACTGTGAATCCGGTACCCAATGCACCTGTTATCAATGATACTACCGTATGTGGATCAAGATCATTTACATTAACTGCAGCCAGTGGTGGTCCTGTTTACAGATGGTATAACGGCAGCAATGCTCTTATATTTACAGGTAATCCTTACAATACTCCAGTGCTGAGCGCTCCTTCAAATACGACTTACAGTGTGTCTTCGTTCGATCTTTGCGAGAGCGCTAAAACTCCTGTAAACGTAAGTGTGACTTCGGCTCCTGCATTTGATGCAGGTGCTGATAGAACTATTTGCAGAAATGATTCAATAACCTTATCAGTAGTTACAGGTCTTGGTGATTATGATCAATTTACCTGGTCACCTTCAACCGGATTGAGTAGTACTACAGGTAGCACAGTAAAAGCTTCACCAGCAGCTACTACCACTTATACAATAGTGGCAAGCAGCAGCACGGGTCTGCAATGTCAGAATATAGATCAGTTAACTATAACGGTTAATCAACTCCCTACCATTACGTCAGTTACTTCTACTCCAAGTCCAATATGCTCTGGAGATAGTGCGCAACTTAATGTTACAGCTGTTCCTTATATCGCTTCAGGTTTTTCAGGCGCGTATTTATTGAACAGTTTAACAGGTCAGACTTATGCTCCTCTTTCCGGAGCTGGAATAACAACAATTACAACGGCTGCTCAACTTACTTCCGGTTTCAGTACAGGCAGTCAGGATGATGGTGGAGTATTGATAAGCTTACCATTCGCTTTCACCTATAACGGAACAGCTTATACACAAATGACTATGTCAACAAATGGTTGGATAGGTGCAGGTTCAGGCAATGCAACAATAACTGCTGGTCCTGACAGAACAGCTGGTAACTTGTTCATTTCTACCTTACCCAATAATACAATTGCGGCATGGTTCAAGGATATGGGAGCTAACTTCGGAGCCGGTTTCCCTGGTTCTATGCGTCATGGCTTAACAGGTACCGATGTTTATTCCTTCCAATGGGATCAGGCTTGCGGAACTGGCTTTAGTAATACTACCACTACGCTGATTTCCTTCCAGATTAATATTTATGGTCCGGCTTCTTCAAGCCCTGGAAAGATCGAGATTATTTATGGTCCAACTTTAGGTACTATATCCTTTGCAGCATCAGAAGGAATTGAAAATGCAACTGGTGGAAGCGGTAATTATATCAATGCACTTAATGGAACAAGCACTTCTACTGCCACTGCTACTGCATGGCCTGGAAATGGAAATGGCTATAGCTTTACACCGCTGCCTCCAAGTTCATTGACATATGCATGGACTCCTTCAGGCACTTTAGGTAATGGCGGTACAATCCGCAATCCAAAAGCCGGTCCTGCTGCAAGCACTACATATACAGTTACTGTTAGCGAAACAGGTACTGGATGCTCTAGAATAGGAAATGTATCAGTAAATGTTACTCCTACACCTACTCCTCAGGTTTACCCAGGAGATTCAGTATTATGTCCAGGTCAATCATTCTATCAAAAAGTAAGAGATCTGGCTTATCCAGGAGGTACATCTTATCCATATAATTCATACCCTGCCGGAACCACCTTTGACATGGTAGGTATTGCGAATAACGTGGATGCTCAGGATAGCGTACCGACTTCAGGTTTTACGAGCTTCCAGGTAATCGTTCATTTACCATCATCATTAGGAGGTTGCACCGCGACATCTAGTATAGCAAATATTACTCCTCACGTTTTGGTTGTTAGTCTCGCAGAGCCAATTAGTCCAGCACCTTGCGGAAGCAATTTCGGAAAAATTAAGGTTAATGTAACAGGTACTGCTCCTTTCCATTATACATGGACGGATGGCACTAATACTATTCGTGATATACAAACTATCAGCACGTCCGATTCGATTGTTAATTTAACAGGAGGGTTTTATTACCTTACAGTTATTGACAACGAAGGAAATGTAAATCCTGGTCTTTCATGTACTTATGGTCCTGCATCATACTTTGTACAATCATCCGGAGGCCCTTCTGTAACGATAACCTCGGTTACGGATGCAAATTGTTTTGGATCCACTGATGGTTCAGCTGGAGCATTTGCTACAGGCGGTACGGGTAATCTTACTTATGAATGGTTCTCAGCTAGCAATACACCATCGGGCAATGGTCTTACTTCTGACCCATTGGCAGCTGGTAATTATTATGTACAGGTTACTGATGCAAACTTATGTGTTGACACTGCACAATTCATTATTGGTCAACCTACTGAGATCGTTCTTACTCCAGGATCAATTAATGCTACTTGCGGAAATAATGATGGTACAGCAAGTGTACAAGCTCAGGGAGGTACTCCTGGTTATTCATATGCATGGTATAATAATCCAGATTTGGATCCAATCCATGGTATTGGAACCAATAGCAATACTGTTACAGGCTTAGCTCCGGGAGTATATTATGTAGTTGTAAGCGATCTTCATGGATGTGTAAAATTAGCTTCTGTTACTGTGGGTCAGAATAGTTGTTCTGCTACTTTAAATCTAACAGCGTTTATTGAAGGTTATTATTTAGGTGGTAGTACAATGCGGCCGATCTTTTTAAATATCTGGGATGGAACTGGCACTTCACCGTCTGCTACGGATTGCGACTCAATATTTATTGAATTGCGTGATGTAACAGATCCTACTATTATAGTAGCAAGAGATTCTGCTATTCTGCAGACTAGTGGAACAGCAGCGTTTACTTTGCCTGGCACAGTAACGGGTGGGTCATTCTGGCTGGCAGTATTTAATAGGGGAACTATTCAAACATGGAGCAAGTTGCCAATAACTTTTGCTTCCATAACTGCATATAATTTCAGTACTGCAAGCACTCAGGCTTATGATGATGCAGTTAATCTTCCAATGAAAGAAGTAGAGCCTGGTATTTGGTCTTTATATAGTGGTGACATTAACCAGGATGGAACAGTTGATGGTCAGGATGCAAACTATGTGGATAATGATGCAACTAATTTTGCATTCGGATACAATACTTCAGATTTAAATGGTGATGGTGGAACTGACGGTCAGGATGCAAACTATATTGACAATAATTCACAATTGTTCCTTTTCACAGCTCATCCTTAAACATTATTTAACAGGGATGTGTAATCGCATCCCTGTTAATTTTATATATCGTAATCAGAATGAATCAATTAATATTATTGGAAAATTTTATTTTCGACATTGTTTTCAGTACATTTGAAATATCTGTTAAATTATTATCTCCCTCAAATATCTACTTCTTTAAAATTAATAATCTTAATTAAAATCTATGAAAAATCTAAAAACAATCCTAATGACAATGGGTGTGATAATAGGATTCACAGTTGCTGATAAATGCTTTGCTCAGATTGCTAATCCTACCAATGCTTATGGGGATGGAGTAAATATCCCTCTTAAACAGGTAGATATAATTAACGGACAAGCTGTATACGCCATTTATAGTGGTGATATTAATCAGGATGGCACCGTTGATGGTCAGGATGCAAATTACATTGATAATGATGCATCTAATTTCGCTTTTGGATACAATCCTTCTGACTTGAATGGTGATGGTGGTACAGATGGTCAGGATGCAAATTATGTGGATAACAATTCGCAATTATTCCTTTTTAAAGCAACCCCTTAATTGAATTAATACTGAATAAAAAATAAAAATTAAAACTTAAACTATCATAGATGAAAACAAAAATGACTAAAATTAAAAAGCTGCTGCTGCTCGTGTGTTGTACACTGCTGGCACAGATGGGAATGGCGCAAAACCCCACTTATCTGTTGAAGATAACAAACGAAGCGCAAACAGGGCCAAGTACGTATGAATTTGATGCCTTTCTGCTGCGTACAGGGAGTGTTCCCTTAGAACTTGTAAACCTGGGTTTTGGAATTGGTGTTGACGTTTCTGTGAAAAACGGAGGTACGCTCAGTGCAAATCTTGTTTCAGGTTCATCAGAGTTGCTAGCAGCTCAGGTTCCGACCAGCGTAGTTATGGGCACAACTACTTCGACCTCAACAACTGCCAATTGCGGTAGTTGCAATGGTACAGGTATTACTTACAGTTATTTAAATGTGGCTCCTACAAGTAATCAGGCGGCCGGAAGTGGTACTGTAATCAGTGCTGTAGATGGCACATGTACGCATCCCGGTACTAAGATTGGTCGTTTCAGAATTTCGAATACACAACCTTTCCCCGCAGGCGCAAAGATGAATTTAGTTTGGAGTGCTTCTATTGGTAGCTCAAAGTCCAATACTGTAGTAACAGCTCGTGTAGGTGCAAGTGCCACTGTTGTTACTGTTGTTGCAAACAATCTTAACTGGAATTCTCCTGCTACTTGCTCTACTAATCCGGCCCTGCTTAATCCTTTCTGTCCTGCAGATGACGCAGGTGGGGGTGCAAGTCATACTTACTCATCATGTGGTAATGTGCAATTAAATGGAACTGTAACTGTTGTCGCTGGTACAACTACTACATGGACAACTTCTGGTTCTGGTACTTTTACTCCAAATGCTAACGCTTTAAACGCGGTCTATAATCCTTCAACATCTGACTTAAGTGCAGCAACTGTCACTTTAACATTAACTGCAGTTAAATCAGGATGTTCTAATGCTGTTAGCACTGCAACTGTAAACTTTACTCCGACAAGTGATGGCGATGCCTGTACAACAGACGCGTGCCCTGCTTCTGGTGGAACTGCAACACATACTCCAGTTAGTACAACAGATAATGATGCCTGTACTTCCGATGCTTGTGATCCTGCAACGGGAATTATAACACATATTCCGGTAAATACAAGTGATAACAATCCTTGTACTGTAGATGCCTGTGATCCTTCAACAGGAGCCATTAGCCATACACCTGTAAATACCAATGATAATAACGCGTGTACTACTGATGCTTGCGATCCTGGAACAGGAGTAGTTACTCACATTCCAATACCAACTACTGATAACAATGTATGTACCACAGACGCCTGTGATCCTGCAACAGGAAACATTTCTCATACTCCTTTCAGTGTAGATGACAACAACGTATGTACAACAGATGCTTGTGATCCTATCAGCGGTCCGTCACATACTACTATCAGTGTAGATGACAATAACGCATGTACAACAGATGCTTGTGATCCTGTAACAGGCCCATCACACACAGCTGTAAATACAAATGATGGCAATGCATGTACAACAGATGGTTGTGATCCTTCAACAGGAGT
>JANLZB010000094.1:0-114683 GCA_031366005.1 Bacteroidota bacterium | reverse complement strand
TCCAAATCATTACAGCACTCATAAAAAATTTTCCAAGTGTATGAAATGGAGTTGTCGGTGACATCATTTCCATCAAAGGAACTTGCTGACTGGCTTGCGATGCAACCGAAGGCAATACAAAAACTTCCAGCACCACTACTGCCGCACTCCATGCACATCCGATTATTCCTAACGAATACGCAATTACTCCTAACGCATTTGGTTTACCTGTCATTGTGCTGAAAATACCTGCGACACCAAAAATGCTGATGGTAAAAGCAAAAAGCAGTGCAAGATGTACAGGTCGCCACGAACTAAGTAATACACTGCCAGGAAGAAATTCGTCCGGGTGAAAACAAAGTGCAATTGCAGAAACAAGTCCCGCAATAATCAAACTGTAACCGCCAATTTTTTTAAGCGTGTCTGGATAGTTTTTCATTATTTATTTTTTAAATGATTAGAAAACGAAAGTAATGATTGATCGAATACTTTGGCTTTACTCCAATTTCGATAAATCCACCATTAAATCTTTTTCAGTAAGAATTAAATCATGTGGTGGTTTAAATTCATTAGGTATAATTTTTATAAGTCTAACAAGAGTTTCATTTATAGTATCAATATTTCTTGCACGGAATAATGTCCAATAATGAACGGAATAATTTTCGTATAACATTTTAGATGATTTAATAAACCAGTGTGAAAAGGTATGTTCAATGTTTAAATGGAGTACTTCTATTAGTTTTTTCTCCACATCTTTTTCGAAAACATCTTCTGTTGAGTATTGCGGTAAAAGCCCATTGAAATTCGAATACTTGACAAAAGTCATAGGTGGAAACAAATCCAAATCATTTCCAATTTGAACTTCTTTTTTTGATGCTAAAACCTTTATCTTAATTCTTTTCTTGTCAACTTCTTGATTCCAGTATAATTCAAAATTGATATTACAATATTTTTGCAAAAGAGTTTTGATTAAATAATATTCAAATTTATTATCATCAATGTAAGAATAATTTTGAGGAAGAGTAATCTGTATAATCTCATCTTTTAATTGAATTTTTTCGATACTTAACATTCCTTTATTGGAGGAAACAATATCTTCTTTTACCCAAAAACAATTCTCAGAAATTAATTTATCAGAAATTAATTTTTTATAAAAGGGCTCCTTTTTGTAATTAGTTTTCAGAATACTACAAAATGCCAAATTGTTAAAACGTGGAGATAATTTGAGCGCTTTATAGATGGCATAGTTCAATTGAGATACAAGCAACCAATCCACATTTGTGATGGTATTCCTTGAAATACTAAGATCGGGTCTTAGCTCATCTTTTAGCTCAATTAATCCAATCTCACAAGTTGCATGATCACTGTGGTATCGATGTTCCAAATCCAAATGAAACTCATACGAAGTAGGTATGCTTACTCCATTGTGTGATAGAATTAAATTTGAAAAAGAAAACTTCGTAGGAAGATCTGTTTTCTTTATTGATAATTTGTCAATTAGTTTATTTAATTCAATATATACCTTTAGATTTCTTTTAGCAGGTTCGGAATAGTTACCATGTATCTCAAAGCAAAAAGATTTCGGTGAATAGAGGTATTCTTTTATTTGTTGCCTATTCGAGGATAAGTTTATTTTAGGAAACCAGTTATGAGATTGATCATCGTCATTATATTCAATTTCAGGCAGGGTAGCTTTAATTATTGCGATTTGACCTTTTAAATTATCTGATGCAGAAGTTTCGGATAAATCAATAGTGATTAAATGAATCTGAAACGTTGATTTTATTTTCAAATTAAAAACCGTCTCAATCTCTCTTATTGTTTCAGCACTTACATCCATCGAATAATCCTCACACCATTTTTTATTAATCATATCGGGATATTCACCTATACATCCAACATTTTTAAGAATTACCTTAACCGGAGGATTCAATAATATTTTTCCTAGAATATTTTTAATATTAAAATCAACTTGATCTCTATCCATCCTTATACGAACTGCAACAGATGTTCCTTCCTTTTTCCTATAGCCAAGTTCATTATTGGCTTCAGAAGGCATGGGAGAAGGAGTATCCTTATCCGTTTGCATTACATAGAAATTATGAAGTCCTTTCAACGAGAGCCTGATAGGTTGGATATCTTTTTTGTTACATTCAACAGAATATGTATTAACTTCAACTCGATCACCTGCAATAAAGCATGAAAGAATTCCAATGCCAAAACGGCTGATAGGGGCAAAATCAACTCCGTCTGCTTTTTGATAGCCAAGTTTTCTTACCTTAAATTCATCAGAGTTATAATAGGAGTTTCCTACTTTAAGAAAAAACTTATTGATAATGTCTTCTGTCATGCCCATTCCGTAATCATCGATTCGTAACCAAACGATAGCCATCATTGTCAATCCAACAAGATACTTCAATAGGTTCTGCTTTAAAATGGTGATTACCATTTTTATGTTCATGAAATTCTCTATCGCGACTGGTATCAATGGCATTTTGAATCAATTCACGGATGAAAACATAATGGTCAGAATACAAATTTTCTCCCATTAACAAATTGAGTATTTGCTCCTGATCAAGCGAAAATTTATAGTTGCCAAATTTGTATCCTTGACTTCGAATATTGTTACGCTTAATTTTATCAGGTAATGCAAAAGTTTTCCATCTCTCAGAACAGAATTTAATAATTGTAGAACATTGTTGCAATTCAAGTTCTATGGTATCTAAAAATTCTCTAATGTCGCTCTCCACAGCAGGATGAGTGGGAGAAGCTTTAAAATCTATTTCATAAGGTGTAATTGCGTCCCATTCATTAAATGAAAATCCTTTAGAAGCAAGATGTTTTTGCCATTCCCTATAGCTCTCTTTTTCCCGATATGTATGAGGGTTGTCTAATTTTAAATATTCAAATACACTTTCTGGAGAACGACTATTATCAAAATCTAAAATATCGGCAAGCCTTAGAATTACTGAACAAAATCTCAGATCGGCACTTCCCCAAAAATCAATTTCAAATTTATCCTCTTTTAAATAGGAAGTATCCATATTATGGCTTTGGCAAATTTCACCTAATTTATTTTTAAAACTTACTCCTTCCCATTTTAGTTTATCTTCCTTTTTATCAAGGTAAATCCAAACTCTTTTAGCATGTGCCCAACGACAGTACCACTCTGCAATATCAATTGACAATTCTTGCAATGAATTTACAGCCAGCTTTGCGGCAGGCTGTTTATCAAGAAACTCATTAAAGTCATGTTCTTTTTTTAACTGCTCTCTTTCAGCTTCAGTAAACACCATTCCGATGTCATGATAGAAAGCACTTAAGATTAAAAAGGCAGTTTCGAGTGATGTTAATTTATTAAGCTTTTTCCCTAATAAATCAGCCATTCTATTCAGTACATTTAATTGATGCTGACCATTGTGTAATGTATAAGTAGGAAATGTATCTGTAATCCTATCAAGAAGCGGAAGCGCATATTCAACCAAATCTGTGATGACGACAAGTTGTTTAGGCTCGTCTTTACTTGTCGTTATTAAATGCTTCCAAAGGTCTGTTTGTTTGAAATTATCAATGAACTTGATGGGTTTTGCTGCTGTTTTTTTTGTTGGCATATTACAATCACTAATAATTTAATTTTGGAAAGATATAAAATAGAGTGTTTTTTGATTCCTCACTAAACGATTTCCAAACGAAACTAAATAAATTTAACTGATAGGTGAGGAAAGCGCAAAAGACAACTACTCTGCTTTCACACTCGTGTATTGGTTGGCTGCGGTGGGATTACAAACTTTTCTACTGCTATTTGACAAGTTGCTTCCAGCATGACGAAGGGGACTATTGATATTACAGTTTCACTTTGATAACTACCTTGCCTTTTGCACGTCCTGTTTCCACATAAGCCATCGCCTCATTGGTTTGCTCAAACGGAAACACTTTTTCTACGCTTTCCTGAATTGCTGCTATTGTGCTAATCTTTAGTCCCATATTTTTTTAGGCTACCCTGATAGTGGTTCGGTTTTATTTTTTCTATTGAAGTTGTCCCGATAGTAATCTACTTTAAAATCGTAAACAGGTCGTTGTGATGTTGCATATTTATATTTGTTGTCCAAATAAATTTTACTTGTCGAGAGAGGAACATTTGAAGAACCAGATGGCGAATATAAGGCGGTCAATTTTATAGGTCTTTCGAAGAACTTTTTGTCAAGGATTACTTCTCTATTATTTTTAATGTTCTGGGTAATTTTTTGTCCTAAAATGTCAACGTAAAAAAGTTTGAAAGCGTTATTTTTACCAAATCCGCTTGTAAACAAAATTTCGGTGATTTTAGAGTTTCTAATATCCTCTAATATTTGTTTATTCAAGTCAATTGGAATAAGATCTTTGTCCAATGCTGTGGGATTTTTTCTGTCACACTTTCTAATTGTGTCACTAACTGATATCTTTTTGTTTTTAAGAAATTTAAGTATGCCTTCCAGTGTCAATGGTCGTTGTAGGTCATTAGGAAATGCTTCACTTAAAAGTGTCCAAAGACTTGTCACATTCCCATAGAAAAATGGAATAGTAAAACTATTATGATCATGTGGATGAATTGTTCCAACGATAAGTTTTTCACTATCCGCCAAGATTGGATATTTGTCTAAATACTGATGAGTTGTCGTCATTTGTTTATTTAAATATGTCATAATTTAAGCTGCTTTCAAGCCTGATCGGTGCTTAATTCGATAATGCACGAGCGGGCTCTTGGGAAAGAAGAGATTAAAGTTCAATATCCAGCTGATCCGCAATTATATTAAAGGGATTTTTTCTGCTCTTTCTTTTTTCAACTATAGATTGTGAAATTTGCTCATAAATATTATTAGATTTCACTTGGTGCAGTACATCTTTCAACAAATCTTCGTAACTATTGTCTAAATAACTTTCAATTATTATTTTTCCAAAATCATGAATTTTTTTTAGTTTATAATGAACTTCTAAATAATCATCGTGATTAATTTGCATAGGTGATTTTAATTTACCATTAAAATCACAATACAATCCTTCTCTTCTCATTTGTTCTAGTTTACTAAACCACTTAAACTCGTTTTTAAATACAATAATTTTTTTTAGAACATATCCTTTAAGCTTACTATGATCCGGACCATCTTTTTGTATGCTTTTCAGAAGTTTAAAAAGCTCATTTGGCTTTTCTTTAAACATTTGCAATAAATGTATAAAATCTTCGCCAATCACACCAATAATTGAAATGCTAAGTGCAGTGATATGCTTTACCTGATGATCTCTGAGCATTGATTCCATTCCAATTATTCTTTTCAACTCAAATCCTCTTGCATCAAGTACATTAATAATTGACTTTATTAATTCCTCTATGCTCGTAATAGATAATGATATTGCTGAACCATAGTCTTTTGTTTCAGCTAACGTCTGAGCTGACTTCCATTTTTGATTTGAATTTTTAAATAGCTCTTTAAAAGCATTAAATGAATCATGATTTAAATGCTCTAACTGATTGTCCATTTCACAAACGAAACTAAATAAAATAAACTGATAGGTCAGGAAAGCTTAAACACCAACTGTTCCACTTTACATTCTTTTGTCGGTGGTTGTGCTTACTTGTTACCCTTTTTTCCTCTGAATCTAAAAAAAACTTTCAAAGTGTTGTTGCAGCCACACGCTCATCCCATTTAACCATATTTACGCCTTTTATAATGAGCCAAAGGCTGAATGATAATTCTGCAATGAATACGGGGAGCATAATTGCAGGAAATAACCTGTTGGCAACTTCAGGAGCAAGGATCAATGCAAAATTGTGTATGAGGTAACAGATGCCCGCAACCTGTAAAAGTAAACCGATGAGCC
This sequence comes from Bacteroidota bacterium, assembly GCA_031366005.1. Classification (GTDB taxonomy): domain Bacteria; phylum Bacteroidota; class Bacteroidia; order AKYH767-A; family OLB10; genus JANLUX01. Next base: position 108,848 of record JANLZB010000094.1, on the reverse strand, counting down.
GGGGGAAATAACCGGACTTACGGATTAAATACCCGTTAACGAGGCAGACAAATCCAAAGAATAACAGTCCGATGCCGAAGCCATAGTCATGGGCTTTAAGAGACAGGTAACTCATCGCCTGCAACTGTTGCGGGGGGAAGGCATTTAAATACGTGCCGTTGCCAAGCAGGAACAAGGGGGCGAATAGATTTAATTTATTCGCAGCCAGCACTGCCGTTTGTATTAAATTAAATAACAGTGCAAGCAAAGCAAGGTTTTTATGCGTAGGCCTTAACAATACATAGACAGCAAACATTACGGGTATATCGCACAGGTGCATTAAGAGGTCGCAGGCAATGCCGAAGCGCCACAGCAACTGCGAAGCCCTGATATTATTAAAGGTGGCAGCAGCATCTCCTGAAACTATGAGCCTTTCTCTGACAATTAACACTGAGAACATGCCCGCGAGAATTATAACGAGATAAAGTATGCCACCAATGCGTGCATACACTTGTGGTGAAATTGTAGTATTATGGTTTGAATTCATCCGTATAAGATATGGCGATTATTTTTCAGTCTTTACTTTTCTTTTTAGCAACTGCCGTTAAATGATTTCCAAACGAAACTAAATAAAATAAACTGCCAGATGAGGAATGCTTACCCAACCATGGCTACTCTTACTTTTGTCCTTGATTGCGTTTTGCTGGTGCAGTGCAGGTGCTATTTATTTGCGATAAGAAACGATGCGTTGCCGGATTGAAGTGATTTGCTGAGGGGTTAGAGTGGTTAGCTTTTGGATTTGGACGGATAGAAAAAGAATATTGATAAGATGCTACCGGTTACTGTCGATTTGCTTCCGGACGATTGCGGAGGTCTTGCACTAACTTGCCCAAGGCTTCTACACACAGGTGATTTGACTTTCCTGAGTGTCTCATGGCATTGCAAAGGGTGTGACTTTGGATTTCATAACTATATCAAGGCTATGTATGAGGTACGACTTTGGATTTCATGACTATCCCAAGGATTTGCAGAAGATATGACTTTGGATTTCGTAACTATCCCGGGGCTTAGGAAAGCTATGACTTTGGATTTCGTGACGTTCTGCGGGCCTTGCAGAAAGAATGACTTTAAATTTACTGACTATGTTGGGGCTTGCGGAAGCTATGACTTTGGATTTCGTGACTCTGCCGGGCATTACAATAGTGGTTTTGTGCTTTGGGATGATTATAAAAGGCAATAGTGACAGCAATAAGTTTAGAAATGACAGTGTTTATCAGAAAGCTTTGCAAATGATCCCGATTTATGACTAACAGATTGCTTCGTGCCTCGCAATGACGGGAAACCCAATTCAATGATGGTGACCAGTCGCTGAGGAGTGATGGTATGTTTTCTAAAAATTTGCTAAACTGTTATTTCAACCCCCAGATTTCTACTTCGGCTTTTTCTTTCTTCTGGTTTGGAACGGTTTTGTAAATGAGGACTAATTTGTAAATGGATTTGCCTCCTTCAAGGGCGAGGCTTTTTGTTTCTTCCATTTCTTTTAGCATGATGGGGATTTTAATTTTCTGGACGGTGTTGTCGCCCTCATAATAAACGATGATGGCATCGAGGAGTATGGCTGTATCCTTGGCTTTTAATTTTAGCTGGCTGAACTGATCTTTACCTGTTATTTTGATTTCATCACTGTCTTTGGCAAAATCGACAACAGTGGTAGCGATTTGAATCCAACCGCTTTTTTCTGCTACTACTACGGCTGTTTTAGGTGCCTCGCCTGTAGAAGGGTTTTTGTTATCAACATCGCTGTTTTTTGCTTTATCAGCTTTTTCGTTTACTACGTTTGATTTATAACCCCAGAGTTGTACGGTGCCTTTTTCTTTGTCTTTGTTGGGCAGGGTTTTGTAAATGAATACAACTTTGGTGATGGAACTTTCTTTACCCTGGACATCAATGACACGGCTTTTTTTATATCTTCCATTTGTGTGCGAAGGGGAATGTTCTCTACTTTTCCATCTGCATAGTAGAGATCCATATCCTGCATTTCGATGGATGCATCAAATACAACGAGCTGCAGCTTGGCAAATGTGTTGAGCCCGGTAAGGTTGATTTCTTCTTTCTCTTTTTGAAAATCAACGGTGGTTTCAGCAATTTTCTGCCATCCGTCACGATCACTTATTACCAATGATGTTTTTTTATGACAACCTGCCGCTGCTATTAAGAGGGCAATGAGGAAATAATTTTTCATATCGTGATTTTTTTTCGAGCTTACTTCTTATATATCAAAACGATGCCATGGATGAAATGCTAATGATAACTCTTTAAATTTTTTTCTTATACGGACGTATGATTAACCGGATGGCACGGTCGTAACTAAAATAATTCCAGACCCAGTTGATTAAAATTACCACGCGATTTCTGAAACCCACAATTGACATGAGGTGAATAAACATCCACACAAGCCATGCAAAAAATCCCTGGAAATGCAGGGCTCTCATATCAGCCACTGCCTTATTTCTGCCGATGGTTGCCATGCTGCCTTTATCGAAGTAACTAAATTTTTTCCAGCTTTCGTTGCTATTGATGTTGAGGTTATGGGCAAGATTTTTGGCCTGCTGTATTGCAACCGGGGCAAGCATGGGATGTGGTAATTGATTCTGATCATCAATAACTGCGGCAACATCACCAAGGGCGAAAATGTTTTTGCAGTTAATGACTCTGTTATAAACATCCACTTTTAAACGGTTTCCTCTTTCGGTAAATACGGTGGGAGGCAATCCGTTTAAAACGCTTCCTTTAACACCTGCAGTCCATATAAAAGTGCTGCAATTGATTACCGTATCGCTGGCAAGCAAAACTTTTTCATCCTGGTAATTTTTCACCACATTTTTTAACCAGATATGTACTCCAAGTTTTTCTAAAAATATTTTTGCTTTGTCAGAACTCTGTGTGCTCATGCTTGCCAGCAATTTATCTGATGATTCGATGACATGTATTTTTAATTCGTCCACATTGAGCTCAGGATAATCTTTATGTAACACATGCCGTTTTAATTCTGCCAGCGCTCCCGCAATTTCCACTCCTGTGGGCCCTCCTCCTACTATCACAATGTTTAAATATTTTTCGCGCAAGGCAGGATCGTTTTCAATCAGTACTCTTTCAAAATTTTGCAAGAGCAGGCTTCTTAAATCCAAAGCACCGGGAACGCTTTTCAATGTCATTGCATTGTTTTCAATTTCTTTATTACCAAAAAAGTTGGTAGTGCTTCCGGTAGCAATTACTAAATGATCATATTTTATTTCACCAAGATCAGTAACTAAAATTTGTTCTTCAGGCTTTACATCCAATGCTTCGGCTACCCGGAAAATAATGTTGCGCTTTCCAGGAAATATTTTCCTGATAGGATATGCAATTGAATCAGGTTCGAGTCCACCTGTGGCGACCTGGTAAAGCAGCGGCTGAAATGTGTGATAATTATTTCGGTCAATCATCACCACCTGAAATTTTTTCTTGCTGAGTTTTTTCGCTAACTGAATGCCACCGAACCCGCCACCGACAATTACTAAACGCACCAGTTTTGTTTCCGGAATTAGTTCCATACAGAATAAAAGTTTTTATTATTTCGTTTGTAAAATTTTAAGAAGTATTTTTTCTTCGTGAGTCAAACCACTTTTGTTATCGTCTTTTTCAATTTTATCTAATTCTGCAAGATAGTTACTTAAAGACTTTGTCTCATACATTTCTAAAATCAATGGATGAACATAATACTTTTTGCACACGGTTCTGGTGTTGCCTAACTGAGTACTTACAAAATCCAAAGCTTCCACAATTTTCTTTTTTGTTTCTGTTACTGTTTCTGCTTCACCTATTTGCTTAAAAGCACGCAGCGCATTGATGGAACCTGCCCATGTTCTGAAATCTTTAGCAGTAAAATCTTTTTGTGTTATTGCCTTGATATAATTATTCACTTTGCCTGAATCCACTGTATGATAAATACCATTGGCATCTTTATATTGAAACAACTCCTGGCCCGGAATATCACGGCATTGCTTAACTATACGAGCAAGCTTTTTATTTCGTATAGTAACCTCATGCATCACTCCTTTTTTTCCTTTGAAAGAAAACTGCAAAGTATCTCCATTGATCTTTACATGCTTGTCTTTTAAAGTGGTTAATCCATAAGAACCATAAAGTTTTTCGTAGGAACTATTACCTATTCTGATGTAAGTACGTTCCATCACACTGATGACTGTTGCAATGACTTTTTCCTCGGTGAGTTCCTTTCGGCTCACATCTTTTTCAACCTGCAAACGCAATTGAGGAAGGTGTTCCCCAAAATCAAGAAGCCTGTAAAATTTTGTTTGATTACGTATATGATTCCAGTGCGGATGATACTTGTATTGTTTTCTTTTTAGCGCATCCAGTCCGGTACATTGAATATGTCCGTTATGATTTTTACATATCCACACATTTTCCCAGGCAGGCGGAATCACAAGTCTTTTGATTCGTTCTAATTCTTCTTTATCACTTATGGGTTTGTTATTGAATAAATAAATAAATCCGTTGTGTTTTTTTTTCCGTTGAATGCCGGCTTCGGTGTCAGTAACATATAACAGGTTTACTGCCGATGCTGATTTTACAGGATCGTTTGCAATAGCGCGAATTTTACGCTGCGGAATTATTGGAACAGATGTCAAGTCCATGCGGGATGCTTTATTTAATAATAATGCCATTAAATTTCTGGCATTAAGTTTTATTATCATGTTAAATACAATTTAAAAAAACCGGATATGGAAAACACAAATGAAAAACAAGTAACATTGATTAATGAACTTATTGAAATCAATAACGACCGCATAGAAGGTTACGAGCGTGCAATGAAAGAAACGGATGATGCAGATTTAAAAGCATTGTTCAGCAGCATGTCTGGCGAGAGCCGCACTTATCGTGGTGAGCTTATCGCTGAAGTAATAAGCCTTAACGGCACACCTGCAGAAGGAACAAAGAATTCAGGAAAAATTTATCGTGCCTGGATGGATATTAAAGCTGCACTCACCGGTAAAGACCGACATGCAATTATTGCATCATGCGAGTTTGGTGAAGACGCTGCATTGGAAGCTTATGATGATGTGCTAACTGCTGACTCAGCGCTTAATGCAAAATCGAGAGATATTATTGTGAAGCAACGTGAGAAATTACAGCAATCACATAATAAGATTAAAGCAATGAGAGATGCAGGCAAGACAGCGAAAGAAATGAAGTAAAAACCATCTTTCAACTATTAGAAAAAAACCGCTTTAAGAGCGGTTTTTTTTATTATGTATCACTTACTAATTGCTCGCCTAATTTTGTTTTTTTGAACTTTAATCCAATTATTTCAGATATTTTTCCTGCATCTAATCCCTTTACAATTAAGTTTTGAATATTATATAAGTATTACTACCACAACATTGAAAACAAACACACTTTCGGTAAGAGAAATTCAAAAGGAAGATATTGATTCGCTTGTTCAATATTGGTTAGAGTCTGATCCTGGTTTTATGATAAGTATGGGCGTAGATTTAAAAAAAATACCTGCTAAAGATGAGTTGACTAATATGCTCAATGAACAAATGAGCGCATCCTATAAAGAAAAAAAATCTTATTGTATCATCTGGTTGTTGAACAATAAAGCTATTGGTCATTCAAACATAAATAAAATAATTTTTGGAGAGGAAGCATTCATGCATTTGCATTTATGGACGGCTGATGTGAGGCAAAAAGGATTTGGAAACGAATTAATAAAATTGACATTACCTTATTTTTTTAAGAATCTTCAATTAAAAAAATTGTATTGCGAACCCTATGCATTAAATCCTGCTCCTAATAAAACACTTGAAAAAGTTGGGTTCAGTTTTGTCAAAAATTATATAACAACTCCGGGCTGGATAAACTTTGAACAACGGGTTAATCTTTGGGAAATGACTTACGGTAAATTTAGAAAAGTCTGTTCCAATGTTACAACAAGTTAAAATTCCTTTATAACCAAATACCCATCCTGATTCCACCCCACCGGTGATATTTTCCGGTCTTAAATTCTTTGGTGATAAAGTGTTGAAAATACTCTAAATAAATTTTTCTGTATTGTATTGTTATCCCCATTTCATCTTCAATGGTTATTCGGGTTATTTCTTTAGAGGAAATTATATAAGGGTTATTGTGATTGAATAATCCGCCTTGCAACGTTGCATCATAACCAATAAAATTTAAGGAAGGTTTATTATAGAATTGAATCGTAAGTTTTTTATTGGTTATATTATTATTCAAATTGATTAATGGATTATCAAAATGCCCAATCATAATAATGAGTCCAGCACTTGCTTTATCATGCAATGTGCCTGCAGCAATCTGAGAAAATGAGCTTAAAGAAAATAATTGCTTACAGGATAAAAACACTTTTTCATAAGTCAAATCATAATTAATAATCACATCATTTTGAACCTGGTGATTCCATCCCAACGGTTCTATATTATTTAAGTTTCGATGAATGGTTTTTTGCATCCACTCGCCACCAGCCGCAGGTCCCATTACGCCAACGTTCAGTGTTGAAGATAATCTACAATGCTTAATAGTATCGCTGGTAATTGCAAAAGTTTTTAAAGACAAACAAGCGGCAAATGGCTTGTCACCTTCAATTATTTCTAAGTGGCGAATACTAGTTGGAGTATAGGCAAGATGTTCAATTGCCAAACCATATTTGACTGGACTATTTTGCTTTCGTATTAATAATGATGATAAAGGAAATTTATTCAGCTTTGGATGAATCCATTCAAAATTTATTCCTTGCGAATAATACTGATCTGTTGCAGTAAAAAAATCATTGTCATAATAAAACCTAAAATAACTGTTATGATTAACACTTCGATAAAGGGCAGTGTTATCTATTGGTTGTGCTGAAATCGATATTACGGAAAAATTAAAAAACAGAATAAAAAAATATCGTGTATGCACCTTAAATCTTTCAAATAACTACGCACCAGCTTAATGATAAGATTTAATTCCAAAAAATTAATAATATGTAATAAAAAGAAAATCCCTTCGCACAATTGTACAAAGGGATTATTATTTTAAAGATGTTGTTCGTTATGACTCTACTTCGGCTACAGCCTTTGTCTTTACATTACCAATTCTTTCCTCAATACGTGCTGCCTTACCGCTTACATTGCGTAAGTAGAAAATACGTGCTCTGCGAACCTTACCATGCTTATTCACTTCAAGTTTGGTAATTTTTGGACTATTGATTGGGAAAATCCGCTCTACTCCTACACCCCCTGAAATCTTGCGAATAGTAAAAGTCTCAGTCATTCCTGAACCTTTACGTTGCAAAACAACTCCCTGGAACATCTGCTCACGCTCTTTTGTTCCTTCAATAATTTTATAGGTAACTGTCACAGTATCACCTGCTTTAAATTCAGGCCATTGCTTTAATGCGCCTGTTTGTTCCTGTGCAACTTTCATTAAGTCCATGATGTGTATGTTTTTAAACTCGTAATTTTTGGGAGCGCAATATTAAGAAAAAATTATCAGTAATTAAGCGTTAAGATCACTTACTTTCTAATATTTATTTCAGCAAATCCGGTCTCCGCATACGCGTTCGTTCAATGCTTTGATCGTGGCGCCATTCATTTATTTTGGCTTCGTGACCACTCAATAAAATCTCAGGAACCTGCCAGCCTCTGAACTCAGCCGGCCGCGTATAAACCGGTGGTGCAATCAAATCGTCCTGAAAAGAATCGCTTAGCGCAGATGTTTCATCGTTTAGAACACCGGGCAACAACCGGATTACAGCATCAGCTACAACAGCCGCTGCCAGTTCGCCACCTGAAAGAACATAGTTTCCGATGGAAATTTCACCTGTGACGAAATGCTGGCGCACACGCTCATCCACCCCTTTATAATGACCGCATAGTAGAATAATATTTTGCTTTAAGCTAAGTTCATTGGCAATTGCCTGGTTAAACAATTCCCCGTCAGGGCTCAGGTAAATAACCTCATCATAATTTCTTTTGGATTTTAAATCCTCAATGCAAAGAGCAATTGGCTCCACCATCATCACCATGCCTGCACCACCACCAAAAGCATAATCATCTACACTTTTATGTTTATTGAATGCATAATCGCGAAGGTTGATCAGGTTGATCTCTACCAATCCTTTATCAGCAGCACGTTTTAATATGGAGTGGCTGAAAGGGCTTTGCAATAAATCAGGATGTACGGTGATGATGTCAATACGCATAGCGCGAAATTAGATAATCTGTTACGGAAAATAATTAATGAAAGGTTATAACATCAGACAGCTAAATTAATTTCTCCGGTCAGTTTCATAAATATAAAATTTTTTGTGATAAAATTTTTTTTGCATTCTATTTCAGCTTTTCTTTGGTGTATAATATTAAACAAGGTCATTATGAGAATGTTTATGGGAAACAGAAATAATTCTTTTCCGGGAAAACTGACTTACGATCCAATCGTTGTTTTTATGAGCGATAGTAATTATCAGAACAGTGAAATGAAAGATAAACCAGTGGTTTTAAATCTGGATAAAAAGATTCAAACACTGAGTTTAATTCTTGCTGATGATGATCCCGATGACAGAGACCTTTTTAAAGAAGCCATTGAAAGCAAATCTTTAAATACCAAACTAGAATTTGCAGAAGACGGAAAATGCCTGATTGACATTCTATCTAATGGCAATCCCTTACCGGATATCATTTTCCTGGATTTAAACATGCCTCACAAATCAGGCTTCGAATGTTTAATAGAAATAAGGCAAACCGAACGTTTAAAAAATATACCTGTGGTTATTTATTCCACTTCTTCTTCCATAAAAGATATTGAAGAAACTTTTGAAAAGGGAGCTAATCTTTACATTAAAAAACCTTCTTCATTTCAGGACCTGGAGAGTATTACTTCCAGGGTTTTAAAACTTGATTGGAATAAGTACAAACCCCATGTTTCCCTGCAGCAGTTTGTATTTTCTTCAAAAACTTTATAGATGGGGAAACTGCCTGGTAAAAAGTCAAAGGAAAAATCTGCAATGAAAAATCCAAAAGATAAATTGTCTTTTGAATATCTTCCTGATTTTGCGTCTTTTATTTTAAATAATCATCTGGAAGATTACTCGCGAGAACAATTGAAAACCTCACGCGATGAAGAAGTTCCTTTGCTCAAATTTTTTTCACAAATGCCGGAAGAGGAACTGCTGCAGTTGGCTGAAAAATCTGCAAAGGAATTTCTTACTGCATTAGTACAAAATAAGGCAAGGGATTATATTGTAAAATCTGCTGATGACTATATCAAAAACCGTATTTCTTTTCTGGAGCGCGAACAAGTAGTAGCAGAAGACATAACTATCGTTTCATTCATCAGGCGAAAAACATTACGCAAACTTTTATCCTTATACACCAATGACTTTGCACTTTTTATTAATGTAATGGAAGAAGTGGATCGTTATATTGCAGAAAATGAAACATCATCTTTTAATGCTTACTTACAAATACAACAGGAAAAGTTAAGCACCATTAATTCAAAGTTAGAACAACGCGAGCAGGAATTACTCGAAGCGCAGGAGCTTGCTGATATGGGAAGTTTTTTATGGGATTTGGAAGGGGGTAAGTCGTCTGCATTTACACCTGGGTTGATGAAAATTTTTGAAATGACAAAGACCAACACTCTTGAATCATTCATGGAAAATGTACATGATGAGGATCGCGAGTCTTTGCGCAACGCTCTTGAAAAATCTTTTCACAATGATGGTATTTATGAATGTGAATACAGGTTTGTTAAAAACAACAAAACAAAAAAAATATGGTCGAGAGGTAAAGTGAGTTTTCGCGATGGTAAACCTGTTAAGATGAAAGGTAGCATTATGGATGTTACTAAAAAAGATGCGTTGCTTCAGCAGCTTAAAGAAAGTGAAGAATTGCACAAACAGGCACAGGCAATCACGCATATCGGCAACTGGTCCTGGGATATCGAAGCAAATAAAATTGATTGGTCGGATGAGATGTACCGTATCTATGGACTCGAACCACAGTCGGAACAAATAACTTTTGAAAAGTTTATTTCATTTATTCACGCTGAGGACAGAGAAAAAAGAATTAATGAAATACAGGAATCATTGCAAACATTACAGGCAGCTGATTACTTAATGAGAATTGTTAATCCGGATGGAAACATAAAAGTTTTAAGAGGAAAAGGACAAGTAGTTACGAATAAAAAAAGAAAGCCTCTCAAATTAATTGGCACATGTCAGGATATTACCAAGGAGCATAATCTCAACCTCGAATTACAGGATAAAGAAGAATACCTGAAGCAATTAATTAATAACGCTCCTGATGCTGTAATTGTAATTGATGAAAACAGTATTATCACTTTATGGAACCCTAAAACGGAAGAAATATTCGGATGGAAAGCGGATGAAGTTATCGGTAAACATTTAACAGATACAATCATTCCCGCTCAATATAAAGAGGCACACAAACAGGGAATGAAAAGATTGATTGAAACCGGTGTTGCAAGAATATTGAATAAAACACTGGAACTAACTGCCCTGAATAAGCATGGGAAAGAATTTTATATTTCCATTACTATCTCCCAATCCCTTCAGCAAGGCAGAAGAGTTTTTATTGCTTTTCTAAGAGACATTAGTATTGAGAAACAAACACAGGATGAATTGAAATTTAAGACAATTCAGCTTGAAGAATTAAATACTTCTCTTGAATATAAAAACAATGAATTGGAAAGAATGAACAAAGAGTTAGAATCATTTAATTACATAGCAAGTCACGATCTGCAGGAACCTTTGCGTAAAATACAATTGTACACCAACCGCATTTTTGAAAAGGGAAAGAACATATTACCCCCTACTGAAATGGAATACCTTGATAAAATTAATCTTTCATCTACCCGGATGAAAATGCTTATTGAAGATTTACTTACTTTTTCTCAAACGACTTCTTCAACAAGTAATTTTGAAGTAACGGATCTCAACTTACTGCTGGAAGAAGTAAAGAATACACTTTCAGCAATTATTGAAGATAAAAAAGTAATCATTGAAAGCACACCTTTGCCCACCATTAAAATAATTCCATTTCAGCTTCAACAAGTATTATTGAACCTGATAAGTAATGCAATCAAATATTCAAAAGATGGGGTACCTCCTCATATTAAAATATCATTTGATATTGTTAAAGGAGAAAAAATAAAAATCCGCGGTCCGGTTCCTGATAAAAATTATGTGGAATTAAAAATAGAAGATAACGGTATTGGATTCGAAGAAAATCAATCTGAAAAAATATTTGGTTTGTTTCAAAGATTGCATTCTAAAGATAAATATTCCGGTACCGGTATAGGGCTTGCCATCTGTAAAAAAATGATTCAAAATCATAATGGTTTTATCGTAGCCAAAAGCAATTTGGGAGTAGGATCATCTTTTTATGTTTATCTGCCAAATGAAAATGTTGGATCATTAACCAGGCAATTGGTAAATTAAATTCCATCGGCTTATCACAGATGTTAACAGTAGGCTAAAACGTATTTTTTTACGATCAATTCTTTCAGTTTTTTTATATACTGGCTAAGTTATTTACTATATTAACATTGATGAATTTATAATGTATTTATAAAAAATTCCTTTGTCCGGTACAGATAAAACGGCTGTTGGCACATAATTTATTTCAGATAATGAAAAAGATACCATGAAAAAGAAAATTTTAATGATGTTGTCAGTCATAACCATGAGTTATGGCTCACTCCTTGCGCAAAAACCTGCTGTTGTAGTTAGTGACAAACCAGGGTGGCATAAAATTACCGAATGCCATGTGAGTTATAAAACGGATAAGGACGAAGTTCTTGTTGTGGGTAACAATCATTTCAAGCAGGTAAAATTAAAAGCTGAAGATTCATCTGTTGATTTAAAATCAATGGAAGTTTATTATTATGATGTGGCATCTCCACAGTCTATTGATGTAAGCATGACACTTGACAAAGATCAGGAGACACAGGCTTATGATTTAACAAGCTCTGATAAGCGAATCAAAAAAATTGTTTTAGTTTATAAAACCGTTCCGGTAAGAAAGGATGAAAAAGAGAGAGCAGAAATTGAAATTATGGGTTTGAAATAAAGAAATATTTCTAAATGTATTAAAAGCGCATACTGATTTATCAGGTGCGCTTTTTTTCTGCGTTAATTCCGAAATAATTAATACCTGTATTAATTTTTCTATATGCATTCACCAATTTCCGCTTGCAATTTTTAAAAATTTTTCCTAACTTTATTTTTCAAAAAAAATATTAAGAGCCTGTTTAAGTTTCTATATATAATTATGTTATTAATCGCCAACCCCTAACCCCTGAAAGAGAACAGTCACGGTCACTGTTCCTCTTCAGGGGAGTAACTTCGAAGACAAAACAACATTTTATAATAAAAAATATAAACAGGCTCTAATACTCTCAAAAAATAATAATTTATAGTTTTGCATAATTCTTTAAATCTTCTTATTAAAACAATGAAAAATAAAAACATCATCATTTTATTGGTGACAACTTCCATTATCAGTTCAATAGTTACCTGGTTTATTTCCAATCAGCGATTAAAAAATTCTTCAACTACAGAACATTCGGTTACTACGGTTGAACAACCTGTTCAATCCAATACATGCAGCTATAGAATTGAACGGCTGAAAGGATATAAATTTATACATCCATTAGTGTATGCAGAACCGGAATGTGAAGGGGCAAAATATCTGCCCTTAAAGTCGCAATTAGAAAATAAAATAGCTGACTATAAATCTTCCAATCATCTTATTACTGCGTCAGTTTATTTCAGAGGTTTTAATAAAGGGAACTGGATCAATGTAAATCCGGAGGAGAAATTTCATCCTGCTTCTCTATTGAAATTGCCCTTGCTGATCACTTTTTTAAAAATGGAAGAAAAAAATCCAGGATTATTAAACAGAAGCATACGCTTTACGGACAAATTAAAAACCACACGGATACAAACATTCAATTCACAGCAAATTCAATTGGGAAAATCTTATACAATAAAAGAATTATTAGAATATATGGTTTCTTATTCTGATAATAATGCTACCAATCTTTTACATGATTTAATGGATGTTGAAGAACACAAAAGGACTTTTGAGTATCTGGGCCTTACTGTACCTGATGTTTATAAAATGGGTTACACAATTTCTGCAAGAGATTATTCAACGTTTTTAAAGGTATTATACAATGGCGGTTATCTTAATTATAACCATGCAGAATTTGCTTTTGAACTTCTTGCAAAAACTGATTTTAGAGATGGGTTGGTTGCAGGTTTACCCAAAGGAACGCTGGTTGCTCATAAGTTCGGTGAATGGACGGATGATAATAACCTGCACCAACTTCATGAATCAGGAATTATTTACATGGATGGAAAAGCGTATTTGCTTACCATAATGACAAGTGGAAATAATGTTAAGAATCTTACTGAAGTAATTGCAGGTATCACTAAAACGGTTTATACTTATTTGGATAGTATGAATAGTTCAAACCCAACTAATATTTCAAATAACGCTACGCATTTTCACCTGTCATCTAATGGCTGAAAATTTTCCGATAAGAATAGTTAAGCTAATATCACCATAAGAAAAAATTTTATTGTTACCCTCTTAACTTTTTATAAACATTGCCGTAAAATTGCAACATTATTTAAAGTTCTGAGGGCGGTACATGAGGGAATGTGCCGCCTTCTCTCTTTTTAATTCACAAAATATTTTTTTAATTCGGATAACCAGTCAAAACGATATCATGGATTTATATTCTCCATTGAGAATAAATTTAATGGAGTTATAAAGGTCATGATAATTAACGGGTTTCTGTAAATAAAAATCAGCGCCAAGCTGAACAACTTCATTAACTGATTTTGGAGACTTAAAAGTTGAGTAGATAATGGTGGGTATGCTGGCAAGTCGCGTATCATTTTTTAACGATACAAGACATTCTTTGCCATTCATGCGAGGCATGTTCAGGTCAAGAAAAATAATGTCAGGTAACTGCTCAGTTTCTTTTAAGTATTTAAGGGCTTCCACTCCATCTTGCTTTTCCATGTATATCAAAGAAGCATCTATCTCGTTGATAGCTTCCTGGAAAAGGAAACGATCATCTGCATCATCATCCACTAATAAAACCGATCTATAATTTAACATTCCAGGAGGGAATAAAAAAGAGACAGTAAATATACTGTATCATTTATGAAAATAGTTAAAAAATGTGAATTTTATAATGAAAAGGGTAATTCCTTAATTAATAAAAGCGCATCTTTACTCTACTCCAAAATCAACCCTTCGGTTCATAGCATTAAGCTTATTAGCAGCCGGATCTTCTTTTCCTTTTGTTTCAGTTGAAATACGTGAAGCATCAATTGCATACTGTTCAACTAAATGTTTTTTAACAGCTTCTGCTCTTTTCTGACCTAACTTACGGTTAAGCGCTTCATTACCTCTTACATCACAATTACCCGTAATTCTTAGTTTAATATCAGGGTTTGCTTTTAAAACTTTTGCGATAACGAGAATGCGGTCATAATAAACAGGTTTAATCATATAAGAGTTTAAATCAAAAAATACAGAAGGCAAATACCCTGTTCCGTTAGCTCCATTTACACCACTTGTTCCGCTACTGCCAGCAACGCCTGCAACCGGTATAGTTACACCCTGAAAGTTAACTAATGAACCAGGTTCAGTATTTGGTTCCAGGTCGCGGCTATCAGGTACACCATCTGCATCTGTATCTGCTTCCTTTCCATTTGCATCTACAGAAGCACCTTTAGCTGTAAAAGGATCTGCATCTTTTGAATCAGGTATTCCATCACCATCGGTGTCAACTGCCGTACCATCACCATAAACTTTTGTTCCTTCAGGTGTGCTGTTATCTTTATCAAAGAGGTCGCTAACTCCGTCATTATCTTTATCTCCGCCTATTACATCAATCTTTTCTTTCATATCATTAAGATCATTGTAAACAACCTGCATCGGGTTAACCCATTCCATTGCTTTGTTCTTTTTACCAAAGGTGTAACCGATGGAAAGATTTACCATAACATAATCATCATAAGCTGATAAGGTTCTTATTGTTGCATCAATATTATCAGTAAACGTTTTGCGAAATTCATAAGCTAATCCAACATCTACTTTGCTGATTTTGTATTTAAAACCAAGGCTGATCGGAATCATTCCTTCTGCTGCCTTTGAGCTGCGAAGCACTTTATCTTTTGGAGCAATGCTGTCTACTTTTACTTCTCCATCATATCCAAAAACACCTATTCCAAGTGTTGCAACAAAATGAAAATTTTTATTGCGATTAAGGAAACTGATGTTACCAAAGTTATAAGTCATCTCCAACGCAGCTTCCTGCAGCGGTGATTTAAATTTTTCTGCTGTTAATGTAAATTTACCCGGCTGACCGTTAAACTGTGCAACCTGCCCTGTGGAATCATTGACAAAATCAACATCACGTGCAGTAAATTTTGACATATAACCTCTTAATCGCAAACCTATCGAATGTGATATCTGACGATGCACAAATAATCCATAACCAACGCTGGCTTCTGCCTGCTCCAGAATGCGGTTATTGTTTCCGGCACCATTTAATAAATCGCCATCAAGGTGAGTTAAACCCACAGCAACTCCAACTGACCAGCGATCATAATCTTTTGGCTTTGGCAAACCATAAGTGGTGGTGGTTGTAGTTCCTGACTGTTGTGCATGCACAAGCACTGAAGTTAAAAGCAACAGTATTGGGAGAATAATCTTTAGCCTCATAAGGATATAGTTTTGTGATGCAATGATAATTATACTTAGGACATTGTGGATTAAAAAAAGAAAAAAAGCTTGGATAAATTTGAAGTTTATTATAAACTACGAGACTCCCTGCTTTACAATTTTTAAACCTGGATGGTGTTGTTGAGCTAAAATATCGAGAATGAATCGCAGGTCTTCCGCAATATTTACAAAGTCGAGATGATCAGATTCAATAAATAAAACAGGTATTGATTGTTCCTGCTTAAGATAGCTTTCGTATTGATGCGTAACCTTTATTAAATAATCCATACTTATTTCTTTTTCAAAATCACGTCCTCGTTTTCTGATGTTATTAATTAAGGTATCAGTGCTTCTAGAAAGATATAATATAAGATCAGGTGCTTTCAGGTTTGGTTTCATAAGTGAATAAAACCGGTTGAAAAGTTCCAGCTCATTTCCCTGCAGGTTTACCTGAGCAAACAACAATGATTTTTCAAAAAGATAATCGGTAACAAGCATTCCTCCTATTGCAATTTGCTCATCTTGCTTCTGCTTTAACTGTTGGTAACGCTCAGCCAGAAAAGATAATTCAAGCGGAAAAGCCCACCGTTCAGGATTCTGATAAAACTGGGTGAGAAAAGTATTATCGACAAATTCTTCTAGTGCCAATTCAGCATTGTACTTGGTGGCAAGTATCTGTGCAAGTGAAGTTTTACCCGCTCCGATATTACCTTCTATTGCAATGTATTTATAAGAAAGCATGTGGCGGTGAAATTAGTTATTAGCGATTACTCAATCATCATAAATATCATTTGCATTGAGTGAATAGAATATTCAGCAAATTTGTTTCGGATGAATGAAGCGATATTACTATTAGGATCAAATGCAGGTAATAGAATTGCAATGATCGAAAATGCAAAATTGTTATTGACAAAAGAGAAAATTAATATCGTACAACAATCATCACTATATGAAACAGAAGCCTGGGGCTTGGAAAACCAACCTGCATTTTTAAATCAGGTTGTGAAAGCAAACACAGATTTAAATGCTGCAAAACTTTTGAACTCGCTCCTGAAAATTGAACAACAGTTGGGTCGCATAAGATTAAAAAAATGGGAACAACGATGTATTGATATTGACATTTTATTTTTTAATGATGAAGTGATTAATGATCCCGGATTAAAAATTCCGCATCCGCATTTACATGAACGTAGATTTACACTTATTCCCTTAAATGAATTAATACCGGCATATATCCATCCTGTGTTTAAGAAAACGATAAGTGAACTGCTTGATGAATGCAATGATGATAAAGAGGTTAAACGTTTGCCGTGATAGTTGTTAATATTTACCGGATAACAACTTAACTACCAAACAACTCACTAACCAATTTTCACTAACATTGCATTTCCAAAATCCCCTTCTTTCATGAAACAATTCTTTAAAATGTTTTTTGCTTCCATGCTGGGTTTTATTATCGGCATTGTTTTACTTGTATTTATTTTCTTTGTTATAGTTTCAGCTGTTGTATCATCAGTAAGTAATAAAAAAGTTACTGTTGAGAAAAACAGCTTGTTACAGCTTACACTTGATCAACCGATTGAAGAACGAAGCAGTGGTAATCCATTTGATCATTTTGATTTAAATGATTTCTCAAGCCACAAGCAACCTGGTCTTAATGATATTATTAAGGACATTGATAAAGCTGCCAGTGATGACGATATCAAAGGAATTTTTGTGGATGTAAGCAAGGTGCAAGGCGGCATTGCATCATTAGATGAAATCCGTAATGCTTTGCTTCGTTTTAAAAAATCGGGCAAGTTTGTGTATGCATGGGCTGAGTCTTATTCACAGGGCGCATATTATTTAGCATCTGCATCAGATAAAATTTATCTCAATCCTGAAGGTGGAGTTGAACTGAAAGGTATTAATGCTGAATTAATGTTTTTTAAAAGGTTGCTTGATAAGCTGGACATACAACCCGAGGTTATCCGTCACGGAAAATTTAAAAGTGCAGTGGAGCCATTTATCCGCGAAAAGATGAGTGATGAAAACCGCGAGCAGATGGCTTCATTAGTTAATTCCATCTGGAATGATTTAACATTAAAAATTGCAAGTGGTAGAAAGTTAGACCAGCAGCAGGTAGAGTTAATTGGTGACAGTTTGCTTGCTCAATCTGCCGAAGATGCGTTACGGTTAAAACTGGTAGATCGTCTTGCATATAAAGATGAGTTTCTGGATGAAGTGAATAAAAAAATCGGTCAGAAGAAAGGAGATGAAATAGCTCTTATTAATCTTAATCAATACAATCATTCGGTGGAAAAAGACAAAAAGAAATTTACCACTGACCGTATCGCTTTAATTTATGCAAATGGAGAAATAACCAGCGATAAAGGTGATGAAAACACTATTGGTTCAACTGAACTTTCCAAAGCTATTCGTGATGCACGCAATGATGATAAAGTAAAAGCCATTGTGCTGCGTGTAAATTCTCCGGGTGGTAGTTCATTGGCATCAGAAGTTATATGGCGCGAAGTGAAGCTTGCTGCTTCCACCAAACCTACCGTAGTGAGCATGGGTAGCCTGGCTGCTTCCGGTGGATATTACATCAGTTGTCCGGCAAATAAAATTGTGGCACAACCTAATACCTTAACGGGAAGCATTGGCGTGTTTGGTTTATTATTCAATGGTGAAAATATGTTAAAGAATAAATTAGGTATCACCACTGACAGATATAAAACAGGTGCTTACAGTGATTTAGGAACTTTTACACGGCCAATTACTCCTGCTGAAACTGCCATCGTTCAAAGAGAGGTAGATAAGATTTATGATACATTCACAAAACATGTGAGTGAAGGACGCAAAATTTCGCAGGCGCTTGTTGATAGTGTGGGACAAGGACGTGTGTGGAGCGGTACTGATGCCATCAACCTTCACCTTGTTGACACACTTGGTGGTATTAATGATGCTATCGCTATTGCAGCACGTATGGCTAAGCTCGATAATTATCGCATTAAAGAAATGCCTGAAGTAAAAGAACCGCTTGAAAAAATATTGGAAGATATCAATACGCAGGCGCATGTCCGCTTTCTGAAACAGGAGTTATCAAGCGAAGAATATAAGCTTGTTCAGGCTTCGCAATCAGTGCTAAAACTAAAAGGAATTCAATCCTTAATGATGTATGATTTAAGAATTGAATAATTTAAATATCCCAACGGCTCAAAATATTTTAATTGAAAACTAAGGACCCCTGTATGTCACTGTTTACACTAGGAATCGAAGAAGAATTCCAGATCATTGATCCCAAAACACGTGAGTTGCGCTCTCACATGCACCAGATAATTGAACATGGAAAAGTTACGCTGAAGGAACAGGTGAAAGCTGAAATGCACCAGAGCGTGGTGGAAGTTGGAACCAATATCTGTAAGGATGTAACCGAAGCACGAAAGGAAGTAACGTACCTGCGTAAAATGATTGCAGAGATAGCATTGAAACAAGGTTTGTTATTTGCAGCAGGTGGCACGCATCCATTTTCACGCTGGCAGGATCAGGAGATAACTGATCATCCACGCTATCATGAAATAGTGAAAGAGTTGCAGGATACAGCAAGAGGAAATCTTATTTTCGGATTGCATGTGCATGTTGGAATCCCATCACGCGAAGTGGGATTAATGCTCCTTAACCAGGCGCGTTATTTTCTGCCACATATATTTGCTTTATCTGCCAACTCACCTTTCTGGCTCGGACGTAACACCGGTTTTAAAGCTTATCGCACCAAAGTGTTTGATAAATTTCCACGCACCGGTATCCCTGAATATTTTGGCAGCGTTGCTGAATATGACAGCTACATTAATCTCCTTATCAAAACAAAATGTATTGACAATGGTAAAAAGATATGGTGGGATTTACGGTTGCATCCCTTCTTCGATACGATTGAATTTCGTATTTGCGATGTGCCAATGCGTATTGATGAAACCATTGCACTTGCTGCTTTGATGCAGGCGATCACTGCTAAATTATTTAAGCTGATGGCTGCCAATTTATCTTTCCGCAATTACAGCCGTGCATTGATTAATGAAAACAAATGGCGTGCAGCGCGCTATGGCATCCATGGCAAGCTTATTGATTTTGGAAAAGAAGAAGAGGTGCCTACAAAAGATTTAATTTATGAGTTACTTGAATTTGTAGATGACGTAGTGGATGAATTAGGAAGCAGGCAAGAATTAAAATATATTGAAACAATGTTAAAACAAGGTACTGGCGCTGACAGGCAATTGGCAATTTATGAAAAAACAGGTGACCTGAAAGATGTGGTGGATTACATGATACTTGAAACAAATTTAGGCTTAGCATAGTAAAATGTATTTACAAGAAATAAAATTTTATCCCTCAGTGAACGCTCCGGTAAAAACACAGAACATACGTGTTGCAATAATTGATTTATATAATAATGAACCCAATGAGGGAATGCGTTGCCTGCAGGTTTTATTAAATACGCATCCGCTGGAGCCAAATCAAAGCATGACATGGAAAGTTTTTGATGTGCGGTTCAAAAATGAAATTCCCGATCTTGATTATGATATTTATATTTCTACCGGTGGTCCGGGAAGTCCTATGGCTGATGCAAATGCAACATGGGAAAACAAATATTTTAAACTGATTGATTCCATATTTGAGCACAATCAAAATGCAACAGGCTCAAAAAAGTATTTATTTTTAATCTGTCATTCGTTTCAGCTTGTATGCCGTCATCTTCAGATTGCAGAAGTATCCAAACGTCATTCATCTGCTTTCGGTATTTTTCCTGTTCATAAAACAATGGACGGCAAAAAAGAAAAATTTTTTAATCAACTGCCTGATCCGTTTTATGCTGTTGACAGCCGCGATTACCAGGTTATAAAACCTGATGCTGATACGATTTTGAAATTAGGTGCAAAAATTTTAGCAATTGAAAAAGAACGTCCGCATGTAACGTTCGAACGTGCAGTAATGGCCATCCGTTTCTCAGATGAAATATTCGGCACACAGTTTCATCCTGAAGCTGACCAGGTGGGAATGTTGAAATACTTAACACGTCAGGATAAGCAGCAACATATCGTTAAGCATCATGGTCAGGAAAAATATGAAGAGATGTTGTTTCATCTCAATGATGCTGATAAATTAAGACTCACACAAGAATCCATTCTCCCTGCTTTTTTACGCCAGGCAATCAGCGGTAGTTTGGTAACAATATAATACGTTATTGCGAGTAACGAAGCAATCTGCCTCTATGAAACAGATTGCTTCGTTCCTCGCAATGACGAAGCAACAAGCACATCCACAATGCCCAAACAGAAATACTACGTAGTATGGAACGGAAGAACAAAAGGCATTTTTGATAACTGGGATGAGTGCCGCAGAAGTGTTGAAGGTTATCCTGATCCCAAATACAAATCATTTGAAAATTACACTGAGGCAGTAATTGCTTTTGAAAAATCAAGCCGTGATTTTATCAAAACAAAAACTACTGAAAAGAAAATTATAACAACAGGAAAAACAGTTACTGCTGGTAAACCTGTATTGGATGCAATAGCAGTGGATGCTGCCTGTAGCGGTAACCCCGGGAGAATGGAATACCGTGGCGTTGACTTACAGGCACAGGAAGAAATTTTTCATGGCGGGCCTTTTGAAGAAGGAACCAATAACATAGGAGAGTTTTTAGGATTAGTGCATGCGCTCGCCATGCTTAAAAAACAAAATAGTAACAAGATTATTTATACAGACAGCATGACTGCTTTAAGCTGGGTGAAAAATAAAAAAGCAAAAACCAAATTAGAACCAACATCACGCAACAAAAAACTTTTTGATTTGATTGAGCGTGCAGAACAATGGCTGCATAAAAATTCTTATTTCACTCCAATTATAAAATGGCAGACAGAAAAGTGGGGAGAGATACCGGCTGATTTTGGAAGGAAGTAATATGATAAGTGCTAATCTTATTCTATCAACTTTTCCGGTGCATCACCAAATCCATAACTCAGAATAATAACGTGAATGCAAATCGTTGAGTAATTAAAAACGATATTTGAAAAAAAAAATCATAACAGGTGAAGAGAAAAACAAAGCCGGAATCATTCATTAATAAACCCTCTTATCCGGGTGGTAAAAAAGCACTGGATGAATTTGTGAAATCAAACCTCCGTTATCCGGAAGAAGCATTAAAAACAAGAGTCGAAGGTTCAGTCAAAATCGCTTATGACGTGGATGTGTATGGCGAGGTTTCCAATGCAGTGGTAAAGGCAGGAATTGGTTATGGATGTGATGAGGAAGCAGTACGATTAGTTAAGCTGCTTAAGTATGAAAAGAAAAAATACAGAGGATTGCATGTCGTTTTTCATAACGTAATAATCATCCATTTCCATCTGCCCGGCAAAGTGGTTGCTCCCACTCCATCACAGGTAAATGTGGTGTATCATTACAAAGAAACCAACGCAGCCAATAACCAATCTAAATAAATGCATACATGAAACCCTTTGAGATAGCAAAGCAATGGTTACAGGCATTCAATGATCACAACCTTGAAAAATTGCTTTCATTATATGATGATAACGCTGAACATTTCAGTCCTAAAGTGAAAGCGCGGCAACCTGAAAGCAAAGGAATAATAAAAGGAAAAGCTGCCTTGCGCAATTGGTGGCAGGATGCTTTTAACCGTTTGCCTGATCTTGCTTATCATGAAAAAACCATTACAGCAGATGATAACCGTGCGTTTATGGAATACACCAGAGTTGTTTCGGGAGAGGATAAAATGGTGGTGGCAGAGGTGCTTGAAATAAAAAACGATTTGATAGTCGCTTCCCGCGTTTACCACTCATAACATTGGCATTGCAGATAATCAACTGCTCGCATTGGGTTTCAACTGTAGAGATAAAATTAATGAAGCATAGATTAAAAGTTGTCACCATGGAGTTATATCAGGAATAAATCCCGTATTTTTACATCATCACTCCCTCACGTTTCCACAATGAAAGACAAAGACAAAGCTCACGATCATGCAAAGCAACCTGATTCAAAAGAACCCGTTAAAGTTTTATTGGCAGATGATGACAAAGATGACCAGCAGTTATTTACTGCCGCAATTGAAGAAACAAAGGTGAATGCTGAAGTTACCACAGTAGATAATGGTAAAGATCTTATTGATATACTTAAAGATCCCAGGGAACCTAATCCTGATATTATTTTCCTGGATGTAAACATGCCCGTGAAAGATGGCAAAGAAGCATTGGCAGAAATAAAAAAGGACGAAACGCTAAGAGATATACCCACCGTTATGCTCTCCACTTCCGATAGTCCTAATGATGTGGAAGAAACTTTTAAACACGGTGCCAACCTGTACGTAAAAAAGCCCAATAGTTTCAACAGCTTAATCCTCATCTTAAAAAATATATTCATGTTACATTGGGCAAAAGCGCTGTTAAAACCTGTGAGACAAACTTTTTTAGTTACCGAGCAAAACATTGCTAAAAAAGATTAACTTGTTTATGTTTTTCTTTTCCATGCTTGCAGTGAATGAATTAATTGCAGTTAACTTTTCATAAAATAATCGAACACTGCTTCCCTCTGACTGTTGATTTATCATTCACAAGTATTAATTTATTACGTAATTATTTCTTGTGCTCCACATGCTAAACCCTAAACCTTAGAATCTCTATTTTTGAGCAGTTATGTCAGGTTTGGCTTCAAGGCACATCATTCTATTAAGCATTTGTGTGCTGATGGCTTCTGTTTCATTGGCTCAGCTTACTGTCATTGAAAAATTTGACAAGCTTTTTTTAAGTGAGAATTTTGACAGCAGCAACACTTACTGGAGCACAGTTTCTAATGCCGACAATCTTTTGATTGTGCAGGAAGGAGAATACATCATGCATCGTAAATCAACAGTTTCACCTCATGCAGTAATGGGAAATTTTACCAACGACCTTGCTGTTTTTAAATTGATTACTTCCTTAAAGCTGGATAAAACTTCAGCTATTGATGGCAGTATAGGGTTGATATTTATGGCGCAACCGGATGGCAAAGGAGGATTTATTTTTGAGATAAATAAAAACAGTTATCGCTTGCGGCAGATTAATGGTGGCAGCTATAAATACATGACCGGAACCGCTAAAACCGGAGGATGGGTTGCTTCTTCTGATGTAAAAGGATTAAATCTTCCTAATCTTTTAGAAATAAGGACCTCGCAGAAAAAATATGATTTGCTGTTAAATAACAAATATGTAATGGGCTTTAGTGAGCCCTCTTACTCATCCGGCAATTTCGGTTTCATCATTGGTCCTGCAAGTAAAGGCAAAGCTGATTTTCTTTATTTGTTCACCACCTCAAAAGATAAAAACAATACTTCCGCTTCCGGTGATGAGAATAAAACAAGCGAGAGAAATGAAAACACTCCCGAAACAGATGTGCTTGCACTGGTTGAATCCATTATCACACTTAAAACACAAATCAATAAATTATCTGAAGAAAATGATGATTTAAAGCAGATGATACAGGCAATGCGCAGCGGTGAAAAAGAAAATGAAAAGCAAAAAGAGAATTTCGAAAAACAAATAAAAGATTTAGAAACAAGAATAAAAAAATCAACGGGTGCTTATGATTCCTTGATGAAAATAAATTCAGAATTAATACGCTATAAAGAAATGGTGATGGGAAATGATAATGGTGACCTTGTAATCAACCTGAGTAAAAACCTGAAAAAAGAAAAATCTGCCAGCGATGAATTATTAAAAACAAACAAATTGCTTACTGATTCATTAGTAATGATGAAAAATGAATTAAAGTCAGTAAAAGGCACTGTAAAAGATAAAGACTCAACTGTAAACAATCAAAAAAATAAATCTGCAAAAGACTCTATTCCCGAAAAGAAACAGGAGAAAAAAGAATTTGTATTACCAAAAGAAAACTGATGCATACTAATTAACGAATGATATACGAATACAATGAATACTTACTTCACTCCTTCATAATTCGTAATATTCGTTACAGATTTGTTAATTGGTATGCATCAAAACTTTAAACCTTAAAATTTAAACTAACATGTCATCACAATTAGAAGCACGCAAAATAACTACGCACACACTGCAGGAAATGAAACGCAAAGGCGAAAAAATTTCTATGCTCACCGCTTATGACTTCAGCCTTGCCAGGATTATTGATGAAGCTGGCATTGATGTAATACTGGTTGGCGACAGTGCAAGCAATGTGATGGCAGGTCATGAAACAACTTTACCTATCACGCTTGACCAGATGATCTATCATGCGGCTTCTGTTGTCCGTGCAGTTAAACGTGCATTGGTGGTGGTTGATTTACCTTTTGGTTCTTACCAGGGAAACAGTAAGGAAGCCTTGAATTCTTCCATTCGTATTATGAAAGAATCAGGTGCGCATGCGGTGAAATTAGAAGGTGGTTATCTCGTAAAAGAATCTGTTGAACGTATTTTATCGGCAGGCGTTCCGGTTATGGGTCATTTAGGTCTCACACCCCAGAGCATTTATAAATTCGGAACCTATGTGGTACGTGCGAAGGAAGAGCTGGAAGCACAACGCCTGCGTGAGGATGCTGCTTTACTTGAACAGATCGGCTGCTTCTCCATTGTTTTGGAAAAAATTCCAGCCCGCCTTGCAAGAGAAGTTTCCACCAGTTTAAAAATACCAACCATTGGCATCGGTGCAGGTAATGGCGTAGATGGACAGGTTTTGGTTTTACACGATATGCTGGGTATTAATAAAGAATTTAATCCGCGTTTTTTACGCAGGTATTTGAATCTCTATGATGATATTAAAGCAGCAACCGAACGTTATATTGGTGATATAAAAGCCAAAGATTTTCCCAATGAAAAAGAGCAGTATTAAAATGACTGCAACGATTTATTGCCAGTAATGATTATGCTATGCTATACAACAATAGACGCACTCAGTAACTCATAAAACTTATGAAAGAGTACAATGCCTTCCTCTACCCCTACCTTTCCGCCATTCACTCTTTTACTGATAATTCTAACTACATCATCTCCTGCTCCGGTGTCTGCAATAGCATTTAATTTCTTTTCCAATACATAATTCCACAATGCACCATCCAATGCAAAGTGATCATCGGATCTTAAAAGGTCAGCCGTTTCTCCAACAGGTTTATAAATGTATTTTGCATAGCCAGCATAGGCAACTTTACCGGTTAGTTGGAGAAAGTAGAAAAATATGGTGGATAAAAGAAGTGTGGCTATAATTACGAAACATTTCACAAATAACGGTTAATGAATTTATCTTTTAACGGTAAAGCAAATGTAGTTAAGCGTCATGTATTACTATTTTTAACATTGTTTAATTACAGGATGTGATAATTTAACATGTTTGTAATAAAACAAACGCAATAGTTGCTCTTCTACCCCTATTTTTGTCTTACAATTAATCAATGATAAAGCTTCAGAACATCAATAAATCCTATCGCATGGGTTCCAATTCCATGCATGTGCTTAAAGGAATTGATTTACATATTAAGGAAGGTGAGTTTGTGTCCATCATGGGTGCATCAGGTTCAGGCAAATCTACGTTGCTTAATATTTTAGGCATATTGGATAATTATGATTCAGGAAATTATTTGTTAGATAAAACTTCCATTAAAGATTTATCACAAACCAAAGCAGCACATTTGCGTAACCGTTTCTTAGGTTTTGTTTTTCAGTCATTCAATCTGCTTTCTTTTAAATCAGCAGTAGAGAATGTTGCCTTGCCTTTGTATTATCAAAAAGTAAAACGCAAAGAGCGTAACCGCATAGCGATGGAATATCTTGATCGCATGGGATTAAAAGATTGGGCGCAGCACGGTCCGAACGAATTATCAGGAGGTCAGAAACAACGTGTTGCAATTGCACGTGCATTAATATCAAAACCAAAAGTGATACTTGCTGATGAACCCACAGGTGCATTGGATTCACAAACTTCCGTGGAAGTAATGAATATTCTCAAAGAAGTAAACGCACAAGGCATGACCGTAGTTGTTGTTACACACGAACATGATGTAGCTGCAATGACTGACAGAGTAATCCGCATTAAAGACGGTTTAATCGAATAACAAAACTTTAAACTTTAGACTTTAAACTTTAAACTCCCAAATGTTCGACCGCGATAAATGGCAGGAAATATTCAGTACGCTAAGCAAAAACAAGCTGCGTACTTTCCTCACTGCATTCAGTGTTGCATGGGGAATATTTATTTTAATCATTCTTCTTGGCGCAGGTGAAGGTTTGCGTAACGGTGCAAAACATGAGTTTGAAGTGGATGCCATCAATTCAATCTGGGTGGGTGCAGGTAGAACGGGCATGCCTTACAAAGGGTTTCAACCCGGGCGCACCATTCAAATGAAAAATGATGATTATGATTTAATCAAATCAAAGGTGAATGGAGTAGATAAAATTTCTGATGTGTTTGCAGGTCGTGCCGTCAGAAATCTTTCTTACAAAAAAGAGCACGGAGCTTTTCTTGTGCGTCCATGTCAGCCCGATCACCAGTTTCTTGAAAATATTAAAACAACTCAAGGAAGATTTTTAAATGATATAGATATACGCCAGTGCCGCAAAGTTTGCGCAATGGGTATTCCCGTTAAAGAGGCATTGTTTAAAGACGAAGATCCTATCGGTAAATTTATTGATGTGGACGGAGCAGCTTATAAAGTAGTAGGAGTGTTTTACGACTCTGGCAATAACGACATGAACCGCCTTTACATTCCCATTTCAACTGCGCAACGCGCTTACAATGGTCAGAATAAAATCGGTACCATCTGGTTCAGCGTTGGCGATGCAACAGTGGAAGAGTCAGAACAGATTGTAAAAGATGTAAGGCGCATGATGGCTTCCAAACATACTTTCAATCCTGCTGATAATGATGCAATGGAAATAAACAACAACAACATCGAATACAGGCGCGTAATGAACATGCTCACCGGTGTTAAAATATTTGTAGGCCTCATTGGTCTCATGACCATCATTGCAGGTATCGTTGGCGTAAGCAACATCATGATGATCGTAGTCAAAGAGCGCACAAAAGAAATCGGAGTGCGCAAAGCCATCGGTGCCTCACCCTTATCAATCGTAAGCATGATCATCCAGGAAAGCATTTTAATTACAGGTGTTGCTGGTTATTCAGGTTTAGTGTTCGGCATCTTTTTATTGGAGATGTTCAACAAATTTATTCCGCCTTCTCCATTCTTTCGCAATCCCGAAGTGGACCTCACAGTGGCTATCTCTGCAACCCTCCTCATTGTCATTGCCGGAATGTTAGCCGGATTTTTTCCCGCATTGCGTGCCTCACGCATCGAACCCGTAATTGCTTTGCGCGATGAATAAAAATTTTGGAGCCATCACCTTCCTCCTCTATCCACCTCCTGTCCTCCCGATAACTATCGGGATTCCGTTGCAAGTCCGCAGCGCATCGAACACAAACTATAGTCTTTCAATCATTCATAACTCATAACTCAAACCTCATAACTTTTATCAACCGCGCTTTACGGGCTTTCCACTACAATCGGGGCTATCACCAACCATCCGTGTTTCATTCTCATCGCTGTGAAGTCCATCGCAAAAACAAATCGCGCACAAACTCCCCTCCTTATTTCAAGGAGGGGCCAGGGGTGGTTTCTTCCTCCCTCCGTCATTCAGTAGATTTCAAATGTCCGGTGGACATTTGAACCGTCACATAGCAGTACAAAAGTTTGTAGTCCCAACACAACCTCTTGCAAAAGACAATCATGCCAATCATTTAACTTAGCGAAGCGATCTCATGAACACAATTGAAAATAAACCCATCGTGAATAATCCGTTTAATCACAGTTCAGACAACCTTCCCTGTTTCATTCCCAAAGCTGTGTAGTCCATCGCAAAAACAAATCGCGCACAAACTCCCATCCTTATTTCAAGGAGGGGTGCCCGCAGGGCGGGGTGGTTTTTTTACACACTCCCTCCGTCATTCAGTAGGAAACTTGTCACTTAGCATCACAAAAGTTTTGAGTAAGGAGAAAAGGTTGGATAAAGCAATGCAACAATTGTAAAAAGACTTAATTGTCTTCATCGGATAATTTTATTTGACATTTATTTTCTTCTACTCCTAACTCAACTACAAATAATAATGCCCCCTTTCTATATCCATATGAATTTCTACCTGTTTCAAAGTCATAGTTTTTTTTAAGAAACGTAAAACCAAGTTTAGCAAACTGGTTTCTATAATATTGAGCTGTGCTATTATAATCCATCAATTGAAAAAAGGTTGCCTTATTAAATATTGTGCTATAAAGAACAACTAATTCATTATGCTTGCCATCTTTTGAATCATAGTAATATGCAATGTTTCCATTATCAGTTATATCATCTTGTTTTTTATAAGTGTATTTAGGTTTAAGTATTTCTTTAATTTTCGTAATGCTCATTTCTGAAAGAAGAATATTCTTTAAAAGGGGAATATTATGCGATTGACAGAATACCAATTCACTTGAAAAGATACACAAAGCAAAAAAGATTTTTTTAATCATTGATTTAATTGTTTTTCCAACATTCGCTATGATACCATATTGTTGAGACCTCGTAAGGCAACATATTTTTTTTCCAATAATTCAAAACAATTATATGTTTACCAGTGATGTTTTCATCTCCTTTATAAGAAACAATATGATTGGAATTATACGGAGGAGCACAGAAATAAATGAGAAGCTGTTCGGCTTTTGAAATTTTTCTATTTAACTCTTCCGAAGAATATTTTTGATACTTATAAATTGTTCCAATATAAATTTTCATTTCATCTATTTCTTCCTTCATCCACGTTTCGTGAAATCGAAATCTAATTTCA
This sequence comes from Bacteroidota bacterium, assembly GCA_031366005.1. Taxonomy (GTDB): domain Bacteria; phylum Bacteroidota; class Bacteroidia; order AKYH767-A; family OLB10; genus JANLUX01. Next base: position 79,188 of record JANLZB010000094.1, on the reverse strand, counting down.
AAACTTTCAGTTGTTTGACCAATATACAATAATGTATTTGAACCTGAAATAGGATGCCCTCCATAAATTTGATATAATCCAATCTCGTTTTTTAACTCATCATTTTTAAGCGAAGAAATATTATGAGGTCCTTTCCAAATTATTTCTATTAGTTCAATATTTTGCTGATCCATAAATTATTCTTACTCCGAGTTTAGTGTCCCCACCAAACTCTTTTGTTAAAGCACCAAATGTAATTTAAATTAAACAAAAAAAAGCCCGCCTCAGCGAGCTTCCAATTTCCTTGGGACTGTTCAATAAACTGTGTCAGTTTAAAATAAATATTTTTGTTAAGTTGAGCGAAACGGACAAAGGCTCTGCTTGGAAGCAACCCCTAACTCAGCGTAGAATCTTCTACGCTTTTACTATCGCTGAAGTATTCACTTCAACAAAAACAAAAAGCCCGCATCCGCGGGCTTTAACTCATAACTCAAAATACATAACTCACAATTTAACTCACATGTATTAATTCTATAACCAACTGCTCTTTTTCTCCCGGTGATACATTCACCTTGCTCATTCCACTTTCAACACCCGTTTCTGATTCTTTCATTCACAAACGAGGTTATTATAGTTGTTTTTTAAAAAATAGTTTCAGGAAAAGCTAAAATTGTAAGGTTATTTAAAAAAAGAACTGTTTAGCTTAATAAAACTGCTTTCAACCCTGTCCTGAAAATTGTCAGATGCATCGGCACTAGTGTAGAATCCCTTGGCGCTAATGTTAATTGCATGGGCGCTACTGCGAGATGCATGGGCGCTACTGTCAGGTCCATTGGCACTACTGCGAGATGTGTTGGCGCTCCTGTCAAACACCTTGGCACAACTGTGAGATGGATTGGCGCTCTTGTCATTTCCATCAGCACTACTGCGAGATGCGTTGGCGCTACTGTCAATCACGTTGGCGCTACTGTGAGATGGGTTGGCGCTACTGTTACAAAGGTTGGCGCTACTGTAAAGGCGGCTATTGGCTGTGTCTTAATAAGTCTATCCAAATTGAAGAAGTAAACAGCCAGTCGCTTAAAGTGAACAGCCACATTGCAGAAGTGTCAGTTCACACGTAGTATATCACCAGTCTGATTAAAAAAGCAAAGGTTCAGCACACAAAAGTAATAGTGATGTCTGCCAACATGGCAATAACCACCTAAATTTACAGCATTAAATTATCCCTTAGATATGAAAAAAAATGTTTGACCGCGACAACTGGCAGGAAATATTTGCGACCATCAAAAAAAACAAGCTCCGCACTTTCCTCACTGCCTTTGGCGTGTTCTGGGGAATATTCATGCTTGTTATCATGCTTGGCTCAGGCGCAGGTTTGCGCAACGGAGTATTAAAAGATTTTCAGGGTACTGCCACCAACAGTTTTTTTGTGTGGACGCAGAAAACTTCCAAGCCCTATAAAGGAATGAAACCCGGTCGCCAGTTTAATTTTAATACAGCAGATATAATTGCTTTGAAAACCCAGGTAAGAGAAATTGATGTGGTGGCACCGCAGAATCAATTGGGCGGTCATGATGAAACCAACAATGTAATAAGAGGATTAAAGTCCGGTGTGTTTTCCGTTTACGGTCAATATCCAGTAATCAATAAAATTCAACCTGTTGCCATAACGCAAGGCAGGTTTTTAAATGATAATGATATAGCCAATAAAAGAAAGGTGGCTGTTATCGGCAAACGGGTGGTCGAAGTATTATTTAAAAAAGAGGAAGTTGTTATCGGGCAATATATCTCTATCAATGGAATCTATTTCCAGGTTGTTGGTGTAAGCAGGCCTACCGGGTCAGGTCAGAATGCGCAGGAGCAGGCACAAAACATTCTGGTGCCATTCACCACATTTCAGCATACATTTAATAATGGAGATAAAGTCGGATGGTTTGCCATCACTGCTAAAGAAGGAATTCCGGCAAGCGAAGCAGAAACAAAAGCAATGGCATTACTTAAAGAACGACACAAGGTGGCACCGGAAGATTTACTTGCAATAGGACACTGGAATATGGAACAAGAGTTTACCAAACTTACCGGGCTATTCAATGGAATAAACGGCTTGGTTTGGTTTGTCGGAATTGGAACCTTGATAGCAGGCGTTATTGGTGTCAGCAATATCATGCTTATTATCGTTAAAGAAAGAACAAAAGAAATCGGTGTGAAGCGTGCCTTGGGTGCAACCCCATGGATGATTGTTGCACAACTGATAAAAGAATCCATCTTTCTCACTTCATTTGCAGGTTATTTCGGTTTAGTAGCAGGCATAGCAGTGTTGGATCTGGTAAGCAAATCATTGCCACCGGATGACACCAGCATGTTTCAGAATCCTGAAGTGAATTTGCGTGTGGCTGTCACTGCATTGATCGTATTGATAGTTTCAGGGGCGATAGCCGGAATGATACCTGCCCGAAAAGCAGTTAGCATCAACCCTGTTGAAGCATTGCGAAGTGAATAGTGTTTTAAAGAATTATGCGAACTCAGAGTTGAATTCCCATAGATTCGCCTCTATCTATGTGAAATATCTATGTTTCCTATGTGCCTATGTGGTAAATGATTTTAACTCTTGATTCGTATTTAATATAAATTTTTATGATAAAAAAAATTGTAAAGTACCTTTTGCTATTGCTGCTTGCAGCAACTTTAGTTTGGACTGTTTATTTCTTCTATAACAAATCACACAAACCACCTGAGGTTGTAAAAACACAATCACCAACGGTAACCACCATCGTTCAGAAAACCGTAGCAACAGGTTCTGTTATTCCGCGTAGGGAAATTTTTATGAAATCAAAAGTATCAGGCATCATAGAAAAAGTGATGGTGCTTGCCGGTGATCATATAAAGGAAGGTGATGTGATTGCACGTGTAAAAATAATTCCAAACATGGTGGAGATGAACAATGCCGAATCGCGGGTGAATCAGGCGAAGATCAATAACGATAATGCAAAAGTTGATTTTGACCGTAACACTCCGTTGCTTAAAGAAGGGGTGATTACCAAAACAGAAATGCAGCAATACGAACTGCGTTTAAAAACAACGGGAGAAGAACTGGAATCAGCACAAAATAATTTATTGCTGATAAAAGAAGGTGTTACCAAACGATCGGGTGCTGCCACCAATACTTTAATACGCTCCACCATTTCCGGAATGGTGCTGGATGTTCCTGTTAAAGAAGGCAATTCTGTCATTGAAAGCAATACATTTAATGAAGGTACCACCATTGCCTCCGTTGCTGACATGGGCGAAATGATTTTCGAAGGCAAAGTGGATGAATCAGAAGTAGGCAAGATAAAAACAGGGATGAACCTGGTACTTACAGTAGGAGCTATTGAAGATGAGAAATTTGATGCACTGCTTGAATATATTTCACCCAAAGGAGTTATTGAAAATGGCGCCATTCAATTTCAGGTGCGGGCTTCAATTAAGAACAGAGCCGGTCAGTTCTTGCGCGCAGGTTACAGTGCCAATGCAGATATTATTCTTGCCAGCAAGGACAACGTGATTGGCATTCCCGAAGCAGCATTGCAGTTTTCTCACGACTCTTCTTTTGTTCAAGTGGAAACCTCTCCGGGAAAGTTTGATAAACGATACATCAAAACCGGCATATCAGACGGCATCACTATAGAAGTAAAAGAAGGTTTGAAAATAACCGATAAATTTAAAATGCCGGAGTTGAAAGAGGATGTGCCTAAATCTTAATTCATTGAACATTGCCAAAGTTGAACTCATTCTTTCACAGCCCATCGTAATTTAGCTGAGCGCGCACGCGGATTGTTGTTGATTTCCTGAACAGATGGACGAATTGGTTCACGGGCTATTTCTTTAAAAATGCCTTCACGATAAAATAACTGAAAAGCTTTTTTCACTCGCCTGTCTTCTCCCGAATGAAAAGTAAGTATTGCAACACGTCCTCCGGGAGCGAGAGCATCAGGAAGTTTTTGAAGAAATTTATTCAGTGCTCCAAACTCATCATTCACTTCAATGCGTAATGCCTGGAAGCAGCGCTGACAACTTTTTTTTAATGTTTCCGCACGTTCATCTTCCGGAAGAAATTCCAAAGCCTCTTTGATAATCTCTTTCAACTGCAAAGTTGTTTCGATCACTATTCCCTTTTTTATTTTGGCTGAGATTGCTTCAGCAATTTGTTCAGCGTAGGGTTCATCTGCATTTTCAATAAAAAGTTCTTCTAACGTGTTTTGAGAAATTGTTTTTAAAAGTTCAGAAGCAGGTTTTCCGCTTTCAGGATTAAGTCTTAAGTCAAGTGGTCCATTCATTTTTAAAGAAAATCCCCGTTCAGGGTTATCAATCTGCATGGAAGATACACCAAGATCTGCTAACACAAAATTGAATGATCCTGTTTGGATTACAAGCTGATCTATCTCTGAAAAATTCATTTTTCTTGTATCAAAAACTTCAGGCCCATAGCCCAAAGCAGCCAGGCGTTCTTTTGTCCTTGGCAATTCAAACGGGTCCACATCAATAGCATATAAACGTCCACCGGGTAAAATAGATTTAAGCAGCTCTAAACTATGTCCGCCATATCCGAGTGTAGCATCCAGGCCAACCTGTCCGGGAGTTACGCAGAGAATTTCCATTATTTCATTTACACAAATAGAACGATGCATCCCTGCCGGAGTGTAACCTTTCTGTATGATCTTTTCTACATCCTTAGCATAACGATCAGGTTGAAGTTCTTTATATTTCTCTTTATAAGATTTAGGATGCGTGCCCTTATATCGTATTCTTCGCGGTTGCTTTGGTGCTTCGTTATCCATTGGAAAATTTATAACTCATTGTATTTCTTGTTAGAATTCTTACTCTTCTCAACAGGATATTTTAGTCCATTCTTCTCCATCTTATTTAAAATTACCTGTTGCAGGTTAATATTAAAATGCCTGCTGATATAAATTAAGAATATGGCTATGTCAGCAATTTCATCCTGAATCTTTTCCTGATCAATTGCAGTTTGCTGTTCTTCTGATTTCCATAAAAACAATTCCTGCAACTCAGCCACTTCAATATTAAGACCAAGGAGCAAATCTTTTATTTGATGAAACTGCTCCCAGTTCCGTTCATCGCGGAAATTAATTATCTTTTGTTCTATCTCTTCAAAATCCATTTTAAGATTGATGTATTATTTTATTTATTACAATACGGCTTCCCTCGATTTAAGTAGTAAGCACTAATGTTTGCTCATGATATAATACCGTAAATATATATTTAGATTTAAGGAAAAGTTGATTGTGTGAATAATATCTGCGAATGGATCAGTGTCTGCGTGTTACAGTTTGATTATTTATTAAATTGATCTACTATTTTTTTTAAATTAATTCCTTTACCAAGTACGGGTTTAAACAGATCACCCTCAGATTTAATTCTATCCAATGCATTATAAATATTGAAGTCAGTCATCTTTAAACCCTTTTTCACTTCATCCCAATGCAAGGGCATTGAAACTGTTGCACCAGGTTTCGGTCTTAATGAATAGGGAGCAGCAACTGTTGCCTGTGGTCGGTTTTGCAAAAAGTCAATATACATTTTTCCCTTGCGGTTTTTTACTATCCGCTCAATACTGGTAAATTTTGGAATTTCCTGGTGTACCAAAGTTGCTATTGTTCGGGCAAATTCTTTTGATTGGTCATAAGTATATTTTGCTCCCAGTGGAATGTAAACATGAATGCCTGTAGAACCACTGGTTTTAACATAGGATACCGCACCCATGCTTTCAAGGATATCTTTGGTAATAACAGCAGCTTCAATCACCTGGTTAAAGGTGTTTTCGGCAGGGTCTAAATCGATGATACACCAGTCAGGATAATCTTCACTTTGCACTTTGCTGTGCCAGGGATTCATCTCAATGCAACCGAGGGTTGCCATGTACAAAAGACTTGCTTCATCTTTTGCAACAAGGTATTTTCTAACGCGGTTATCGGCTTCACTTTTATAAAGAAATGTTTCAATCCATTCAGGTGCTGTTCCGGTTACATCTTTAAAATAAAAACTTTCACCATTTATTCCATTTGGATGACGGTTCATTGACTGTGGGCGGTCTTTGAGATAAGGCAGGATATATGGCGCCACCTGGTAGTAATAGTTAAGCATATCCCTCTTCGTGATCTTTTCTTTAGGCCAGTAAATTTTACTCAGGTTATTAAATTTTATTTCATGACCGTTTATTTTTCGCACCTGTGTTTCATCCGTAGGGTTAAGAAATGTTTTTCTGTCCTGCTTACCAACGGGAGTTAAAATATTTTTTGTTTTTGTTTTTATTTTTTCAGATGCAATAACTGCTTTGTCAGAAACAGTTTTTTGTTTCTTTATGTTAGTTGCAATTTTGTTGATAGCAACAGGTTTATCTTTCTTCACGTCTTTTGGTTTTTTATCTATTCTCATTGCTTCAAATGATGGATGGCGCATTATACCATCAGTAGTCATTTCAGTAAAGCTTACTTCACAAACCAGTTCAGGTTTCAACCATGTTACCGATGCATTGGGCGGATTAGGACGGAACCGTGAGGGCTTGTTGATGTCAGGCACTTCAGTGAATGGAGGCGTTTTAATGATAAGCGGCTTAAACTGTTTCATCATTTCTTTTTGCATTTTATCATTAAATCCCGTACCCACTTTACCTGTATAATGTAATCTTCCATTATCATAAACACCTACCAATAATGAGCTGAATGATTTTGAAGTATCATCATTCCTGGTATAACCTCCTATCACCATTTCCTGGCGCTTGTTGGCTTTTATCTTAAGCCATTCTTTGGTGCGTACACCGGGCGTATATTGGCTGTCAGTCCTTTTTGCAATCATTCCCTCCAGTCCCATTTTTTTAATTGTCTCAAAAAATTTAATTCCTCCCACATTAAAACTCTCACTTAATCTTATTATTCCTTCTCCGTTAATTATCTGTTTTAAAATTTCTTTTCTTTCAATAAGTGGTAATTGCATTAAATTTTTTCCATTTGCCCACAATATATCAAAAGCATAAAAAATAATTTCTCCATCAGCTTCGCTTCTCCAGTTTTGCAATGATCCGAAATTGGATTGACCGTTGTTATCTAGCACCACTACTTCCCCATCAATGACAGCCTGTAAATTCAATGCTCTTAAAGCATTAGTAACAGGATAAAACTTTTCATTAAAAGATTTATCGTTGCGTGAACGCATCTCCACTTTGTCTTTATTGCAAAGAGCAATAGTTCTGTATCCATCCCATTTCACCTCGTACAACCAACCTTCAGCATCAAAAGGCTTGTCAACTAACGTGGCAAGCATAGGAGAAAGTTTTACAGGAAACTTTGCACGAATTCCTTTATCATTTTCTATTGCCTGCGGATGTTCTTTTTTTTTAACTTCTTTTTTATTTCCTTCAGAGGATGCTTTCACATCTGCACGTTTGTTAAGCAGATTTTCTTTTTTACTCTTTATACTTGCTTCTTTCCCTTTTTTGGAACCATAAAAATTTGTGGTTGTTTTTTCAACCTGTGCAAGTGTTTTGTGGGAGATGACGGATTTATCTTTTAAAGTAATGTCATCAGTGGAAATATATTTATTCTTCACCTTAAACAGCAACCATGCATTTTCACCCCTTCCATGTGTTTTCACAAGTGCATACTCGCCTTTCATTTTTTTGCCATGCATTACAAAATGTAATTTACCTGCTTTTATTCCTTTCAGTAATTCTTTCTCCTGCTCTTTCTTATTCTTTCCATCACTATCAGCCATCTCATAAAAACCTTCGTCCCATACTATCACTGTTCCTGCACCGTATCCACTCGGAATAATTCCTTCGAAGTTGCGGTAATCGTAAGGATGATCTTCTACCATCATTGCAAGACGTTTTATTGAAGGATCTGTGGAAGGTCCTTTGGGTACAGCCCAGCTTTTTAATACTCCTTCCATCTCCAGTCTGAAGTCATAATGGAGGTGAGAGGCATCATGTTTCTGTATCACAAAGCGCAACTTTTCAGTATCCGGCTTTCCACCGGTTGGCTCAGGCGTTTCTTTAAAGTTTCTTTTCTCTTTGTATTTGATTAAAGGCATAGCATTTAGTTTCTGTTCAATGAGATTTGAATTAACACAATTCTAAAAAATATGTGCCAAAAAAAGAAATACTACAGTATGTAAAATAAAAGATAGGCTTGTACAAGAATCACCTTCGTTGTGTTATCTCAAAAAAAAAGCTGTTCAAACGAATGAACAGCTTTTTGTAATGAAAATGTATGGGGATTGTTATTCAGATTCCTTTCTTTCTGCACCAGCTTCCATCTCCGATTTTAATGCAGCCAGCGCTGAATTATCACCAAGGGTGGATTTTTCCTGGCTTTCCTTTAACTTCTTCACAGCTTTTGCTGTGCTGTCGTTTTCTCTGTCCTTCTCAGCAAATTCAGCATCCTTAGCCGAACGTGCTTTTTCATCATGAACTGCTTTGTGAGATACCAGAATTCGCTTGCTCTCTTTATTAAATTCAAGCACTTTGAAGTCTAATTTTTCTCCTTCTCTTGCCATGCTGTTGTCTTCCTTGGTAAGATGGCGGTAAGGTGCGTATCCTTCAACACCATAAGTAAGAATAACAGTAGCGCCTTTATCGGTTACTTTTCCAACAGTTCCTTCATGTGTACTGCCTGCAGTAAATACTGTTTCATAAGTCTCCCATGGATTTTCTTCCAATTGCTTATGACCAAGGCTTAGTCTGCGGTTTTCCACATCCACCTCCAGTACTACAACTTCTAACTCCTCACCTATCTTAGTGAACTCAGCAGGATGTTTGATTTTCTTACTCCAGCTTAAGTCGCTGATGTGTATCAAACCATCAATGCCTTCTTCCAATTCAACAAACACACCGAAATTGGTGAAGTTGCGCACCTTGGCTTTGTGCTTAGAACCTACAGGATATTTAGAAGTAATCTGTCCCCAGGGATCAGGCATTAATTGCTTGATACCAAGAGAAATTTTATGCTCATCACGGTCAATAGAAAGTACAACAGCTTCTATCTCATCACCCACCTTCATGAAATCCTGAGGGCTGCGTAAGTGTTGCGACCATGACATTTCTGAAACATGGATAAGTCCTTCTACTCCGGGAACGATCTCTACAAAAGCACCGTAATCAGTTAACACCACTACTTTGCCTTTTAATTTATCACCTGCTTTCAATTCAGCATCAAGTGCCTCCCATGGCTGCGGTGTAAGCTGCTTTAAGCCAAGAGCAATTCTTTTCTTCTCATCATCGAAATCAAGAATAACAACATTGAGTTTTTGATCAAGTTGTAATACTTCTTCGGGATGATTGATACGTCCCCAGCTGATATCTGTAATGTGAAGTAATCCATCCACACCACCTAAATCCATAAATACTCCATAAGAAGTGATGTTTTTAACAGTACCTTCCAGAACCTGTCCTTTCTCAAGGCGGCTCATGATTTCGGTCTTCTGTTTCTCCATCTCATTCTCGATAAGAACCTTATGAGAAACAACCACATTCTTGAATTCCTGGTTGATTTTAACAACTTTAAACTCCATCGTTTTACCTACGTAAATATCGTAGTCACGAATAGGCTTTACATCTATTTGTGAGCCTGGTAAAAATGCTTCGATACCGAAAACATCCACAATTAATCCACCCTTGGTGCGGCATTTAACGAAACCTGTAACGATTTCATCTTTCTCAAGAGCTGCATTAACACGATCCCATGATTTAACGGCACGTGCACGCTTATGTGAAAGCAATAACTGACCGTTTTTGTCCTCGGCAGTCTCTACATAAACCTCCACCTGGTCACCTACTTTTAAATCAGGCATGTGACGAAACTCAGAAAGAGGAACCATACCATCGCTTTTATAACCGATGTTGATTACCGCCTCTTTGGAAGTTAACCCAATCACAGTGCCCATTACTATCTGGTGTTCGAGAATCTGGTTAAGAGTGGTATCATAAAGCGACTCGAGATTGGCGTTATCGCCTACTTTGTCGGTGTCAAAAGTTTTGCCTTCATTATCCCAATCGAAATCGTTTGGATCTGGCGTAAGAAATTGAATTTTGGAGGGTTTCTCCGTGCTATTTGTTGTTGTTACCATCAAGTTTAATGAATGTGCTTCTTTTCATCCGCACAGACCCCTTTATCAAAAAGGAGCGCAAATGTAAAAAAATGTTTTCAAGTACGAAATGTTTTTTCAGATAGTTTTCAGCATCTTCAATTTGATGCAACCATCATTAAAAAGAAAACGTCAAACGGATTTGACTTTTGTAATAATATCCTTTATTTATTTTTACACAGAACACTCTCAAAACACAAAATAATATGAAAAGAATTTTATTAATTTTATTTATGATGATCTATGCTATTCATTGCAATGCGCAGTCATGGCAATGGGCTTTTACATCAGGACTTGCTCCGCGTTCCAATGCCGTGGTAATAAAACGTGATCACACAGAAAATTTTTATTTTGCCTCATACACTGATTCAGTCAGCACTAGCATTTCAACCCAAATGGAGAAACGCGATGCAAATCAACAATCGCTTTGGCAAAAAATAATTACCGGTAATGCCACTATCACTGACCTGGAAATAAATACAAGTAATCATGCTGTTGTTGCCGGATATTTTATGGGGACTATTTCCATTGATGGTAACATCTTAACAAGTTTTAGTCCATCTGATAACAGCGGATTTATTTTTGAAACAGATGAGAATGGAATGATACTGTGGGCGCGTGAATTAAATCCGGTAAACGGAGATTTTAAAACCAATGATTTATTTATTGGATCTGATGGTAATATGTACCTGACTTCGGAAGTTTCTGGGGCATTTGGATTTTGTGCATTTCACAAATTGGATGTTTGGGGTTTTATTATTAAGAATGAGTTCAATAATAATTTTGAGAACCGTACTTATTCTCACATAATTGCTGATAGTACAGGCAATGTTTATTTAACAGGTACTTGTGGCAACTTTGCAACTTTTGATACGATTGCTGCGGATCCTAATTTCTCTTATCAGAATTTTATTGTGAAATATGATAGTGCTTTTAATGCCAAATGGTTTAAGGCGCAGGAATACATCACTTTTGATAATAACAACAGCCTTAGCACTGATGGACAAAATCTGTATTGGGCTTTTGATGGTTTTAATTCGCTGATGGACACGATAAAAATTATCAAATGTGATTACAACGGTCAAATTATTTCTACAATAGATGGTCCTCTTGCGCTTTCATTTTTTCCTGCAATTGATTTTGAAGCTGACAGGTTCGGTAATAGTGTGTTATTAGTTAATGTATTTGTGCGCTTATTTATTTATCGCTTCGATCCGGCATTTAATATTATATGGCAGGATACCATCCAAACTTATACATCAGGTTTTCCATTGCATGATGGTTTATCAGTTTATGATTCTTCTTTTTATTTCAGTTCCATTTACATGAGGGATACATTAATGGTTGATAATTTTATGCTGCTCAATCCGAATACCGGTGCTAATTACCCTTCGGATATTTTTGTTGCAAAATGGAGTAATAATCAATTAACCGTTGCGATAAATAATCAGGAGTCCAATAATCATTCATTGGTTATTTATCCCAATCCTGCCAAAGGCAAGTTTGCAGTTTACATTTCACAGTTTATGGTTGGTGATAAGATGAAAATATTTGATGCATTGGGAAATGTTGCTTATTCGAAAGATTTATCAACCTCAAACGTTATACTTCAAACATCAAATTTCAATGATGGAATTTATTTTATAAAAGTTATGAATTCAGATAATGAAGTTAAATGCAATAACAAAATCGTTGTAATGCATTAGTGCTGCTTTAACCAATTCACTAAATCACTCAGCATCTCATTACTTATGGTATGTCCTTCATTATATTCTTTATAAGAAGGATTGAGTCCTGATATTTTTAAATACCCTACAGCATCCCTTGCATTTTGAATATTCAAAACAGGATCATTCGTTCCGTGCGAAATAAAAATATTTAGTTGCTTTAATTTTTCATTCTTAATAATCAATGGTTTTACATCCTCTAAAAGTCTTCCACTCATTACAGCAATTCCTTTTAACAGATCAGGTCTTGTCAATCCAACACTATAAGACATAATTCCTCCCTGACTGAATCCACAGAGATATATTTGATTTTCATCAATTGAATGTTTTTGTTTTAGTTCTTCAATAAATTGAATAATCGTATTCCTGCTTTTCTCCGCTTCTTCTTTATTATAGATTGGTTTTGGAGTTGAAAAATCTGCATGGTACCATGCGTAACCATCACCACCAAGTGAATAAGGTCCCCGTGCAGAAACAACTAAAAAATTTTCCGGTAAATGTTCTGCAAGCGAAAATAGATCCTGCTCATTACTTCCAAAGCCATGCAATAAAATTAACAGAGGAGGTTTTTCGCTTTTAACTTTTGGTTCACGAACTAAATATTTTAACACCGGCTCCGTTTTTTTTACAGGTTGACATTGAACATTTGAAATAATAATTGTAAGAAATAAAACCGGCAACTTAAATAGTTTCATTGCAACTTTACGCTTTATCTATTTTCAACGAAGTCATTGTTAATGATCCTCCAATTGCTTTATCGTTAAACAAACTTATTTTTTCGTTTTCTTGTTTTAATGCAAGTGTGTAAAGTAAAGGCAAATAATGTTCAGGTGTGGGAATAGCCAGCTTAAATGCTTCTCCCTGAGACTCATAATTGATCAATTGCTTGTGATCATCAGATAAAATATATTCTTTCATTTTCGCGCGTGCTTCCAATGCCCAATCATAACCATACTCAGGAGCATTTAATTTTTCCCACGCAACCATTCCAAGATTATGCACCATGTTACCACTTCCAATAATCAACACACCTTTTTTACGCAGTGATGAAAGTTCTTTCGCCAACTCATAATGGTATTGCGGACTTTGATTATAATCCAAACTCATTTGTATAACCGGGATATCAGCATTGGGATACAATCGGCTGATTACACTCCATGCACCATGATCCAATCCCCATTTTTCATCCAGACCAATGGCTGTTTTCTTTACAATACTTTTTGTTTCATTGGCAAGTGAAGGACTTCCCGGTGCAGCATATTGAACATCAAACAATGCTTGTGGAAATCCGCCAAAGTCATGAATGGTTGGTGGCTTTTCCATGGCAGTAACAAATGTTCCGCGTGTTTCCCAATGAGCAGATACACATAAAATTGCATTCGGCCTTGGCAATGTTCTTCCAATATCTCTCCATCCTATTACAAATTCATTCTCTTCAATTGCATTCATCGGGCTGCCATGGCCCATAAACAACACAGGCATTTGCTCCGTGTTGCCAAATGGTGCTGTCATTTTACTCAAGTCATTTAATTTCATTGCTGTTCCTGCTAAAGGTAAAATGGAAAGTGTTTTTATAAATTGTTTCCTGTCCATAAATTATTTGTGAATCTTTTTGATAGTGGATGTTTTGTTACTATACAATTGCTTTATGTTCTTTGCTCCAAGTATAAATACATAACGCATCAAAAAGAAATTTTGTTTTATAAAACACAATAGTAATTATTTTTTATTGCAAAACTTTGTAAACAAATTTAGGTAAGAGATTGGTGGGTTATCAATAAAAAAGTCATACTTCATTTTGATGGATGCAGTATGACTTTAATTTTCTTTTAATAAAAATTATGCTTGCTTAGCCAATTGCACTTCGCAATTTATTTTTACTTCATCGCTCACTAAAACGCCTCCTGCTTCCAAAGCGGCATTCCAGTTTAATCCCCATTCTTTACGGTTTATTTTTCCGTTCACTGAAAATCCAGCTTTTTCATTTCCCCATGGATCAGTCATAGTTCCTAAAAATTCAACATCTAATTTTATGTTTTTAGTAATGTCTTTTACTGTGAGGTCACCATGCAATTCATAACTGCCATCCTCATTTTTCTTTTTGCAACCGGTGGATTTGAATGTGATCTGTTTGTAATTTTCCACGTCAAAGAAATCCGCAGCTTTAATATGTCCATCACGTTTTTCATCTCCCGTATCAACGGATGCTGGGTTCATGGTGAAATTAATTTCTGCTGTCATAAAATCATGCCCGTTAGTTATAACGTCAGCTTTATACTCTCTAAACACACCTTTGACATTGCTAATCATCAGGTGTTTCACTTTGAAAGCAATTTCACTGTGTGCAGGATCAATGACCCATTTTGTTTTTGCTAATACTGTATTTTCCATCTTTGTTAGTTTTTAATAATGTTCCTTATTTAACAGTACAAAGATGTGCCAATCATACAGCCATTCGGTAATAGTTTTCGGTAATTGTGTTGTGATATTTGGAAAATGAATAACATCGGAATTTGATTTACCGGCACTTTTTTATTATTGGTCTATAAATTATATTAAGCTTATATAAATCATTTAAAAAACGAAATTATAGTTTTATTAAGTTTAGTTTAGCCGGCTCATTTAATCCCTCAAAATAAAAATCATGTCATTTACATCAGAATTTAAAGAATTTGTTTCCAAAGGAAACGTAGTTGACCTTGCTGTCGGTGTAGTTATCGGTGCAGCTTTCGGAAAAATTGTCACCTCATTGGTTGACGATATTATCATGCCTCCTATCGGTTATCTGATCGGTGGAGTTGATTTTACACAATTAAAATTAACATTGCACGAAGCAACCGTGGATGCAGCAGGAAAAGTTATTCCGGCAGTAACCGTCAATTATGGAAATTTTATTCAAGTAGCTTTTGCTTTCCTGATTATAGCATTAGCGATTTTCGTTTTCGTGGTTAAACCCATGAACAAAATGAAAAAGAAAGAAGTGGCTGCACCAGTTGCACCTCCGGCTCCTACTAAAGAAGTGGTTTTACTTTCAGAAATACGCGATTTATTAAGAAAATAATTTTTTCTTTCTAAAACATTTGCAAAAACATCCGGGCGCAAAACCCGGATATTTTTTTATTATTAATTCTTATTAATTAAACACACAATATGAAAAAAACATTCATCATTATATTTATTTCAATTTCCCTTTATGCCAATGCACAACAAGATACTGTTTGGCGAAGAGGAGGATTAATTTCTATTAATTTTTCACAGGTATCGCTGACTAATTGGGCGGCAGGCGGTCAGAATTCCATTGCTGGAAATGCAATTGTGAATTACTATGCAAATTATAAAAGAGGAAAAAATGCCTGGGATAATAATATTGATCTTGGGTATGGTTTAATTAAGCAAGGTAAAGTATCAACATTATTTAAAAGCGATGACAAGATTGATATTTCATCTAAATACGGAAGACTGGCTAAAGGACATTGGTATTATTCTGCTCTGTTTAATTTCAGAACTCAATTTGCTCCAGGATATAATTATCCAAATGATTCAGTTGTTATTTCAAATTTTCTGGCACCAGCTAATATATTGTTAGGTCTAGGTATGGATTATAAACCGAATGATAATTTCTCATTGTTTTTATCACCCGCTACTGTCCGCTTTATAATTGTAAATGATAGCAGGCTTTCAAATGCCGGAGCCTTTGGTGTGGATACTGGAAAAACCGTTCGCACAGAAGCAGGTGCTTATATTAAGGCATCTTATAAAAAGGATGTTTCAAAAAATATAAACCTGCAAACTTCTGTTGATCTGTTCAGCAATTATCTTGATAAACCAGAAAACATTGATGTGAACTGGCAACTGTTGCTCTCCGTTAAATTAGGGAAATTACTTACTGCAAGCCTATCTACTCAATTGCTTTATGATGATAACACAACACTTACTTTTTACAAAAGCGATGGTGTAACTATTGACCATATCGGACCAGGAACGCAGTTTAAAGAAGTGTTAGGTGTTGGACTTGCGTATAAATTTTCCGGATATGGAATACGTTAAAACAAATTAAATCATTTCTTCTTAATTCATATAAACATTCTAAAAAAAAATCTAAAATGGAAAATTTAATTAAAATGGTATCAGAAAAAACAGGTATTTCTGAAGCACAGGCAACAACAGCAGTTCAAACCGTAATGACGTTTTTAAAAGACAAAATGCCGGCAGGAATTGGTACGCAGGTAGAAAGTTTTATTAAAGGCGGATCGATAAGTGATGTTGCTGATGGCATCAAAGAAAAAATTGGTGGCATGTTTGGCAAATAATTATTTATTTTTTTTGAAAGAGGGCAATCAATAATTGATTGCCCTATTTTATATTACAGATTAATAGCGTGTATAATTATTATTTAATTGAGAATTTTGCTGAAGCAATTTCTTTCCGTACCACAGGCGCTACTTTGGTTCCAAATAATTCTATTGATTTCATTACTAAACTATGCGGAACATTGCCAACACTTGCCTGTGCAACAAAACGTGTGTTATGAAATAATTCATACTCGTATAAAATTTTATCAATGACCTGTTGCACGCTCCCTACCATTAATGCACCTTTCGGGGCACGCAATTGTTCATACTGCTGTCTTGATAATGGCTGCCATCCTCTTTCTTTTCCTATTCGTGTCATCACAGCTGCATAATGAGGATAAAATTCATCTGCTGCTTTTTGCGAGTCTTCTCCGATATATACATGATTGTTGATACCTATCTGCAATGTATCCATATCTGTTCCTGATTTCTTTGCAGTGTCACGATAGAGATTTATTAATGGAACAAACTGCTCAGGCATACCCCCAATAATTGCCAACATCAAAGGCAAACCAAGCTTGGCAGCTCTTATAGCTGATTGCGGTGTTCCTCCCACTGCAATCCAGACAGGTAATGATGATTGAAAAGGACGTGGATAAACTCCGAGGTTATTGAATGATGGACGATGCTTTCCTTTCCATGATAGTTTTTCACTCTTATTTAAATTTAATAACAGTTCTAATTTTTCAGTGAACAACTCATCATAGTCTTCCAGATCATATCCAAACAATGGAAACGACTCAATGAATGAACCTCTGCCTGCCATTATCTCTGCACGTCCACCTGACAAAAGATCAACCGTTGCAAAATCCTGGAACACACGAACAGGATCAGCAGAACTAAGCACAGTAACTGCACTGGAGAGTTTGATATTTTTGGTAACAACTGCAGCTGCTCCCAGCACAACCGTTGGTGATGAAACAGCATAATCAGGACGATGATGTTCACCTACACCAAAAACATCCAGCCCAAGTTCATCAGCCAATTTTATTTCTTCCATCAGATCTTTCAAACGCTGATGCGCATTGATACCTCTTCCCGGAAGCGACTCAGGTTCCATATCAGCAAAAGCCATTAATCCTAATTCCATACGTTTGTTAAAATAATATTATTGAATTGTATTTTTTTGATTGTTATAAAAAAATGATAGTGCATCACTCGGGCATTTCTTAACCTGTTCAATTATGTTTTCTGATGTTGCACCATTCGGATTGATCCAATGTTTCGTTTTATAATCGAACACCGCAGGCAATTGTGTCCGGCATCTTCCTGAATGTTGACAAAACTCAGGTTTCCATCTCCGCTTTGCTTGTTGGAATTGTTTTCTCCTTTGTTACTACAACTTAAAAAAGTTGCCAGTGCTGCAACAACTAATGCTGTTGCTAATGTTTTAAATGTTGTGGATGTGTTCATTTTTGATTTTTTATTATAGGTTAAAATTTTAGGGTACAAAGATGCACCTGATTAAATGGAAACGGTAATAGTATTCGGAAAAAGTGTTGTGATATTAAGAAACCGATACATCGTTTGTCCTGATTATTGAACCACATAGGCACAATAGGAACATAGATGTTCACATAGATTTTTTACTATGTAAATTTTCTATGTTTTCTATGTTCTATGTGGTGAAAAATATTGATCCACTTACCCGTATTTCACAAATTATTATTCTTCAGGAAGTGAAGAGAATAATGCATTTACAAAAGTTCTTTGTCCTTCTTTAAAAATATTAACACAATGAAAGTTAATAAGAATTCCCTTAGGTTTTTGCAACATTTGCATGTAGGAAAGTAAGGTTGCTTCGTGAATGGGTAAAAGCCATTCCTGTGCTTTCAATTCGACACAAAGTATATCTTCAACCAATACGTCTAATCGTAATTCAGTATCAAGTTCGAGACCTTTGTATTCCAACGGAACCCAAATCTGTTTTTTGTAAGCAATTCCGCGCAATTCTAATTCTTTAACAAAGCATTTTTCATAAACACTTTCCAATAATCCCGGACCAAGATATTTATGAACCTCAATAGCACAACCAATAACTTTATAAGTTAGTTCGTTTAAATATTTTTTTGTTGGTATCAAGGTTAAATATTATTTATCTATGAGCCTACTGTGTCTATGTAATTACAAATTAAAGTTTTTTGAACCACATAGTACATAGAAACATAGGTTTTCACATAGTTTTCTCAAACTCATTAAAATATTTTCTTATCATTTTTCTATGTGATATTTTCTATGACCCTACTGTGTCTATGTACTTACAAATTAAAATGTTTGAACCACATAGACACAGTAGAAACATAGGTTTTCACATAGTTTTCTCAAACTCATTAAAATATTTTCTTATCATTTTTCTATGTGATATTTTCTGTGTGCCTATTGTGTCTATGTGGTTCCAAATTAAAATGTTTGAACCACATAGTACATAGAAACATAGGTTTTCACATAGTTTTCTCAAACTCATCAAAATATTTTCTTATCATTTTTCTATGTGATATTTTCTGTGTCTATGTAATTACAAATTAAAATGTTTGAACCACATAGTTTATAGAAACACAGGTTTTAACATAGTTTTCTCAAACTCATTAAAATATTTTCTTATCATTTTTCTATGTGATATTTGCTGTGTGCCTATTGTGTCTATGTGGTTCCAAATTAAAATGTTTGAACCACATAGTTTATAGAAACACAGGTTTTCACATAGTTTTCTCAAACTCATTAATATATTTTCTTGTCATTTTTTCTATGTGGTATTTTCTATGTGCTTACTGTGTCTATGTGGTTCCAAATTAAAATGTTTGAACCACATAGACAAAGTAGAAACATAGGTTTTCGCATAGCTTTCTAAAACTCATTAAAGTATTTTCTTACTTTCTATGTGGTATTTTCTATGTGCCTATTGTGTCTATGCGGTTCAAAATTTTACTTCCGAAGTATATTCTTTAATTGGAAACAAGCTTTCTCATTTCTTCGCGAAACTCAGTTGGTGTTTGTCCTGATTTCTTTTTAAAAACATTGGTAAAGTAAGCTTTCTCGTTAAAGCCTAATTCAAAACCTATTTCAGAAATGGATTTATCTGAATTAATTAAAAGATTTTTTGCCTCAATCAGTTTGCGCGTCTCAATAATTTCTGAAACACTTTTCTGTAAAATATTCTGGCAGATCAAATTCAAATTGCGTGCCGACATAAATAATTTCTCTGCATAATATTCAACACCTTCAGGACGATGAAAATTTTCTTCCAGTATTTTCAAGAAGTTTTTAAAAGTAGTATTCTGTGTCTTGTGAAAATCATTTGTATCCGGTTCTGCTTTTTTTCTTTCAGACTCAATCATCGTAAACAGCGCACTCAGCAAATGTCTCACTACTGCATAGTCAGGTATCGTTTGTTGCATTTCGTTAAACATCATTTCACAAAGTGTAACGAGACGGTTGAAACAATCTCCCTGCTGCATTTTAAGACTTGCATGATCATGATAATAAGAATACAACTGAAAAGTGGTTTCAGGAATAAACTCACTCTTGAAACGCAAAACCCACATCTTGCATTTACCGTTTTTAATTCCCGGTTTTACACGATGCACTTTTCCTTTCGTTACAAAACTTACAAAAGGCGCATCCAGCGTTGTGGTTTTAAAATCAATGAAATGTTCCAGCACTCCTTCTATGCCAACAATCAATTCTTCAAACTCATGATTGTGCGGCTCATTAACAGATGCAGCTACTTTCTTTACATCGTCTTCGTTGAAATTAAATATGGTGAAGGGTTGTGTCATCCTAACTTTTGTAAATACTATTCAAATATAGTTGGATTTAGAGCGAGTGACTTTCACACTCCAAACTGCCGAAGATGGTGATCCATATGCATCCATGCAAAGTGACCCCATTCCTTTGTATTCAACCTTCCAAAAACCGGATGTTCTCCATTAAGATTGCCATAGTAATTAATAAAACCTGAAACTGTTTCAATAAATAGTTTTCTTTCCTCTTCAAAGTCTAATTGCTGATCCTGCATCTGTAAAAATTTAGGCCTTGATTTTCTACCTTTTGGTAAACGTTGCATTACATCCATCACTACAAACTTTTGCAGCCGTTGTATGAATGTTGGTCTTTTATCTGTTGGCTTGGACTCCATAATTGCAGCGTTCGTTTTGTTGCAATGGTAAAGCATCCCGGTTGGTGTCATTGAGCCCCATTTACATTTATCATCAGGCACTAATTTATTTATACGGTTGAGAATTTCGCTTGTGTCCTGTTGGTTAAAGAGAGTCTTAATCATAACAAATCATTAGTGCACCATTATTGCCAAAGCTTTTTGGCAAAAATAAATGGGATATACTTTGCCAAAGTTTAAAACTTTGGCAAAGTTGAATAGCGTTACCCTGCCTTCACTTCCTTCTCTTTCACCGTAAGGTCAACCGGGTCTTTCACTTTTTGTGTAGTGAGTGCAATTTTCAAAACGTCCATCATGGTTTCTGCATAATGAAAAGTAAGATCGCTGATGTATTCTTTTTTTATTTCTTCAATGTCTTTCTTGTTGTCTTTACACAAAACAATTTCTTTAATACCTGCCCGCTTCGCTGCAAGAATCTTTTCTTTGATTCCACCTACAGGTAAAACTTTACCACGCAAAGTGATTTCTCCTGTCATTGCCAGTTTATTTTTTACCCGTAGTTGTGTAAACAATGAGGCAAGTGAGGTAAGCATAGTTACTCCTGCTGAAGGACCATCTTTTGGAATTGCTCCTTCAGGAACGTGTACATGAATGTTCCACTGATCAAAAACACGCGGATCAATTTTCAGTTTTGCAGCATGCGATTTTAAATAAGCCAATGCAATGATTGCACTTTCTTTCATCACATCACCTAAGTTACCTGTCAATGTTAATCTGCCATTGCCTTTGCTTAAGCTGGACTCAATAAACAAAACACTTCCACCATTTGAATTCCATGCAAGGCCTGTTACTACTCCTGCAACTTCATTTGAAGTATGACGGTCAGCAAAAAACCGTGGTGCACCCAATGCTTTTATTACTTGTGCTGCAGAAATTTTGCGTTCATATTTTTCTTCCATTGCCACCAGTTTTGCAACAGAGCGAACCACAGCAGCAATGGATTTCTCCAATGTACGCACGCCTGATTCATAAGTGTATTGCTCGATAATCATTTTGACAATCACATCAGAAAACAACAATTGATCTTTTACTAATCCATGTGCTTCAAGTTGCTTTGTTATTAAGTGATTATGCGCAATGTGAATTTTTTCCTCCAATGTATAGCCACTGATGTCAATAATTTCCATTCTATCGCGTAAAGCGGGTTGGATAGTTGACAAGGTATTTGCTGTGGCAATAAATAAAACTTTACTCAGGTCATATTCTATCTCCACATAGTTATCATAAAAGGTTGTGTTCTGTTCAGGATCCAACACCTCAAGCAATGCCGAAGATGGATCACCATGCATGTCATTTGAAAGTTTATCCACTTCATCCAATATAAAAACAGGATTGGATGATTTTGCTTTTTTAATATTCTGCATCACACGGCCAGGCATTGCACCGATATAAGTTTTACGATGTCCTCGTATCTCCGCTTCATCACGCACTCCCCCAAGCGACATGCGAACATATTTTCTTCCAACAGCTTCAGCAACTGATTTACCTAAGGAAGTTTTACCAACACCCGGAGGACCTACCAGGCACATGATCGGAGATTTCATGTCTTTCTTTAACTTGATAACGGCAAGGTATTCCAGAATCCTGTTCTTAACTTTCTCCAAACCATAATGATCGCGGTTAAGAATTTTCTCTGCACGCTTTAAATCAAAATTATCATTGGTGTATTCGTCCCATGGAAGTTCTAAAAGCATCTCAAGATAATTCATCGTAACAGAGTATTCCGCAGCAGCGGGATTGATACGACCTAAGCGATCCATCTCTTTATTAAAAACTGCTGCTACTTCCTGCTTCCATTTTTTTGTTTTAGCGCGTTCACGCATTTCAGCAAGTTCTTTATCAGGAGTGTTGCCACCTAACTCTTCCTGTATGGTGCGCAATTGCTGATTTAAAAAATACTCACGCTGCTGCTTGTCAATATCTGTTTTTACTTTGCTCTGGATCTGGTTTTTCAGTTCGAGCATCTGCAATTCCTTGGTGATGTATTCCAGCACTTTGGTTGCACGCTCTTTTATATCCGCCATCTCCAGCATCTCTTGTTTCTTATCAACATCTGCATTCATGTTGGAACAAATGAAATTGATAAGGAACGATGGACTTTCAATATTCTTAATAGCGAATGATGCTTCAGATGGAATATTAGGCGATGCCTGAATAATCTGTAACGAAAGATCTTTTAGTGAATCAACAATAGCATTAAACTCTTTATCAAATTCAGGACGATGTTTATCTGCAAATGGTTCAATGGATGCGCGCAGGTAAGGTTCAGTTTCCACTAACTCTTTTAATTTGAACCTGCGTTTGCCTTGAATTATCACAGTAGTATTTCCATCAGGCATACGTAACATGCGAAGAATTTGTGCAACTGTTCCGATGCTGTTCAAATCTTTTAATTGCGGATCTTCAATGCTCACATCTTTCTGTGCAACCACTCCAATTATTTTATCACCCTTGTATGCATCTTTAATCAAGTTAATTGATTTATCGCGACCAACAGTAATCGGAATTACAACTCCGGGAAATAAAACTGTGTTGCGTAATGGCAGTACCGACACAATTTCAGGCAATTGCTCGGCATTCATATATTCTTCGTCCTCGTTTGTCAGTAAGGGAATTAATTCAGGTTCATCGTCTGATACCAGTAATTGTGGCAAACCGGGAGTATTATAATTTTCAAATGAGTTCATAATGTTCTGTGTCAATGTGTCATTAAGGAAGTACAAAAATGGGTGAAACCATCGTAAGTCAATAGCCGTGCCAGTGGAAATTATAATTATATACGGATGATGAGCAAGAGCGCCCTGTAGGTCAACTATTGTTTTCCCCTTTGCATAATAAGCTTCCGCTGTATTAACAACATCACTACCCGATAAATCAAGAACGTTTGCATCCCTGATAAGAGCAAGCTGATGATTTGTTATTGCACATGGATCGAAATCATTTGCATTAGCTTCCATGTCTTTTGAAAAAGAACTGTAAGCTATAGAACAAAACACTTTGTCAAACGCATTCCCCTCGTTGGAAAACGCACCGGCATCGGTAGCATTGGCAGTCGCTTTGATGTAAAACGTATTTGCTTGGGCAGGTATGGCAGATAACCAGTTGTCAAACGCATCCGGCTCTGTGGAAAACGCATTCAGTTATGGAACATTATTTAACAAAAAATTTAATAGGCTGCTGCTACTCACACGGTTACAACGCTCAACCGAACTACGATGTCAACTGCTGCGATTGCGGCTGTAACTTGTGTGGTCTTGTTGTACGAAACTTATTTTTTGCCGGGACGTAGTGGTAGGGTTTGGATTTTTTCGAATAGAAGCAAAAATGCTACTTATAGTCCGTAGTCTTATTTACATCTTTTCCAAACCTTCGTCCCCTCATTTTTTCATTCATGTCAACATCTTATTCAAAAGACGAAAGGCTCTTTTTGCAACAAATTGGCGATCGGATTCGCGACCTTCGAACCGAAGCCGACCTATCTCAGGAAAAGCTTGCCTTTGCTTGTGATTTAGACAGAACATATATCGGATCCGTTGAAAGAGGTGAAAGGAATATTTCTGTCCTAAACCTAAAAAAAATTGCAAAAGCACTTAAGGTAAAACCAGCCGACTTGTTATGAACAAAGAATTTAAAATACCACCACGTTCTGTAAGTATGCTGACTGACCCTAAAGTGCTGACAAAACATTTTTCTGAACTTGTTGGTAAACCATTTACCATAACAGGAAAAACACGCACAGACGGATCAAACATCAGAAAATTAATAGCGTCAACATTAGAAAAGCATCAGTTACCGTCATCAGCAGAAATTGATCAGTTTGAAATTGTTCCTCCCAAAGGAAAGGGTGTACCTAAAATTACAAGAGAATTTATAGACACCTATATTGTAACCAGCGGCACATCCTATAATTTGCAAGTTTGGAACAGAGCTCCTGCAGCGGAAACTTTGCTTATCAAATATGAATCAGGTGAAAGCCTTAAATGTACAGATGTTAGATTTGTATTTGTAAGAGTTGACACTTCAAAAAACACTATCGCTTCAATAGTGATTCTTACACCAGAATATATCGTACAACATTTTGGAAATTTTGGGCAACCAACAATTAAACATCAATTATTGATTTCGAGAAAGGTTCGAAAAGACATTTATGAAAGCGCAGACAAAATCTTGTCTTTTCCTGATTCTAAAAAACTTTCTTATCATATACGTCACGATTACTTACCGCCCAAGTCCGGTATGGTAGAAGAACCGGACATCAAAAACTTATTTTCGATTGCTTTACTCAAGAAAATGGTTGCGGAAAAATTAATCGGTTTTAAATTGGATGCGGCAGCGACAAAAAACAGAGGTCAAGCTTTGGAGAAGAAAACGCTTGAACTATTAGGTTATCAGGTGAAAGAATCAGATCTATTATATGGAGCTTTTCCTGATATACGGAATCAGTTATTGGAAGTAAAGGTTCAAGACAGTCCAACGGTTGACTTGGGTAAATTTTCACCTGAAAGAGAAGAGGTTATAGTTAAAGACTCCTCTTTGACGACTTTTGACGTGCGCTATTTAATAGCATTAACCAATCCCAAAACTGAAATAATTGAAGGAATAATACTTACACCAGGTGAAAAATTAGGAGAATTATTTTCTTATGTGAGTGCCGAAAGTTATAAATGCCAAAGGGCAATACCAATGGCGTTTTTTGAAAAGCATTACGGAAAGTGTGTGTTTAATCCAAAGTAAAAACCGGTTCGACACCAAATGCCTCTGCGACTCTTATTTCAAGTTTATTTTCAAGTTTGCTAATAACTGCTGTATCTTGAGTTTCGTTCAATTTTTTTACTAAAGAGATAATTTCCTTTGCGACAGGCGAATTAAAATCAGGGAGTGGATATTTTTCAACGTACTGCGTAAAGTACCTTCTTCTTCCAGAGTATAGTTTATTATTAAAGACTAAATCGTGATACTTAGTCATCAATTTTGAATTAGCGACACCTTGAATCAACAATAATTTATCAATGTCCTTTTTATCTTGGGCAACGATCCAATAACAATTACCATTAACAATTCTCCCCCCTTTATCAAAATAAAATCTCGGACTTAAACTTATATCCGGGAAAACCAATTTCGGATTTTTCCATTGGTCGGGATGGTGAGGAACCCACAATTCAAACCACTGCCGCCCTGTCTCAATAAGATATTTTCTCGACCTTAGCTTTTCTTCGTGTTGTAAAAAATATTTTTTCGCTTTAGGATACTTTTCAATATCAACAGTTTCTTTTCCTCCATTAACTGAAATGTGCGGATATAACACTTTTAAATTAAAATTATCCGTAGCATTCCACGGCTCAATATTTTCTTGGGAAATCAACTCTTTCAACAACTCTTCTTCAGGTTTGGTTCCATTAAGTTCTTCCCACTTATCGCTTATGAATACTTTATCAGCCGTAGATTTAATACCTACTTTTACCTTAAAGAAATCCCCTACTCGGTTAGTGGAAGACTTATCAATTATTGAAACCCAATTCGATTCTTTGTCTGACAACATTTCCCAACAAGTTCCAGAACCGATTTCATACTTTAAAAACCCTGCGGATTTTTTGTAACGTTTTTCATTTACTATAAAATACCCCGTCTCTTCACTATCTAACATCTCATATATGGATTCCATAGGAATTAAGTCGCCCTTATATCCGTTTAACTCTTCGTAAACTTTAATAAAATTTGCAGGAGCAGGAGATCGTTGCTTTTTCTTTCTGCCAATAAAAATAGCAGGTAATACTGCTGCATCAAATAATTTGGTATCCCCTAAATCAATCAGTTCAATTATTTCAAAATTTTCCGAAAGATATTTTCTTACACTTTCACCACTTTTCGTTGAAAGGTAACGATTGGAAGTAATCACACCTAAAATGCCATCATCTTTAAGGCTTTCAGTCATTGCCATTAAAAATGGATAATACAAATCGACTCTACCTTTCAGATTAAATTTTTTTGCGAGTTCCTGCGCTTGTTCTGTTCCCAAAATTTGCGTTCTTACATAAGGCGGATTCGCAATTACAACATCAAAAGCCTTATTAATATTAGATTTTTCTGCAGAGAAGAAATCAAAAGTTCCTTGATTGTCCGTCAAATCAATGGCCTTTAAAAAATTCCCCTGTACAAGATTGTTCTTTCCTGAACCGAATTGCAACATTCTCTCTTTTGCTAAACTCAGATAGTGATCATTCTCATCGTAACCAGTTAAAGTAAAATCAATTCCTGATTCCGAAAGTTTTTCCCCAATAGATATTAGCAATTCACCTTCTCCACAAGCAGGGTCAAGTGCCTTGACATTCTTTGCAGAAATATATTTGATTAACCTCGTAGCCAAGAAATCGGCAAGACCTTTAGGCGTAAAGGTTGCTCCTGTATTTTTTATTTGTTCCTTGGTTATCATTATTAATTTAGAATCAAACAAAGATACTTATAATCATCAAATTGCAATATCATTTAAAAACAAAGTCTCAAAAGTTATTCACAATCTTCAGTACTTTCAGAGTCTCCGCCCCTACCGCGGGACTCTGAAATTCGGAGCACCTGATCTCCAACGATTCACTAACTTTTCCAAACATTGCATCCAATCTATAAATACTCCAGCAAACGATAATCATCAACATCATAAACACCCTGTACACCCTTTTCTCGCCCTTGCACGTGTTTCCTTTCACCTGCAAGAAACAATTTATACACTTATTAAATAAAAACAGTAAACTTGTTGGTGGAAATAACACCAACAAGGGCGTGAAAGGTCACACATAGCTGAAAGCTGAATTTTACTAATACTACCTTAATACAACCTCCTCAAAATTTTTTTTCCTAACCTGAAACCTATCACCAATCCTTTCGTATCACAGGGTATATTATGTTATGCAGTTATGGAAAATGAAATAATAACGCTTCCTCAGCCTTTGGATGAAAAGGTTATGGAGGAGCAGATAATACATGAGATAAAAGCAGGTGCCCGCCTTACACATCTTGCAGTGCGATATAATATATCAGCAGACAAAATCAATAAACTGCTTTATGCACAAAACCTGTTCTATACAGATATATTAGAAGAGCGCAAACAGCAAAAATGTATTGATCTGTATAAGGGGCTTAACCGCCTTCCTTCCATGCAGGAACTGAAACGCGCAATGCCGGGTGAAACCCGTTTGTACCTGTTTATGACCTTTCTGCGCCAGTATGATGCATCGGGCGGTAAACAGGAGCCGGTGGAAAATAATTGGACTGTGGAGCATAACATGCCATATACCAAAATGCAATTGATGGAAGATTTCCGCGACATAGCCCTGCGACTCGACCGTATTCCTTCCATGGGATCATACTATGCGAACAGCCATTATTCAAAGCATTATGTAAGGCAGCTCTTTAAAACTTTTGCATGGCTCTCTATAGAGGCATGCAATCATTTTCAGTTGCGTAAATTGCTGCTCAACAAGCGAAAGGAATTGCATCGCCACCGCCTGATCAGTTATCTGCAATCAAAAGCCGCATTGATGGGGGGTACCCCGAAAAAAAAGGATATGCTGACAGATAAGCAACATCCCTATATGCAATACTACCGTGCTTTCGGTTCCTACCTGGGAGCTGTCACAGAAGCAGGACTTGTAAAGGCAAACAATAACCAAATTACACTGCCGATTGAAAATAAATTATTTGAATAGAAAAAAAATTTTGGGTTACGGAAACTTATTTAAAAACGCATCGTATCACACCCTGTAAATGCAACAACAAGAAATAAAGAAGCAATTAAAAAAATAAATGTAACCCGGCAAATAAAATTGCGTAGAAAGAACAAATACATACATAAATAAACTAAAAATTAAATTTAAATCTTAAAAAATATGTTTAACAAAAAAGATCAAATCAGAATGTTTATGTTTCAATCCGTATATGGTTTTGCAACATCAAACCCCGTAATCACCAACCTGATAAAAGCCTTTGCTATAAGCATTGATCAGATTGGAGTCATTATTAACAGTTTATTAGAACTTGGTTCGCAGCCCTCCAGCATCATTGGCAGCGGGGCCGAGAAGGAAAAGTTCCGTAGGGCACTTGACCAGTTAAGTTATTCAGTGATTAAGGCGGCCCGCGGTTATTTTGTGAATGCAGGCAATGCTGACATGGCAGCAAAACTGAAAATGTCGCAAAGTAAAATTATCAAAATTCAGGACACCAATATTGTATCGGTTGCACAATCATGGCTAAAGCTCATTCAGCCATTTGTAGCCAACATGGCAGATTGGAATATCACTAGCGAGACCCTTACGCAGTGGCAATCTGCTATTGATGATTACAGCAGAGTTTTGTTAACTCCAAAAAATCAACTGGAAGCAAGACGCCAGCGCAACCAGAAGATAAAAGCATTGATAGAACAAGGGATGAGCTATTGCACTAACGAGCTTGACAGTGCCGCAATCGGATATAAAACCAATGGTAATATAGATTTTTTTAATCAATACACCCAGCGCAGGCAGCTTACAGCAAAAGCTACCCGCCATGGCAAATTCAGGGTCTTAATCCTGGATGACCTGATGCAACCGGTACCGAACGTAACTCTTACACAGAATAACACTCAAAACCAGGCTACCACTGATATGGGCGGGCTGGCTTCAATGGATATTAAATATAATAAAACACAAAATAAAGCTATGGCAGATATTTACAGCTTTACGCTTACCTCAGGCACACAAAACCTTAACACCGGTTTGATTGAAATTAAGCATAATCAAACCGTAACCCGCACTTATTTTCTGGAGCCATCAGGTTTCATTGTGCCTGCTTATGAGCCCGCAATTGTAAAAGCAAGCGAAACAGCTTAAAGAAGTTCTTTTTCATTTTGATTTTCCGTCCTGCATTAATTTGCAGGACGGTTTTTTTATTAATGGGTAATCATCCGTTCTTTCTCTTCAAATACTGGTAATCTAAATAATAAATCAGCTTGGCAGAAAGCCCATTGGACTGTGCAGTGTTAAATGTTTTATGAAAATTGCTGAAATAATTATCATGACCGAAATTATCATCCTGTTCAATATTATTTTTCCATGCAATGCTTAACCTGCTTCCCGGTGCAAACTCCCAGTTGTAAATCATATCAAGATTGAAGGCATTAAAGTTTTCATCATAGTTGCCTGTGAAGTTGCTGTAATCAACAGTGCCATCCTCATTCAGGTTATAGAAACGTGCAAAATTTACTTTGCTCCAGTAATAGCGTGCACGCAAACTCACATTCATTTTAGAAGTGAAAGCATATTGAGCCGTGAATGTATTGGTGACAGTGTGCAGCAAACGCAAGCCATAAATTATTTGTCCTGTTGAATCTACATCCACATAACCAAACGATCCTTTATCTTCACTCATAAATAAATCATAAGAGAGCCGCAGATGATCATTCACCCGAAACACAGGATTCAATTTTATTTCACGATAAGGATCATCAGGATAAGATGATTCACCATATCCAAGGTTAACATTTAATGCTAATCGTTTTCTGTCATCAGTGTTAATGTACATACCGCCAAACCAATATCCACCATGAGTGTATTTAGCGCCTTCAACCCGTGGATCGTAATAATCATAATAGTAAGTTGGTTTTGAACTAAAATATACACCTGCGTACCAAAAATTTTTCAGTTGTGTATTACCTCCCCAGTTTAACTGCAACTCCTGGTATGTTATCGGTTCAAGACGAGTGGTATAATTAGCGGTTGCATACACATCCCAGCTAAATAAGTAACCTTTGGCTTTTGTTTGAAGATACTTTACTCCAAAGAAATTACTGAACTCATTTTTTGAATTTTGAATTCCAAGATCACGCTGATTATAATCCTTGCTTATTGCAGCATTAAAATAATCAAATTGAAAGTTGCCGCTGATTTTTGAAAAGATAGCTGTATAATAATAACCCGTTGTTGGATTTTTTTCAAACGACTGGTTATAACGCTGACTGTAATTAGCAAATCCTGAAACTGAATAAGTATTTGATTTGTCTTTAATATTAAAATTGATTGCACTCACATTACCATCTGTTGATGCACCTTCTCTCATCACATTGGTATTGGTAAAACTAACATGTGAATTATTTTTTAATGACTGATCAAAAACCAGAATATTATAATTGTTTAAAACAGCTGTTTGAATTTTTCTTGTCTCTCCGGTCTCCGTATTCCTAATCGTAGCATACATGGGCGCAGTCACGGCATTAAAGAAACCAATACCTAATCCTTTGTTTGTTCTGCCGGTTAGTTTTGTTGCATTGTAAAGTTGAGATTCAGAAGGATTTTTTATAATCTCTTCTCCGTCATCCAAACTATCATCAACATAAAAATATCCAGTAGGCCTCCCTCCTATTCTTCGCGAATAAAAAATAGTTCCATCACGGAAATTGGGATCACCCTGGTGAAACAATTCGGTTCCTTCAGTAAAGAAAGTTCGCTTCTCATCAAATTTTGTTTCAAAAGCTGAAAGATTTAAAACTACATTATCCGATTGCACCTGACCGAAATCAGGAATTAAAGTCATATCCAATGTAAAGCTTTCATTAATTCCATACTTCACATCCATCCCTCCGTTCAGTGAATAGTTGGTGTTATAAAGTGTTGGATTGGTTGAAACCGGATCATGCTGCATACCGGTGGATACATAAGGTGAAAACGAAAGGCGAACAGGAGGAGATAAATTACCCAACCCTGTGAGTACACCCCATTGATTCACGATACCATTTATTTTAGGATTCACCGGACTCCATGTTGCATATTCGTTCAATCGCTTAATGGAACGGGCAAACTGAAGCCCCCATTGTTGTTCTGCTTTCTCAGGAAAACGAATAGCAGAGAATGGAATTTTTATTTCAACGATCCATCCATCCTTAACAATACTCACACGGCTATGCCAGACAGCATCCCAGTTTTTATCAGCAATATTACTCTGTGATAAACGCACATCTCCCTGCACATTTGCTGCGCTCAACTCAAAACGGTAGCCATTGATGTCATCATCATAAGTATCCAGTCCAACTGCGAACACATCTGCATCGGGATAACTTTCACGTTCACCTAATTGATTACGTATTCCTTCGGGATGATCATCATAACAATAAGCAGAAACATAAATCGCATTATCATCATATACCAGGCGTGCCTCTGTTCGTAAAGAAGCAGGCTTTCCAAATTCAGGTGAATAGGTAATAAAACTGGTTGCAACAGCGGCTGATTTCCAGCAACTGTCATTCAGCTGTCCATCAATACGGGGAGGAGTAAAAATACGGGTAGCATTGTAAACTACTTTTTGTTCTTCACCATGCAGCTGAAAAGTGAACACACAAAAAATAATTAACAGATTTAGTTTAGAGATAAAACCGGGTGCCCGTTTGATTACAGAACACCCGGCTAAAGAAAAACCAACAACATCAAATTGAATTAGTTTGCAATTTACAGTTTGCAGTTTACGGTTGACTCTGGCAAGTAACTGTAAACTGCAAACTGTAAACCGTGAACTATTTATTACCATATTTTGGCACGTACATTTTCGTCACGATACATTTTATCACCAACTTTTACATCAAACGCCTGATAGAACTCCGGCATATTTGAGGGAGCAGCAATTGCTCTGAACGGACCTGGTGCATGAGGATTAGTCATCACCATTTTGCGCAGATATTCATCTTTGAAATTACTTTTCCAAACCTGTGCAAAGGCAAGAAAAAAACGTTGCTCAGGAGTGAAACCATTGATCGTTTCCTTTGGTTTTCCCTTTAAAGAAAGCATGTATGCCTGGTACGAAACATTTAATCCTCCCAGGTCAGCTATATTTTCTCCGAGGGTTAATTGTCCGTTTACATTTACTCCGGGCAAAGCTTCGTATTGATTAAACTGTTCAATAATTTTGTGTGTACGTTCATTAAACCGTGACCTGTCTTCATCTGTCCACCAGTTATTTAAATTTCCATTGCCATCATATTTAGAACCCTGGTCATCAAAACCATGTGATATCTCATGACCAATGACTGCACCAATGGCTCCATAGTTTACAGCATCATCTGCATCAGCATAAAAAAACGGAGGTTGCATAATTGCTGCCGGAAAAACTATTTCATTTAATGTCGGCTCGTAATATGCATTAATCTGGTGTGGCAACATCTGCCATTCTGTTTTATCAACCGGTTTGCCCAATTTGCTCACATTGTAATCAAATAAAAAACGGGAGCAACGCATTACGTTTGTGGCGTATGCATCACGTTTTATTTCCAGCTTACTATAGTCTTTCCATTTATCCGTATAACCAAACTTTGTGTTGAACTTGCTTAATTTCTCTAATGCTTTCTTTTTTGTTTCAGCACTCATCCAGTCTAAATTTTGAATACGGATCTGATAAACCTGTAAAATATAATTCACCATTTGCTGAACGCGCTGCTTCGATTCTGCACTGAAATATTTTTCCACATAAGCTTCACCAACTATTTCACCAATGTTAGCATCTGCTGATGCAAGCACATCTTTCCATCGCGGTTTCATTTGAGAAACACCATTCAATACTCCGTCATTGAAATAAAAATCTTCTTTCTCAAAATCACTGCTCAAAAAGTTGCTGGTGTTATTAATCAGGTGCCAGGTCAAATATGTTTTCCAGTCATCAAATGAATATTGATTAAAAAATCCATTGAGCGCTTTAAAAAATTCCGGTTGCCTCACTACTAAATTTTCAATAGACGCTGCTCCTTCTTTTTTGAAATAAAGATTCCAATTCATATCAGGTGTCATTGTTTGTAAATCAGCAACTGAATATTTAAAATAATTTTTTTCCTGGTCGCGAAGTTCAACCCGGCTCTTACACACTTTTGCAAATGCTGTTTCCATCGCAATAACTTTATCTGCTTTTGCATCTGTGTTTTGCTCTTTCATTAACGAAAACATTTTTACAATGTGTTTCTTATACTCCTCACGAATTTTTTTAGACTTGTCATCATCTTTCAGATAATAATCTTTATCAGGTAAATGATATCCACCCTGCCCGATATAGCTGATGTACTGATCACTCTTTTTAATATCGCGTGTAACATAAAAACTAAACATAGTGCCGATACCATTTCTTTGTAATTCAGCTACAGCATTCATCAAACCGTCATTACTATTTATTGCATTGATCATTTCCAATTCATCCTTAACGGGATTTATACCTTGCTTGTTAATTGTAATTGTATCCATGGCACTCAGATAAAAATCACGGAGTTTTTGATGATTGCTTCCTGTAGGTGCGCTGCTCTCCTGTGCAATATTTTCAAAAATTGCTTTCAGCTTATTATCATTTTGCTTTTTAAGCTCATCAAAACTTCCCCAGCGCGCTTCTTCAGCAGGCACAGGATTATTTTTAATCCATGTTCCGTTAGCATAACGATAAAAATCATCTTTAGGATTAACGGTTTTATCCATCGAAGAAATTTCTATCCCGGCATTCTTTGTTTTATCGCCTGGTAATAAAATGAAAGCGCTGAATAACACCGCAGCGGTTAATAGCATAATTAATTTTCTTAACATATTGTGATTTTTAAGATGTTACAAATAAATGAATGAACTTTTAAGCTAACAAAATTTTTAGACTTACATGTGCTTACTGCTGACCAACTGAATATATGCTGAATATAAAATCTAAGTCGGATACCTGATTATTTTAGTCGTTAATGATTAGCGTTTTGACGATAAGCAATACTATCAGAAATACAATGATGTATATTTGAAAGCAATGATAGAGAATCTCATCCAACAGTTTGAACGCAAGGTGCCAAATGCAAGAATGAAAAGCATCATTCTGCACGCATTTTTCTGGACGGTGTGGTTATTCCGCAGCTTCTATGATGTATATGGTCCATGGGGATTTAAGAATGCAGCTTTATATATCCTGGTGGTTTGTGTAACACAAATGCCAATGGTTTATTTTCATTTGTATGTATTGGTTCCATCGCTGCTGAATAAAAAAAAATACATTCCATATTTTCTGATTACAGTGTCTTTGGTGATGCTATATTCTTACTGCAATTATACTTTGTTAAAGTCGCTTCCCCAAACTTGGCTGCAACAATTGATGCAACGTTTTGTTCATCGTATCACTCCGATGTATGATGTGCTTGAAGGCGTTATAGTGTTGCTGCTTACTTACGCATTAAAATATACACTCATTGCTTTTATTACACAAACAGAATTACTTCGCCTTCAAAAAGAAAAATTACAGCTTGAATTGAACGCATTAAAATCACAGGTAAATCCTCACTTTCTTTTTAATACTTTAAATAATCTTTATTCTCTTACATTAAAGAATTCAAACAAATCTTCAGAAGTTGTATTAAAGCTTTCTGATATTATGCGTTATGTATTGTATCAAAGTAATGAAGCCACAGTGCCTCTGGCAAAAGAATTAAATTTTATCAGCAACTATATTGAGCTTCAGCGCATCCGTTATCCTGAAAATTATAAAATAGATTATAGTGTGAACGGAACAATTAACGGACAGGAGATTGCTCCATTATTACTTATTGATTTTATTGAGAATGGTTTTAAGCATGGACTGGATAAACGCTTTAATGATGGCTGGGTAAAAATCAATATCAACATTGAAAATAACCGGATGCAGTTTGATGCCGTTAACAGCAAGGGATTAATGGACGATGGCAACATGGTGCCAAGCAGCAATGGTATCGGGCTTACAAACATTAAAAGAAGATTAGAGCTGATGTATCGCGGAAAGTCAGAATTAAAAATAAAAGACGGAGAAGAAGAATATAGTGTACACTTAGACCTTGAACTAAAATGAATAAATTCAACTGTATTATTGTGGATGATGAGCCACTGGCACAAGATGTGATCGAACGTTACATCAACAACATTAACGAATTAACACTATTAAAAAAATGTTCAAATGCCCTGGAAGCATTCGAAGTGTTGCACACCGAACCTGTTGACTTAATGTTTCTCGATATATCAATGCCTGTTATTTCAGGTATAGATTTTTTGCGCTCATTACGAAAAGCACCTGCTGTAATTATAACTACTGCTTATCCTGATTATGCAGTGCAGGGTTATGAACTTGATGTAAGGGATTACTTAGTAAAGCCCATTTCCATGGAACGTTTTATGAAAGCCGTGAATAAAGTGATTGAACGTTATACCGCACCGGTTGCTCCTGCTCAAAAACCAACAGTACGGGTGGATTACATGTTTGTGAAAAGTGATCAGAAACTCATCAAAATAAAATTTGTTGATATTGAATACATAGAAGGAATGAAAGATTACGTAAAGATTTTTACACGCGAACGCATGATTGTTACTTTACACACCATGAAATTTTTTGAAGCAAATCTTCCCGGTAATGAGTTTGCACGCATACATAAATCTTACATCATCAATCTTGATTCCATCAAATCAATTGCAGGCAACGAGGTAGAGTTGCAAAAACAAAAGCTACCAATCGGAAGCAGTTACAAAGAAAATTTATTAAGCAGGATTTAGTTTTTATATTGATAAATATTCAATTAAGTAATACTTAAATTATTTTTCATTGATTCTTACAATTAACGTTTTCATCTTCTAATTATTTTTTAAATGAATAACACTTTAGCAGGCTACGAGGCAGCTTGCCACGAATCACACAAATTCTCACTAATTGGTTTGTGAATGGCAAAAGAGTTTGTGTTAATTCTTGAAATTAGTGGTTAAAACAGATTGCCACCAATTATACAAATTGGCAGTAATTATTTGTGAATGGCAAGATGAGTTTGTGTTAATTCTTGAATTAGCGGCTAAAACAACTTGCCACCAATTATACAAATTGGCACTAATTATTTGTGTATGGGAAAATGATTTATGATACGAAATTAGTGGCTAATACATCTTGCCACCAATTATACAAATTGGCACTAATTGGTTTGTGTATGGCAAAAAGAGTTTGTGTTAATTCTTAAAAATAGTGGTTAAAACAGATTGCCACCATTTCTACAAATTGTCACTAATTGGTTTGTGTATGGGAAAATGATTTGTGTTAATTCTTGAAATTAGTGGCTAAAACAACTTGCCATCAATTATACAAATTGGCACTAATTATTTGTGTATGGCAAAAAGAGTTTGTGTTAATTCTTAAAATTAGTGGCTAAAAATTAGGCGCATCCTAACAGATAAGCTGTGAAGAATTCTGTGATTAAAACGCCTATCAGAATAAATTCCTCTAACAGTTTACCAATATTATTTTATTGCGATATTTGTTTTACACTTTTCATTTGTTAGTTTTGATTTCACAATTATTTTTTTTTGAAGAGAGAAGATATACAGAATAAGAGTATGAAATACTTTTTTCGAATCAGGCGATGGAAAGACATTTCCATTACTAAAAAACTTTATTTCATCGTGGGTACAATGGCCGTGTTAATAGCATTGGAACTAATGACACTTTGGTTTGCAATTCACACACTCTCTTCTGTAAGAGCATTGGTAGGTGCTGAAGGCTTATGGAGCAAGGCGCAGAAAGACGCTGTTTACCAATTAGAAAAATATTCAAGTACCCATAATGAAGCGGACTACATTGCATTTCAAAAATTTATGCAGGTTCCCATGGGAGATCATAAAACACGTATCGAGCTGCTGCGTCCTGATCCTGATCTTAACATAGCACGCCAGGGATTTTTAGAAGGTCGTGTACATGAAAATGATATTGATGGAATGATAAATCTTTTAAGAAGATTTCATAATGTTTATTATATAAAAAAGGCAATCATTGTATGGACTGCCGGTGATTCACTTATCGCCAACCTTTTTCCAATTGGTGAAAAATTACATTCGGAAATAAATTCGCCAACAGCTTCTAAGCAAAAGATAGATTCTATTATAGATGAAATAGACCCTCTCAATTTCGCACTTACAAAACTGGAAGATAACTTCTCTTACACTTTAGGTGAAGGTTCACGATGGTTAGAAAATCTTATTCTGAAAATATTATTCCTTGTGGCTTTAACTGTTGAAATTTCAGGTTTGATAATGAGTATAACTGTAAGCCGGAATATATCCAGGGGATTAAACGAGATTAATAAAGCAGCAAAAAAAATCGCAGCAGGTAATTTAAAAGAACGTGCAACTGTTTTCTCGCATGATGAAATCGGACAGGTGGCAACAGCAATCAATCAAATGTCGGAACAACTAATTCTTTCAAATAAGGAACTGGGACAGTTTGCATACATCGCTTCTCATGATTTACAAGAGCCTTTAAGAACCATTTCTAATTATGTTGAATTATTGGAGAGACACTACAAAGGAAAACTGGATGTAAATGCTGACAAATATCTTTCAACCATAAGTGCTGCTACAGGCCGTATGCAAATGCTTATTAAAGATGTGCTTGATTATTCAAGAATCGGTTATAACAACAATAGAACAGAAATTGATTGCAATAGAATCTTAAACGAAGTATTAACTGATATGTCAGCAGTAATCAGGCAAAGCGGAGCGGAGGTTAAAGCTGATTTTCTTCCCGTAATAAATGGTTATCCTGAATTACATTCTGTATTTCAAAATCTTTTAAGTAATGCGATTAAATTCAGAAGACCAGAAATTCCTTTAATTCTTCACATTGCTGCTGAGGATAAAATTATTGAATGGCTGTTTAGTGTAAAAGATAACGGCATAGGCATTGAACCTGAATATTACGATAGAATATTTACAATTTTCCAAAAACTACATTCACAAAAGCAATATCCCGGCTCAGGCATTGGTCTGGCTCACTGCAAAAAAATTATTGAAATGCACGGTGGAAAAATAAGTGTGGATTCAACTCCCGGAAAGGGAACTATATTTTATTTCAGTATTCCTAAAAACTTTGAATCATGAAAACGAAATTGAATTGTGTAATGTTGATTGATGATAATGAGGATGATAATTATTATCACCAGATTATCTTAAAAGAAACTGAAATAGCACATAAGATAGAGGTTGCAGAAAGTGGTATTGATGCTTTGAAGTATCTTAGGAATACAACCACATGTCCTGAATTAATTTTTCTTGATATCAATATGCCAAAAATGAATGGCTGGGAGTTTTTAGCAGAGTATGATAAGCTTTCACTATCTCAAAAAGCCAAGGTTGTAATTATCATGCTCACCACTTCACTTAACCCTGCTGACAAAGCGAAAGCAAAACACATTTCCGCCCTCAGTGGATTTGAATCAAAACCATTAACAGAGCAAATGCTGACGGAAATTTTAAATCGTTTTTTTTAGAGATATTTTAGTTCTTCTGGCGATAAATATTATCATTTATTTTTTACTGTATTTAAAAACATAAAACGATAGACTCAAATTAAAATGGCGCGGTTTACAACAGGAATGTGAGATCAACAATAACTATAAACCGAATTAATTAATTCCCTTCCTCGGAAATTGCTTGCAGCAATGGAATATTATTTCCTTCCTTAAATGCAACTACATAAGCATCTTTAAATCCTGCTTTGCGAACAATTTTTGCAAGTTCACGCGCCTGCTTCATTGATCCTATATGCCCGATAAAATAGCGGTGCCAGTCGGTGTCCTTCTGTCCATAAAACACTTCTTTTGTTCTGTGCGAAAGGTTTTTCTCGGTTATATCCGCTGTTTGTTTTTTAAATGCACCAATCTGAATACGGTATTCAAGACCATTTGTTGCTGCAATTCCTAATGTGTTGCTGGAAGGAGTATTGCTTTTATTAATAGCATCGTTAAGTGCTTCAAGTTCTTTATCAGAAAGATTCTTTCCTGTTGCGCCAATGTCAGCCATTGTAATAGTATTGAAAGAATTGGAGTCTGCTTTAGCAGTCATATCCGTATCCCAATTATCGCCCGCTTTAAGATTGTTTATTGCTAAATCTTCAGTGCCATCCACATTACGGCTTAAGAAAATTTCCTGTACAAAATAGGTTTCGCCAAACTCAGAAAAAGTAACTGTTTGTTGTGCGGGTTTAAATCCTTCAGCTTCTATTTTAAATGTATAAGTACCAGGTCCTGGTAACATAACATTGTATGCTCCGCTTTTAGGATCAGTATTAAGTGCAGCAATGGCTGAATCGTTTTGAGTCCTATTGATATTAATATGCACACCTTTTAAATCAGGCTGACCGATACATGCAAATACTCCTTTAAGTTCAATCGGTATTTGTTTTCCATCAAATGCTACTTTACAAACAAGCAGGTTATTATAATCGCTTTCGCGGGATGATGTGAAATAGGCAACCTTATCATCTACAGATGGAACGAAACAAAAATCATCAAACGGAGAAGAATATGGTGATGCCATATTTTCTGCAGGTGACCATTTTTTATCAGCCATACTGAAAACAGATTTGTACAAATCAAATCCACCGGTGCTCAGATGACCAAGCGAACTGAAGAATAAAACTTTTCCATCAGGTGAACAGGTTGGATACATTTCATCCTGCTTGGAATTTACATTTGCATCCAATGCATAAGGTGTTCCCCAACTTTCATCCTGCTGCTTATCTACACGGAAAATATCACGGCTTGATGTTTCTTTATTGTAGGCAGAATAATACATCACCTTGTTATTAGCGGAGAGAAATACAGTAGGATTTTGCTCATCCATGTCTTTGGTGAGATATTTTTCCGGCATGGCAAGCATTTTTCCACGGTTACCGGTAAAAACATATTTGCTATAGAAATCTGTTGCAGGCACTTCCGTTTTTTCAGTAATAATGGAATCTTTACTGTGATCTAAAATGCGTTTGGCATTATAACACCACTCAAGCGGTTCTTCAGAGTTCCATTTCATTCTTTGCTTTGGCTTAATGATATTATTAAACTCTGTAATGGCACGAATACCCTCATCAAACATGTAGTTTAAATGATAAGCCTTACCGAGATAGTAAAAAATTTCATCAGGTGTTTTGGGTTTCATCACAGCTGATTCCAAATATTTTACTGCTTTATCTTTATCCTTATTGGTAATAAGCAGACACACGCCATAGTAATAATTATACTTATAATTATTTGGATGATTGCTTACTAATTGTGCAAACAAAGGAGTTGCCTTATCATAATTCTTTGACAGGAAATATCTTTCAGCCATTTTCGCACGACCGTGATCTCCGTTTCCTAAATTGAATGGTTTAGCAATAACAACCATTCCTGAGAACATTGAAAGGATCAATGTTAATTCGATTATAAATTTTCTTTTCATAATACTTTGCTTTTTTCAGCGCTATTTTCTACGATGTATTTAATAGCACGGTTGCAAAAACAGTACATAAAATGATTAAAAAGCAATGCAAAAAATGAAAAATCTTACATTTAGAAAATTATTGAATTGCTGAATTGGTAAATAGCTAAAAACTGTCTCATTGCTGAATTGTTATGAATTGCCTTTGTTGCTAAATTTTCGAAGATTAAAAACAATTCAGCAATTCAACAATAAAGCAATATTCCTTAAAGCTTCTTCTTAAAAAACTGCACTTTACTTTCTTTTCCTTTCAAAAGCCGTTCAATATTTTTTTGGTGAGTGATGAGTACAAGCACTGCAACAAACATTGAAAACACATTAAGGCTGGGTATTGTTTCGTTAAACCTAAACATGATAATGACAGGAAAAACAATTGCAGACATCATTGAACTGAGAGAAACATATCGTGTAAATAAAAAAGTGATGGCAAACACACCGGCACACACCAATGCTGCAGGCGGATGTACACCACTTAAAATTCCAAGTAAAGTTGCCACTCCTTTTCCGCCTCTGAAACCTACATAGATTGGAAAAATATGTCCCAGTAATGCAGCTACTCCAAGTGTTAGTTTAAAATTTACAAACTGTTGTGTGCCCGGTAAATAGTTGCCAATTAATGTGGCTAACTGCACAGCGATATATCCTTTCAATACATCAATTATTAAAACAGGTATTCCTGCCTTTTTTCCTAAAACCCTGAAGGTATTTGTTGCACCTGCATTACCGCTTCCATATTCACGCACATCAATGCCATAAAAAATTTTACCAATCCAAACTGCAGAAGGAATAGAACCCAACAGGTACGCTGCAATAAGTGCAATAACGTTAACAGGGTTAATCATCTGGGGGTAAAAATAAAAGTTTTATTAAAGAAGGGAGCTTGGAGATTATAAGTAGTGAGTAGGGAGTCGCGAGAAGTCTCATTACCTCTAATTGACCATCGGATACTTTACTCCCCACTTCCTGCTTTTAAATACAAAATATCATAAATATACCACCCCAATAAGTGTTATCAGATTAATTGCGAAAACGGTTTTAACAATGATGAATAATAGTACAAATACTGCTGCTGAAAAGTGTACTAAGCAACCGATAATGATTCGGAATACCCACCAAAGCTACGAAACATACTTGGTTGCTTAATTAATGATAGCTGTTTGAAACAACGAATTGTCTAACCAACCACACTTGTTCCTGAAAACAGGACTGTTTAAGGTTTATAGTTTTGTTTGTGACTTTTATACCGAACAGAGTAAACCCAACACTACTATAATTTATCTAACCCCGTGCATCATTTTTACTAACTTAGTTGCAATTCCAAATAAAATGAAGGATGCAATGCCCGCCATGAAAACGAATATCATAAAGAAATCATACAAATTCCCGATTCTGATTCCGACAAATGATTTTTCTTTAACAATGCCAGCAGTCTCCACGGCTATTACAGCATCTTTCTTTTCATTTTCATCTTTTATCACTGAAAAGTCAATCATCTCCATGAGATAAACTTTTTTACCCTTGTATTCTTCGAGCTTGCTGTTTTCTTTTATTAGAGTAATATGTTTTTTCATGCTGATATTATCTACAACCTCAACAGGAATAACTGTTTCTGGATATAATGCACTTAACTGCCCGGCAAATTTATTGGCAGTAGCATTAGCCAGGAACCAAACTCCCATTAACAGTGATGCAAATTTTACGGGGGCTAATTTGTTTACCATTGACAAACCTATTGGCGAAAGACATAACTCTCCAAAAGTGTGAATAGTGTATAATGCTGTGAGCCACATCATCGAAACCTTTATGCCCGGGGCTAAACCTTTTACACCAAACGCTATTACAAGGTATCCGATAGCTAATAAAAACAGTCCCATCGCTTGCTTAAATGGAGATGGTGGTTCCAGATTTTTTTTACCAAGAAATGTCCATAGCAAAGCAAATAGTGGTGCAAAAATCACTATCGCCACTGCATTGATAGCTTGAAAATAAGAAGCAGGTATCAAGTATCCAAAAAGATGACGATCTGTTTGCTCCTCAGCAAAATAGGTGAGTGATGCGCCAGCTTGCTCAAATGCACTCCAGAAAAAGATTACAAAAAAACATGCAATATAAATTACCCATATCCTGTCCCGTTCAGTTTTAGATAATGAAGGATCACTCATTATTAAACCCGGAACGCCAATTGCAAGGGAGAATATTGATGAGCCTATTAAATCAAAACCAACACCATAAAAAAACACTAAGAATAGTACAATCGCTATCCCACCCCAAATTGCAAAAAATTTAACAGGAAATTCGGTTTTAGCTTCAGCCAGCGTGTCAATGTCCTGTTTTTGCCTTGCGTTGTTTGGTTTATCTCCAATTTGCACTCCTTCCGGGGTAACAATGTATTTGTTTTTTAACCAGACAAATAATGCCACACTTAATAACATACCTATGCATGCAGCTAAAAATCCCCATTTGAAATCTGCGGCATTGCCTGTGTCGCCAAGATAACCGCATAACAATGGAGCGATGAAAGCACCTAAGTTTATTCCCATATAAAATATAGTGAATGCAGAATCAACACGTTTATCTCCGGGAGGATAAAGCTGCCCTACCATAGTGGAAATATTGGGTTTAAAAAAACCATTTCCGAAAATCAGTAAGCCCAATCCTCCATACATTAAAAAAGTTGCTGTATCAATGGCTTGATAAAACGATCCCGACAAAAACATTAGAAATTGTCCCACAGCCATTATCAATCCGCCAAAAATTATTGATTTACGGTTACCCCAATACCGGTCAGCTACATAACCGCCTATCAGCGGAGTTAGATATACTAATCCGGTATAGCTTCCATAAATCTGTGAGGAAAGCGTTTTGTCAAACAGCAATGCTTTTCCCATAAAAAGTATAAATATTGCACGCATACCGTAGTAAGAAAAGCGTTCCCACATTTCAGTAATAAATAACACATATAATCCTTTAGGGTGTCCTTTTTGTATTTCAGTCATATTTTTTATTGAGGTTTAGGCGCCTAATGTAGAGAAATTTTTTAATGCAACATTTAAATGCGCTTTGGACGGCTGATTCCCAACTTTGGTCTTATCGAAAAACGGATTTGTCGTAAAACATTTATAACCCTAGAAAAATAATTCTATAAATTTTTCATTCCAAAAACGATTATGGTCTCCTGTCTTCTTTCCTGTCTCTTATTCTTTCCAGCAACTCGCGCTTAAATTCTTCTTCAGCACGATATAGCCTTGCTACTTTCTTAATTGGCAACACAGATTTAAACTGAGCATGATATTTTTTTATCACATCTATCTCCTGCTGACGAAAAATAATTTCATCATCCACTAATTTTTCAACTTCTTTATCACCAAGTTTATCCAAATCTTCACGCGCATCACGGTTACGCTCTCTGCGATCTTTACGTAATCCCTGAAGCTCATCAGTATATTGATTGTAAACAGGCCAGAAACGTTTTGCTTCATCAGGTGTGAGATCTAACTTCTTAGTGATGAAAGCAATTTTCATGGATTCAATTTGCTCTTTGCGATCTCCCCTATCCATCATACGGTCGCGTGGTGGCGGACCAGGACGTTGTGCCGGAAGTGTAATCCAGGTTAAGCAAAATAAGAGGGGGAGAAATAATATTATCTTTTTCATAGCATTTTGAATTGTATTGTTGAATTGATGTATAGCAAAATTGTATTTTTATAATTCATTTATTAAATCTGATTCATCAGTGTTTATATCAATCAGGTAATCTTCTAATTCAGTTGATGATTGTTTTGTAGATGTATTAGCAGCTAAAACTTCTGTCAAGGTGTTTTCATCATATTCATATATAATGCCTGAGTTGTATATATCATCTGCAGTAATATTTACCTCTGCAACTTGTGGTGTTGCAAC
This sequence comes from Bacteroidota bacterium, assembly GCA_031366005.1. GTDB lineage: Bacteria > Bacteroidota > Bacteroidia > AKYH767-A > OLB10 > JANLUX01. The sequence continues at coordinate 34,643 of JANLZB010000094.1, read as the reverse complement.
GTTATTTTTCTTTTGAGTAAAATAAACACTTGCACAAATTAACATTGCAATTGTTATGGTGACATAAGCAAAAGCAGGGCGTTGTAAAGGAAGCAATAATTTTTCCCAAATACTTATTGCTTGAGGAGCATTTATCCGATCCTGAATCCTGGAACTCAAAGAATCAAAATATCCATGAGGAACTGTAAATGGATTTTCTCTTTTCATCCCTCTCAATCCCGGTGCATCTTTCAATTCATCATCATTTTTCATTGTCAATAGGTATTTGTCATTTTTATTGTATCATCATTTAATTACCTCATCACATTTTACTTATATCTAAGATTGCAAACAACATATAAAGTTTAATCACCCACAATAAATTTCTCAATTTTCTGTACTGCATGATGATAAGATGCCTTTAATGCGCCTACCGAAGTTCCTAAAATCTCTGACATGTCTTCATATTTAATCTCATCATAATAACGCATGTTAAATACAAGTCTTTGTTTTTCAGGTAATGTTAAAATTGCCTGTTGTAATTTAAGTTGCAATTTATCTGCACTGAAATTATCACTGCTGCTGAGCATATCACTTAATTCGTGCTCCACATCTGCAATAGGCAGAAAAAATCTTTTCTTTTTATTTTTCAGATGAGTTAAACATTCATTGGTTGCAATACGATAAATCCAGGTGTAAAGCTGACTGTCTTCGCGAAATCCATCCAGGCTATTCCATACTTTGATAAAAACATTTTGCAGTATATCATCCGTGTCATCGTGATCAATCACCATTTTGCGGATGTGATAATAAAGTTTCTGCTGGTATTTTTTTACAATCAGATTGAATGCATAGTGCCTTGCATTTCCATCAGGATTTTTGAATTGTAATAATAACTCACCATCGCTGTACTCAGCCATATAAAAATTTAAATAAGGAGAAGAGTAAAAGTTCAGTCAATGTCCATTGACTGAAAAAAAATGAAATGGTTTAATGAAACGGATTAACTTTTTCCGGCTCGTGCACTTTACGTGATAAAACTTTTTCAACAGCTTTAACAATAGCATGTGCATCCAATCCATACTTCACCATTAATTCTTCCGGCTGTCCGCTTTCACCAAAGCTATCATTAACAGCTACATATTCCTGTGGCGTTGGATGTGTGCGCGATAATAATTGTGCAATAGCATCTCCCAATCCACCGTTGCGCTGATGCTCTTCAGCACTCACCACACAATGTGTTTTTCTCACTGAATCGAGAATTGCTTTTTCATCCAATGGTTTGATGGTATGGATATTAATAATCTCTGCAGAAATTCCTTTTGCGGCAAGCATTTCTCCTGCTTCAATAGCTTTCCACACTAAATGTCCGGTTGCAAAAATTGATACATCGGTTCCTTCATTAATCATTACTGCTTTACCAATTTTAAATTTTTGATTTGGATCTGTAAAAACCGGAACCGTTGGACGACCGAAACGCAAATAAACCGGGCCATAATGTTCTGCAATTGCAATGGTTGCAGCTTTAGTTTGATTGTAATCACAAGGATTAATCACGACCATGTGCGGCAGCATACGCATCATGCCAATGTCTTCTAATATCTGGTGTGTTGCTCCATCTTCGCCAAGCGTAACACCGGCATGTGATGCACAAATTTTTACATTCTTACCCGAGTAAGCAATGCTCTGGCGTATCTGATCATAGACACGTCCCGTTGAAAAATTAGCAAAGGTTCCTGTGAATGGAATCTTACCTCCTATGGTTAGTCCTGCTGCAATGCCCATCATGTTTGCTTCTCCAATTCCAACCTGGAAAAACCGATCAGGGAATTCTTTTGCAAATGCATCCATTTTCAAAGAGCCTGTTAAGTCAGCACAAAGTGCAACAATGTTAGGATTCTTTCTTCCTAACTCTAACAATCCCGCACCAAATCCTGAGCGTGTATCTTTTTTTTCAGTGTAAGTATATTTTTTCATTGACTGATTAATTCTTAAATTTTCTTTTCAAAACATTTTTATTACTTCGCTTATGATGTAAAACTGCATGGATAAAGACAATGTTATCTTTATAATCAAATAAGATATTGAAAGGAAATTCTACCAAAACTGCTTTTCTTAATACAACTTCATATTCAGGATATGTAAATGGATTTGCAATTATTCTTCGAAACTCTTTTTCCACATCAATATAGAAATCCTTACCTAAACCTTCCGCTTTAGCTTCATACCATTCGATGCTTTCATATAACTCCTTCTTAGCTAATTCATGAATACGAAAATTAAAAGCCATACTTTACTCGTATTTCTCTTCCGAGTTCTTCTAATGTTAAACCCAAATCTGGATTATCATGCAACTCCTTTCTTCTTCTTTTTATTTCTGCAAGCATTTCTGGTGATAACTTGAAATCATCGTTGACTGTTTGATCATTCTCATCCAAATCTTCGACTTCAATAACAAACTTCATAGCGTTAAGCAAGTCTTTAGCCAATGCCAGATTTTTTTCATTATCAATTGTAACTTTTATACTTCTCATTTTTAAGAATTTGATACTTACAAATTTAATTAATCGTGACCGATGTACTATTACCGGATGTTATCCTGAAACTTTTATCAATTGTATAAAGTGCTAATTGAGAATTTTTCGGCCGGAATATAACCCTGTACGCTCCGGGCTGCAACACTACAGTTTCCTTTACACTGTTTTGTGCCAAGGTGTAAATCAACTTCAATTCATTTTTTTCTTCAAGATAAATTCCTCCGTAACCGGGAGCATTGGAAATCAATGTTACAATACCTGGATTAGGAATTTGTACATTGGTGGTTTTACTTTGACTGATATCAACGCTTTCTAAATTTATTCTTGGTAACGAAAGAATTTCCAGATCATATTTACCGGTAAGGTATCGTTCAGAGGTATTAAATTCCTGGATATTTAATGTTTGCATCTCATCATGTTTGCGAATGATGCATTGCAGCTTTTTGTAATCATAACTTCCTTCGAGCTTTAAATTCAGATCACCCTGCGGAGTTGAAATACCAATGATATTATGCTTACCCATGTTGAGAGTTACGCTATCTTTTTCTACAGAAGGAATTGTATGAACAACAATCCGGTATTTTCCTAAAGGATCAATTTGCAGCGTATCGGGCAAACCCATTCCATTCATTGTATGCACAAAATCATAACGGATGGCTCCGGTGAATTCATCATAAAAAGTCATTCCAACATTTGTTTCGGTTGGTTTATGATATGTGTCAAGCAAATTAACCTGTACAGTAGTGTTGTTGAGTGCTTGTGTTATTACAACATTCAAAATGTTTTTAAAAGAAGTTTCGTCAGCAGCATCAAAATAAGTTCCCACGCATTCAAAAAATTTTAAAAAATCTTTATTCACACCTAATCCAATTACAAAAGGTTTGAGAGCGATCCCCTTTTTCTGTAAAGCAGCAGAAACTGCACATGGGTCACCATTACATTCTTCAATTCCATCTGTAATTAAAATGATAATATTTCGTGCAGGTGTTTGTGGAAAATCCTTTCCACTCTCTTCAAGAGAACGTGCGATAGGTGTGGTTCCGCTAGGACTAATTTCACTTAAACGTTTTTTAATATGAAAACCATTTTGCTTTCCAAACGGAACCTCCAATCGTGTGTCATCACAATCCTGCGGAGGATAACGTTTGGTATGACCATATACTCTCAACGCTAATTCCAGATCATCAATCGGTTGAAGACTATCCACCATCTCACCCAATAATTTTTTCGCAATTTCAAACTTGGTATTTGTCTCCCACTTTGCATACATGCTTTGCGAAGCATCGAATAAAAAAAGAATTCGAGTGAGTTGCTTCTTTTGTTTTACTGATGTTTGAGAAAAACCATCGGAAGAATGAAAAAATAAATTAATTAAAACTAAAAAAAAAATGAAACGCAAAGACGCAAAGACGCAAAGTAAATCTTCGCGCCTATGCGTCTTTGCGTTTAAACAATTCATTTTTTCAGTTTTAATAATCACCAAGCGATTCTTCTAATTGTGCAAGTGCTGTTTCAAGCTGTTCATTGTTAGGAGCTACACCATGCCACTTATGTGTGTGCATCATAAAATCAACTCCATATCCCATAATTGTATTCATCAATATAACAATTGGCTGTCCTTTTCCTGTTAACGTTTTTGCATGATTTAAAGTATTCAACACTTCTTCCAGATTATTTCCATCCATTTCCAATACCATCCATCCAAATGCTTCCCACTTAGGTTTCAAATCGCCAATTGGTAAAACATCTTTTGTTGCGCCATCAATCTGCTGACCATTTACGTCAACCGTTGAAATCAGATTATCGACTTTTTTTGCGGCAGCATACATCACAGCTTCCCAAATTTGTCCTTCCTGCAGTTCTCCATCACCATGCAAGCTATAAACTAAAAAATTATCGTTGTTTAATTTCTTGGCGTGTGCAGCTCCAACAGCAACTGATAACCCTTGTCCTAATGATCCTGATGCAACACGGATTCCAGGCAAACCTTCATGCGTGGCAGGATGTCCCTGCAAACGTGAATTGATTTTACGAAAGGTTGCAAGCTCTTTTACATCAAAATAACCAGTCCGGGCAAGCACACTGTACCAAACAGGAGAAATGTGTCCATTGCTTAGAAAAAATAAATCTTCATCTACACCATCCATGTTAAAAGGGTTATTTCTATGATGCAGAATTTCGTTATACATCACAGTAAAAAAATCTGTGCAGCCAAGTGAACCGCCCGGATGACCGCTTTGTGGACCATGAACCATTTGGAGTATATCTCTGCGTACCTGTGTAGCAAATTTTTTAAGATAGGCAATATCAGCCATAGGAGAAATATTTTAAGTGCGTAAAATTAAAGGGATTAATCAGTGTGGCATTAACTTTTAAAAAGATGTGAATAAAAAGATTTACGTCAATGCGAATCAAAACGAATATACCAATGCTTGCGCGCACCATTCGTATATTCGTACGCTATTCGTATTCGTAGATGTTATGAAAATATTTCCTCTCAATTCTTTGCTGGTTAGTGAATTTGAAAAGATAAGGCAGTTGCTTGAAGAAGAATGTATTGGGTTGGCAGGAAAAAAATTAGCACAACAACTGAAACCTACTGCCGATTTTTCTGAAGCAGTTACCTTACTTGAACAGACAGAAGAATTCAGAAAAATCATTTCTAATGCGGAGCCATTACAGATCGAAGGTTATCCTGATGTGTCACAGGAATTAAAGTTGTTAAGCATACGCAATTCAGTTTTAAATGCACAACAGTTTATGCAGTTGTACAAAACAACTGTGATCATGAAAAACATTTTTGATTTTTTCAAAGCAAGGGAAGAGAAATATTTGTTGTTGCAAAAGATAATTGTTGATACAGTATTTGAACCTGCAATAATTAAAGAAATAGAAAATGTTTTGGATGATACCGGTGTTGTACGAAGCAATGCCTCGCCTGAGCTTTCAGCTATACGTAAAACTATTTCGCGTAAACGCACAGAATCCGATCAGGTTTATAATTCTGTAATGAATAAATACCGCAAGAATGGCTGGTTAACAGATGCTGAAGAAAGCTGGAAAAACGGACGAAGAGTGATTTCAATTCTTGCAGAACATAAAAGAAGCGCTAAAGGTATCATTCATGATTTATCAGCCACAGGAAAAACCTGTTACATTGAACCGGAAGAAACAATTTCTATCAATAATCATTTATACGAGTTAGCAGCGGAAGAACAACAGGAAATTTTTCGAATACTGAAAGAGTTAACTGAAAATCTCCGGAAGTATCATTTAACTATTTCTCAATATGCTGGACACATTGCATACTTTGATTTTACAGCAGCAAAAGGAAGATTAGCTCTGAAACTGAATGCGTCACTTCCGTTTGTTAATTCAAATCCTCATATTGATTTACGCGAAGCACGTCATCCCCTACTCTATCTTTTTAATAAACTATCAGGCAAAGCAACTATTCCGTTTGATTTAAAATTGGATGATACACAACGCATCCTTGTAATCAGCGGGCCGAATGCAGGAGGCAAAACGGTGTGCATGAAAACTGTAGGCTTATTGCAGATGATGTTACAGAGTGGTTTGCTGACAACTACAGATGAAAACAGCCGGTTTGGTTTTTTCAAAAATATCATGGTTGATATAGGAGATTCACAATCATTGGAGTTTGAGCTGAGTACTTACAGCTCACGGTTGAAGCACATGCGAATGTTTTTACAACGGGCGGGTGCTGATACTTTATTTCTTATTGATGAATTCGGTACAGGAACCGATCCTGATTTAGGAGGAGCCTTGGCAGAAGCAATCTTAGAAGAATTAAATCAGCGAAAAGCTTTTGGAATCATCACTACGCATTACATGAACTTGAAAGTGCTGGCTGATCGTACGCCTGGAATTATAAATGGCTCGATGGCATTTGATGCAAAAAAACTGGAACCGCAATTTCGTTTGGAAATGGGTAAGCCGGGAAGTTCTTACACTTTTGTTGTTGCTGAAAGAAGTGGTTTGCCATTTCATGTTATTAAAAAAGCAAAGAAAAAAGTAAAGAGTAATAGTTTACTCCTTGAGCAAACGCTCAATAAAATGGAACTGGAAAAAGGTGAGTTGAACCGCATTCTTGCAGAAAGCAAAACAAATGAAAAACGTTTGCACGAAATGATGCAGCGTTACCAGAAAAATTTAAGCACACAGGAAGAAAAGCATCTTGAACAATCAGAACGAATCCGTCAGAAAGAATTACGTGTGATGAATCAACTGGAAGAAAAATTTAAAAAGTTTGTACATGAATGGAAATTAGCGAAGAATAAAAATGAAGTACTTAACAAATACAATGCTTCACTTAACGACCGCAAAAAAATTCTCACTGCAAAAGAAGAATTAAAACAGGAGGAAATATTAAAAGCTAATCGTATAAATATAAAACGCGGAAGTACTGTTCGTCTCCGTAATGGAAGAGTAATTGGTATAGTGGAGCAGATAAAAGAAGACAAGGCAGAGATAAGATTTGGAAATGTGAAAACAATTGCGGAGTTGAATAATCTTGTGTACATTGACCCTGCAGAGAAAAAAATGAAATAAATGAATTATAAAATTAACTGAAAAAATGTAAGTATATGTTTAAAAAAAATAAAAAATTAAGTATGTTTGATCTGAAATTTAATAACACAATATGAAAATCTTAATTGTTGAAGATGAACATTTCATGCTTGAAGCAATGTCCACTGTGCTTGAGAATATTGGAATTGAAGTATTAAAAGCAGATAATGTAAACGATGCAAAACAATTTCTGGCTTCAGAAAATCTAAGCCTCGTTATCACTGATCTTTACCTGCCTGAACCGGATGGATTTGCATTTGTTCAGTTTATTAAAAACAACCCGATCACAAAACATATACCTGTAATAGTTGTAACCGGATTAGTAGAACATCGGGAAACATTATCAGAAAAAGTTCCTGCTGATGAATGGCTGAGCAAACCATTTACACTTGATCAATTGAGAGGTGCCGTAAAAAAATATCTTGCAATTGCTGCTTAGAAAGAGCATTAATACCCCAACTTTTTATTGACCTTTTTTACAACTCACTTTGTCTTATTAATATTTGAATTATCACTATGCATGATCAAATCATTTAGCTAAAAATGAATTATTTTATAATCTTTGCAAACTCATTTATCAATCTATGAAAATTCTTGTTCCTATTGATTTTACTCCTGTCACTGAAAATGCCATGAAATATGCAATCGGTTTAACGGATGTACTTGGAGTAAATAACATTATTGTATTTCATGTAATTGCATCTGATAAAAATTTTAACGAAGCTAATGAGAAGCTTAATCTTCTTTTACAAAAATATAAAGCACAAACAAGCGCTTCTTTAGAAACACTTGTAAAGCCTGGAAATATTTTTGATGAGATAGGCAGTACTGCTGCAGAGGTGGAAGCAGGCTTGATTGTGATGGGTACACATGGCATTACAGGCATGCAACGTATTATTGGCAGTCGTGCAATGAAGGTTATCACCAATTCTGAAACACCCTATATTGTGGTGCAGCAAAAACCTTATGCGCCTGTTAAAAAAATTCTCGTTCCTGTTGATTTTACCCGCGAGGTAAAACAAATGCTTCCTCTGTTACAAACATTAAATGAAAAATTCAATGCTGCTTTTTATCTTGTTGCCCAGGAAGCAAAAGATAATTTTATTCAAAACAAGATTGATAATAACCTTCAGTATTTCAAAGCTTTTTTAAGAGATAATAATATTTCTTTTGTTGAAACCGGAACGTATTCTACTTCTAAATACAAAGAAGTGTTGCAACATGCCAAAACGGTTAATGCTGATTTGCTTGTTACCACCATTGATCCTGAAACAAATATTACTGATTATATTATGGGTGTTGATGAACAAAAACTTGTAGCCAACGAATTACAGATACCAGTACTTTGTGTTAACATCAAACATTTTATGAACAGAAAAGGAAATGTTTTTGAATATACTTTTTAATTATTCTCTTTCCTGATAAAGATCGTTTACTTTACTTACTTCAGTTTTAATTTTAAATGTAAGTCTTTGCTTGAAGTCTGTCATGCTCTGTATCTGGAGCAGTCAATATCAAGTGTAAATGCTGTTACTCCATCAGGAACAGATTCTTTATATCAATTAATGTTTCAGGTTTTTTTTGGCGAAACGCAGATTTTTTTTAAGCGGATTTATTTTTATTAAATAAGCATGTCAGTTTTAAATTGATGCTCCCAACTGCATCCATTTTCAATTGCATATTTTTGGGGCATGTGTGGCATAGCTGGCATTGCAGCATTTTCAGAAAAAGGAAATTCTTTTTTAAATAAAATTGAATCAGCAACACGTTGTCTGCAACTGCGCGGACCTGATGATGGCGGTATTTATATTCATCAACAGGTAGCTTTAGGACATCGAAGACTTTCGGTTATAGATACGAGCAAGGGTGCTTCGCAGCCAATGCATGATGCGTCAGGTCGTTACACTATTATTTTTAATGGAGAGTTTTTTAATTATACAGAGCATCGCGAAAATCTATCGCAGTCAGGCATTTCATTCCGAACACATAGCGATACCGAAGTGTTACTTCAGCTTTATATACGCAATGGACAAAAGTGTCTCGAACATGTGAATGGTTTTTTTGCATTGGCTATATATGATGAAGAAGAACAAACTTTATTTATAGCGCGTGACAGAGTTGGGGTTAAGCCATTATTATATTATCATGATACAGATAAATTTTTCTTTGCTTCTGAAATGAAAGCACTTATGACCATGGGTATTCCACGTGAGTTGGATAAAACTTCTTTGTTCAGTTATTTCCAGCTTAATTACATCCCATCTCCAAACAGCATTTTTAAAAATGTAGACAAGCTTCAACCTGGCAGCTATCTTTTAATTGATTTAAAAAATAAATCCATTCAGAAAAAAACCTGGTACAATATACCTTACAAGTCAGAAGAAAATTTACATGCTGAAAATTACAAGGAAAGCCAAAAGCAACTTGTTCATTTAATGGATCAGGCTGTGCAACGAAGATTGATTGCTGATGTTCCCGTTGGGGCTTTTCTCAGTGGTGGAGTTGATTCCTCTGTAATTGTTGCCCTTGCATCCAGGCATGTAAAGCAACTGAATACTTTTTCAATTGGATTTAAAGATGAACCGACTTTTGATGAAACGGAATTTGCAGAGTTAGTAGCAAAAAAGTATAAAACCAATCATACTGTTTTTAAACTTTCAACCAATGATCTTTATGAAAGTTTGTTTACATCTCTGGATTATCTTGACGAACCATTTGCTGATTCATCAGCACTTGCAGTAAACCTTTTAAGTAAGCAAACACGCAAACATGTAACCGTGGCACTGAGTGGCGATGGAGCAGATGAACTTTTTGCAGGTTATAATAAACATAAAGCTGAGTGGATAGTGCGTAACAAAAAACTTCAGCGCGCTATGTTGACAGCTACTTCGCCAGTTATTTCCTTGTTTGAAGGTTCACGAAGTTCTAAGATTTCAAACCGTGTTAGGCAGATACACCGGTTTGCAGAAGGAAGTAAATTAAATGCGAAAGAACGTTACTGGAGATGGTGCAGTTTTGTGAATGAGAACGAAGCTAAGCTTTTGTTTAAAGAAAAATGGTTAGATGGCGATGAGGAATATCATTCCAGAAAGAAAAATATATTGCAACATATTTTTGATGACAGTGATTTCAACGAAGTTTTATTAACCGATATGCAATTGGTTTTGGTTGGAGATATGCTTGTGAAAGTTGACCAGATGTCAATGGCAAATAGTCTGGAAGTAAGGAATCCTTTTTTGGATTTCAAAGTAGTTGATTTCGCTTTTTCATTACCAGCATCTTATAAGATTGATGCAACATCGCAAAAGAAAATTGTTCGTGATGCATTTCAAAAATTGCTGCCTGTTGAATTATATAATCGTCCTAAAAAAGGTTTCGAAGTTCCTTTGCTTCGCTGGTTTCAGACAGAATTAAAAAACCTGATCACTAATGATTTGCTACAAGATGATTTTATTATTGAGCAAGGAATTTTTAATATAACAGAAATCAGAAAACTTAAGCAACAACTCTTCTCTAAGAATCCCGGAGAGATACATGCCCGGATATGGGGATTGGTGGTTTTTCAATATTGGTGGAAGAAATATATGATTTAGGATTTTTCAATTTAGGATTTAATAATTAAAAAAAAATAAAAATATGATTTCATGAAAAGTAAATCCCAACATCCCAAATTCTGAAATCCTAAATCACAAATGCCAAAAGTGCTTCGCATAATTAACCGTTTGAATTTAGGAGGGCCCACCTATAATGCTGCTTACCTGAGCAAATACCTTGCACCGGAATTTGAAACATTATTGGTAGCAGGTATGAAGGATGAAACGGAAGAAAGTTCAGAGTTTATCGTTGAACAAATGGGACTCAAGCCAATGTACATTCCTGAAATGAGAAGAGCAATTAATTTCAGCAGTGACAGGAAAACTTACCAGCATATCAGAAAAATAATAAAAGAATTTAAGCCCGACATAGTTCATACACATGCAGCAAAAGCGGGAACGGTTGGCAGGCTGGCAGCAATTCATGCAAAGGTTCCGGTAATCCTTCATACGTTTCATGGCCATGTTTTTCACTCTTATTTTAGTCCTTTAAAAACAAAAATATTTTTAGCAATAGAAAAATACTTAGCAAGAAAAAGCTCTCGCATAATTGCCATCAGTGAATTACAGAAAAGAGAATTAGTAAATGATTTTAAGTTGGGCGATGAAAAAAAAATTGTAGTGATACCACTTGGATTTGATCTCGAACGTTTTTATCATCATCGTGAAGAAAACAGGAAATCATTTCGTGAGCAATATCAGATTCTTCCTGCTGAAATTTTGATTGGAATAATCGGACGGCTGGTTCCTGTTAAAAATCATCAATTGTTTTTAAATGCGTTTAAAAATGTGCTTTCTTCTTCTTCACAAAAAATAAAAGCTGTAATTATTGGTGATGGAGAAGACAGATTGCGAATTGAAAATTATTGCAATGAACTTGGATTAAAATATTGTGAAAGCAATAATTTGAAATCGGATTCAAACGTAATTTTTACTTCCTGGATAAAAAATATTGAATGGGCAATTGCAGGACTGGATATAGTTGCACTCACATCATTAAACGAAGGAACCCCGGTAAGCTTAATTGAAGCACAGGCAGGAGCGAAACCAATTGTTACAACCGATGTAGGAGGAATAAAGGATATTCTAAATCCAGCTAACTCTGCATTATTATCACCTTCCGGTGATATCGAATCGTTTGCAGCAAATTTGAAAAAGATGGTGGAGAGTTCTGAATTACGGAATGATTTTGGATTAGCAGGAGAAAAATTTGTTAAAGATCGTTTTCATTATCAGCGATTGGTTAATGATACCCGAAATCTTTATCATCAGTTGCTCTTAACAGACTAAAAATTCTCATCTCAAAAAATGTTTACTTTTGACGCGCTTAAAAACACCTCTCGAAATTATATGAAAAAACTACTCTTGTTTGTCAGCTTTTGTTTCTTGCTTTCAGCATGTAATCTTAGTTCCAGTGTAATGTTTAAAACACCGCGTGATTACTCCTATACTGTTGATCAGACAATAGGGAATGTGGAATACAGGATTGCACCAAATGATATAGTAGGATTCAGTGTTTACACCAATGACGGTTTTAAATTAATTGATCTTACTACAAACCTTGGTGCAGTTTCAGGTGGAGGAACAAGCAATGTTAACTTTAATTCCTATAACGGAGCCATTCAATTTCCGGTTGAACCTGATGGACAGGTAAAATTGCCTATCATCGGAAAGATAAAAATTTCAGGACTTACAGTGCGTGAAGCTGAAAAATTACTGGAACAACAATATGCCACTTACTATAACAAACCGTTTGTAGTTTTAAGAGTAGTAAACAGAAGAGTGCTCGTTTTTCCGGGTGCCGGAGGAACAGGAAGAGTGATAAGTATTGAGAATGAAAATACCACAGTAATAGAAGCACTTGCTTTAGCTGGCGGAATTACCGTTACAGGTAAAGCAAAAAAAATAAAATTAATTCGCGGAGATACGCGCAATCCACAGGTAATGTTGATTGACTTAAGCACTGTGGAAGGTATGAAACAAAGCAACCTGATGCTGCAGGCCAATGATATAATTTATGTGGAACCAGTTCCAAGAATTTCGCAGGAGATTCTGGCACAGATTACTCCGATAGTAGGAATTATCACCAGCTTATTGCTTATTTATACCATTGCTTCTGGTAATGGGGCAATAAAGTTTTAAAGATCGAATGCCCAAAAAAAAGATAACGCCTCTTAACGAGGATTTTGATTTTAAGCTTTTTGTTACCATATCGCGCAAAAATGCACTATGGTTTTTTGTTTTTTTAACTGTATCACTTCTTATTGCTTTGCTTATTCTCCGCTACACAGCTCCTGTGTATGAGGCAAGCACCACAATAAAACTCGCCACCGAAAACAAAGCCAATATTATTTTAGGTAGTTCTAAAACAGGACTCTTTGATGCCAATCAAAATTTAGTGGCTGGTGATATTGAACTTATACGTTCTAATGTAATTATAGAGCGCGCTATAGCCAAATTACCTCTTGAGGTACGCTATTTTGCTAAAGGTACTGTTTTGGAAAATGAGCTATATAAACAAGCACCCTTTCATGTTGAAGCGATTATTAAAGATTCAATTGTGTTTGGAAAAAAATTCTTGATTGATTTTCCTGATGCCGGTCATCTATCCCTGACTTATTTTGACATTAATAATGTTAAAAAGGTTGAACGCTACAAAATAGCGGATTGGATAAGGCTTGGCATGGCTGATTTTAAAATTGACATTAACGATTATGTCTCCATCAATAATCTTCAAAAAGAAATAAAACACAATGTATATTACTTTATTCTTTCCACTAATGCACAGCTGACACGTGAAGTGTATAACGGATTAAATGTGTTACCATTAAACCTGGAAGCCAATACCATTGCAATTAAATACAGGGATAAAAATTCGCGCAAAGCTGCAGATATTGTGAATGGAATAGCGGCTGAATTCAATAAGTATGATGTAGAAAAAAATGCAGAAGTAGCCAATAGAATTTTAGATTTTATTGACAATACTATTATGCAGATCAATATGGATCTCAGCAGTTCTGAAAACCAGATTGAACAGTTTAAAAAAAGCAATAAAATTTTAGATCCAACATCTGCAGCTACAGATGTAAATCGCGAAATACAGGAGCTGCAAACTCAATCATACGTTTTGGATTTTGAATATAATCTCTTGGAAAAATTACGCAAAGAGATAATCCACAATACTGACATCTCAAGCTTAATACTTACTTTATCAGGCAAAGTAGATAACTCCTTAATACAACAGCAGCTTTCCAAACTTCAGCAATTAACTGAACAACGTGATCAGGTATCATTACAGGCAACACAGGAAAGCGAGGTTTATAAAAGCCTCACCAGTATGATCAATTCACAAAAGGAGATATTGATCAGAACACTGGATAACGAACAGGATAAACTTACCTCACAGAAGAAAGAATTGTATAGCAGGATAAGCGGTTATGAAGAAAGGTTTGGAAAAATTCCTGGTCAGCAGGCAGAATTTGCAAGGCTACAGAGATTGTTTTCTATCAATGAAAAATTTTATTCATTACTGTTAGAAAAGAAAGCTGAATTTTCAATTGACAGGGCTGGCTATGTGCCGCAACATATCATACTTGAAGAAGCATTTGAATCATCATCGCCTGTTTCACCAAACCGGTCACTGATAATTGCTACTTGTTTAATGCTAGGGTTTCTTCTTAGTTTCGGATTGATTGTCGTAAGATATTTACTTTACAATGAAATTAATGCGCTTGAAGAAATAGGATTTTATACTGATGCAGCATTGCTTGGTATTGTACCAAAATATAAACGTGAAATACCGGTATCACAGTTGCTGGTTGACAAAAATCCAAAGTCGGTAATCTCTGAAGCGTTCCGTTCCATCCGTACTAATCTTCAGTTTATTTCTATTGAGTCAGGATCTAAAGTGATGGCTGTTACTTCTACAATTTCAGGAGAAGGAAAAACTTTTAACGCTATTAATCTTGCAGGAGTAATTGCCTTTTCAGGGAAAAAAGTAGTTATTCTCGATCTTGATATGCGCAAGCCGAAAATCCATTTAGGATTTAATGTGGAGAATAACCATGGCATAAGTACTTTGCTTATTGGAAAGGATAAGGCTGAAGATTGTATTATCAAAAGTGGTTTACCTAATCTTGATTTTATAACTGCAGGCCCCATCCCTCCTAACCCTGCTGAATTAATTATTAGTCCTTACATGGATGCACTTTTAAATTACCTGCGAAATATTTATGAAATCATTATTATTGATACACCACCGGTAGGTATTGTTAGTGATGGAATTCCTATAATTCAGAAAGCTGATTATCCGATTTATATTTTGCGTGCTAATTATTCACGTAAAATGTTTATCACTCAAATTAATAAGCTGATGACGGAGAATAAGGTTAAAAATTTATCCATCATCTTAAATGGAGTTGAGATGTCAAGATTAAAATATGGATATGGCTATGGTTACAGCTATGGATATGGTTATGGCTATGGTTATAGTTACGGCTATGGTTATTACGAAGAAGAAGATAAAAACGAAACCATTTTTGACAAAGTCAGGAGCTTATTTATGCGCAAACGTTAATCTGTGAATGGAAATTAAAAAGTATCACATTCAGGGTCCCCTGTTATTAAAACCAAATGTTTTTCATGATGAAAGGGGTTATTTTTTTGAGTCATTTAATTCAAAAGTTTTTAAAGACATTGGTATCAACGAAATTTTTAATCAGGATAATCAATCGCTTTCATCCAAAGGAGTTTTACGTGGGTTGCATTTTCAGAATCCTCCTTATGAACAAGGAAAATTGGTGCGTGTAATACAAGGTGCCGTTAGAGATGTAGCTGTTGATATACGCGTTGGTTCTCCCACTTATGGTGAATATATTATTGAAGATTTAACCTCAACAAATAAATTAATGATGTGGATACCTCCAGGGTTTGCGCATGGTTTTTTAACTTTGGAAGACGAAACAATATTTCTCTACAAATGCACAAGTCTTTATAATAAAGAATCTGAAAGTGGAATACATTGGAATGATGAAACCATAAATATTAATTGGGGATTTGAAAACCCACTCATCTCTGATAAAGACAAATTTTTACCATTACTAAAACAAACTCGTAATTTGTTTAAAATGGCTCATTAAACATTAGGCTTATTTTAAATGCTGGAATTATTAAATAACTACAAGAGCTTAATTATCTACGCAATTTTTCTGATTGTAGCAGTAATTTTTTCAATAGTCATTAATGGATTGTTCCTCCGGTTTTTTAAAACACTTGGCATACGCAATCAACCCGATGGAACTGTAATTCGCTGGGGCTCTTTAAGCAAACCCTCTGTAGGTGGAATTACTTTTTACATCATCTTCCTTCTTTCAATGGCTTGTTATTCTATTCTTTTTGAACCTGCACAACGGCTCTATCATTTCGGTTTTGTCGGTTTGCTTTTAACCTGTGCAGCAGGATTTTTAATTGGCCTGGCTGATGATGCTTATGATACGCGTCCACTGTTAAAATTCGGAGTGCAGCTTTTATGTGGTGTTATATTAATTGCATCCGGAGTATATATTAACTTAACGCATAATCTGCTTATTGATTACGTGCTAACTATTTTTTGGGTTGTAGGCATTATGAATTCAATTAATATGCTTGACAATATGGATGGCATCACTACCATAGTTGCTATCGGTATTGTGCTCAATACAATTTATGTCATCATGTTTCATCACGATTTTAACAATATGCATTTGCTTGCTTTGATGGGTGTACTTGCATCGCTGCTTGCATTTCTCTATTATAACTGGCATCCTTCAAGCATGTTTATGGGTGACACTGGTAGTCAGTTTTTAGGTGCTTTTCTTGCTACGATGGGTATTATTTATTTCTGGAACGATCCTTATGCTTTAGGAAATCCTGCGCAAGGCAAATTAATTTCGAATGCAGTGATGACCTTTATTTTACCGATATTGGATACCACAGTGGTTGTTGTCAACCGTATGGCAAAGAAAAAATCACCTTTTATTGGAGGTAAGGATCATACCACACATTGCCTTGCTTATCTTGGTTTAAATGACAGGCAAGTCGCCTGGGTATTTATTTCTTTATCACTTTGTTCTCTTTCATTAAACATTATGATCCACCGTTTTCTTTATGAGTGGAAACATCTTTACACCTGGGCTTTTGCCGGATATTTTGCTGTGCTGCTCATCTTCTTTTTTTATACCACCCGTCATAAAATTATAAGAAGCAAAGAGCATACTCACGGGCAAAACAAATTACCTGTTAGTGGTTAACTGTGCATTAAATACTTTTCCATTTAATCTGATAAGATAACGGTAAACCTTCACCTTATATCTTTGTGATATCAAAACTTCCAAAGGTTATTATCAAATCATCAAATTAACAAATCATCAAATCATTATAGTATGTCTGTAATAATTGCACCCTCCATATTGTCAGCTGATTTTGCCAACCTGCAGCTTGATATTAAAATGATTAATGAAAGTAAAGCTGATTGGTTTCATGTTGATGTGATGGATGGCGTTTTTGTTCCCAATATCTCATTTGGTTTACCGGTTATAAAAGCCATTAAAAAACATTCACGCAAACCGCTTGACGTTCATTTAATGATTGTAGAATCCGATAAATACTTAGCTGCTTTCGCTGATGCGGGTGCTACAATTATTTCAGTTCATTATGAAGCTTGCACACATCTGCACCGCACTATTCAAACAATGCGTCAGTTAGGAATATTAGCAGGAGTTGCCATCAATCCTCACACTCCTGTTGCATTGCTTTCAGAAGTGATTGCAAATATTGATTTAGTATGCATGATGTCAGTTAATCCAGGCTTTGGCGGACAGCGGTTTATTAAAAATACTTTTAGCAAGATTGCAGAATTAAAACAATTGATTCAACAAAAACAATCAGGAGCAAAAATTGAAATTGATGGTGGTGTTGATTTTAATAACGCAAGAGAATTAATTACTGCTGGTGCTGATGTGCTGGTTGCCGGTAACACGGTTTTTTCATCTCCTGATCCTTCCAATGCAATTGCGGAATTAAAAGCGGCTAATGATGCAGTAAAGATTTAAAAAAATCTACGAATACGAATTCCGAATCTACAAATTCGCACATTCGTATATATTCGTAATTCGTTGATGTAAATATTACTCCACATAATCCTTCAGATACTGAAATTTTTCGGTGAGCTTACCATCTTTAACAATCGTTGCTCTTTCAATTAAATCACTGTCTTTTTCCATCAAAGCAGGCAACACTCTTTCATATAAATGCTTGCCAAAACCTTCTGATGCATCGCGTGGCAACTCACATGGTAAATTATCTATTGCCATCACTGTAATGCATCCGGGTGCAAAAGGTTCTTCTATCGCTTCCGTCATTGGATTATACCCATAAAACTTTTCTTCAATGTTGGTAGTTCGGGTGGTGGAAGGAATACTTCCGTTAATGTCACAGGTAACATCTGCAATCACACTAATATGAAATCCTGGATCACGCATTTCTGCTTTTGTAAATAATACAGCTGAACGCGGATCCCAGTAAGTGCAATGTATGAGCAGGTCACATACCTGTGAATAAGAACCTCGCTCAGCAAAAACTGACTTCACTTCTTCGGGATGGTGATAAAACTCATACTGGCTCCAGGGTGATTTATCTTTCAGCTCATAATAATCATGCGAATGAAGCTGTGCATACACTGCCTCGCGAAATGAATAATTCAAAAGCTCATAAGGAGTAACCTTACGGATGTGCAATGCACCCATCGTTTCAATGGCGCCATTGGCAACTCTACCTCCACCGGTAATAATTATTTTAATATTGGGCAGGTTGATATTATCCAGCGCATCAAACAATTCTTTTTTATCATGACTTAATTGTGCCGGCTTTAATTTAAATAATCCGTATTTCATACCATATGCCATCATCCCGTTATATGCGCCCACAATACCAGCATATCTTCCAAAACCAATAACACGGTTGCCCTGAGGATCAGTCAGACATTCATAATCTATAAGTGTTATCTTTTTTTTCAGGGCTTGCTGCAACAGGGTTTTATTGTGAACTTGCTTTTTAATGGTGTGCGAAAAGAACAGGTACTTTTTTCCCTCTATTAAATATTCCTTAGGCACTTCCTTTATACCCATCAGCACATCACAATCACTAAGGTCTTCTGAGAGTTTAATTCCCTGGGCTTTGTATTCCTCATTTGAATAAGAACGATAATCAGATGGCTGCACCACAATCTCAAGGCCTTGGTAAGTATCCATCATGTGCTTGCATTGTTCAGGGGTAAAAGGCACGCGCTTATCGTGCGGTATTTTTTCTTCTCTCAGTATTCCTATTTTCATACGGATGGCAAAAGTAGTTTACAGTTTGCAAAGTGGAGAGTTAACAGTTGACAGTGAAGAGTTGACAGTGGAGAGTGGAAAGTTGACATCAAGTTCTTACTTTCAACTGTCAACTCTCCACTATCAACTATATTCTAACTTTGCACCATGATTACCAAAGAACAAGTTATTGATGCTTTAAGAAATGTGGAGGAACCGGATCTTAAAAAAGACCTGGTTACTTTAAATATGATACGCGATGTGGAAGTAAACGGTAATGACGTAAGCTTTACTGTGATGCTAACTACACCTGCGTGTCCTTTAAAGGAGCTGATCCGCAATGCCTGCATCAATGCCATAACTTATTATGTGGATGCGAAGGCAAGGGTAACTGTTAATATGAGTTCAAATGTTACATCGCAGCGGGGTGGTGAAAAGAGTTTGCTGCCCGGTGTTAAAAATATTATTGCCATTGCATCAGGTAAAGGCGGTGTGGGTAAATCTACTGTAGCTGCTAATCTTGCGGTGGCGATGGCGAGAACCGGGGCAAAGGTTGGGTTAGTGGATGCCGATATATTCGGGCCATCGCAGCCTATAATGTTTGGTGCTGAAAACGACCGCATGTTTGCCATTGAAAAAGATGGAAGACAACTGATGGTTCCGATAGAAAAGCACGGTGTGAAACTGCTCTCGATCGGTTTCCTCGTGGATCCTGCACAGGCGGTGGTGTGGAGAGGACCGATGGCATCAAAAGCATTACGACAGCTTTTTACTGATGCTGACTGGGGCGAACTGGATTATTTATTCATTGATCTGCCACCCGGCACCAGCGATATTCATTTAACATTGGTGGCTGCAGTGCCGCTAACGGGTGCTGTAATTGTTACCACTCCTCAAAATGTGGCATTGGCTGATGCGCGCAAAGGCATTGCCATGTTTGGTATGGATACTATTAAGGTGAAGGTGCTCGGTATTATTGAAAACATGGCGTACTTTACCCCTGCTGAGCTGCCATCCAATAAGTATTATATTTTTGGTAAGGATGGCGGTAAAAACCTGGCTGAAGAACTTCACCTACCCTTCTTAGGTCAGATACCATTGGTGCAAAGTATATGCGAAGGTGGCGATAGCGGCATCCCAATAGTCACTAATGAAGACTCTGCTGAAGCTATTGCTTTTTTAGCTGTGGCGGGTAATGTTGCACAACAGGTGGCTATACGCAATGCTTTTAAAGCAAATGTGGAAACAGAAGCAGTTTAATAATTGTGTTAAAACTTTTTCATTGTTTTATTGAAGGGGGATTTAAAGTAAGAAGCATTGCAGGAGGATTAATGAATTAGTGCAACAGCAACTGCATAAGAACTATCGCTAGGAAAATTAAATCTTAATATTATTTAAGTCACACCAACAGGTTCTTCGCGACCTGAAGGGATTCCAAACGCTGAAACAAATGCATACCATCGGGACAGCGTGCTAAATACCTCACAACCCTTATTCCCTCGTATATTTGCATCCCTTTTTGTAAAAAGATAAAAGCTTGTACGATCCCGATTATTCATCATCACCCGATCAAACTATTGGCAAACAGCTTTATGCTTACCAGCATGATGCTATTGAGGAGATATTTAACCGGCTAAAGGATCATCCAACACGTTATAACCTGCTTTACCAGTTGCCTACGGGCGGAGGTAAAACAGTTATTTTTTCAGAGATAGCAAAGCGTTTTATCCAGTCAACGGGCAAGAAGGTGATGATACTTACGCACCGTGTGGAGCTATGTGCGCAAACATCGCAGATGCTGAATGAGTTCGGTGTGAGGAATAAAGTGATTGACAGGGATGTGAAGGAGATGCCGGTTCCGAATGATTTTATGTGTTATGTTGCGATGGTGGAAACACTGAACAACCGGCTGCGTGATAAGATTCTGAACCTGGATAATGTAGGATTGATGATTGTGGATGAGGCGCATTATAATTCTTTCGGGAAGTTATTTAAGTTTTATGAGAAGGGTGTGCTGCTGGGGGTAACTGCAACGCCTTTAAGCTCTAACATTAACCTGCCCATGAAGGATACTTATGATGACCTTATTGTGGGTGAGAGTATTGCTTCGCTGATTGAAATGGGTTTTTTAGCGCGTGCCATTACTTATAGCCACCATGTGGGATTAACAACACTGAAGGTGGGCAGAAACGGTGATTATACTGTGAGTTCTTCTGAACGGCTGTATAACCAGCACACCATGCAGGATAAGCTGCTGAGTGCTTATCAGGAACGGAGCGTGGGTAAGAAGACTTTGATTTTTAACAACGGTATAGAGACATCCAAGCATGTGGAAGCCACCTTTACGCAGGCGGGTTATGAAATAAGGCATCTTGACAATACGCATACTGCGAGGGAACGAAGAGAGGTGCTTCAATGGTTCAGAGATAAGCCGGATGCTATATTGACTTCGGTGAGCATACTCACCACAGGTTTTGATGAGCCAACGGTGGAGAGCATTATACTTAACCGCGCAACGAAATCACTTACGCTATATTTCCAGATGATAGGCAGGGGCTCACGTGTGCTGCCAGGCAAGCAGGAATTTACTGTTATTGACCTGGGGAATAACCTGAGCCGTTTCGGGTTGTGGGAGGCAGACGTGGATTGGGCAAGTATATTCAGGTCACCCGAGCTTCACCTTGCCGGGATATGGAGTGACGAAGAAATTGAATACCGTTATAAGTATGTGATGCCCGAGGAGCTGCGCAATAAGTTCGGCAAATCATCTATTATTGATTTTGATGTGAAGGAAGAACATAAGCAAGCCCTGAGCAAACGCGAACGGCCCATGGTGGTGATTGAACGATCAATAGAACAACACCTGCAAATCTGCATGGAAAATAGCGCTGACCTGAATGAAGCAATGAGTCTTGCAAACCAGTTACAGGATGAAATTGATTACCGGGTGCGGGTTTACACACGCTGTTTAAGCAAGACATCAGAGAGTTATGTAAACTGGCTTCAGGAAGAGTATAACCGTAAACTGAAGTCGAGCCTGGTGAGGAATTATCAGCTTGCGCTGAATGTTGATGAGAATGCAGAGGATGAAAATTAACCTCAACCTCTTATCCCTCTCCAAAGGAGAGGGAAGTAGACTCCGGTAAAATTATTAATTATAAAATTCCTGAGTTATTCAATTATTAATGGAGAAGGAAGGCGGAAGAAATTTTTTCGCGAGAGGGAAGCAGACTGAGAATATTACAATTTCAGGAATTTATTAAATCATCTTTTCCATGCGGTAATGCTGTATTGTTCCAAATAAGAGGTAGGATTTTTCTGTGGTTTGATAACCCATTTTCTGATAAAAAGCAATTGCATTTTCGCGTGCATCGAGAAAGATTTTGTTTAAACCCTTTGCTTTAGCTGTTTCTTCTAAGTAGTTGATTATAACAGCTCCAAATCCTTTGGTGCGATATTCTTCTTTAACTCCCATGGAACGAATCTGGCCGGTTGTTTTATCTATAAACTGAAGACGGCAGACTGCGATTGCTTCGTCATTTTCGTTCACAATCATGGCATGTGCAGCGGCTTCTTCTCCTTCATCTTTTTCACTTCCCTTAGGGCGATTCCAGTCTCTGCGCAATACTTCCCACCGAAGCTGGTAGTATTTATCCAGTTCGGGAGGAGTTTTTGGCTCGATTAGTTTAAAGCCATCGGGTAGTTGTAGTGATTGCATGTTGAATTAGTTTTCTTTCACGCGACAAAATATTTCAGCTATCATACAACGTGTGCTGCCTCCTCCTATTTTTTCAATAGTGGGTATATCCAAGGAAATAAGCTCGCTGTGTTTAGTTATTGCATCTATTTGAGAATAGTGCAAACTGCGGATGGCAGCTGTTGACAGGATGGTATATTTATTACCTGCAATGTTTTTTACCTGCAACATATTGCCTGCAAAGCTGTGCATTTGGGCAACTGAAATAAGAATTAATTCATGACCGGTGAAGGCAAGTATGCGCTCCAGGTCTTTACGCTCTTTAATATCAGTAATACTTTCTGCGCAAAGCACAGCATACCCTTCTCCAATATGCAGCATAACATTGGTATGGTAAACAGGAAGGTTATTACCAATAGCAGTAAAGGTGAATGGTTTATAATTTAACTCTTCGCAAACTTTTTTAAGGATATCAATATTGGTTCGTTCAGAAACAGAGGCAAAGGCAAACCGGTTGATGTGATCAAAGACAATGCTTCCTGTTCCTTCGAGGTATTTCTCCTGCTTTTCGAAATGGGTAAAGTCAATTATTTCATTGATGAGGTATTGTTCTTTTAATGTTTCAATAATGTCGTGCCTTCTTTCCCTCCGCCTGTTTTCAGTACTCATTGGATAGAGAATTACTTTTCCATCATCATGAAAAGAAATCCAGTTGTTTGGAAATACGGCATCGGGTGTTTCGCTATCGGTTTGTTCAAAGACACGAATGTTTAATCCGAGCTTTTGCAGGCGATGCAACATGTGATCAAACTCCTCAACAGCTTTGGTGGTAATTTCTTCAGTGGTTCCTATAGCTGCCTGCTGAAAAACATTGGTGGAAGCAGTTTGCAGGTTATATGAAAATGATGCAGGCCTAATCAACAGAAAAGAAGAAGCGGTTTGCGATTTCATGGAGGTTACAACTTTGCCAAAGTTCTAAAACTTTGGCAAAGTTTAGTTCGCTATAACGAAATCATTTTATCAAACCTGCGCTGTTTTATCATTCGCAAAATCATCGCATGATAATGCGAACCATTCCTGATTGGTTTAATACATTCTTTCCAGTTTTCCTGCGAATCACCACTACAAAAACCATAGCCGCATAATCTGCCTTGTTCAATTAAAAGTAAACCTTGTTCATCATCCCTCCTGCCTTTGCAAACAAAGAGTGATGAGTTAATTCCGGGTAAAACTTTCACCCTTACCTGTCGCGGATGTATACGGTTATAAAGTGGCTTTAATAATTTTATTTCTTCGTCTTCGCGAATGGCTGCAATGATATCGTTGCCACAAGGCTCATGCTTTATGTCAAATAATTCCTGCCTGATGCGTTGACCTTTATTACCTCTTGTTTTAATTACAAAATCAAGCACTCCTTTGCGGAGATTGTATGCTTTATGGATAAATAGTAACTCACTGTTTTTATTATACAAATAAAAAATCCCCGGCTGAGTAGGTAATGCAGCAAGCACTTCAGGACGAAGGCATGCAGGTAATTGAACTTCCTGTTCCTGGATTTTTACATGCTCTTTTATAACAGACAGCTCACCATTTTTTAAAATCATTTCAAAGAGCTTCACAGTGGCGAATGCATCATCACCTGCCCGATGTCTTGATTTTATATCAATGTTTAATGATTTGCAGAGCTTACCAAGACTATAGGAAGTTTGACCGGGCAAAATTTTTCTGCTTAAGATATGGGTACAGATAGAATCGCGACTGTAATCATAACCAAGGTTACGGAATTCAGCCCGGATGAATGAATAATCGTTTGGGGCATTGTGCGCCACGATTATTTTTCCATCGGTGAGTTCTACAATCTGTTTAGCGACTTCGTGAAAGCGAGGGGCGGTAGAAACCATTTCGTCAGTAATACCAGTGAGGCGGCTAACAAAAACAGGGATGCTTCTTTCGGGATTGATAAGGCTGGCGAATGAGCCTGTTATTTCTTCACCATCGTGAAGGTAAATGGCAATTTCCGTAATCTTATCTGTAAAAGCATTACCACCTGTGGTTTCAATATCAAGAATTGCGTACAAAGAGAAAAAGCTTATTATCTGTAAAAATTAATTTATTCAAAGGTCAGGAAAAAGTTTGATTTAATCATAAAAAAATTGAATGAGATGTGCCCGAAGAGAGACTCGAACTCTCAAGGAAGTTACTCCAACGGCTTCTGAGACCGCAACGTTTACCAATTTCGCCATCCGGGCATTTTTTTAATTTTGACTTATGAGTTTTGAGTTATGAATTTATAGATTAACTCATAACTCATAATTCAAAATTCATAACTCTTTTAGAAAGTGCCCAGAACGAGATTCGAACTCGTACACCCTTTCAGGCGCCACCCCCTCAAAGTGGTGCGTCTACCAATTTCGCCACCTGGGCTATTATTAAGTTATGAATTTTGAATTATGAGTTATGAATTACAATGGATAATTTATTCATAACTCATAACTCAAAATTCATAACTTATTATTATTTAAACAAATAATTATTTAAGCTGAAACTTTTTGCAGCACTTGCGCCATGGTGGTACCAATAAAAGCGGGCGAATCAACTACATGAATTCCGCACTGGCGCATTATTTCCATCTTAGCCTTAGCTGTGTCTTCAGCCCCGCCAACGATAGCACCTGCGTGTCCCATTCTTCTGCCGGGAGGAGCGGTTTGCCCGGCAATAAATCCAACAACAGGTTTTTTATTTCCGTTGGCTTTTATCCAGCGTGAGGCTTCTGCTTCTAATCCACCACCGATTTCGCCAATCATGATGATGGCATCAGTGTCAGGATCGTTCATAAATAATTCAACTGCTTCCTTAGTTGTTGTGCCAATAATGGGATCACCTCCTATACCTATGGCTGTGGAAATTCCCATACCTGCCTTCACCACCTGGTCGGCAGCTTCGTAAGTGAGTGTGCCGGATTTGGATACGATGCCGATTCTACCGGGTTGAATAACAAAACCAGGCATGATACCCACCTTTGCTTCTCCAGCCGTGATAACACCGGGGCAGTTTGGACCAATCAACCGCGAATTTCTATCCTTGAGATATTCCTTCACCATGATCATATCACGGGTTGGGATGCCTTCAGTTATAGCAACAATTAATTCAATTCCTGCTTCAGCAGCTTCCATTATTGCATCAGCCGCAAAAGCGGGCGGAACAAACACGATACTTACATTTGCTTTTGCTTCTTTAACAGCATCAGCAACGGTATTAAAAACAAGTCTGTCAAGATGCTTTGTTCCTCCCTTGCCGGGAGTGACGCCTCCAACTACATTGGTTCCATATTCTATCATCTGAGTGGCATGAAAAGTGCCTTCATTGCCAGTGAAACCCTGCACAATTACCCGTGAATTTTTATTGACTAAAACGCTCATATATGTTTACAGTTTACGGTTTACAGTTTACGGGCTGCGTTCACTGCAAAACGGTGCGCTAAAGTAATTCAATTTCCAATAAGCTTTTATTGTAACTATTGCATTGAAGATGATACAGTAAGTTTGCCGTGTGAAAGTTGATCAACAGGATACAATAACAGCATTGGCAACAGCAGGCGGTATAGGTGCGATTGCCATTATCCGCTTAAGCGGTAAAAAAACTTTTGAAATAATGAATTCCCTTTTCAGGGATAAAAAGGGTAAAGAGAAAAATTTTTCATTGCTGAAAACACACACTATTCATTTTGGATATTTAACGGATGGTGATAAAATAATTGATGAGGTGCTTTGTGCGGTTTTTAAAAATCCACATTCCTATACCGGTGATGATACAGTGGAAATAAATTGTCATGGATCAACTTTTATACAACAGCAAATACTTGACTTATTAATTAAATGCGGAACACGGCTTGCTGAACCGGGCGAATTTACTTTGCGCGCATTTTTAAATGGCAAGCTTGACCTTGCACAAGCAGAAGCAGTGGCTGATTTAATTGCTTCCACCTCAGCAAGCGCTCACCGTTTGGCTTTGCAACAAATGCGTGGAGGTTTCAGCAATCAAATTAAAGAATTAAGAAAACAGTTGATAGACTTTGCTTCATTAATTGAACTGGAATTGGATTTTGCAGAGGAGGATGTTGCTTTCGCAGATCGTACCAAACTAACATCTTTAGTAACTGAACTTTTATCTATCATAAAAAAATTGCGATCGTCTTTTATCACAGGCAATGCAATGAAAAATGGAATTCCTGTAGTGATTGCAGGAAAACCGAACGTGGGCAAATCAACTTTATTAAATGCATTGCTGAATGACGAGAAAGCAATTGTTTCACCCATTGCAGGCACCACACGTGATGTAATTGAAGATGAGATGGTGCTGAACGGAATACGATTCCGCTTTATTGATACTGCTGGCATACGACATTCGAAAGATGAAATTGAAATTATAGGTGTTAGAAAAACTTTCGAGCAGATTAAACAGGCAAGCATTATCATTTACATGATTGATGCAAATGAAACAAGCATTGAAAAATTTCAATCAGAGATGGATGAAATAAAATCAGGACTTGATAATGCGCAGGTGATGATTATTCCCGTAGTTAATAAGATTGATGCAATACGTGATGAATCAATACTGATAGCTTATCGCGGTTTGGAACACATTATTTTTTTATCTGCTAAAACATACTTACATCTTGATGAGTTGACAGAAAAGCTATTGAGTTTTGTTAATACAGGTAAGATTGATAGCGGAGAAACAATAGTGAGTAATTCGCGCCACGCAGCTGCATTATTTAATGCTGAAGAAGCATTGCAGAAAGTGGTTGATGGGATAAAAAATAATCTGACAACAGATCTGCTGGCTTTTGAAATAAGGTTTGCGTTGCAATATTTAGGAGAAATAACAGGTGAGATTTATACAGATGATTTGCTTGCGAATATCTTTTCAAAATTTTGTATCGGAAAGTAAGTTGTTTTCATTTTTTATATATTTAGTTGTTTTTCATTAACTTGTTGATATTTATTTGATTCTTATTTGTTGCCTTTTTACTTTTTTTAGCACATATTTGTTGCCACAATGTTGCCAATGTATCATAATTAGTGTTTCTGGGCAACAAAAAAACAGAAAAGGAGAAATTATGCAACATGCAGCAACACTCTGCAACAAGTAACTACAGATACCAACAAATGAGTAGCAAAATACGTTTGGAAAAAACTTGTCAATACTGCAATATGAGTTTTATTGCTAAGACAACTGTTACTCAATTTTGTTCACATAATTGTGCAAGAAGTGCATACAAGGCACGAATAAAGACTATAAAAATTGAAGAGGCAATTGAGAAGGATAATCACTTAAGACCGTTTAATCCAATTGTTAATCAAAAAGAATTTCTCAGCATTAAAGAGACCTGCCAATTAATAGGCGCAAGCAGATGGACAATCTACAGAATGATTGATGCCGGAAGTATTAAGGCTGCCAAATTAGGAAGCCGTACAATTATATCCAGAAAAGGAATAAATAATTTATTTAAATAAAATTAAAATGACTGTTACTCTACGACAAAGGCTTAAAGGAGACAAGATTAGCTTATATCTTGATTACTATGCCAACGGCAAACGGCAGTACGAATATCTTCAATTGTACTTGGCTCCTGAGCCAAAGAAGGGGACCTTATCAAAAGAAGAAAAAGAACAGAACAAATCAAACCTTAGTTTGGCTGAGGCGATTAGAAGTAAACGACATTTAGAAATTCAAAATGGGCTTTACAATTTTCAGGATCAAACCAAACAGAAAGGCAGCTTTATTCGATACGTTGAGTATTTAGCACAAAAAAAGAAAAGCAGCAAAGGAAATTATGATAATTGGGATTGTGCTTTAAAGCACTTAAAAAATTTTGAAAAGATGGATGTGACCTTCGCCCAAATTAATAAAAAATGGTTAGAAGATTTTAAATATTATCTCGAACATGACGCTAAAACACCAGCTAAAAAACCGCTTGCGCAAAACTCTCAACATTCTTATAACAATAAAATCAGAGCCGCATTGCGTGAAGCGCAGCGGGAAGGAATAATAGGCAAAAACCCTTGTGATG
The DNA here is from genome assembly GCA_031366005.1 of Bacteroidota bacterium. Classification (GTDB taxonomy): domain Bacteria; phylum Bacteroidota; class Bacteroidia; order AKYH767-A; family OLB10; genus JANLUX01. Next base: position 5,829 of record JANLZB010000094.1, on the reverse strand, counting down.
AAGTTGACAGCATTAAAGCTGGTGATCCGCAACGGGAGTTTTTAACTTATGATGAATTGCAATCTGCGGCAAAAACAGAATGTGAAAATCAACAATTAAAAAAAGCTTTCCTATTTAGCGCACTAACTGGGTTACGCTGGTCGGACATTCAGAAGCTAACCTGGATGGAAGTTCAACAATCAAAAGAGTTAGGAAATTACATACGGTTCAGGCAGAAAAAAACAAAGGAGACCGAGACGTTGCCTATTTCTGAGCAAGCATTAAGTCTGTTGGGAGAAAGAACTTTAAATGATCAAAGAGTTTTCATTGGATTAAAATATTCAGCGTGGCACAATGTAAAACTTCAACAGTGGATGATGCGTGCAGGAATTACAAAAAGTATCACTTTTCATTGTGCGCGTCACAGTTATGCCACATTGTTATTAACATTGGGGACTGATATTTATACTGTCTCAAAAATGTTAGGTCATAAAGATTTGAAAACGACTCAGATTTACGCGAAAATCATTGACCAAAAGAAACAGGATGCCGCGAATAAAATTCGGTTGCAGTTTTGATCATGAATAAAAAGAAAAAAACTATCAGGGTAAAACCTACGCAAAGTGACATCAATAAAAAAATTAAAAAGGATGCTTTAAGACGATTTTCCTATTTTGTAGAGTCAGACGCTTCCGTTGAATTTATTGCTCCAGAGGAAAATTCTATGAATCGTTCTCTAATGGTTGACATTCCTATCGTTAATCTTACTCCCGAAGGTAAATTTACCAAAGAAGGTGTTGTCGGAAAATTAAAATATTTTTATTTACCTAAATCAGAATATCAAAATCTGATTTCAATTTTTCAGGAATTTGAAATACCGAAAATTTATTATGGTGACTTAACCTATGCATTTCTTTCAATGGTATTTGCAGCTTGTAATTTATCATACATAATCCAATTTCAAAAAGAACAACATGAGAAGTCTAATGAATTTGTTGAAGTTATGGAACTTCTTGAAGAATTTTCGCTGTATAATAAATCACTTGAAGGGTTAACACTAGAATATAAAGGTCTAAAAGAGAATGAAAAAAAAGAAAGAATTGCTTATGGTCCTATTGTAACTAAAAAATATAAAGGACACATTGCTATGAAGATTTTAGAAAGTATACTGCAAAACTATAAAACCTGTACCGAGTATGAGCGCGCCAAAATTTCTTATGGCTTTTTAAAGAATGGCTTTTCTAAATCACTTTATTTAATGGGTTATAAAAATGAAGAACAGAAATCCCAGGCCTATTATGCAAATACTCTTTGGGATTACTTACGCAAACATCTTTTTCAGCCTGCAATTGAAATGTATGTAACAGAAAATGAGAACTGGAAACAGACTTTTATAGAATTAAGAACAAAATATTCTTATAATAATCGATATCTCTTAATAGGTAGAATGATGATTCTCGCTCAGCTACTTACAATGAAAAAGGATGATAGTGATAAAGCAGTTACTGACCTAATAAAAAAGAAACTGCGAAACAAAATAAAGTACGAGAAACAACAGGCTAAGAATAATTTAGATGAGGCTTATTAATTAGATTGAAATCAAGGGAAAAATGTAGCCACAACATTTTTTCCATTTTTCCCTACTTAATATTTTAGAAAAACCGTGTTTTTGTATTGTCAAAAAGTGCAAAAACATGCTAATAAAAACAATAATTCAGGAACTAAATGCTATCCGGATTCTACTTTCCAACCAGACTTTGCTTCAAAAAAAAGTTCTCAGTTTTAGAGAAGCAAGTATTTATACAGGATTAAGCGAATCAGCCCTGTACAAATTGACAAGTCAAAACAAAATTGCATTCTCGCGACCAGCAGGAAAAAAAATTTATTTTGAGAGGGAAAAATTAGATCAATTTCTATTGCAAAACCCAATTGTTACTAGTAATGAAATTGATTCAAAGGCATCAGATTACCTTATCCGCAATAAAAGAAATAACTGATTTGTATGTCTGTTACTAAAGAAGCTATTCTCTTTAAACTTTCCTCTTATGAAATTTTAAACTTCTACTTACAGCCGTATCACAATTACGGTAAAAAATTGAAGAAGGGACAATCAATTACTAATCCATTTCTGTTACCAAAAAAACAAAAAACACCAAGTTTCAATATTTACCCATCACCAACCTCAAAAGAATGGCTTTACAAAGATTTTGCAACGGATCATAAAGGCAATTGTTTTGAATTGGTCATGCAGCTTTTTAAACTGGATTTTCCAGCAGCGTTGAGGAAAATAAATCAGGATTTCAACCTTAACATTGATAACGAACCACCTAAGAACAATGCTTCTACATCTCAAAATCCTGAACTCATAGAAGTGAGTCATGGAGATAGCTCCTACAAATATCGTCCATTCAACCAACAAGAATTAGATTTTTGGAAACAATATAACATCGCTTACGAGCAACTTCAGCTCTTCAATGTACGTGCTGTTGAAAGTTATACCGCTATAAGTAATGCAAACAAAAAATACACAATTAGAAGTAGTGCTGATAAATTAATTTTCGCTTATGCTCAAAATGAATGGGCTAAAATCTATAAACCCTATGATAATAAATATCGTTTTCAGCATCTTGGTACTAAGACTCCAGGGTTTATATTCGGATTAGAACAACTCCCCGAAAAAGGTAATCTATTGTTTATAGTTGGGGGTGAGAAAGATTGCCTCAGCTTAAATGCTCACGGTTATCACCCAATTTCTCCTAATAGCGAAACCGCGACTATTAACGCTGATGAGATTAATGCATTAAAAAAAAGATTTGCGAATATTATTATTTTATATGATAACGATGTAACTGGTTTAAAGCAATCGGAAAAGCTTTCTGCTCAACATAATGTTCATCAGATTACTTTGCCTGAAATGAAGAATGGCAAAGACATTAGTGATTTTTTCAAGCAGGGTTTTTCAAAAGAAGATTTTCAAAGCTTAATTGACAAGGCTTTAAAACAAGTCACCGAAAAATCGCTCAATACCGAAGACCATCTGACTTCGGAGGATTATTTAAAATCAACTCCTGTTATTCCTGAAAAAATATATAATGCATTACCATTTATATTTAAAGAAGGCGCTCGTGTATTTACCGATCCACGTAAGCGTGACGTATTCTTCACAGCTGCCTTAGCAATAATAAGCGGATGTCTCCCTAAAGTTACAGGGGTTTATTTTCAGGAACGTGTGCATCCGCAGCTCTACACATTTACAATCGCACCGCCTGCAAGCGGCAAAGGCGTTCTAAAACATGCTAAGAAATTAGCGGATAAACTGCACCACTATATATTAGTTAATAGCAGAAAATTAAAAAAAGAGTTCGAGGAAGAAATGGAGGAATATAAAGCCGTAATTAAGAAACTAAAGAAAAATGATATTAAGCCTGAAATGCCAGTTGAACCTCCATTCCAAATCTTGTTTGTGCCCGCAGATTGTAGTCATGCAAGAATGGTTGATCACCTGTTTCAGAACGATGGAAAAGCAATAATTTGCGAAAGCGAAGCAGATACTATGAGTGGTGTTAAAAAGCAAGAATGGGGAGACTACTCGCCTGTCTTACGAGCAGCATTTCATCATGAAAAAATTTCCTTTACGCGCAAAACCAATAATGAATATATAGAGGTTGATGATACTCAAATCGCAGTGGCAATGACAGGCACACCAGCCCAAGTACCCCGGCTCATTTCTTCGGCAGAGGATGGTTTGTTTACTCGGTTTCTTTTTTATGCTTTTAAAACTGACCTTGTTTGGAACGACCCATCTCCAAAGGCAAACCCAATTGTTTATAATGATCACTTTGATTCGCTTGCAGATAAGTTAATGGAGTACCACAAATTCCTTGAACAAGAGCAAACGAATATTCAGTTAAATGATGACCAATGGAACACGCTTAATACAACTTTTAAGGTCATGCTTGATAACGTGAAAATATTTACTTCAGAAGAAGCATCAGGAATAGTATTTCGTTTAGGATTAATAGTATTTCGTATGTGTATGATTTTTTCCGCATTGCGAAAATGTGAATCCATTAATAGTATCCATGAGGTTTTCTGCTCCGATGAAGATTTTAATTCAGCAATTGAGCTTGGTAAAATTTACTTACAACACAGTTTGCTTATGTTTAATAATTTACCTAAGCAAGATCATAACCTAAATTTTAAAGGCGGAAACGATAAACTAAAATTTTTCGAAGCATTACCTAACGAGTTTACAAGACAACAAGCGATAGAAGTCGGAAAAAAATTTAAACTGTCAGCAAGTACTATTGACCATAATATTTTACCACCTCTTATTCCTCATCATCTCATTCGAGTTAAAGGAGGAACTTACAGGAAAGTCAACCAATAATTATCCTTTGTTTGCAGTTTGCAGACTTTGCATTTTAGTTCCGAAAAAACTATGCAGTATAACCAAATCCCATGTTTGTATTTTTCTGTCCAACCAGAGTTACTTATGGATCGGGAGTATCTGGGTATTACAATGTAACTGGTGTAGATTTACAGTCATTTTACTTTCGTTGTCATTTATAATTAATATTTTTGATTTTAGAGCAGATACAGCGGCAGCGGTACTCCACCAACAAGATAGTTTCAATTTATAGTTAACTTAAAAAGATTCAACTGAAATCATTAACCTGCAAATCATATAGTGCAAAGATGCAAATTCTGCAAAGTGCAAACTCTAATTTTTAATTATAAAATTTTTTTTAAAAAAAATTTTGCTTGCTCTCTGTCAACTCTCTTAGTGCTATGCAACACCCCCTTACAAACCTAATCCGAAACCGGTTTTAGCGCCACCGTACCCCCTATTTTGAATTTTTTCCTCTGATCCTATGCCGGGTAATCAAATAGTTAATTATTTAAAAGGCACTAAGTATATCCTTACATTGCATAGAAACCCAACACTACTTCAAATATCAATTCTAAAATTTAGTGAACTTACTTTTATTTGCTTTTATCTGCTTTTGTTGCCTATCTGTTGCCGAAGTTCTATAAATAACTGAAAATCAAGCGGGTTATACATACGTCAGTAGTATGTAATTTCTTAATCATAAAAAATTTTATTTTTTAAGACCTAATGCGTGGGCTTTGTCAAGTCAATAAGCAATTATACTTGTTTATTGTACGTATTTTCAAGCAAGTTATTTGTGAAATCAAAAGCTGGCAAGCCTATGACATATAAAACCTCAAATCCAGAAAAAATCGATTTTGTTGCCTGAGTGGCACCAATTCTTCACAACTATCGAACTTGACATTCATTATACTTTAGTAATGAGTATGTGAACCACTTAAGAAAGTGAAATAGATTGAAATTTTTATTTTAATTAAGTTGTGCGCTCGTTGTGTCACGTCAATAAGAGAAACATCCACTGCACCACTACATACTTTAACATACGTTAAAAGCCGTTACAGAATCAATCTACCTTCTGATGAATTTCTTTGCACCATTCAACAATATTCCAATTGAATCATTGTTAAAGGAAATCACTTTGATTCCCTGAATAGTATCCCTTTCCTTCAAGATATAACTCTTCTCGTTAATCTTCAAAAGAGCTAATTTTTTCTTTGTTGTACTTTTCTTTATCACCCCTCCAAAAACTATGGATGGCCATTTAGTTCTGCTCGAAGAATTATGCGAAATAATGCTTTTTCTAACAGATCCCTTATTATTGCCTGAAGATAAGAAAGGGTCTTTGTAATTGGCAATAAGGCTAAAGGTATCATTCTCTAAAGGAATTGCAAAAGCATTCTCAATGTTCCCAGGATTAGTTTTTACGATTTTATTCTCTTTGATTGCAAAGAGAATTT
>JANLZB010000061.1:0-38018 GCA_031366005.1 Bacteroidota bacterium | reverse complement strand
TAATTGTGTGCGCTCTTCCGCATCTGCCGTTGCAAAATCCCTGGCTAATAAAACACTTGCATCCGAAAAATTATTTACAAAGTTGAGTGGATTCTGTATCTCATGGGCAATGCCTGCCATCATCTTTCCAAGTGAAGCAAGTTTCTCCTGCCTTATTAACTGCTCCTGGGTTTCCTGCAACTGAGTTAAAGTTTGCTGTACTTCAATATTTGATTTTTTAAGCTCTTGATTTTTTCTTCTGTTTTGTATGATACTTAATAATGATACAATTAATAAAAGCAATGCAAGGATAAAACCAACTATGAAAGCATTTTTTAAATTTTTTTGCTGATCTGCGTATTTTGTTTTTGCTTTAATTTCATTCTGCTGCGAAGTGACACGAAAGTTATAAAGTTTTTTTTCCGTGGAATTATTAAAAACCACATCCTTCAAACTATCATACAAATTCAAAAAATAATATGCGTCCCTGTAATTGCCTTTTTTTACCAGTGCTTCAGAAATTATTTTTGAAGATGAAAGCTTTATGTTATTATCATGAAGAGAATCTGCAATAATGAAACACCGCTTTCCAATTGCCAGTGATGAATCAATTTTATTTTGCTTTAAATAAGCATTAGCGAGTTTTGATCCTGCATAAGCAATGGCAGAAATATTATTATTGATATCAAAATATTTATAAGTGGCTCTGTAATAAAAAGCTGCGCTATCAGGTAAATTCCTTTTCATAAAAATATCCCCTATGCCTACAAGACTTTCCATTCTTCTTTGTAAGGCAATAGCGGAATCAGGTTGGCTTAGCAGTGTTTTAAATATTAAATAAGCCTCATCCAGGTCTCCTCGTTCAGTTAAGGCAAGTGCTTTTAAGTATTTTGAAGTCAATGCCTGCGATGGGGGATTAGCTTGCTGAGCATATTGAATAGATTCATTGTAAAAGGAAATGGCCTGGTTTAAATCTTGCTTTTCATAAAAGATTAGTCCAAGGTACATAAGAGCAAAAGCCGCTTTTTCCAGCTTATTTTCAGTTTTATATATCTCCAGTGCTTCTGATTGTAATCGCTGTGCCTCTACATGATTGTCAGACCTCAAAAAAAAAGTTCCTAATTTCACTTTAGTGTCAGCATAAGCTTCATGGTCAGCGTTATTTAAAGCAAGTTGAAGAGCAGAATCTAAATAAGGTTTACCTTTTGCAAACATTTCACGATCATCATAACGGTCATAAATTGAAAAATTAAGTTGAATCCGTTGCTTATAATTTAATGACTTGTTTTTTGATGCAATAATTAAACTATCAATTTGCTGATCCTGTGCTTGGATATTGTTAAAGGTCAATAAATAAAAAAAAACAATAGAAAAAATAGTATTCTTTAAAAAGCTCATACTGCGGATAGTTTGGGTAAATTTATTAAATCGGGGATGGAAAAAAATTTAATGAGAAAAAAAATCTCAAAAAAGACAAATATCCATTAACAATGAATGGACATGAGCATAAATAATTTAAGCTTATTTTTTTGACTTATGGTTTTGAACATCATGAAAAGCTTTATTGCGTCCTTCGTTACGTTCGGCCAGTTGCTGCTTATTAAGTTCGCTCACATCCATAAATTTATAGCTGAACTCGTTAATAAACTTATCTGGATTCATGCCGGCACTTCCCGAAATTTGGTTGATACGCTCATACTGGTTATCTAACCTGTCAAGCTCTTTCTTTTGTTCTCTGGTTAATGACATTTTTTCTTGTTTTTGACCAAAGGCTAATTTACTGGCGGAAGTGGGCATGTTTTTTTTCATATTAATATAGTTTTACACATTCAATGGTTCATTAACTGCTGTATTCTTTTATCTCAAACGCAATTACCTGATGCATATTTGGAAAAGTCAAATTACTTGCCAGCATTGATTGTAGAATATTATAATCAAATGAAATGGAGCAATCATTTTAATAAATGCAATTTAAAAATTGGTTATGCGTTAGTTAGCGGATTACAAAAAATAATACTTGACACGTGTACTTTTATCCGTACCTTCGCCCCCGAAAATTAGAGAATAATAATCGATAAAAAAGCATTAATAATCAATAAGATATGAGACAACTAAAGATTACGAAATCCATTACCAACCGTGAAAGCGCTTCATTTGAAAAGTATTTACAGGAAATCGGTAAGGAAGAATTGATAACCGCACAGGAAGAAGTGAATTTGGCCAGGCGCATACGTGCCGGAGATCAAAAGGCGCTGGAAAAACTGGTAAGAGCAAACCTGCGTTTCGTGGTTTCTGTTGCAAAACAATATCAGACCCAAGGTTTAAGCTTACCGGATTTAATTAATGAGGGTAACCTTGGCTTAATTAAAGCTGCTAAGAAATTTGATGAAACCCGTGGATTTAAATTTATTTCTTATGCAGTTTGGTGGATCCGTCAGAGTATTATGCAGGCTTTGGCTGAGCAGGCGCGTATTGTGAGACTTCCGTTAAATCAGCTTGGTGCTGCCAATAAAGTTAAGAAAGCATTCAGTGAACTGGAACAGAAATTTGAGCGTGAGCCAAGTGCAGAAGAATTGAGCAACCTGTTGGAACTTCCAATGGATAAGATTGCGAATACAATGAAAATGCCAGGCAAACACGTAAGTATGGATGCCCCTTTAGTACAAGGTGAGGATAGCACTTTACTGGATGTTTTGGAAAACGGTGATTCTCCCGGAGCTGATGCATTATTATTGAACGAGAGCTTACAAAAAGAAATCAATCGCTCATTAGCAACTTTGAGTGAGCGTGAACAGGATGTTATAAAAATGTTTTATGGTATTGGCATTCAGCACGGCTTATCATTGGAAGAAATAGGTGAGAAATTTGATTTAACAAGTGAGCGTGTTCGCCAGATAAAAGAGAAAGCGATTAAAACACTGCGTCAAAACTCACGCAACAAATTATTAAAAGCATATTTAGGTTAAGATAAATCCTCCGTGAATTTGAAAAACCCGTTTCTGAAAGGAGCGGGTTTTTTGTTTTCATTCAACTCATTATTTCTTCTAATACTGTATAAGCCCGTAATCGTGTTCCTTGGGTATGATGCAATTCATAATAAGTGATCAATCCATGAAGCAGTTGTTTGCGCTCAACAGCATTCACTTTTAATAGATGGGAATCTTCAAAGCTTAACTCAGTTAGCTGATGAAATTTTTTACTGATCTCTGGTTCTAAATAGTAAGGATGCATGGGTGGTTGACTTTGATATACTCCTTCCTGCAAATCAAAGTAAGAAGATGTGGGAGAATAAGTAGCATTGGGATGAAACCCTAAATACCGTGTGAGTTGAATCATAAAAAAAAGATGAAAGCGACTGCAATCATCATGGGAGATATCCAGTAGTTCAATTGAATGATGGATGAAATTAAAAAGCTCTGTATTTTTTTCTTCTTCTTTGATAGAACGGTGCAACACTTCTGCTAAGAAAATTGCCAGTGCAGTTTTTACAGTTTGATAAGGTATGGAACTTAATTGTGGCGATGCACATAATTCTGAAACACGATGTAAAGTTTTATGTGGCTTATAGTAACCGATCAGTTCAACAGTTGAGAGCGGATGCAATAAATTTTTATTGAAACGCGATTTCTGTTTTCTCACACCATTAAGTAGAAAAGATTGCAATCCAAATTCTTCAGTGTATATTTTAGCAATCACACTTGCTTCAGCATAATCGGTAGTGGTGATTACAATGCCTCTTGTTTTGCGAAGCATTAGAAAAAATTTGGTAATTGAAAGTTGGCAGTTGACAGTTTTATTTTCTGCATGGTAAAACTATTGATGTTGTAATGCGAGTAAATCCTGCCCTATATCCATACGATAATATTCGTAATCAAAATGAATTTGTTTTGCAGAGCGATATGATTTTTCTAAGGCTTCTTCCAATGAATTTGCAAGAGAAGTAATTGCTAACACCCTTCCTCCTGAGGTCAACACTTTGTTTTCCTTTAAAATTGTTCCTGCATGAAAAACAGCGCTTTCTTTCACATCATTCAATCCGTTTATCTCAAAACCTTTTTCATAATTACCGGGATAACCTCCTGAAACCATCATCACCGTTGCAGCAGTTTGCGAATCAATTTCCAGTTTTATTTTATCCAATGTTTGATTAGCAACAGCATTAAATATTTCCACCAAATCAGTTTTGATCCGTGGCAACACAACTTCTGTTTCAGGATCGCCCATACGGCAATTGTATTCGATTACATAAGGTTCAGGAGTTTCAATTCCCCCTCTCCCTTTGGAGAGGGGGTTAGGGGGTGAGGCCATCAATCCAATAAAAATAAATCCTCTGTAATTAATATTTTCCTTTTCCAAACCATTGATGGTTGGTTTTATAATTTTCTCTTCTACTTTTTGCAAAAATTCTTTTGTTACAAACGGAACAGGAGACACTGCGCCCATTCCACCTGTGTTTAATCCTGTATCACCATTACCAATCCTTTTATAATCTTTTGCTTCAGGCAAAATCAGATAATTTTTTCCGTCAGTTAAAACAAATACAGAAACTTCTAAGCCGTTTAAAAATTCTTCTATCACTACTTCATGTCCTGCCTCACCAAATTTTTCGTTAAACAACATTGCTTTTAATTCTGCTTTTGCTTCGTCAGCATCATCTAAAATTAAAACTCCTTTTCCTGCAGCTAATCCACTTGCTTTTAAAACATAAGGTGGTTGTAATGAATCAATAAATTTATATGCTTCATCAATTTTTGAAACAGTAAAACTTTTATAAGCCGCTGTTGGAATATTATTACGTTGCATAAATGCTTTGCTGAATGCTTTGCTTCCTTCCAGTTTTGCACCTGCAGCATCAGGACCAATCACAGGAATAGATTTCAAATCATTATCACCAAGAAAAAAATCTACAATTCCTTTCACCAACGGATCCTCAGGACCCACAACTACCATTGAAATATTTTGTTTAATAACAAACGTTTTTATCGAATCAAAATCAGTTGTAGCTATTGCAATGTTCTCACCACAACTTAATGTACCGGCATTTCCGGGAGCAATGAAAAGTTTTTCGCAATGTGGACTCTCACTCAGCTTCTTTGCAAAAGCATGCTCACGACCACCACTTCCCAACAAAAGAATATTCATTTGTTTCAAGGTTTTGGTTCAACTGCCATATTATAGAGTATGAATGAATAGATATCCGTGATCTCATCAATCGTTTTACTTAAGGGTTTTCCTGCACCATGTCCAGCTTTTGAATCAATACGAACTAAAACCGGAGCATTTCCTTTCTGGTGCTCCTGTAATGTTGCAATATATTTGAATGAATGCGCTGGAACCACACGGTCATCATGGTCGGCTGTAGTAACTAATGTTGCAGGATAAGCAATATCTTTTATGTTGTGTAAAGGAGAATATTTGTATAGATTCTGAAATGATTTAGCGCTATCACTTGTTCCGTATTCCACAGCCCAACCCCAGCCAACAGTAAATTTATGATAACGTAACATATCCATTACTCCGACTTGCGGTATAGCTACTCTGAAAAGATCAGGACGCTGATTGGCAACTGCACCAATGAGCAATCCGCCATTGGAACCACCCTGAATGGCCAGCTTTGATGGAGAAGTATATTTATTGTTATTTAAAAATTCAGCGGCAGCAATAAAGTCATCAAATACAGTTTGTTTTTTATCTAACATTCCGGCCTTATGCCATTTATCTCCGTATTCGCCACCACCACGCAGGTTAGCCATTGCAAACACACCTCCATTCTCCAGCCACACTATGCGTGACGCGCTGAAAGCAGGAGTAAGACTTACATTAAACCCTCCATACGCATACAGCAATGTCGGATTATTTCCATCTTTTTTTAATCCTTTTTTATATACAATAAACATTGGAATGTTGGTGCCGTCTTTACTTTTATAAAACACCTGTTCAGTTGTGTAATCATCAGGATTAAATTTTACATCGGATGTTTTAAAAGATTGCGTTTGACTTGTTGCAATATCATAACGATAAATTGCAGGAGGAAAAGTGAAAGAAGTAAATGTGAAAAATAATTCATTGTCATTACGATTTCCAGTGAAACCAGCAACAGTACCCAGTGCCGGCATTTTTATTTCATGCTCCATCTTTCCATTTAAATCATATTGAATAACCTTTGAGGTAACATCTTTCAGATAGCGAACAAAAATTTTGTTACCGGTTATTGCAGCTCCTTCCATCAGATGTCCCTGGTCAGGTATTATTGTTTTCCAGTTTTCTTTTGCAGGATGTTGTGGATTAACCAATACTAAATGATTGTTTTCTGCACCTTCATTTGTTGTTACCAATAAATTATCTCCAATATTGTCTACCACTCCGTATTCAAAATCAAATCCTTTAAATAATAATTTCAATTCATCATGTGGCTTGGTTAAATCTTTATAATATAATTCCTGTCCGTAAGTTCCTTCTGATGCATAGAGGATAAGAAAATGTTCGTCCTCTGTTGTTTGTGCACTGAAATAACGGAGCGGGTGTGCCGCATCTTTATATATTAATTGATCGCTTGATTGAGGAGTGCCCAATTGATGATACCATACCTGATGATTTTCGTTTCTACCTGACAACACGGTTCCTTTTGAAGGCTCATCATAACGGCTGTAATAAAATCCATCTTTAAACCACGCAGCTCCTGAAAATTTCACCCATTTTAATTCATCTCCTGTTTGTTTTGCATCTTCCACAGTCATCACTTTAATTGTTTCCCAGTCAGAGCCGGATTCATTTATGGCATACGCAATTTTTTTCTTGTCAGTTGATAAACCTAAAATGGTGATTGCTGATGTTCCGTCTTTGCTTAACGCATTGGGATCTAAAAAAACTTTTGGTTCACCACTCAATCCTTTCTGATAATAAATCACACTTTGATTTTGCAAACCATCATTCTTACTGAAGAAATAATATTCGCCTGCTTTAAAAGGTGCAGCGTATTTCGGGTAATTAATGATTTCAGTAATTCGTTGTTTGAGCTTATCACGAAACGGGATGTTCTGCAGGTAAGAATTTGTTACCGCATTTTGTTGCTTCACCCATTCACCTACATCCGCAGCTGTATCATATTCAAGCCAGCGGTAGGGATCATTGACAACAGTACCGAAATAATTTTCTTTCTGATCGGTTTTTTTTGTTATAGGATAATTGATTACTGAATTGTTTTGTGCTTTAATACTGTTGCCCATAAGTATAGCCAATGCTATTAATAGTATATTTTTCATTTATTATGAATAAGAAGGCAAAGATAAATTTAAGACTGGGTTATATTTCACAAATTAGATGAACTGAGTAAGAAGAGCGATATACACAGAAAAATTTACGATCTGATTTTAAAGAAGAACACCTTATTTGAACTTTAAATCTTTCTCATTAACTGTAAAATTGCTTCGCTCTTCAGCTGCTTTATTAAATGAGTTCATTTTCAGAATACGCTCACCCGGTTTCCCTTTAATGGTGATAACAGTAAAATTATTTTCAAGCACCAAAGTTTCAGCAACGCGATCCGGGTTTTTAAATTCAGGAGTTCCGGAAATATTATAAATACCTGATGTAATTGGAGAACTGGTGATATCATACATTGGATAACCTTTCTTGGGTTGATATTTTATCACCTCTGAAAAATGCCTGTCTCCGGTAAGAAAGATAATCCCGTTTATTTTATAATCAGCAATAAAATTTAAAAGTTCAGTGTATTCACAAGAAGCATTGCGTAAACATTCATAGTTATTCATGGGATTTAAAACCTGGCTTCCTGTGGCAATGAATTTAAATGTTGCGTTAGATGTAAGCAGATTTTCTTCCAGCCATTTTAATTGTTTGTCTCCAAAATATTTTTTGTCGCAATTAGGTTTTCCATTGATGCTATCATGAATGCGATCCGGTGAACGGTGATAACGGTTGTCTGTCAAAAAGAAATCGCAATCACTCCACGAAAATTTGCTGTAAATTCCGGCATTATCTGCTTCACCATAATTTTTATTTGCCCAATATTTTTTAAATAAATCTAGTGATTCATCTTTAAATTCCCATGACTCATCACTGTCGTTAGGACCATAATCATGATCATCCCATATTGCAAAGTTTGGTCGTGATGAAAGCAATGTTTTCATCTGTGTAGTTTTGCGGTTGTATGAATAACGATACTGCATTCCCGCAGGAGAACTGTAATCAGCTTCGCGATAATATAAATCATCACCAAGCCACAGCATAAAATCTGTAAGATAATTTCCCATTGTATTTAATATCTCCGGATCCTGTCCATACGGATTACCGGGACGATCATACTTTTCATCATTGATATAAGCACAGCTTCCGATCATGAAAGAAAAATCGGGAGCATCCTTTCTGTATTCCCATAAATCTTTTGTACGAAACTCAAATGGCTTTTGCTTTTCCACTTCTTTATAATTAAGCACAATTGAATATTCATAATGCATATTCATTTTCAGATTTGGTAATTCAAAATGAATGGGATTGTAAGGATTGCCGAGGGGTCCTGTAAAGTCAACCTCGTAGAAAAAATCAATATTGCTATATTCCCAATAGCGGATACTTGCGTGCTTTACTTCCTGGCTAACCTCGCACCAAATGTAAGCTGACCGGTGCTCCACATAACCAAGCATTGGACCTGAAATTAAAAGTGGAAAATTCTGAGTGTCTTTTGAAAACCCATTCAGGTTCACAATTAAAAATAGTATTGTAATAAGTTGTTTCATCACAGAAGCGTTGATGAACCAAATATAAACTATTCAATATTATTTGTTCAACAAACTATTCCAGCCCTGAGCTGTAAGCTGATGCGAAACATTTTGTGTATCAACTAAAGTATAGCCTGCGCTTTCATCAGTTATATGACCAATGATTGATATTTCCGAGCGGTCTTTAATTTTTTCATACTCAGATAATGGAATGGTAAAAAGCAATTCGTAATCTTCACCACCATTCATTGCAGCAACTGTTGGCACCATTTCAAATTCATCAGCTAATTGACGTGTAAGATGATCAATCGGAATTTTTTCTTCATATACCTGGCAACCCACTTTTGATTGTGTGCAGATATGTAAAAGCTCAGATGAAAGTCCATCAGAAATATCAATCATTGAAGTTGGTTTAATTTTTAGCTCTTTCAGTTGCCTGATGATATCTTTTCTCGCTTCCGGTTTTAACTGTCTTTCTAACAAATAGTCATATCCAGTCAAATCTGGTTGAACAGTTGGAGCTTCAAGATACACTTGTTTCTCTCTTTGTAGAAGTTGTAAACCCATATAGGCTGCACCTAAATCTCCGGTTACACAAATCAGGTCGTTGATGGAAGCACCATCACGGTAAACTAATTCTTCTTTTTTGGCTGCGCCAATTGCAGTCACGCTTATGACTAATCCGGATGCGCTCGAAGAAGTATCACCACCAACCAGATCAACACCATACATGTCACAGGCAAGCCGGATACCTTCATAAAATTCTTCTACTGCATCCAGCGAAAAACGATTAGACAATCCTAACCCAATTACAATCTGTTTAGGTTCAGCATTCATTGCATAAATGTCACTCACATTTACCACTACAGCTTTATATCCTAAGTGTTTCAAAGGGCAATAAGAAAGATCAAAGTGGATTTTCTCTAAAAGTAAATCGGTGGTTACCACAGTTAAAAGCTTGTTATCAATCACTGCTGCATCATCACCAATACCCTCTAAACTCTCTGGGTTTTTAAGTTGAACAGCATCTTTAATAAAATTTATCAGTCCAAACTCACCTAATTCACTGAGTTCAGTGCGGTCTTCTTTATTTTCAAACATAGATAGCTTTTTTATTGTTGGTAAAAGTAGGAACTCTACCTCAGCTCGCCTGCAAAAGCTGCGTTTTTACCAATAGAGAAAAGCCGGTTTTCCTTCTTTAAGCCGATAAAAACGCGTATCTTTGTAAAAAATTTATTAACAATGATTTTAGTAACTGAAAAGGCAAAAAGTAAGGCTTTAAAAATCATGCAGGAAGAGCAACATCCTGCCGATTCTTTCATCCGTGTTGGAGTGGAAGGCGGTGGTTGTTCAGGACTATCTTATAAGCTTTCATTTGATAATCAATTAAAAGAAGGTGATAAAATATTTGAAGATAATGGAATTAAGATTGTGTGTGATAAAAAATCATTTCTCTACTTAGTTGGAACTGAACTCGATTTCTCGGATGGATTAAACGGAAAAGGATTTGAGTTTCATAATCCTAACGCAACACGAACCTGCGGATGCGGTGAGAGTTTTGCGGTGTAAAATGATCGAATGAAACAAGAGGATTTTGAAAAGGAAGTTGGTAAGTATTGGTTAGATATTTCAAAATTAGTTTTCGGAGGAGTAGTTCTTGCAACAATTATTAAGATTGAGGATATAAATAAATTGATGGTATTAGGTCTTGGAGTTATAGCTGCAGCAGGTTTTGCAGTGTTGGGTTTTATAAAACTAAAAAATAAGAATTAATGGAAGCCTTGATATTATTTGGAGCACTCGCTTTAATTGCATGGAGCCTTGTAATCGGCTCCTATATAACGAGCAAAAGAAAACACCATAGCCATTGAGTAATTTTAAAATGAAACTTGGAAGAAAGGAAGTTTAAATTAATTTCCTTTCAGATTAATTATGACCGAAGATTTAAAAATATTAGACGAGGTAACCCAGGGCGAATACAAATGGGGATTTGTCTCAAATATTGAGAGTGATAATGCTCCAATAGGTTTGGATGAAAGCACTGTGCGTTTTATTTCTGCAAAAAAAAATGAACCTGAGTGGTTGCTCGAGTGGAGATTAAAAGCATTTCGCCACTGGCAATCATTGAAACAGGACGAGCCAACATGGGCAAATATTCATCATCCTGAAATAGATTTTCAAAATATCATTTATTATTCTGCTCCTAAACCTAAGCCACAGTTAAATTCATTGGATGAATTGGATCCTGAAATAAAAGCAACTTTCGATAAGCTTGGAATTTCTTTAATAGAACAAAAGCGTTTAGCAGGAGTTGCGGTGGATGCTGTGATTGATTCAGTTTCAGTAAAAACAACATTCAGAGAAGAGTTATCAAAGCTTGGAATTATTTTTTGTTCATTCAGTGAAGCTGTTCAGGATCATCCTGATTTGATAAAAAAATATTTGGGAAGCGTTGTTCCTATGACTGATAATTTTTATGCCTCATTAAACAGTGCTGTTTTCAGTGACGGTTCATTTTGTTATATTCCAAAAGGAGTGCGTTGCCCGATGGAATTGTCAACTTATTTCAGAATAAATTCTGCAGGCACCGGACAATTTGAAAGAACATTAATTGTAGCCGAAGAAGGTTCGTTTGTAAGTTATCTTGAAGGATGCACTGCTCCTATGCGTGATGAAAATCAATTGCATGCAGCAGTAGTTGAAATCTATTCACATAAGAATGCTCAGGTAAAATACTCAACAGTACAGAACTGGTATCCAGGTGATAAAAACGGGAAAGGAGGGATTTACAATTTTGTAACCAAGCGCGGAATTTGTGCTGGTGAATATTCCAAAATAAGTTGGACACAAGTTGAAACGGGGAGTGCAATTACATGGAAATATCCGAGTGTGATTTTAAAAGGAGATAATTCAATCGGTGAGTTTTATTCAGTTGCTGTTACCAATAATATGCAGCAAGCTGATACAGGAACCAAAATGATTCACATCGGAAAAAACACTCGAAGCACGATTATTTCAAAAGGAATTAGTGGAGGAAAATCACAAAACAGTTATCGCGGTTTGGTTAAGATTAATAAGAAAGCTGACAATGCACGTAACTTTTCACAGTGTGATAGTTTGTTGCTTGGCGATAAATGTGGAGCGCACACATTTCCTTATCTTGAAGTAAATAATAAATCTGCGCGTGTTGAACACGAAGCTACCACAAGTAAAGTTGGAGAAGATCAGATTTTCTATTGTAACCAACGTGGAATTTCTACTGAAGATGCAGTGGGTTTAATTGTGAACGGATATTGCAAAGAAGTATTTAATCAATTGCCAATGGAGTTTGCTGTGGAAGCACAGAAATTGTTAGCGATAAGTTTGGAAGGTTCCGTAGGATAGTTTAAAGGTTTGATAGTTTAAGAGTTTAAAAGTTATGGCAACAATTAAGAGATTTTATGATTTAGAAGCTTGGAAAAAAGCACGCACGCTTAATAAGGAGATTTACAATATTACTCTCGAACAAAATTTTAAAAAAGATTTTGCTTTGCTTGATCAAACAAGAAGGGCAAGTATTTCCATAATGGCAAATTTGGCTGAAGGTTTTGGAAGAAAAGGAAATAAAGAATTTTTACAATTTATCTCGATCTCGGAAGCCTCGATATGTGAATTGCAATCACATCTTTTTATAGCATTAGATTTGGAATATATCACAGCAGTGAATTTTAAAAAACTTTTTGAATTGACAGAAGAAATTCAAAGAATTGTTAATGGTCTTTCTGAATACTTAAGAAGAACAGAGTTTAAAGGGGTAAAGTTTTCTAAAACTCTTGAACCAATAAACTCCTAAATTATTGAACTTATTTATTATGTTAGAGATAAAAAATTTAATAGCAAAGGTTGAGGACAAGCAAATTCTGAATGGGATTAATCTTGAAGTTAAACCCGGAGAAGTACATGCGATTATGGGGCCAAATGGTTCTGGAAAAAGCACACTTGCTTCTGTGCTTGCAGGAAAAGATAATTATGAAGTTGTGGATGGAAAAATTTTATTTGATGGAGAAAACATCAGCGAAATGTCTCCTGAAGATCGAGCACGCAAAGGATTGTTTCTTGCCTTTCAATATCCAATAGAAATTCCGGGAGTAAGCAATGCAAATTTTTTGAAGACTGCATTGAATGAAGTTCGCAAATCAAAAGGATTGGAACCATTAGACTCAAAAGATTTTCTTATTCTGATGAAAGAGAAAATGAAACTGGTGGAGATGGATAAAGCGATGACTCAACGAAGTGTGAATGAAGGATTCAGTGGAGGTGAGAAAAAACGCAACGAAATTTTTCAAATGGCAATGCTTGAACCTAAACTATGTGTGTTGGATGAAACAGACTCAGGTTTGGATATTGATGCATTGCGCATAGTAGCAAATGGAGTGAACGGATTGAGAAATAAAGAACGCTCATTTCTTGTGATTACGCACTATCAACGTTTGTTAGATTATATCGTACCTGACTTTGTGCATGTTTTATACAATGGAAGAATAGTAAAGAGCGGAGGAAAAGAACTTGCATTGGAGTTGGAAGAGAAAGGATACGACTGGATAAAGGAAGAAGTAACTGTTTAAACATAACTAATCTGTGCAATCTGTGGCAATAAATATTGAAGGAAAAGAAAAGTTTGTAAATGACTTTGAAACTTTCTCTGAATTATATTTAAGAAATAATTCTTTGAATGCATTACGTAAAAGTTCTATTAGCAGATTTTACGAATTAGGTTTTCCTACAACCAAAAACGAAGAATGGAAGTACACTAACGTTTCTCCGATTACAAAAAATAATTTTCGTTTCCTTACTCCTTCTGATAAATTCTCGCTCACTAAAAGTGATATCAAACCTTTTTTAATTTGTGGAAAAGATGCTACTGTTTTAGTTTTTGAGAACGGCAGATTTAACGAGTCGCTTTCAGTAATTAATAATCTTCCTGCAAATGTTCTCATCGCTTCTCTCGCATCTTCATTGGAGAATGATATAGTAAAACAACATCTTGGTAAATACGCTTCAATAAAAACTGAAAGTTTTATCGCTTTGAATTCTGCATTTATTTATGATGGTGCATTCATTCATATTCCTGCAAATGCAATTCTGGAGCAACCAATTCATTTTCTTTATGTAAGTGATGCAAGAGTTGAGTCAACGGTTTCTTACCCGCGTAATTTAATTGTTGCAGAAAAAAACTCACAGGTAAATATTGCTGAATCTTATCATACTATTTCTTCTGTGAACCATCATTTCACTAACAGTGTAACGGAAGTGGTTGTTAAAGAAAATGCAAAAGTGGAATTTGATAAATTTCAAAATGAAACGGCAGAAGCATTTCATATTAATCATACCGAAGCATACCAGGAAAAAAACAGCACGTTTGATATTTCAACTGTGACATTGGGTGGAGGGTTGGTTCGTAACAATCTTCATATCGTTCTTGATGGAGAAAACTGCACTTCACATTTGCATGGTTTGTATTTGGTAAATGGTACACAATTAGTGGACAATCACACTTTAGTGGATCATGCAAAACCAAATTGTTACAGTAATGAATTATATAAAGGAATTATTGATGACAAAGGACAAGGTGTTTTCAACGGAAAAATTTTTGTAAGGAAGGATGCACAGAAAACAAATGCGTATCAATCAAACAAAAATATTTTGTTAAGTGACGATGCAAGCATGAATGCCAAACCTCAACTTGAAATTTTTGCTGATGATGTAAAATGCAGTCATGGTGCAACCACAGGTCAGTTGGACGAGGATGCATTGTTCTATTTGCGTTCACGCGGAATAGGAGAAGAAAATGCAAAAGCACTTTTGAATATTGCATTTTCAAATGATGTACTAAATCATATTTCTATTGAAACCATGCGTGATAAAATTGCTAACTTAGTGTTTGAAAAACTAAAGAAGTAAAATTATGACTGCATCAGAATTTATATCTAAGTTTAATTTGTATCCTGAAGAATATAAAAAACAGCTGCTGGATTTCGCAGATAAACTTTGGGAGAAGATTGAAAGGAAAGAAAAGCCTGATCAAAATTTAATTCGCCAACCGGGATGTGGTAAGGGTTTTTTTGGACCTATTCCAGCTGCTGAAGAATTTAACAAACCACTTGATGATTTCAAGGAATATATGTAATGAAGTATTTAATTGATACTCATATTTTTCTTTGGTATATTGAAGAAAACACAAACATTTCACCATCAATCGCCTCTGAAATCAGGAATCTTGACAATACAATTTTTTTAAGCAAAGCCAGCTTATGGGAAATTATTATTAAAAGTTCTTCAGGTAAATTAGAATTAAAAAAATCCTTAAAGGAATTAGAAGATTTTATCATTTTAAATAAATTCATTTTACTTGACATTGAATTTTCACATTTGCAAAAACTAAGAGAATTACTTTTTTTTCATCGCGATCCATTCGACAGATTGATTGTTGCCCAGGCAATTGCTGAGGACTATACATTAATATCGGATGATAAATTAGTTAATCAATACCCTGTAAAACTTTTTTAAGCCATGATTACAAAGAATATCTCAATAGCTAACCTGGTAGATAATTATATTGAAAGATTACGAAAAGATTTCCCCATCCTTTCTCAAAAAGCTTATAACAAACCTTTAATTTATTTTGACAATGCAGCCACTTCGCAAAAGCCACAAGTTGTTATTGATGCATTGACCAAATATTATTCTGAATACAACGCAAACATTCACCGAGGTGTTCATTATTTATCACAAAAAGCTTCGCAGGCTTTTGATGATGTGCGTATAAAAGCGCAGAAATTTATCAATGCAAAAACAGAAAGAGAAATAATTTTTACACGGGGAACAACAGAGTCAATAAATCTTGTTGCGTCATCTTACGGAAGAAAAAATATTTCTGCCGGTGATGAAATAATCATTTCTGCAATGGAACATCACAGCAATATTGTGCCATGGCAAATGTTGTGCGAAGAAAAAAATGCAACGTTGAAAGTAATTCCTATGAATGATGAAGGTGAATTACTCATAGATGAATTTGAAAAATTGCTTTCTCCCAAAACGAAATTTATTTCTGTTGTTCACATCTCAAATTCGCTTGGAACCATTAATCCTGTTAAAAAAATTATTCAAATCGTACGCAAGCAGTCCCTCTCCTTGGGAGAGGGTCGGGGTGAGGTTTATATTCCTGTAATGCTGGATGGAGCGCAATCTGCAGTACATTTTCCGGTTGATGTTCAGGATTTGGATTGTGATTTTTTTGCATTCAGCGGGCATAAAATGTTTGGACCAACAGGTGTGGGATGTTTGTTTGGAAAATTAGATTTGCTTGAAGCAATGCCTCCTTACCAGGGTGGAGGAGAAATGATTTATTCGGTAAGTTTTGAAAAAACAACTTATAACGAAGTGCCATTTAAGTTTGAAGCAGGTACTCCAAACATTGCTGATGTAATTGCATTCGGAACTGCATTCGATTACATTCAATCATTAGATCGAAAAAAAATTTTTGAATATGAGCATGAACTGATGCAATATGCAACGGATGAATTAAAAAAAATTGACGGAATAAAACTCATCGGCACAGCAAAAGAAAAAGCAAGTATTGTTTCTTTCATCATTGAAGGGGTGAATGCATTAGATGCAGGAATGTATCTCGATACTCTTGGTATTGCTGTTCGTACCGGTCATCATTGTACTGAACCTGTGATGAAACGTTTTAATATTTCCGGAACTATCCGTGCTTCGTTTTTGTTTTACAATACGAAAGAAGAAATTGATGCGATGATTGAGGGTGTGAAACAAGCCATAAAACTTTTGAGATAATCCGTTTATGCTCCATGATTAACTTTGCAGTATAATTTTATGAAGACGATCACTGCAATAGAAAAAGAAATTACAGATGAATTTGAAATTTTTGATGAATGGACTGAAAAGTATCAGTACATCATTGAGCTTGGGCAAAAATTACCTGCACTTGCTGAAAAATTTAAAATCGAAGAAAATAAAATCAAAGGTTGCCAAAGCAGCGTGTGGTTAAATAGCTATGAAAAAAATGGCAACATTTATTTTGAAGCAGACAGTGATTCCACTTTTGTGAAAGGAGAAATTGCTTTGTTGATTCGTGTATTATCCGGACAAAATCCAGATGACATTGTTAAAACTAATTTGAAATTTATTAATGATATTGGATTACGTCAGCATATCGCAGTTACAAGAGCGAATGGTTTATCACAGATGATCAAACAAATGAAGTTGTACGCTCTAGCATATCAGAATTCTTAAACGCAGAGACACAGAGGCGCAAAGAAATGGAAGAAGTAAAATCATTGGAAGAAAGAATAAAGGACGTAATTAAAACCTGCTACGATCCTGAAATTCCTGTTAATATATGGGAACTTGGATTGATCTATGAAATAAAAGTGGATGAGGGCAATGATGTGTTGGTGCGAATGACTTTAACATCTCCAGCTTGTCCTGTTGCAGAAACTTTACCTGTAGAAGTTGAAAAAAAAATCAAAGAAATTCCTGATGTAAACAGTGCAAAGGTGGAGATCACTTTTGATCCTCCATGGGATAAAGAAATGATGAGTGAAGAAGCAAGACTGGAATTAGGTATGTGGTAGTTTTATATTATCAACTATTACAACAAATTTTATTTCATCAGTTCTCCTGTGAGTTTTTTCAAATTCGTTTCAGCAATCTTGGTGTCATAACGTGCAATCACTAAACGATTTTGCGCCTCATTAAAAGATTGTTGCGCTTCTTTCAATAATAATTCGTTGATAATACCTGAACGATACCGGGCCAAGGACAGGTCAACATTTTCTTTTGCAAGCTGACTGTTCTCTTCTTCTAATTTTAAAAGTTCAAGATTGTTTTGAAAATTGCGGAAGGCTATAAGAAGTTGAGCATTGATTTCTGTTTTCACACTTTCAAAATTTATTTTACTGTTTTCAAAATCGAGTTTGGCATTCCTGATATTCCGGTTAAGGTTAAATCCGTTAAACAAATTATAAGTAACAGTAAAACCATAATTAAATCCATTGGTTTGGTTTTCTAAAATAAAACTGGCTTGCGAATTTGATTTCGTATAGTTATATCCTGCATTCAGATCCAGTTTTGGAAATCGTTGACTACGCCATTCTTTAATATAATAATTGTAAATATTTGTATTTTTTTCGGCAAGTAAAATGGAAGTGTTTTCACTCATGATTTTAGATTTAATATTATCATAAGCAGCATTGTAATTTATTTCAATGCTATCACTCACATCAAAATCCAAAGAAACATCACGTGCTAACAAACGGTTTAAGTTAACCTTTGCGTTTTCAATTGCCATTTGTTGTTTTTTATAAGAAGATAAATCAGCATTTTTATCAACCTGCGCCTGAAGGTATTCAACCTTTGAAGAAGAACCGATTTCAAATTTTGTTTTTGCAATGTTGAGTTTTACATTGGAAATATTCATTGAAGAATCAATTACAACCAACAATGCTTTCTGTCTGATCACATCAAAATAACCAGTAATAATATTAGATACTGTATTCTCAATTGTAAGCCTTGCATTCAGTTCTCCCATTTCTTCCAATACTTTCAAACGATTGTAAGTTGCAAACATTCTAAAGCCATCAAAAACTGTCCAGCCCAATCCTGCATTTGCATTAAGCGAACTGGAAGTTGCACCTGTTCTGTTTACTTCGCTTCCGCTGGAATATTTCTGTTTCGTATCATTCACACTGTTGTTTTGTGAAAGACTCAAATCTAACCTGGGAAGCATGCCTGTATTTCCTAAAGAAAAATTATTCTTTGAAATTTCAAAATCATTCTTTGCAATTATGATGGAGTAGTTGTTCTTCAATCCTATTTCAATAGCTTGCTGAAGAGATAATTTTTCCTGTGCAAAGGCGAATTGAAAACAAACAATAAATACAATCAGTAGAAAAACTCTTTTCATCACTCTTCTATTTTAACATAGTTTTTACGCGATAAAAATGTGTACATCGCTGGTATCACAAACAAAGTAAGTATCAATGAAAATAATAAACCACCAATTACAACAATACCCATCGATACGCGGCTTTTTGATCCTGCTCCCAACGCCAATGCAATGGGTAAGGCTCCTAACATGGTTGCAAGGCTGGTCATTAATATGGGACGAAAGCGGGCAACAGCAGCTTTGCTAACAGCTTCTGATTTTTGCAATCCCATTTCTCTTTGCTGGTTGGCAAACTCCACAATCAATATTCCATTCTTTGTTACTAAACCTATAAGCATAATAATTCCGATTTGTGAAAAAATATTTAATGTCTGATCAAACATCCACAATGAAATTAATGCTCCCGCCATTGCAAGAGGAACGGTGAGCATAATGGTAAACGGATCAATGAAACTTTCGAATTGTGCTGCAAGAACAAGGTAGATTAACAACAATGCGAGCCCTAAAGCAAATAATACGTTTGACGAACTTTCTGCATAATCGCGTGATGGGCCGCTCAAGGCAGTGCTGAAGCTTTTATCCAAAACTTTATCAGCAATTTTTTCCATTTCTTTAATTCCATCTCCAATTGTTTTGCCGGGTGCTAATCCTGCAGATACCGTAGCGGACATATAGCGATTGAAGTGATACAGCTGAGGCGGACTGCTTTGTTCCTGTACTTCCACAACGTTATCTAATTGAATTAACTGGCTTTTATTGTTTCGTACATAAATAGATTTAAGATCAAGTGGTTCATCACGATTGGCGCGATCAAACTGCCCGATTACCTGGTATTGTTTTCCATTCATTTCAAAATAAGAAAAACGCTGACCGCTAAAGGCAAGCTGCATTGACTGCGCAATATCCATTACCGATACGCCCAACGATTTTGCTTTCTCACGATTGATCGTCACCACCAACTCGGGCTTGTTAAATTTAAGATTGACATCTGATCCCTGGAACACAGGATTTTTTCCAACCTCTTCCATGAACTTTGGAATACGATCACGGAGCTTTTCAAAATTAGGAGCCTGCACTACAAACTGAACAGGAAAACCAATTCTTCCACCACCACCACCTGCAGATATGGTTTGTTCCTGCAAAACAAAAACTTTGGCTTCGGGAAAACGACTTACGTTGGCTGTGAGGTAATCAGCTATTTCCTGTTGAGATCTTTTTCTTGTAGGAGCATCCTTTAAAACCACACGTGCAAAAGCCGTATTTACCGCTCCGGAACCTGTGAAGCCGGGAGCTGTGACTGTAAGTAAAACAGATTTTTCAGGAACTGAATCATTCACAAACTGAACAATCTTATCCATGAAATTATTGGTGTATTCATAGGAAGCTCCTTCGGGCGCTGTTATTGACATACGTAAAAAATTTCTGTCATCTAACGGAGCAAGCTCTTCCTGTAATGTTGCACCAACCCAGTAAATTAGTCCAAATGAAAATAAAATAATGACAAATGCAATCCAGCGTTTATGCATAAAACGATTGAGCGCATTTTCGTAGGAATTATTTAACCAGACAAAAAATGGTTCTGTCTTCTCGTAAAACCAGGTATGTTTATCTTTTTTACGTAACAGCTTTGCATTCAACATTGGAGTAAGTGATAATGAAACAAAAGCGGAGATCAACACTGAACCCGCAATCACAATTCCAAATTCACGAAACAATCTGCCTACAAATCCTTCCATGAAAATGATTGGTAGAAAAACCGCTGCAAGCGTTATTGAAGTTGAAACAACAGCAAAAAATATTTCCTGCGATCCTTTAAACGCAGCTTCACGCGGACTCATTCCTGCTTCCACTTTTTTATAAATATTTTCTGTAACAACAATTCCATCATCCACCACAAGCCCGGTAGCAAGAACGATTGCCAGCAGTGTGAGTATGTTTATCGAAAAGCCAGCGAGATACATTATAAAAAATGCACCAATCAACGAAACAGGAATATCAATTAATGGACGAATTGCAATAACCCAGTCACGGAAAAATAAATAGATGATGAGAATTACAAGTATGATGGCAATCAGTAAGGTTTCTTCCACTTCTTTAACTGATCGCTTTACAAAGCGTGTATTGTCAAGTGCAATTCCCAGCTTATAATCAGCAGGAATTTCTTTTTTAATCTGCTCAACTCTTTTATAAAACTCATCTGCAATCTCGATATAATTGGAACCCGGTTGAGGAACTAATGCAACTGCAACCATGGGCACACCGGATTGTTTTAAAATAGTTTCTTCGTTTTCAGGACCGAGGTTTGCAAAACCTACATCACGAAGGCGGATATTGTTTTCGCCATCAGAGCGGATCAGCAGATCATTAAACTCTTCAGCAGTTTTTAATTTACCAGATGTTTTTACAGACAGTTCGGTCATGTTGCCTGCTATTTTACCAGAAGGCAATTCTACATTTTCGCGATCGAGTGCATTTTTAATATCCAACGGAGTAAGCTGGTACGCAGCAAGCTTTGCAGGATCCATCCAGATACGCATTGCATATCTTTTCTGTCCCCAGATTTGCACTGTACTCACGCCAGGAATAGTCTGCAAGCGTTCTCCTATTACGTTCTCTG
Source organism: Bacteroidota bacterium (assembly GCA_031366005.1). Lineage (GTDB taxonomy): Bacteria > Bacteroidota > Bacteroidia > AKYH767-A > OLB10 > JANLUX01. Next base: position 16,735 of record JANLZB010000061.1, on the reverse strand, counting down.
CATAATCACTTACCTCCAATTGGTTTTTTGTATCACTCTGAATAGTAAGTGAGAGAATTGCATCTGAGTTGGCATCTGATTTTGTTACTACCGGTGGTGCATCAATATCCTGGGGTAACTGTCGCAATGCCTGTGAAACTTTATCACGCACATCATTAGCAGAAGCTTCCAGGTCAGCATTGAGATTAAATTCAACGGTAATATTACTGGAGCCTAGATTGCTTGCTGAAGAAATAGTTCTGATATCTGCAATGCCATTAATTGCTTTTTCAAGAGGCTCTGTAATTTGCGATTCGATAACTTCTGCATTCGCACCCGTGTAACTGGTGCGCACTGTAATAATTGGTGGATCAATGGAAGGATATTCACGAATTCCCAAAAACTTAAATCCGATAATTCCAAACAGCATTATCGTCAGCGACATTACTATTGCTAATACTGGACGTTTAATGCTGACAGATGAAAGACTCATTTATTTTGAGTAGATAGTAGTAAGTAGAAAGTAGAAAGAAATCCCGTATCCATTAAATTTTCCTGATAGATTTTATAAGACCATTTAACAGTTTACTTATTTCTTCTGTTTGCGATCTTATAGGTTGAGTATCTCCATATTTCAAATCATGTGAAAGGATTAATAAATATTTCGATTCTTCTAATGAGGCTTCTGCAATATTATAAAACCTTATTTTGTCATTAGTGCCAGCACGCTTAAACCCTTCTGCAATATTTGCAGGAACTGAAATTGCAGCTCTGCGTAATTGAGATGTCAATCCATAAATTTCATTTGAAGGAAATACTTTTGTTATATGATAAACTTCTAAAACAAATTTATGTGCCCTTTGCCAAACAATTAAATCTTCAAATCGTTGCGCCTTTTCCATCCCTATCTACATACTACTATCTACTTTCTACTTAACATCTACACTTACTAATGTTTTTGGCTTCAAAGAATTCATTCCAGTAGTGATGACTGTATCTCCTGTCTGTAAACCCTCAGTAACCTGAACTTCGCTTTCAGTTCTTAATCCGGTTTTTACAGGCACTGATTCTGCCATTCCATCTCTCGCAACAAAAACAGTCTGTCCTTTCAGAACTGGAATTATTGCCTGTGTAGGCACCATCAAAGCATTATTTATTTCTTTCAAACTCAATTCTATTCTTGCAAATGAACCGGGAATAATTTTTTCTGTTTTGTTATCGCACAAAGCGCGCACTTGTAAACTCCGTGTTGACAAATCAATTTTCGGTTCTATTGCATACACTCTTCCTGTAAACTGCTGCTCCGTTTCTTCGATGTAAAAATTAACCACATCATTTTTATTTACTACAGCTGAATATTTTTCAGGAATTGAAAAATCAATCTTTACCGGATTTATATTTTGTATCGAAGCTATTTGCGATGCGGGAGAAACATAACTTCCTTCACTCACATACCGCAAACCAATTACTCCATTGAACGGTGCATGTATTTCTGTTTTCTTAATTGCAGCATTTAGTGCTTCTTTGTCCGCTCTTAGTGAATTTAGTTGATTTTCTGCTATGTCGAATTCCTGCTGACTTGTAGCGCTTATTTTGAGTAATTCATTTTGACGATTTACCTGTGCTTCATTTAGTTTTATCTGCAATTCAATTTTATTAAATTGTGCTCTCAGGTCTTCATCATTAATTTTTACAAGTAAATCTCCTTTGTTAACGTGACTGCCTTCTATAAAATAAATTTTTGTAATTCTCCCTGATGTTTCTGCATGTAACTCCACTTCATCAAAAGCGCGCAATGTTCCGGTGGTTCGCACTATGTTATCCAGTTTTCGTGCTTGTAACACAATTCCGCTAACGGTCATGATTTGTTTTCCCTGGCCAACATTTTTTTGCTCTTCTTTTTTAGAGGATTTGCATTGGGAGAATAATGCAATAGAAAAAAACAAAAGGGTAAGTTGAAAAAATTTATTTCGTATCAAGTATGTCATAGAAATTTGTTAATGCAAAAATAAGACAATCTAAAATGTTGCCTGATTTAAAAAAGCCGTTGAAAGTAATTATCAGCTGTTTTTAATTTTTATTATTTCAGCTGCTATACTCACTGCTATTTCTTCCGGTGTCTGACTGTTAATCTGAATGCCAACAGGTGCATGAATGGATTGGATCACTGACTCAGCAATTCCCTCGCTTCTTAATTCATGGAGCATTTTATTAATTTTATTCCTGCTTCCTAACAAACCTAAATATCGAAACCGTATGCGGAGCAGTTTTCTCAAAACAACACCATCAGTGCGATAACCAAACGTCATGATTACAACAAAATCGCTGCCATCCGGAATTAACTGATCAATGTTTTCGTAATCAACCAAAATTTTTTGATGTGCAAATACATTCTTCTGCATTGTATTTAATTCTTTGCGCTCATCATACACCGTAATGTGAAAATTAAGATCGTGCATCAATTTAGAAAATGCTAGCGACACATGTCCTCCGCCTATAATATGTAAATAGTTTGTGTAACCGATTCGCTCTGTGTATTTCCAGCTGCCATTGTTTTGCTCAAAAATTTTCTGAGAACTTAAATCATCATCATTAAGAATTAAAAATCCTTCTTCGGAAAATTGAAACGTAATGGGGTGATGCGTTGCTAATGCTGCAACAATTTTTTCTATCTGATGTAAATCTTTTTCTTTAAGAGGATACACAGCCAACGTCTGTTCACCTGAGCAAATCATGCCTGACTGATTAGTAGAAACATTTTTCGAATGAATTTGTTTTTTTACAAAAAGTTCTTCTGATTGCTTTCGCAGAATTTCTTTTGCCTGTTCTACAAACTTATGTTCCATAATACCACCACCAATGGAGCCATGCAATTCATTTTCCGTTACCACCATTTTAAATCCTTGTCTTCCGGGGCTGCTTCCGTTACTCTCAACTACACACATAAAAACAGCAGGATTATTTTTGCTTAGTTGCTCAAGCATAAATTCCCAGAGAGCCAATTCTTTCATTTTGTAAATTTAAGATAGATTTTTCGGACGCAGATTTACGGATGGAAAAAGACCAAGAGAAAAATAATTTGTTTGGAGATTAACAAGATTAAAAATAATGCCTTTTAATTATCATTCAATTTATATCAACTCAATTTATTCTTCTAAAATCTTTATGTAAGCTTTAATCTTTTTAATTTGTTCAATCTGTCAATCTGCGTTACTATTTTTGAAGCGAAATGAAAGTTGATTTTGCAATAAAAAGTAAACGGGTTTTGTTACCTGATGGAATTAGAGAAGCAACAATTTTGATTAGTGAAGACAAAATAGCTGATGTAATATTTAATATAAATGATGATGTTGATTTTCTTATTGAAGATGCAGGCAACAGTATCGTGATGCCCGGTATTATTGATCCACATGTGCACATTAATGAACCTGGAAGAACAGAATGGGAAGGATTTGAAACAGCAACCAAAGCCGCAGCAGCAGGAGGAATCACAACAATGATCGAAATGCCTTTGAATGCTTCACCTGTTACCACTACAAAAAAAAATTTTCAAATAAAACTGGAAGCAACAAAAAATAAGTTACATGTCAATTGCGGTTTTTGGGGTGGTGTTGTTCCTGATAATTTGAATGAGTTAGAAGAATTATTAGCGAGTGGTGTTTTTGGTTTGAAAGCCTTTCTTACACATTCAGGTATTGATGATTTTCCCAACACAAATGCTGATCATCTGCGCCAAGCATTAACTATTTTAAAAAAATTTAACAAACCGTTGCTTGTACATTGTGAGTTAGATACCCTGAATGATGAATTAAAATTGCTGGATGAAAATCCAAAGAGTTATCGGGCTTATTTAAAATCACGACCAAAAACCTGGGAGGATAATGCGATTAAATTGATGATTGACTTGTGCAGGGAAACGGGTGCTCATGTTCATATTGTACATCTGTCATCTTCCAATTCAATCATACAAATTCAAAAAGCAAAACGTGAAGGATTATCATTGACTGTTGAAACCGCACCTCATTATTTATTTTTTAATGCTGAAGATATTGCTGATGGAGCTACACAATATAAATGTGCTCCTCCCATTCGTGAAAAAGAAAATAATGACCAACTCTGGAATGCATTGCTTGATGGAACAATTGATTTTATCGCAACAGATCATTCGCCAGCTCCACCTTCAATGAAAGAAATTCAGTCAGGAAATTTTAAAATAGCATGGGGAGGAATTGCGGGTTTACAATTTTCATTGCCTGCTATCTGGACGAAGATGAAAGAGAAGAATATTTCTATTGATAATTTATTAAAATGGTTTTGTGAAAATCCTGCAAAACTTATAGGTCTTGAAAAATCAAAAGGAAAAATCCAAAAAGGATTTGATGCTGATATTACCATCTGGAATCCGGATAAAAAATTTAAGGTGACAGAAGAAATAATTCAGCACCGCCATAAAGCAACTCCTTATTTAAATTGTGATTTGTTTGGAGTGGTTGAACAAACTTATGTTAACGGAAAAAAAGTTTTTGATTCTAATGCGTTTCCCGGTTTAAGAAATGGAAAAGTTCTTTTTTCTCAAAAAAAATAATCTGATTTTTGAAAACAATTATTCTATTTATTCAGCAGGATTGATATCGCAATCCAATAATCGTTTGTTCGAAAAAATTATTGTTAACTGATTATCTGGTTCCGCACCTTGGCAATTTTTCCTGAAAGTTTTTCGAGATAATCTTTTGTTACATCCTTTGGTCCATGTAACTCTTTGTACATCGCAAGCAAATCATCAAAATCTTTTTTCAGACTTTGCAACTCTTTATCATCCTTAAACTGTTCAATGGTTTTCACAATGTTATCAAGATGTAAGCCCTGCTCATAAATCCGTTCGTACAACGGTTCATTTTTTTCAGAACGCTCCTGGTCTTTCAACAGATTCACTGTGAGATACTGACCTTCCAGCCAGCTACCGGTTAATATTTCAGTAGCGCTAACCAATCGTTCATTTGTTTTTAAATAATTATCAGTGGCAGCATAAGCTTCATCAATAATTTTAGTTAACGAATCTTTATTCTCATGATTACTTTCAAAACGGCTTCCGAATTTGTCAAACGTTTCAGCGAGATTTAATTTCTCTGCCACTTTTCTGGTGCTTGAATAATAATCCACCATTTCAGGCAAACGGCTGTTGATTACCAGGTATCCTAAATCCACACCATAAATGCCATAATTAAATGAGAGCTTTAAGGAAGTGTGATACTTTTCTGCATTAGCAGTAGGATTTAAAAGGTCAGTGTTTACAGGAAGTTCAGCTTTTTGAATTTCCTCCAGAACCTGAAAGGGAGAGGGTAAGTTTCCTATTGTAAACAGGAAGTTGTATTGTGCAGATTCATTAACAGGAGTAGTGTCAACGGGGGCTACATAAGTTTCTTTATTGTCATTGTTATTATTTCCACCGCAAGAAACTAATAGTACACCTGCTGTAAATAATGAAATTGAAAGTAAGTTGAGGATTCTCATAAATGATAGATTTCTTTGAAACAAAAATAAATTATTATTGATAGGGAAGGAGCAATCAGGGATTTTTGACCTTCATTTTTTACATTTTTTCATTTCCACAGAAAATAGCAGATACAGATAGAGAAAATTATTCCTGCTAAATCTGCCAGTAACATAACCGGTATAGAGTAACGTGTATCCTTAATGGAGACAGACCCAAAATATAAAGCCACCACGTAAAAAGTGGTTTCGCTTGATCCTTGCAGTACGCCAACTAATTTTCCGATAAATGAATCGGGTCCGTAAGTTTTCATTGCATCAATCATAAATCCTCTTGCACCGGCTGCGCTAAAAGGACGAAGTATTGCAGTTGGTAAACCTTCAGCCCATTGAGTATCCATTCCGGAAGTAGCAATTAAATTCTTTACAGGGATAATGATTAAATCAAATGCACCGCTGGTACGGAGCATACTCACAGCTACCAGCATTCCCACCATGTATGGAATGATTCTTACTGCAGTATCAAAACCTCCTTTTGCTCCCTCTACAAATGCATCGAATAGATTAATTTTTTTATACAATCCTCCTGCAATAATTAATAAAAACACCAATAGAATTGCACCATTGCTGAATGCATCAGAAAACTGCTCGAGTTCAAAAGGTGCTAATGTTCTTAAGAACCAAACGAAACCTCCTAGCAAAGCAGCGATGGAAAAAACAGGCAGAAACACTTTGGGCTGAAAAACATTTATTTTTTGTTTTAATGAAACCAATAACATTGCCGTGAGTGTGCAAACAAATGTTGATAATATTAATGGAATAAAAACCGCGTTAGGATTATGCGAACCATTGGCTGCTCTAACCGCAATTATTGAAACCGGAATGAGCGTTAATCCTGAAGCATGCAACGCGAGGAACATAATCTGCGCATCGGTTGCTTTTTCTTTATCAGGATTTATTTCCTGCAGACTTTGCATGGCTTTTAATCCGAATGGTGTTGCTGCATTGTCGAGACCAAGCATGTTGGCAGAAAAATTCATCACCATGTGACCGAATGAAGGATGATTTTTGGGAACACCAGGAAAAATTTTAGATAAAAACGGACTGATGATTCTGCTCAGAAAATTTATTCCGCCTGCACGTTCTGCTATGGCAAGCAAGCCCATAAATAAAGCCAGTGTTCCGATTAATGCAATTACTAATGTGATGGCAAATTTTCCTGTTTCAAAAATGCCATCAATATTTTTTGGCAGGTAATAATGTAAATCCTGTGCTGCAATTATTTTTTGACGGTCAAGTACTGCGAGATGTGATTGTTTAAGCGAATCTGAAGGCAAAACAACAATTGAGTCAGGCTCAATAAAACTATTTTGAGTAATGGATAATTTTAATTTTTCGCGTACCGGCTTAGTATTGTTTCCATTGATAATTAGATATTGTGCATCGAATATATCCTGGGTTTCGTGCCAGTTAGCTGATAAAAGTTTTTGAGCAAGAGAATTGGTTATTTTTTTATTGTCATCAGTAAGCTTTTCAGCAAAAGCATATTTAACCTCAGGAAACTTTTCATTTTCCTTCAGTTTTTTTTCTGTAACAACATCATTAAAAATATTTTTATCACCTCTGAAAAACTGAATGCCTGCAACAATAACCGAAAACAAAATTATATACGACCAAAGCCTGCTTAATGCCATTAGCGAAAAATAGAAAGGATTAAAATTTGGTTTTAAGGTTCTGGAAAAACATATTCACATGAGGATGTTTGTAGTCCCGAGAGGACTACTAAATAGGCTTTTTAGGTTTACATCATTTGTAAACTAATGTAAACTAAATAACCAATTTACAGAGGTAAAATATAAATAGTCTTTACAAATTATTACAATTTGTGTAAAAAGCAAACCTGTAAAAAGTGTACCCTAAAGTGTACCCTCTATTGATTTTTGTATTATCATTGCCATATGAAAACAAACTTCTATTTAAAGGACAACCATAGCAAAGGGTTAACACTGATTAATCTCTTTGTTTCATTTTCTGATGTTAGAATGAAGTTTAGCACCGGACAAAGCATTGCCCCAAAACATTGGAATTTTACAGAGCAACAAGCAAAGAAAAGTTTAACCGGATACACAGATTTAAACAACTACCTTAAAGCATTAGCCGACTATGCAACCAAATCACAGCGCAAATATTTAACTGATGGCATTAATCTAACTGTACAGGCTTTACGAAAGGAGTTAGATAATTTTCTCAATAAGAAAGTTGAAAAGAAAAAAGACTTTGAGAGTTATTATAATGATTTTGTAGAGGACAAAACCCCTTTATTAAAACAGCGCACAGTATGGAAATATAAACGCCTGTTAATTGAATTAAAAGAGTTTGGTAAACAGAGTAAAATAGATTTGAGTTTTCAGAGTATGGACTTGAACTTTTATAACAAGTTCAAAGCCTTTTTTATTAAGCAAGGCAAAGCAGATAGCACGACAAACAAACATATAATTATACTTAAAACCTTTTTGCAGTGGGCACACTCAATGGGATATAATACAAACTTATTTTTTGTTAAAAACTTTAAGACTGTAAGCAGTGAAAAGCCTGTTATAGTATTAACAAACGCTGAATTATTTCACCTTAGTAACTATGACTTTGCAAACAATGGAAAGTTAGATAGAATAAGAGATTTATATTGTTTCTCTGCATTCACAGGCTTACGCTTTTCAGATGTACAGGCAATTAAAAAAGCTAATGTTATTGAGGGGCAAATACATTTAACGAATGTAAAAACTAACAATGTTAATATTATACCTCTAATACCCTTTGCGAAGTCAATACTTGAAAAGTATAATTATCAATTACCAAAGATTAGTAATGTAAAAGCAAACCTCCACATAAAAGATGCTTGCAAAGTAGCGGGTATTAATTCGCCTGTTACAAAACCATTAATAAGTGGAGGAAAGGACAAAAACAAAGACAAAGAATTATTGAAATATCAAATTATCACATTTCACACAGCCCGCAAAACACATATAACACTCTCTTTGCAAAGGGGGATGAGACCAGAGGTAGTAATGAGTAATGTTAGCCACAGTGATTATAAGACTTTCAAAAAGTATATTAATGTAAGTGATGCAATGAAGATAACAGAGAGCCAAACAGCTTGGAGCACAGAGACCATTAACCCAAAGCAATTAAAAAGGGTTGTTTAACGCTATTGCAGGCTTATTAGCGGGCTTTGTTACCCTCCACCCCTATCTATTAGCAGAGCCTTGCAAACTCTTATCTTATCAGCTTGTATTTTTCTTTTCGGCATTTACACGGAATTTTCTTTTCTGTTTAATTTCATATTGTGGTGAACTCATAAACCTGTTTATATCACTTTCTTTTATTCCTTTTTTGCAGTCCCTTAATAAACCCTGTTCAATCCATTTGTAAATAGTAGGGCGGGTTACATTGGTTAACGCTGCAACCTCTGTAATGGTTAAATAGTTTTCCTTTCTTTCAGGTAGTTTTTTGATTAGCCGACCTTCAAACTCATTTAGTTTGTCCTCCACAATCTTTTCAATTATGGAATTTAGAGCCTGTAACAATTCGGTAAAATCAATTTCAACTTTCATAAGTTATATATAAAAGTTAAACCTTTTCCTTTCGCTTACTTTTTTATTTCTTCTTTCTGTTTTTCAATTAATTACAATTTGGAAGTGAAAGATTTTAGAAATCCACATTTGGAAAACATCAATTTTGAAATCTTTCACTTTATTTCAACTTTATTTTTCAACCCTTTTGAGGTGTGCGAATTATGGCTAAAAAGCAGTTTCCTATAATATACTGTGAAAAAGTGTAAAAATCCTTACACATTGAGTAAGCAGGATTATGGATAAAAAAGCCCCTTTTATCATTTAAAGAAACCATTGTTTTTGTGTTTAGAGCACAGAGCACCTTTTTGTGTTTGCCTACTAAAAGGCAAAAACACAAAAAGAGAGCAAAAGAGAGCACAGAGCAATAGAGCACAACAGAAAGAAAACCACAACCCACCAAATCAGAGCAAAGAGCACAAAGCAAAATTATTTTCTGTTTAAAATCAATGAGTTAATGTAACAATCATTCACTTTTTATTAAAAACCTTTTTTATTATCTATTTAAAATAAATCGCAGAGCAATGAATATAGCAACACTGATTAACAGTAAAAAGTATTACAGCATTACACAAGCCCACATCGAATTTGAAATTCATTTAGAGGGTGCATTTACACCCTATAATACATTCTACAAAAAGTTTAGAAAGTGGATTAATCAATACAATGTACAACCTGTAAAGGTGGGGCGCATTAAATATTATTCACAAGAGCAAATCGAAAACTTTATAAATGATTATTCATTCATTAACCACTATGCAACTATAAAACAAGATAAAACCAAGATTTAACAGTGAACGAATTTGATTATTTAAAAATAAAATTACCTCATTTGCTTTATCCGATTGAAATAAGAGGTAAAGCAAAAGGGCAATTAATTAATGAAAGTAACATTCATTTGTTTTCACCTGACTTGTTAAACCACGACATTTATACAGAGTGTACAGTAAGCAGATTGCATTTAACAAATGATGTTTTTGTAGAGGACTTAACAACTTATATTAATCAGTTAGTTAATATTCCATTTAGAAAATACAATGTTGACACTTACAAAACAGGAATAAGAGTAAGGAGTAATGATAGACAAACAAAAGGGCACAGCACATATTTAACTTTTTATAATAAAGAGATAGAGAGCAAAAGCGAAGATTATAAAAACATTTTACGCATTGAAAATAAAATAGACAATCCAAACGAAATAAGAAACAAGCTACAGATACAAGGCAATGATTTATACTCTGTGCTAACAAGTACAGGCAACCCCATTGAAAAAATAATCACAAATATTTATGAAGATATTGATAACAGTATGACAAATAAACACACACTTAAAAATGATATTGATACCCAAAGATGGGATACATTTTTTATGAGATTTAACTATGATTTTGACAAAATAAAAAACCACCTTAAACTAAATAAGCAAAGCAGATACCAGATAAACAAAGCCTATGAAGTTTTTGTAATACTCTCACAAGAGAGAAACAATATAGACTATCAAAAAATATTATTACCTCTGGTAAATGCAACAAATGAAATTAATTTACAAAACATTTAATCAAATTATGGAAACAACAGGAAACATTATTAACATACACCCTCCACAACAGACCGGACAAAACACAAAGCAGAGTATAGAACTTCAAACCAATGAAGGAAACACACTGCAATTACTTCTATTTAACCGCTCCAATTTATTAGATGGTATAAGTACAGGTGACAAAGTCAAAGCCTTGTTTAATCGAAAGGAAACAACAATTAAGGGCAAAACTTTTATAGATAACTATGTGAACGCTTTAATTCAGTTGGAGCAACCAGAGCAAACATTAAAACCACAACCACAACCCACCAAACCAAACCAGAGCACCGAGCAATTAGAATTAACATTTCAATCATTAAGAGGTAAAGAACTATTAACATTCTTTCACAATTTAAAAGAAACAAACCCTACTCTTATGAATAAATTTATAAGGCAAAAAACCACAGAACAAAACCAGAGCCTCAAAGAAATTGGTTTATAAAGGGGTGAGCGGGTATGCTAAACTTGAAACTACATACTTTTCATTTAACCCCTGTACAGGTCAAATTTTAACTAAACCCTGTTTTCTCACTCTCACAATACTATGGCAAAAGTGGAGGACAAAGTAAAAAAGTGTACCCTCAAGTGTACCCTACACTAATAAAACACAGTATAACCAATTGATTAACAATACTATTAGAGTAGTCCCGAGAGGAATCGAACCTCCATCAAAAGTTTAGGAAACTTCTATTCTATCCATTGAACTACGGGACCAGGATATTGGCGGCAAAAATAATTTAATTGAGCAACTTAGTATTTCACAAACCAATGCCTTTCTAGCGTATGATTGCTTTCTTCGGAAGTCAAAATATAAATTCCTCCAGGCAAATCCGAAACATCTAAAATCAATTCGTCCTTTAAAGAATTTGAATGCAAATAAAATTGCTGCCCTAAAACATTGCTGACACTGATAGTACTTTTATGCACTCCTTTGATATATAATTTATCAATTGCCGGATTGGGATAAACCGTAATCTCATCAGGTGTTTTATTTTCTTCCACACTAACAGCTGAAGATTGAGCGATGATTGGAATTTGAACAGTTGTGGATCCTGGAACATTGGTTTGAAAGGAGAGCATTTCGTTAATTATTCCCAATGAAGACGGATGTAAATCAATATCCACGCCCAATGCTTCTCCCGGAGCAAGAGTAGTATTTGTTCCACTTCCTCCTGAAAAACTTAAAATAGATGTGTTTGATAAATTAAAATTGCTAAACTGTATTGTTTGATTTCCATTGTTCACAATCACATAATGATAAACGGTATTAGCACCATTCAGCACAAAACCATAATTGATTTGGTTCTGTGTTTCATCCATTGAAAAATTTGTGGGTGCCACCGAAGTTGTTGAGAAAGAAGTAATGCGATCTGCCAGCTGTGGATAGTCAACAAACGGATTGCGATTGTTTTGAACAGAATAAATATCATCATTGCGCTTTAATTCAACAGTTGATGTCAAAAAATTATGATTCCATGTTTTCAAAATTCCTTCCTGTGAATTTAAAAAATTATTATAGTTCTGATATCTCATAACAAAGTACAACATTGCTCGTGCAGTTTCGCCTTTATGCTGATCGCGTGGTTCAAAAATATTAGTGTTGTTATCAAACTTTGAACCTCCCACGCTCCATGTTGCAGTGGTAACCATTCCGAAAGGATAACTTGCTCTTGTATTGTTTGCCATATCATCAGTCGGAAATAAATGATGCAAATCGCTTTTCATTGGTTCTAATGAATTAAATAATCCCTGCGGCCATGTGTGCTCCGTATTAAACATATCATTGGTCTGACAATCTGATCGATCAATATAACCAACTGCAAGACGGCCTGTGTAAACACACTCCAACGTGTTTTGCGTTGCACCCTGCCCGTTCACTCTTTGGTTATCAAGCCACATGAACATAGTGTCACGCGCAGGATTATAAGTGAGTGTAATATATCCGTTACCGGTAATATTATGCAAGCTTGTTTTCAATGCTTCTTCTTCTAAATTCTCACTTGCATTGTAATAAGTTTTTGAATAACGCCCTTGTCCAACTAAATCAACGCTCACAAATCCACGTGCTGCATCGTTTTCAATCACTAATTCTGAGTTGTGATAAATGTTGTGAAGAGGAGAAAATTTTATCCATACAGTTTGCGAGTTTCCATCTCCAATACTAAAATTGTTATTGGAACAGGAAAAAGCAGGCTGACCATAAATAGTATAGAAACGAAGTCCTGTAACATTTACTGTTTTTCCAAGATTATTGTTTATGGTTAATTGCAAACTGTCAGGAGCATTTTCATAAGCGATCCCAAAATTTAATTGTGAAGTACTCACAGTTAAAGTTTGTGATTGAGATAAGGAAAAAGAAAAACTAAGAATTAATGTGTAAAGAAATTGTTTTGTCATGTGATGTGTTAATCAGCGTCAAAGTTACGAAAACATAGTGCTGTGTGTCATTTTACTCGTCATGCTGAACTTGTTTCAGCATCTCTACAAATCGAACCACAATTAGAAAGATGCTGAAACAAGTTCAGCATGAGGGAACGAAATCACAAACTTTATTGTTAATTATTTAGAAGAAACTCCTTAAAGCCATCAAACTCTTTACTCATCAAAACAGAACTTTTGGTTTTTGAAATCAAAGAAGACAACTGTTCGGGAAGAATTATTTTTTCTTGAGTTACTTCTTCCACCACTTCAGGAAATTTAGCAGGATGAGCAGTTTCTAAAAATATGGCTTTGTCAAAAGAATTTTCAGCTGCATATTTTTTCAAAGCACAATAACCAACTGCTCCATGTGGGTCAAGTGTGTAATGATGATTTTCAAAAACTTCTTTGATAGTTTGTTTGGTTTCTTGATCGGTGATGCTTATTCCAACAATGTCTTTTGAAATCTTATCCAGATCGTTTTCATACAAATCCATCATACGGTAAAAATTACTTGGGTTGCCAACATCCATTGCATTGCTGATGGTTCCAACACTTGCTTTGGGAGAAAAAACTCCGTTCAGTAAGTAGTTCGGAACAATATCATTTGCGTTTGTTGCAGCAATAAATTTTTGAATTGGTAATCCCATTCGCTTTGCGATTAATCCTGCTGTAAGATTTCCAAAATTTCCACTGGGAACAGAAAAAACAATTTTCTCCTCTATAGTTTTTAATTGTGCAACAGCATTGAAATAATAAAATGTTTGCGGAATTAATCTGGCAATGTTGATGGAGTTTGCAGAAGTTAATTTAAGATGTTCGTTTATTTCCTTGTCAAGAAATGCTTGTTTAACTAAATGCTGGCAATCATCAAATGTTCCGTCAACTTCTAACGCAGTAATGTTTTTTCCAAGTGTGGTTAGTTGCTTTTCCTGTAAACCACTCACTTTTTTTGACGGATAAAGTATGATTACTTCAATTCCCTCTACATCATAAAAACCGGAAGCAACTGCACCACCTGTATCACCAGAAGTAGCAACAAGGATGGTTAGTTTTTTTCCTTGTTTGCCCACAAAGTATTGTAACAAACCCGACATAAACCTTGCACCGAAATCTTTAAATGCAAGCGTTGGTCCATGAAATAGTTCGAGTACATAAATATTTTTCTCTATCTCAATAATTGGTGCTTCAAAATTAACCGCACGCTGAACAATCTTTATTAATTCATCTTTTGGAACACTTTCGCCTACCAGTGTTTGAGCAACAGTGTAAGCAATATCTTGAAACGGCATTTGTTGCATCTCCTGAAAAAAAGATTTTGGCAACAATGGAATTTCAAAAGGCATAAACAAACCGTTGTCATCCGGCAAACCTTTTACAACAGCTTCTTCAAGAGAAAATAATTTCGATTTGTTTTTTGTGGAATATAATTGCATTGATATTTTTTTTCTCGTCATGCTGAACTTGTTTCAGCATCTCTCAACATTGAACAGACAGATGCCGAAACAAGTTCGGCATGACCAGCTCAAATAATTTTCACACCCTCATTATTAATTTTAGAAACATACTGTTCACTCCCAACATTAAATTTCCCAAATGCATTTTGCATCGCCTTTGCAATTGACTTACATTTTTCTTTATCGTCACTCAACGCAAAAACAGTAGGACCTGAACCCGAAATGCTACAACCTAATGCTCCGGATTTCATAGCGGCTTTTTTTACTTCCTCAAAACCTTTAATCAGTTTTGCACGATTAGGTTCAGCAACAAAATCTTCAATGGAAGAGCCAATTAATGCGAAATCTTTTTTCATAAATCCTGCAACCAATCCTCCAACATTTGCCCATTGCTTTACTGCTGTTTGCAACGGAATTTGTTTAGGTAATGCAGCACGTGATTTTTTTGTCATCAATTCTAAATGAGGATGCACTACACAGCAAAATAATTTTGAAGGCGAATTAATTTTAACAACCTGTAAAGGGTTTAAGCTTCGCACCAAAACCAATCCGCCTAACATGGATGGAGCAACATTATCAGCATGAGCAGTTCCACAGGCAACACGTTCGCCCTCCATTGCAAACGGAATTAATTCTTCTCTTGAAAACGGACGATCCAATAATTCATTCAATGCAAAAACTCCCGCAACTGCACTTGCCGCACTCGAACCTAAGCCGCTTTTCAACGGCATTTGCTTGTGCAACTCAATACTTAATCCTTGTTTAGATTTTAATTTTTTAAGCATTGCAAGCACCGCAACACTTGCAGTATTTTCATTTGCGTTTTTTGAAAGCGAACCGTTATCACCTGTGATAGATATAACCGAAACTTTTTTTGTTTCATTCAATCGCATGATGATTTTATCTCCGGGTCCGTTTATCGCAAAACCCAACACATCAAAACCGCAACCAACGTTGGCTACTGTTGCAGGAGCAAAAACTTTAATTGAATCAGACATTATTTGATATACGAATGTGGGAGCAATTTGTTAGTTATTCATAACTCTTATAACCAATTTTCTTTCTCGGTGTTAAAGGTGGTTGCATTAATTGACGGATGGCTTCAAAAATCTTTTGAATAATGGTATCGTGCTTATCAAGCTTATTCTCCAACTTTTTTATTTGAGCAGCAAGTTCCTTATGCGTTTCAAGAAACTTACGCATTTGCACAAATGCCCGCATGATTGCAATGTTTACTTTTCTTGCACGTTTACTTTTTAAAACACTCGATAGCATTGCAACTCCCTGTTCGGTAGGAAGCGCTCCTCCTAACTTACTCTTTGATGGTATCACATTTTGTGATACCAGGTATTTTATTTCTTTCGCGTTGAGTACAAACATGAAATCAGATGGAAAACTATCCATATTGCGTTTTACTGCTTGCTTCAACGCTCTTGTCTCCACCTGATAAAGTTGCGCTAAATCATAATCCAGCATTACTTTTTCACCGCGTAAAAAGTAAATCTGCTGTGCTATTTTTTCTTCGCGCAAAACAATACTTGTTGCCATTGCTTTTTAATTTGAATGGTATCACAAATTGTGATACCATTGATTGGTACAAATGTATTTTATTTTGAAAATTATTCCCTACGACAAATAATTACTAATCCCAATAATCTCCGCAAACACACCTGCAGCAGTTACCTCCGCACCGGCACCCGGACCTTTGATAACCAAGGGACGTTCTTTGTAACGTTCGGTTGTAAATGAAATAATATTATCACTTCCTGAAAGATTATAAAACGGATGCGTGTTCATTTTTTAATGATTTCAATTCAGTGCTATTACAAGATTTTCAGCTTCAGAAGTAGTAACAGGAATTGGCAAACCTTCTTCAATCATTCCTTCGATATGAAAACGAATTGCTTCAATCATATTTTCCATTGTTTCATTTCGTGTTGCACCCATACCAACACAACCCGGAAGGTCGGGAACATAAGCACCAAATCCTCCATCAGGTTCTTGTTCAATGATTACTGCAACTTTGTACATGCTATTTAAATTCCGATTAAACCACCACCACTCCTGATTTAATAATGCTTTCCAGAATACTTGCAGGTAATGGTTTCATATATTGCTTGTATGAAATGCAAAGAGGTTCAATGCGTGTATTTACTTTTTTGGTTTTTTCGTAAAGCTCACTC
>JANLZB010000060.1:0-35972 GCA_031366005.1 Bacteroidota bacterium | reverse complement strand
CAGTCCACAATTCGCGTGCAGAAATGGTTTTACGTGCACGACCTTCGTCTTCATACTTTGAGTATAGCAGTTCGAATTCCATTCCATAGCAATCCGCTAAACCAGGTGCTTCATTAGGACAAAAGAGGCTCCATTGCCCTTCTTCTTTCACACGTTTCATAAATAAATCAGAAACCCAAAGAGCAAAGAACAAATCTCGTGCACGCAATTCTTCTTTACCATGATTTTTCTTTAAATCCAGAAATTCAAAAATATCGGCATGCCATGGCTCTAAATAAACAGCAAAAGATCCTTTGCGTTTTCCTCCGCCCTGGTCAACATAACGGGCGGTGTCATTAAACACTTTCAACATAGGTACAATTCCATTGCTGGTGCCATTTGTTCCTCTTATATAAGAACCTGTTGCGCGAATGTTATGTATGCTTAATCCGATTCCACCGGCAGATTGTGAAATCTGTGCACATTGTTTTAAGGTATTATAGATTCCGTCAATGCTGTCATTCTGCATCGTTAATAAAAAACAGGATGAAAGCTGTGGCTTTGGAGTGCCGGCATTAAACAAGGTAGGAGTTGCGTGAGTAAACCAACGCTCACTCATTAAGTTATAAGTTTCAATAACAGAATCAATATCTTCCTTATGAATACCAACAGATACGCGCATCAACATGTGTTGAGGGCGCTCCACCACTTTGCCATTAATTTTCAGCAAATAAGATTTTTCCAATGTCTTAAATCCAAAATAATCATAACCAAAATCACGGTCGTAAATAATTGTAGAGTCAAGTAAGTCAGCATGTTTTTCAATGATTGCCATTACATCTTCAGCAATCAATGAAGCTTCTTTGCCTGTTTTCGGATCAATATATTTATTAAGATCGCGCATGGTTTCGCTGAACGATTTCTTGGTGTTCTTGTGCAGATTGCTGATAGCTATTCGCGAAGCAAGCAATGCAAAATCAGGATGCCGGGTGGTAAGTGATGCAGCAGTTTCAGCAGCAAGGTTATCTAATTCCACTGTTGTTACCCCATCATATACTCCTTCTATAACACGCTGTGCAACAGTAATTGCGCTCAAGTGTTCAGGCGAGAGTCCGTAGCAAAGTTTTTGAATACGTGCTGTTATCTTATCAAATTTTACAGCTTCTTTTTTTCCATCGCGCTTTATTACTATCATGGTTTCTTAAGATTTAAAAGAGTTAATATATTTTTATAGTTGTAGGGTCCTTATTTAATTTTAATATAAACTTTATTTTTCAGTATTCTATTGCTTAACTTATCGGATAATATTTTGCTTTCTCTTATGCGTTTTTTAAAGGTGACGATTTCCAGCAAAGCACATAAGCTTTGTAATTTTTTATTTTACAATAAATTTTAGAGTTGCAGCTTTCGCAGGTTTGTGTACTAAAGAGTACTTGCGCTAAGCAGACTGCAAATCAAGATAAAGATAAGCGTACAAGCAAGGGATAATTTTTAACAAAGGCCTTTACTTTTGAACAAAAAGCCGGTGCATAATTATTTAAAAATATTTTTTTGTTTTAGATAAAAAAAATGTTAAAGGAAGTGTATTCACATACTTTTTTCATTGATGGTAATTTGATGGAGAGTCGTAAATGTTTTTCAGTAAAATATTTCTGCGTGTCTTAACAGATTTAATAATCACAAAAAAAAACCCGGCTAATGTTAACCGGGTTTTCCAAAAAAATAAATTTTTATTTGTTTTTAATTTCTTCTTCCACCCATATATATCATTACATAATACATAAGTGTGGCAATGGCAGAAAGTGCTGCGACAACATAGGTCATTGCCGCCCACCACAATGCATCTTTTGCCTGTGTGTGTTCCTGACTGTTTACTACGCGGCTACTTTCTAACCATAATAATGCTCTGCGACTTGCATCAAATTCAACAGGTAAAGTTATTATACTGAATAAAGTTGTGGCAGCGAATAAAACAATTCCAATAAGCAATAGTTGAGGGAATGATTGTGCCAAAATGATTCCTGCAAGCAACACCCAATGAACCCACTGCGATGTAAAACTTACAACAGGAACTAAGGCTGAACGAAGTTGCAACATACTATACGCCCTGGCATGTTGAACCGCATGACCGCATTCGTGCGCAGCAACTGCTGTGGCTGCAGCATTACGACCGTAAAAAACATCATGACTGAGGTTTACTGTTTTATCCAATGGGTTATAATGATCAGATAAACGACCTTCAACAGAAATTACTTTTACATCACGAATGCCATTATCAACCAACATTTTTTCAGCAACCTGTTGTCCGCTCAATCCAGAGCTGATAGGAGTTTGTGAATACTTTTCAAATTTGCGTTTAAGTTGCATGCTCACTAACCAGCCTATGAGCATAAACGCAATGGAAATTAAATAAATGGGTGCCATTTTTTTTGATTATAAATTTTTGATTATAAATTATAAATTAAATAATAATTTCTTGCTACTCCGAAATCGTGCCATTGGAAATTTTCTGTCATAACGACATTTCTATTTGAGTTATTTGAAATTTTTTTTTTGCCTAATGTTTTTTTTCCTGCTAACTGTAAACTGCCAACTTCTTTCCTCATTCCCACCTGAAAAATTTTACAGCTAATGCATAAATAATAATTCCCCAGAGTGAAATAATGCCAAGCTGCCGTGAAATGTCAACTAAAGAAGCTCCTTCAAACGCAACTTTTCGCATTGCATCATTGAGATAAGTAAGCGGTAATATTTTGCAAACAGGTTGAAGCCATGATGGAAAGGCTTCAATACCAAAAAAAGTTCCGGATAAAAGAAATTGTGGCAGCGTTATAATATTTGCCAAAGGAGGAATGGTGCTTTCGCTTTTTGCAATGCCTGAAACCACAAATCCAAATCCCATAAACACAATTAATCCTAATGCTGAAAGAAATATCATCATCAATGCAGTGCTTAGTCCATGAACAAGTGTAAAACCAAAAGCATAATGTCCGATGGCAAGCAGAAAAACAGAACCTAACAAAGAAAAAATAAGCCTGCTGATTGCTTCACCTATCACAATATATGGCTTGCGAATAGGTGTTGCAAAAAACCGTTTGATCACCAGTGTTTGTCTTAAATTAAAAAATACGAATGCAGTGCCAAATACTCCAGAGCTTAACAATGAAAAACCTAACTGACCGGGTAAAATAAAATCAATGGTTTTGTATTCGCGACCTTTAACAGTTGTTTGATGCAACTCTGCCATAGGATGCCTGATTTTTGCAGCTTCAATATTTGCTTTATCAACCAAATGTTCCATGATGGATTTTACAATCACACCTTTTTCCTGCGAAGCCTCTGATGTTTGCAGTGTCACTTCAAAATGTTCAGCACTATCCCTGTTTACTTTTGTGACCGTTAGTATTGCATCAATCTTTCCTTTTTGCAAAGCAGTTAACTGGTCTGCTTCAGACATATCTTCAATCAACCCGATACTCGGAATAAAATGTGCCTGGTAATAAATCGGGTTTTTTCGATCACAGTTTTTAGAAACTGCAACATCAAGACTTAAACTTCCTCCTCCTATAAAACCAAACACTACAATAAAGATGAGTGGAAATAAAAGTGTGAATACCACAGCCGATGGGCTTCGCGTCATGCTGCGAAAACTCGCTTTTGTTATTGCAAACATGGCGCGGAATTGAGAGTATTTCATAAGGAGTTTACAGTTTACAGTTTGTGGTCAATCTAAAATTCATAATCTATAATCTAAAATCCTTTTTCATTCGTCTTTCCACTCATGTCCTGTCAAATGCAAAAACACATCTTCAAGATTTGCTTTTTTCACTTCTTTCTTTCTCTCAAAACCTGAAGCAATTAATTCATCAATCAATGTATCAGGAGTGTTAAGGGCAATTATTTTTCCTGATTCAATCACTGCAACACGGTCACAAAGTTCTTCTGCTTCATCCATATAATGTGTAGTGATCACCACAGTGGTACCCTTACTTCTTATATCACGGATTAAGTCCCATAAATTTCTGCGGGCCTGTGGATCAAGACCTGTTGTTGGTTCATCCAAAAAAACAATTCGTGGTTTATTAATGAGTGTTGTCGTGATGGAAAAACGTTGCTTTTGTCCGCCACTTAATTCTTTATACTTTGCTTTTGCTTTGTCTTCCAATCCCACCAGCTTCAGCATTTCCATTGCATTTACATCAATATTATAAAGCCCTGAAAACAACTGTATGAGTTCTGTTAAAGTTAAGCTTGGATAATAACCTGCGGCCTGCAATTGAACACCAATAATTTGTTTTATTTCATTTGCATGGTTTTCAATATTCATTCCTGCAACGGTTACGTCACCTGAAGTTTTTTCGCGCAGTGTTTCAATAATTTCAAGCGTAGTGGTTTTACCTGCACCATTTGGCCCGAGCAATCCGAATATTTCTCCTTCAAATACTTCAAAAGAAATTCCTTTCACAGCATGAAATGATTCATACTTTTTGTGAAGATCTTTCACTGAAATAACAACCTCGCTATTCATGCGGTCAAAAGTAATTTTTCCTGCATAGCAATTAACGATTGGATTACGAATATTACGAATTTCTCTGGAGATATATTCGTTTCATTCGTTTAAAATTCGTTAATTAGTATGCATCTTTGTAATATGATTGCTATTAAAAACACTGTTGTTTCAGAAGATCTGCTTGAGAAAAAATTTGTTTGCGACCTCACCCGTTGCAAAGGCGCTTGTTGTGTGGAAGGTGAAAGTGGAGCCCCTTTAGAAAAGCACGAATTGAAGGAAATGAAAAAAGTTTATCCGATCGTGCATGATATGTTACCCGAAAAAGGTCGCAAAGCAATTGAAGATCAAGGTTTGTATTTAATTGATGGCGATGGAGATTGGGTAACACCGCTGGTTGCAGAAGGACAGGAATGTGCTTATACCATTTTTGAAAACGGAGTAGCAAAATGCTCCATTGAAAAAGCGTATCACGAGGGCAAAACAAATTTCCGTAAACCGGTGTCATGTCATTTATATCCGGTAAGAATTACGAAGTATAAAAATTATGATGCAGTAAATTATGAGTACTGGAAAAATTGCGCGCCTGCCTGCAAGTTGGGTGCTTCGCTGCAGGTTCCTGTTTATCGTTTTTTAAAAGAATCGCTTACGCGTAAATACGGGGAAGAGTGGTATAAGGAACTGGAAGAAGTTGCTGAAGCTATGAGTACCTAGTATAAGACATTTTCCCTTTATCAATCTTTTTCTCATTCCCAAATCTTTATTTCAGTAAATTTTTACACACCGCTTTTTTGTTTATAACTAACACTGCATGTTTAAAAATACTACTTGGGATGTTCGTTACGTTTATATTGATTTGTCTTTCAGAAATTGTTCTGTTGCTAAATTGTTAAATTGTTGGTATTCACCACTACAACAATCTTAGCAATGCAACAATTCAACAATAAGACAATTCAACAATATTTATTTATATAAAGATGAAAAAAGAAATTTTATTAGAAGAAAACAAAGACCGTTTCGTACTCTTCCCAATTAAGCATGATAAGATATGGGAGATGTATAAAAAAGCAGAAAACAGTTTCTGGACTGCAGAAGAAGTAGATCTTTCAGCTGATCAGAAAGACTGGGACAAGCTGAGCAAAGGCGAAAAACATTTTATCACACATGTGCTTGCATTTTTTGCTGCTAGTGATGGCATTGTGAATGAGAACCTGGCTGTGAACATGATGAGCGCAGTGCAGTTGCCCGAAGCACGCTGCTTTTATGGTTTCCAGATTATGATTGAGAACATCCATTCGGAGATGTACTCTTTATTAATAGATACTTATGTAAAAGATCCGGTGGAGAAACACCGTTTGTTTAATGCGATTGAAACCGTTCCATGCGTTAAGAAAAAAGCGGACTGGGCGCTGCGTTGGATTGACAATGGAAACTTTGCTGAACGCCTGGTTGCATTTGCAGCGGTGGAAGGCATTTTCTTTTCAGGAAGTTTTTGTTCTATCTTCTGGTTGAAGAAACGCGGACTGATGCCTGGACTTGCCACCTCTAATGAATTTATCAGCCGTGATGAGGGTTTGCATTGTGATTTCGCCTGCTTATTATTCAGCATGTTGAATAACAAGCTGAGCCAGCAGGCAGTTTATGATATGATAACAAGTGCCGTTACCATAGAGCAGGAATTTGTAACTGATGCGTTGCCTGTAAATCTTATTGGTATGAATTCAAAGCTGATGTGTCAGTACATTGAATTTGTTGCTGACCGTTTGCTTGTTTCCCTTGGAGTGCCTAAACATTACAACTCACAAAACCCGTTTGATTTTATGGAAATGATTTCGCTGGAAGGCAAAACTAATTTCTTTGAGAAACGTGTTTCTGAATATAAGAAGAGTGGCGTTGGTACCAAAACTGCTGACCAGGCTTTTAAGCTGGATGAGGATTTTTAGGATAACACCAATTAAATCTTTAAAAATGCATTAACTTTTTTATATTTGAATAGAAAATATAAAACAATGGCGAAGCAAAATATCAAAACGCTTTTGCATGAAAGCATAGAAAATATTAATGACGAAGATTTTTTACTGGCAATTAAGAATATAGTTGACAGAAAATATACTCCTACTACTAATCCCAAATTATCAAAGAGTCGCATACAACGTATTGAACAATCTAAGGAGCAAATACGCAACGGAAAATTTTTGTCTAATAAACAAGCTGACAAACTTGTTGACAAGTGGCTAAAAGAATAATCTGGTCTCATCATGCCGTTGCTGATCGCATAGCGATACTTGATTATTGGTATCAACGTATCGGTACTAAAAGATATAGTGCATCTCTTGATCTTTCTTTAAAGGAGATTGTTAAAAAACTCGCGGAGTATCCAAAACTCGGAAGACAGTTGGACGATAGGGAAGAAAGGTTTTTTGTTAAAGACAGTTACCAGATATTTTATATTGAAACTGATGACTCAATTGAAATTCTCCATATTTGGGATAGCAGGAGAAATCCAGATGATTTGAAGTTTTAGCTTTTGTTTGTTGTTATTAGAGAAATTATATGACAGTGTTCCAAAACGGAGTCACTCATAGACTAACAAGTAATCCAAAAATGAAAATTTTATTTGTATGTCTCGGAAATATTTGCAGGTCGCCATTGGCAGAAGGGATTATGCGGCATAAGCTTAAAGAACAATCGATAGATATTGAAGTTGATTCAGCCGGAATAGGTGGATGGCAGGCAGGAGAGCCGCCTGATAAGAGAGCGATTGCTATTGCAAGTAAAAATGGTGTGGAGGTGTCGAACATAATTGCACGTAAATTTTCTGTTGATGACTTTGAAAAGTTTGATAAAATTTATGTGATGGATTTGGAAAACAAGAGGGATGTGATGGTGCAGGCACCGAATGAAAATGCAAAACAAAAAGTGGATTTGTTCCTGAATGTTCTTCATCCATCATCCAATGCAATAGTTCCTGATCCATGGTTTGGTGACTCTCGAGAGTTTGAAGAAGTTTTTCAGCTAATTAGTAAAGGTTGTGATGCTATTATCGAGGAATTGAAGAAATAATTTTTGAGGAATAAATTTTAACGGCATTATTACTCCTGTTTTTAAAAGCGTTTGAAAAAATAATAGCAGTGATTACAACTGCTATGGAAATAATAAGATTACCGTAATTTGATTTCATTGTTTAGTTAAATTTAGCGATCAGCAAACCTATTTAATTTATCATTCATAATATTTGTTTTCAGGAATGTTAAATTTTTGAAACCTTTTTACGTTTTATACGTTAAACATTAACATGATGCTTCAAAAGCATTAGTGCATTCATCAAAATTAATTCTCAACAATAATGAAATCCAAAAACGGGCTTACTGAAAAGCAGAAGCAATTGATAAAAAAAATTACTGATAAAACATTCCAATTGAAGCAGGTAAACAGCCCTTATAATTTGAAAATGAAATAGTAAAATTTTATTTTTTTATTTCCGTTATACCGCTGATACCTGTAATATGTTGAATTACCTTTCGCTTAAATGCATTGTAATCATGAAGATTTTGAGAAGAAATTTCCTTAACATTTTATTAAGTTTTGCAGGCACAGATATTGATTTATCAAAATACTAATTAATAATAAATTTTATACAAAATGAAACGACCAAGAATAAGAAGAGAGGTTGCACAAACAGGAATACCGGTTAAGGTATTTTCCACTGATGCTATCCGCACCAAGCAGGGAAAAAAATAATTTTTGATTACTGAATACTCCTCAATAACGAGCTCAATAGTTTTAATGAGGAGGAGGTAATTACAACATCAGTAGTGACCAGGTAACCTTAATACATTGATTATCAAGAAAAAGATTTCCGGTAACAAAACTTTCTTACCTGTTTAAGAATTTTAAAATCCCCTTTGAATCATAGGATTAATTTTTCTACATTTGCCGTCCCTTTTACAGATAGGGTTAAAAACTAAAATTATCGCATGATAAATCAGTATGAAACCGTAATTATCCTGACTCCGGTATTATTGCAGGAGCAGGTGGATGAGGCGGTTGCAAAATTCAGAAGAATCCTCACCGAAAACGGTGCCGAAATTGTTTATGAAAACAATTGGGGATTACGCAAGCTGGCTTACCCGATCCAGAAGAAAAACACGGGTTTCTATTATTTGTTCGAGTTTAAGGCGGAAGGCACGCTGATCGAGAAACTGGAAGTGGAATATAAACGGGATGAGCGCATTATGCGTTTCCTGACGCTTTCACTTGACAAGCACGCAATCAGTTACAACGAACGCAAACGCAAAAACGCTGCTATAAAGAAGCAGGAAGAAGCAGTTGCTTAATTAAAAGGAGAACAGAAAATGGCAAACGAAATAAGATTTTTAGCTCCTCCTGCAGTGGAGCAACAGAAAAAAAAATATTGCAGGTTTAAGAAAATGGGTATCAAGTATATTGATTACAAAGACCCTGTTTTTTTATTGAAATTCGTTAATGAGCAAGGGAAATTGTTTCCACGCAGGTTAACAGGAACTTCGCTGAAGTATCAGCGCAAGGTAGGGCAGGCAGTTAAACGTGCCCGCCATATCGCATTAATGCCTTATGTAGGTGATATGTTGAAATAATATTTTAAAGGAGAAAAGCGACTATGGAAATTATTTTAAAGCAGGACGTAAAGAATGTAGGTTTTACTGATGACGTGGTGAAGGTTCGCAACGGATATGGTTTAAACTTTCTTATACCAAAAGGAATGGCTGTGATTGCCAGCGAAACCAACCGCAAAGTGCATGCTGAAGTAATGAAGCAACGCGGACATAAGATCAATAAAATGAAGATGGATGCTGAACAATTGTCAGCTTCATTGAGCAATGTAACACTGAATGTGCCTTCAAAAGTAGGTGAGAACGGAAGATTATTTGGATCGGTTACTTCGCAAAATCTGGTGGATATGCTTAACAAGATGGGTTACCAGATTGATAAAAAGCAAATCACAATGCCTGAAGAACATATTAAAAAGACAGGGTCATACACAGCAGAGGTTAACCTGCACCGTGACCTGAAAGCAAAAATAAATTTTGAGGTTGTAGAAGGATAATTGTTAATGATGATTTACAATCCATGAAGGCAGCGTAGCAATATGCTGCCTTCTTTGTTATATACGAAACTCGAATATCGAAATCCGAATATTAAAATTCGGACATCGAAACCCGAAACAACAAAGAAGTATTAAATAAAATAAAACAGAAAATAATATAGAAATATCAATAGTTCGGATTTCGATATTCGACATTCGAATTTAATTTTAAAGTTATGGCAACAACATCAGATGTACACTTAGGCAGCGTGTTAAGATATAATGGTGAACTATACGTAGTAACTGAATGGCAACATCGCACCCCGGGAAATCTTCGTGCATTTTACCAGGGTAAAATGAAAAATATCAAAAATGGAAAGATTGCGGAAAATCGCTTTCGTACAGGAGAAGAGGTAGAGATTGCACGCGTTGAATATAAGATGCTGCAATTTTTATATAAAGATGGTGACATGCTTGTGCTGATGGATAATGAAACCTATGAGCAAATAAATGTACCAGCAGATATGTTTGGTGACGCCAACAAATTTTTAAAGGAAGGCATGGAAGTAAAAGTTTCTTTTGAAGGTGACTTGCCACTGGTTGCTGAGCCTCCTGTATTTGTAGAGTTATTAATTACTTATTGCGAGCCGGGCGCTAAAGGAGATACTGCAACCAATACTTTGAAGCCAGCCACATTGGAAACCGGGGCTGTGGTTAACGTTCCGCTTTTTGTAAATGAAGGAGAAAAAATAAAAGTGGATACCCGTACTTCTCAATATGTAGAGCGTGTTAAATAAATGATGAGTGATTGAGTTGTTAAATAATACACAACGATAAGTTCAACGATGAATAAGATTACAACTTTTATTCATCGTTTTTCATTTAAGCAGGTTAGTATTGCCTTTATTGTTTTGGCAGCATTGCTTGGTGTGCAGCAAATTTTGTTGCATAACATCAATAACTATTTAATGTTCAGCAAACCTTTTTTTAACCTCATTGAAGGAAAAGACTTGTATGTTGAATACCCAAATTTCTATTTTGATATTTACAAATACAGTCCTGCCTTTGCATTGTTGTTTGCACCATTTTCAATAATACCTGATGCAATAGGAATTGTTTTATGGAATATTTTAAATGCCGCTGTTTTGGTTTTTGCATTCAAACAATTTTTTAAAGATGACAGGTTGTGCATTTATGCACTGCTGATTGTTTTGCTGGAAGCAATCACATCATTACAAAATCTTCAGAGCAATTGTTTACTCAGTGGATTAATCATTCTTACTTATACTAATCTCAGAAAAAAAAATATTTTTTGGGCTTCATTATGTGTTTCTTTAGCAGCTTACATAAAAATTTATGGAATAGCGGCAATGGCATTTGCCATATTTTTTAAAGAACGTTTTAAGTTCGCTTTTGCAAGCGCTGCGTTTTTGATTTTATTGTTTTTATCTCCATTACTTGTTTTAAATTATGATGCGCTTATTTTAAATTATAAGAGCTGGATGCGTATTGTTGGCGTTTCTGCCACAGGGTCTCAGATGTCAGTGATGGGAATTTTACATACATGGTTTGGATGGAATGGTTCATTTACTGTAGTTCAGTTAACAGGATTTTTCCTGGTGATTACTCCTCTTGTACAAATTAATAAATGGAAAGAAAATTATTTTCAGCAATGGTATGTTGCTTCTATTTTAATGTTTGTTGTATTGTTTAACCAAATGGCTGAATCACCAACATATATTATTCCTTTAGCAGGAGTTGCAATTTGGTTTTTAAGTATTCAAAAACCTGCAGCGTTAGATATTGCATTGCTTGTATTTGTTCTATTGTTAACGAGTTTATCAACTACAGATCTGTTTCCAAAATATGTGAGAGAACATTTTATACGACCTTATACATTGAAAGCATTGCCAGTTTTGTTGGTGTGGTTAAGAGTGCAATGGCAACTTTGGAGAGGTTAAAATTCAGGGTATTTACTTTGATGAATTATACTTAATGGGATATGATGCGGATAACTGTAGTTATTTTATTATGCATGATTTAACTGTGCCAGGGAAACTGAACTTATTGTCACGAAAGAAAATTTTCTTCCGTTATTCCACGCACTCCTTAATACAATGCCTTATTCGTAAATATCTTTTCTATGTCCGAGGTCAATTACATCTATCAAAAGTTCCTTATCAAAAATATCATAGATGATGCATCACCTACACGAATTCGGTAAGCATCGCGATTTCTTAACTTTTTGTACCCTTGTGGTCGCGGATTATTAGCTAAGGAATAAATTGCTGATTTAATGTTGGAATAAAAATGCTCGTTAATATCCTGAAGCGCTATAATGGCTCTCTTCTTTAAGGTAATCTTAAAAGCCATTAATTATTTTTTCTTTTTCCGTTTTAGCCTCTATAATTAAAAGCTTCATCAATTGGGACTGAAGGTTCTTTGTCGGCTTTAGCCCGGTCATACAATTTAACATCTTCTAAATCCTCCAATTCTTCAATAAGGGTTTTAAATTCTTTCATCGGAAGTATAACAAGTTTTTTGCCTGCAGTATCAGTTATATATTGTGGATGAATGTTTAGCATGTTTTTTTAATTGTATTTACAAATATAATTGTATTCATAATAATAGATCTATACCATAGCTTGTGCCAAAGCAATTAAGTGCCTAATAAATTTTGTTCTGCTTTTTTTCTCGCTTTCCGATAACGGTAAATACCATGTGTCACCACTGATAAAATAATAATAACACTGCCTACATAAAATCCGTTGTTCAGCATTTTGTCTTCATCAAAAAGAATTATGGCTAAGATGATGCTGTAAAGTGGTTCGAGGTTTACAGATAAGCTCATAGTGAATGCATCTAATTTTTTTAATGCATACAGTGATAAAGTAAAAGGCAAAGTGGTGCATACGATACTAAGTATTAAAAGATAAATCAGGTTGCTTTGATCAGGTAACTGAAATTGATATCCTGTTAATTGTAAATATAAAGGAAGCAACAGAGAAAGAAAAACAAATCCAGAACTCAATTCATAAAACGTAATTATTCCACCATCATGTTTTTCTAAAAGTTGTTTATTCAATACACTAAACAATGCTCCGAGAAATGCACTGCATAAAGAAAGTAAAATTCCTTTGAGATAAAATTCCTGGAATGTGAAAATAATATACACTCCAAGCATCACAGCAAGGCTTAACAACACTTCTTCTTTGCGTGGAAGTTTCCGATGCCATGCAGAATCAATCAGCGCAGTGAATAATGCAATAGATGAAAAGCAACTGATGGCAATAGAAACATTAGAAGCTTTTATTGCACCATAAAAAGTAATCCAATGTAAGGTGACAACAATACCAATTCCACAAATTCTCAACGTTTCCTTAACAGATAAAATTTTAATTTTTTTTATTGCAAGCAGAAAAATGAAAGTACTGAGTCCGCTGAAAAACATACGGTACCACACGAGCAATCCTGAATCAAGTGTAATTAGTTTACCAAGAATAGCAGTAAAGCCCCATAACAAAATGCAAAAATGCATTTGAAGATATGCCTTACGGATTTCTCTTTGCATACCTGTATTAATTTAAAATTTTAAGAGGTTTTCATAAAGCTCTTTCACCGGTAATCCCATCACATTGTTATAAGAACCAGAAATATATTCAATACCAATCATACCAATCCACTCTTGTATTCCATAAGCACCTGCTTTATCCAGCGGACTGTATTTTTCAAGATAGTAGTTTATTTCATCATCGTTTAATTTTTTAAAAGCGACATCTGTTTTACAAAAAAAAGAAATTGATTTTTTGTTCGACATTAAACACACACCTGTAAACACCTGATGTTTTTTACCGCTTAATAATTGTAAAATTCTTGCTGCATCTTTTAAGTCATCAGGTTTGTTGATTATTAAATCATCTACGCACACAATCGAATCTGCTGTTATCAGTAAGACATTGTTGTCAGTGAGATATTCTTTTAGTGCTGAAGCTTTTTTCCGTGCAATGAACATGGCAACATCTTCACGTCTGAATGATTGAGGAAATGATTCATCTGCATCAGAAGGTTTAACTTCAAATGGTATATCAAGTTCCTTTAGCAATTGTTGTCTTCGTGGAGAATGTGAACCAAGGATTAATCTTATACCCTCTAGTTTTTTTTGTAATGCATTCATTGAAGTAAATATTTTTTACAAATGATCTAATGAAAGGCTAGATAAAACACAAGCATTGAAAAGATTCCACTTACCATAATGCCTTTTGCAAGAAGAGATGTTTTGTAGAAATCATTTTTTGTTTTTGCTCTTGCAATTAAATTCAGCAGGCAGGCCAATGGTATTTGTATCAAAAGCAATACATATAAAAAAGGGATTAAAGATTTCCATTGTTCACTTATGATCTGGATATAAATAATAAGAAGCAGTACAATTGATATAATAATTATTGCTGTTACTTTTCCTGCAAAGGTTCCCATCACTACGGGCAATGTTTTAAAATCTGCATCAGCATCTCCATCCATGTCTTCTAAATCTTTTATCACTTCTCTTGCAAAGCTTACAAGAAAAGAAAATACAATATATCCTGCAGTTATACTTATAACTGTAGTGTCAGATAATGCAAGCGGTTCAGTGAGCACTACAAGTGCAATGCTCAATGCAGTAAGCAACGAAATAATAATATTACCAAGCAAAATTATTCCTTTATAGGTTGTAGAATAGAAATAGAGTAAGCCGGATGAAATGAGATTGATGTAACCAATGTATACAATAGGACGATAAAACTGAAGATAAAATCCTGTTGCAATTCCTGCAGCAGTAAAAAGAAAGTATAGTTTATAAGCATTGTTGGCAGAAATTTTTTCCCCAATAATAATTTTATTTGGTTTGTTAACTCTATCAGTTTCTCTATCCTCAATGTCATTAATTATATAACCACCTGCAGCAATAGATAAAGTTGATACAACAAGCAATGCAAAATCATAATGGGTTAAGAGAATAAATTTTTCTGAAATGTTGAGTATGGGAATTACAAGTGTATAACGAAAAAGAAATTGAGCAACACCAATCATTAACAGGTTAGGTAAACGAATGAGTTTAAAAAAATTCATCAGCATTTAACAATTCAACAATGAACAATTCAACAATGAAACTCACTCCCATTTTCCATGCAAACGCATTACTTTTTCTATCACATCACGCACACATCCTTTTCCACCTTGCTTTTCGGAGGTGTAAATGCAATATTGTTTTATTTGCGGCATTGCATCAGCGGGACACGTTGGAACACCTGCAATTTTCAGCGCTGGCATATCGGGTACGTCATCACCCATGTATAACACTTGTGACTGAGATAAATTGAATTGCTTCAAAAGACTTTCAAGACATTGTGCTTTGTCATCCACCTTCATGTGAACTTCCATAACACCAAGTCTGTTCAATCTTATTCTTACACCGTCAGAGGAGCTTCCGCTGATAATAAAAATATGATAACCTTTTTTAACAGCTAACTGAAGTGCATATCCATCACGAATGTTCATTGCTCTCAATTGATGACCTTCTTCAGTAATCAAAAGCGATCCATCAGTAAGCACTCCATCCACATCGAATACCATGCAGCTGATGTTTTGAAGACGTTTATTAAAATTAATTTCCATCAATGCAAGATTAGATAAAATCAGTAAGAAAGAAAATCATCAAACAGTTTCTGTCGATAGGCAATGCCATTAAGTATTTCATCACGCACAGGATTTTTCAGATATTCTTCCTGTTGAATTTCTTTTCTGCTGCTGAAATACCTGTAATATCCTTCCGGCCACATCCAGCCAAAATGCTCATCATAATTTATGTACGCAAAATTTTTACGATCAGGATTTAACAAATCATTACTCCATCTGAAATTTTCTGAAACAATACTTAACTGGTTTAAGATAGTTGCCGGAATATCATTTTGATTACCGATTACAGCTTCCTGTTTCCCTTTGTATTCCTGCTTTAACATATCTCCGTAAAATAAAAGTGGAATGTGATGGGTACGCGGATTATAATACGGGCGGTTCAACGGCAAGATATGACCATGGTCTGCTACTAAAATAAAAAGCGTGTTAGCATACCAGGGTTGCTGCTTTGCATAAGCGAAATATTTTTTTAAGCTCTCATCAGTGTAATGAACCGCATTGATAAAAAGTGCTGAATCATTAGTTCCCGAAAATTTTGGTTTTGTTGGGATTTCAAATGGTTCATGAGAAGTTAAAGTAAGCAGCAAAGAAAAAAATGGTTGATGCTCATGATTTAAATCATTTGCTTGTTTCATCAAAACATATTCATCATGAGCGCCCCACTTGCTGTTTTGATCTTTAACAGGAAAAATTTCTTTACCAATAATATTATTGAATCCGGCATCAAGTAAAAACGTATGCATATTGTTAAACGCGAGATCACCGCCATAATAAAATGAAGTGGAATAATTATTTTGCATTAACACCTTTGTAATAAAAGGTAACTTCTTTATTTTATCTGAATAACGCATTATAGATCGGTCAGGTTGAGCCGGAAATCCACAAATAACTGATGGCAATGCCTGGTCCGTTCTCCGACCTGTTGCATAGATATTGGTAAACAACAAACCAGAATCAGCAAGTGAAGAAAAGAATGGAGTTATATTTTTTAATCCGTCTAAAGGTTCAATAACATCTGCTGTCCAGCTTTCGAGTAATAACAACACAATGTTTGGTTGGATGTTTTCTTTAATAATTTTTTTTGTTGAATGCGTACGATTGTATAAACGCTTCAATCTTTCAAGAACTTCTTCTTTTTTTAATTCAACGTAAGGATTATGATTCTCAAATCCGGATTTTAAAACTGAATTACTCAAATACCAGATATTATTTGTTGCAATATCATTCATTACCTGGTCGTGAGAAAAGGCAGCATCACTCTCATTCACTGGTAATTCCTGTAACCCACCTCGAATTCCAATGATTAAAAAGGTAAACAGTGAAAAAATAGATACAGGTTTTATGATTTTTATTTTGATTTGAAACTGCTCCTTCCAATTAATTATTTTTCTGAAAAGAAATATAAAAGCAGTGCAAACAATAATTAATATCAGCAACACGAAAAATAATTGCGTGTTAGTGAGTGATGCAATCATTTCAACAGGTTCCATTGCATAGGAGAGTGCTTTAGCGTTTAGTAAAGTGCTCCATGATTTGTAAACAAGAATATTGGCAATGGTTAGTGTTAGAATTATGGGAATGAAAAGATAATGATAGAGGTAAAATATTTTGCGAAGTGCATCATTATAAAAAAATAATTGAAGGCAAAGCAGCATGCAGGGAATCACTGTTAAATAAGAAGCTGTGGATAAATCCAATTGCCAGCCGGCAAAAAGAACAGGAATAAAACCGGACGGTAAATGAAAATTATATTGATAAAAAAGAAATGTTGCTCTTCCCAAAATAAAAAACAAGAACCAGAAAAGAAAAAGACAAAAAATTGTTTGAAAGAGTTTTCTCATTCAATTATTTCAAATAATCCGGTGCTTATTTGTTCAAGGTTTTTTGTACATAATCCTTTGAAGTCGCATGTGTAAGGCTTGTTGCAATGATTGCCCATTTCAATTTGCGGAATTTTTTTATTTGCTAATACAAACCGCAGCTGTTGAATGTGATCGTTGATTGTATCGGTATGAGTTTTACATTCTTCTATTACTGATGTGTATTGAAAAATATTTTCAGTGGTATCACCATCTGTAATTTCCGAGTGATGCTTGTTTAAATAAATAATTGAAAAATCTTTTAATGGTAAACCAGTTCCATTCAAAACATAATATTGCAAAGCGGCATCGTTCCTGTAAGTCTCACTGATAGCAGTAGAACTTTTTACTTCAAACGCTTTCCATTCATCACCATCAAGAACTAAAATATCCAATGCAACCAAGACATCATTAAAAATAAATGCTGCTTCATAAATCACTTTTGTTTTTTGCGCAATCAGTTTTTTAGTGAATTCCACACTCTCATTAAAACGGCTAACGTGATAAGGACTTGCATCAACACCACCCGGAAATAACTGCCATGCTAACTTGCCAATATTATGACCTTGCTCAAAACGTAATTTACGTTCAGCCGGAAGCGGATCACGTAAGTGATAAAATTTTTTATATAAGTACAATGATTTGATGCACTGCAAACTTCTTATATAACTGCTTTTTGAAAGTAAATGTCCCAAAGAATTTTAAGTTTTGAGTGATGCGTTATGAATTTTGAAAGTCAGATTATTTAAATTCATAACTCAACACTCATAATTCATAACTATTAATCAGATTCCAGCTCTTTATTAATCATCACCAAAATGCTTTCTGCTCCATTCACAAACCGTTCAAAAGTATCGGGTACTGATTCAAGTGATTTTCTTTCCCTTGCTTTTTCATTGATTTCAAAAATAAGTGCGGTCAGATGTTCATCACCAAAAAGTTTTATTGTTGATTTCAATTTGTGTGAAGATTGAAAAGCAGTGTCCCAGTCATTTTCAATAATTGCTTTTTTTATCAATTGAATCAACTCAGGAATTTGTTTGCTTAGCATTTGCAACAGTCCTTTTACATCATCACGATTATTATTAAACAATGCATAGAGGTGCATGACTGGAGTGGTATTCTGTATAACAGGATTTGAAAAATCATTTACCAGAATTCCTTTCCGGGTTTCAACATGACTAAGTAAAACATTTAACAGATCCTGGGAATTATAAGGCTTTATCAAAAAATCATTCATGCCAAGCCCAATTGCTTTTTCTTTTTCCGATTCACTTCCATTGGCAGTAAGCGCAATTATAATAATTGAATTTTCAGGTGCAGGTAATTTTCTTATTGCTTCACACAGTTCATAACCTGACATGCCCGGCATTTCTATATCAGTGAGCAATGCATCATAATGACGTGCTTTAATCATTTCAAAAGCAGTAGCGCCATCTCCTGCAATTTCTACCTGTGTGATGCCGAGTTGTGCAAGAATTCTTTTTCCTAAAAACTGGTTTACTTTGTTATCATCTACTAAAAGCACCAATAAATTTTTTTCAAGGATGGAATCTCCCTGCGGTGATTTGTACTGCTTATTTGATTTCATTAACTACTTGCGAAGATAAAATGATTTTACCTGATTAAGGTAACAGTATTTAAAAGTCTTCCTTTTCGTTTTTCACCATCCGAATCGAACCCACCATAAAATAACCGGAAGGCATACACTCCTGAAGGAACTTCTTTGCCATTAAAGGTGCCATCCCATCCAATCTTAGGATTGCCGGAAGAAAAAATTAATTTGCCTTCGCGTGTATATACCTGCAAGGAATATTGTGTGACATTATTAATTACCGGAAGAAATATATCATTCAAGCCATCACCATCAGGTGTGAAAGCAGCAGGAACAAAAAATTTAGGTTCACAAATTTCCAGCACTTCAAATCCTGCTCTACGTTTGCAGCCGTTTACACGCGTTACTGTCACTTCATAAAATGCAGGGATAAGTATTTTAATCACCTGTGTGGTATCTCCGAAAGGAAACCAACTGTAACTAATGGCATTGTTACCCGCATCCAGATATAAGGTGTCATTATCAAAAAAACAATAAGTGGAATCCAGGCCTAAATCAACAGGCGGATTAGGAAGTAAAGGCTGATAACGAATGGTGTCTGATACTGCACAACCTAAATTATTAACCGTAACCCAATAAGTACCTGTATCACTAACAGCGGTAATCGCAGAGGTGTCACCGTTGCTCCACGTATAAAAAATTCCATCAGGCGTAAATGCATTGAGTGCAACAGTATCTCCTTCGCAGAAAGTGGTATCAGGTCCTAAATCAAAAGCAGGAGGATTAACTACATAAATTGTGATGGTATCAATAAGGGTTTGTCCGTTTAGATAATAAGTTGTGGTGGTTAAAGGACTTACCGATAAATCAAAGGCATGACTAATCGTATCTGATGGATTAAACTCATCACTCCACCACACGGGTACATTGGCATTAGCGGTAAGCAAAGTGGAATCTCCGGGACATAGCACAGTGTCAGAAGTTGTAATAGTCACCAATTCATTCAAAGGTCTTACTATGACATTATCAATGTAATAATAAGCACGGCCGTTGGCGTTTCCGCAACCAGGATTCTGATTTCCCTGATCATCAAAATTAAAAAGAGGATTTCCAATAGCTCTGAACACACCGATGGTAATAAAGCTTTCTCCGCCTGCCGCCTGATAAACTGCCGGACTGAAAGTGAGATGTGTCCAGTTGGCAGTATCAATCACCAAAGTAGAGTTTTCAAATTGGGGAGTAACTCCTATTAAAGCAGATCCGGTTTGAGCCCACGAATTATTACTTAGCAAAACACCAAAGCGGTTGCATGCATATTGACTGCTGTCAGCACGCAACACATCCATTTCTACTTTATATAATTCGCCCGCCTGAAGCGCAATGCTTAACTCAATTTCTATATACTCATAAAAACCATTTATAGCATCAATGCTGATACCTGCATAACCGTTGCCTGAAGCAGCAGGTGCATAACCTCCAAAATTTACGGGTACTCCTACAGCATCACATGGATTTGCGGGCGGACCTGCGTAAACAGAATTAAAAAGATCAGGAGTGCCACCACCGGGAGTAAACCACGGAGAGGCAAGCACAATTTGTCCTTCAATGGTAACTGGTGACAAAAGATTTTCAAAGCCGGGGTTAGGAACCAGATTTTGCGCATTACACCGATGATAACTCAACAAGCCGATAATAATGCTGAGAAAAATTATTTTTTTCATGGTGACTGCCTTCCCTTTTTTATTTTGATATCTGTTAATTCAATTCTTCTCTCTAATGCTGCTGCCGGATTAAATACTGAATTTGCCTTGTCATCCACACGATCGCTTACGGATGAAGGAGCCAGATTTTCTCCTGCTGCATCAGCATCAATTATTAATTGTTTTGATTCGAGATATTGAGTTAACAAACCGTTATTCCACTTTTTCCAATAGTTAATCAAACTATTGATTCTTCTGTGTGACAAAATTACGTTATACTGCGATTCAGCCAAAGGACTTGCGGTTCCGCGAATTGTGAGTTCCAGCGTATCTCCCTTATTTAATGAAGCGAGTAACCGTTCAGCAAACGTTTCTAAACGGTTGAAATTATATTGCAATGATGAAGAGAAGAAATTTTCAATAGCGGATTGCGCTTCTTCTTTTACGTTTTTATTATTCCCTGCAAATCCTTCAATGTAATTTCCCAGTTTCTCAAAGTATTGATTGTAGAGTTGATCATAAGCTGAATAAGTGGTGGGTTTTCTGCTTCTTGGATCAGGATAATCATTATCAAAATAAAGTTTAAGCGGAAGCCAGCTTGTTAATGGTTCCAACATTTCTTCACTGTTTTCTGTTGCAACTTTTACTGCAATGGGTTTGATGCTGTCAGTATTTTCTTTTGCAACAACAGGTTCAGTTATATTGTATGAATAAATATCATAACACGGATAGCTGCCGTTTAATGAATGTGAACCGGGACGATTGGAAGTGAGATAGCCTTGTTTGTTATCCTTAAGATCGGGAGTAAAGTAAATATCGTTGTAACCTGTATTTAAAGGATAACCAACGTTTACAGAAGTAGTCGGCTCACTATTAATAAAAACATTTTTAAAAACATCATAATTACCTGCACCACCAAGGCTATCTGAGCTGAAATAGAGTGTGTTGTTGGAATGATCGAAAGTAGGGGTGATTTCATTACCTGTAGTGTTCACCGAATTCAGATTTTTTGGTGGAGAATAATTTCCTGATGCATCACGTTTGCATTGCCATAAATCAAGCTGGCCTTTTCCTCCTTTACGATCGGAAACAAAAAATAAAATATATCCTTCAGCCAAATTGGTGGTGATACATGCCTGTGTGGATGTAAAACCTTTTACATTGATGCTGTCATTTAATCTTATCGGATTTTGCCATTTACCATTTGCAAATTTCGATTCATATAATGCACAGATCAATTCATTTGTCTCATTGTAATTACATCGTGAAAAAATCATCAGTTTATTATCAGGACTTATGGATGCATTGCAATTATGAAATGACGGTTGATTAATTTCATTGCTCAAAACGGATGGCTTCGCAAAAGTATTTCCAACAAGCGTTGAGCTCATAATTTTTGAAACGATCTCGGTACTTCGATTGGTTTGGATGGGGAAACGCATAGATGAAAAATAGAGTGTGCTGTCAGCAGTTAAGTGCTGCGCAAAATCAGAATAAGCAGAATTGATAACCGAACCTGCATTCAAAATATTCACTGGCAAACTATCCTTCACCATTTGTGCTGATTGTTCAATTAATAAACTATCAGCAATTGCAACGCGCGATAATGAATCATTATTACTGATCAATCCATGATAAATTTGAATATTATTTCTTGCATCTTCAAATTTCCTGGAGTAACGCAATACCTCTGCATAACGAAGAAATATTTCCGGAATTTCCCGTTGGCGGTCAGCTACCATTGCTTTTTGATACCATGCTGATGCGGTTTCAAAACTGAAAAGATTGCGGTGTGTTTCTGCCACTTTAAAAATCAGTTCAGCATCATCGTCATCATACTCCAATGCCTGCTGGTAAAGTTGTAAGGCAGAAACATAATCTTTCTTTGCAAATGCATTGTCACCAACTTTAATATAGGCTGATTGTGTTTGACCAGAAAGCTTTAAAAAGTTTCCAATGAAAAACAATAAAATAAAAACTTTTCGGTGCATTTCTGGGTTCTTCAACTTTAAACTTTAAACTTTAAACATGAAACTTTAAACTTCAATAAACAGGACAACATGTTGAGCGATTTAATTTGGTTCTTATTTTTTTTAAAATATACTGTACACTTATTTCCGGTCCGCCCTTTTTATTGCTTGCTCTTTTCAGTGAGGATGTATTGATATCGTAACTCAAACCAACTCTTAAATTATTATAGTAAACTGCAACAGCAGGAATAATTGCATCTTTTAATCTGCCATAACCTCCAAGTCCAAATGCAAAATTCCGCACTGTATTTTTTCTTAGGTCAAATTTAAATTCCATACCACCGGTAAATTCCGAAAATGTATTTTGATGCATGTATAAAAGCGCAGGGATCAGTGTTAATGATGCACCGGTTTCAAAGTATGGATTTAAATTTACCTGCCACCGCACAGGCAACTGTTCTTTTGCTCCATCATAAAAAGTCTGGTTCGGTTTGTTAATATGTTGAATGCTTATTCCTCCATTCAATGCTCCATTATCGAAACGGCTTGTCCAGCCCAGACCAAGGTTGATATCCGCATAAGTAAAAGTTGTTCTTGATAAATTTTCTCCAGTAGCAGCATTGGCATTAAAGGCATCACCGTTAAACTGATTATCGAAAGTGAGCGAAGCAAAATTTACACTGCGTTGCACAAATCCGAATTGAATGCCTGCACTAAAAAAATTTACTGAGTCATTTCCTAAAGCAAAAAGATAACTGTATGATAATGCGGCCTGCAAAGTGCCGAAGTCACCAGCTCCTGCTTTATCACTGTTAATGATTAAACCTGCATTGTGATGACTTCCTTTTTCAGAGGGAATACTGATCAAACGGTCATAACTGATAGTGAAAGTTGTGAATGGCTCTGACACAGAAGACCATTGCCTGCGATGTGTTGCATTGAATCGCTGATCACCATCAAACATACCACTGTTTGCACAATTAAGATTGAGCGGACTGTATTCAAATTGTGAGAAATGGATGTCCTGTGAGAAAGTGTAGAAAGTAGAAAGAATAAAGTTGTGAGAATGAAATAGGGAGAAGGAAGTAGGTAATGAAATAAATAGCGGCAGTAAGCAGCAGCAGTATGCAGTCCTTTAATTTTAAGCTTTACAATTTGAACTTTAAACCTTAACCAACTTTGACAAAAAGCAGCAGCAGTAAGCAGTAAACGAAAACCGTAAACTCTAAACCGAAAACTGTAAACTATCTTCCGTACACTCATTTTAATAACGTAACATTTCCTTTCTTAAAAAATTCCTGCTTGTCAAAACACGTAGCTGTCACATAATATACATAAACACCCGGAGGTACTTTTTCTCCTTTGTAAGTTCCGTCCCATCCATGCTGCTGATCATTGGTTTCAAATAATTTCTCGCCCCAGCGATCATATAATGCGAGATAAACTTTTTCTATGGTGTTGCCTCTAACCAGCATCACATCATTTTGCTGATCGTTATTTGGCGAGAAAGCATTTGGAATAAATATTTCCGGCTCTTTGCAGGTAACATCAAGCACAACAATGCGTACTGAATCTGAATTGGTACATCCATTTGTATCTGTCACTAAAATTACATAGGTGATTGTATTTGGTGGAGTGGAAATGGGTGAATGAATGGTGTAAGAATTTAATCCCACTGTCGGATTCCATTCGTAAGTATAACTGGTGATAGGCAATGCATTTAGCTGCGCTGATTGTCCGTGATAAAGTGTATCATGATCAGTAGTTGCATTTACATAAGGCAAGGTATCAGAGTATAAAACTTCTATTGAATCTGTTATAGTGCAACCACGCACATCAGTTATCAAAACAGAATAAACACCAGGACAAAGATGCAATGCCTGTACAGTTGTTTGCTGTAATGAATCATTCCATAAATAATTATATCCTCCGTTACCACCGCTCACAGTTGCAGTTGCACTACCGATACACGCACCATGGCAGTACGCAAGTGTTGAATCCATTTGTAATGCAAGTGGAGGAGGTTCTGTGATTGTTAAGTTCAGTGTGTCAGCGCAATTATTCGTGTCACGCACAATCACACCGTAATTACCGGGACATAAACTGTCAGCCATTGCTGTTGTCTGCAAAAGCGGATCATTCCATTGATAAGTATATGGAGCGGTTCCATTTTGCGGAAATGCAGTTGCCGTTCCATTGCATTCACCTGCACAGTGTACAGCATCAACGGTACTGGTTACTGATAGCAACGCGGGTAATGTAATTTGTTGAGTCACGTTTTTCTGGCATCCCTTGTCACTAGTCGCGTTGAGTGTAATTGAATGAACTCCCTGTGTAAACTGGTGAACCGGGTTATGCTGACTGGATGTTCCTCCATCACCGAAATTCCAGTTCCATGAATTAATATTTCCTGAACCGTTATTAGTTACGGTATCTGTAAAGCTCAATGTGTTGGTGCATGTATCAATGCTATAATTAAATACCGGATTGAAATCAGGATAAATATGAACTACACCTGTTGCCGTGTCAGCACAGCCAGGAT
This sequence comes from Bacteroidota bacterium, assembly GCA_031366005.1. Lineage (GTDB taxonomy): Bacteria > Bacteroidota > Bacteroidia > AKYH767-A > OLB10 > JANLUX01. The sequence goes on along the minus strand of JANLZB010000060.1, from coordinate 11,122 downwards.
TAATATTTGAATGCGCTATAAGTTGCACAACATAACTTCCTGTATCAGGATAGGTAAAGGAAGGCGATGTTAAATGTGATGTGTCACCTACACTGGTTGTATCAAAATTCCAGTCATAAGAAGAAGCGTTGATACTGAAATTCTGAAAGGTGACCATATTGCTTCCGCATAATATCAAAGGACTTTGAATAGCAGCAACAACGAGTGTGGGACATGGCACTACGTTTAATTGAAAATCTCTTCGGGTGCTGCTTAAATAAATTCCATTGCGAAATTCACGTGCACAAACTGCAATAACAAACTGACCAATCGTGTTGGGTGTGCAATTGATCCAACCAGTTTGAGGGTCAATATTAAAAGGAGGCGTACTGCCAATTAAATCTGAGAGAGAATAAGGAGATTGCCAGTTGACAAATGGAATGGGTGGTGGATCAGGAGGTGCCGGAGGGCTTGGTTGTGGATTGGTAGCATCTGCACCAATAAAAGGATTGCATAATTCATAAACAATGGAATCTTTGATCCATGTACCATTTATAAATGTAGAATCAATATCAGTAGCACTGTGATGAAAACTAAATGGAATTCCCAAGCATGCAAACGGAGGAGGAAATGCATCAAACACCGGATTACTGTTTAGCGAAAAAGTGCTTGTGCCCGGAATAAATGCGTAAAAAGTTGCGCCTGTTGAATCCGGACTCTGAATATTCAGAATTGTATTGTTTCTGCAGCAGCGCTGGTAAAGTAACTGGTAGCCGGCATTGCTTGGAGGAAGAGTAACAGTGGTTGGAAAATATGCACCATGCTCATAACAAATATCAGTGGGAGGAATAAAGCACGGTGAGTTAATTGTTGGAGGTAAGGTATCAATACTATCTACGAATAACGTAGCATAAGTATAGAAGTTATTTGAGGCATCATAGATAAACACATAAGCAGGATTATCAAGTTGAGGAATACCGTTATAACAATCACGATAAACAGTTAAAGAAATTTCATAATCATCAGTTCCGGGTATGTGCCGGTAATTCAGTTCTCCGCCAACAATATGAGTGGCATTCAGCGTAAGCGAAAAAAATAAAAGAATTCCCGTAAAGGAATATTTTAAAAGCCGGGATATCTGAATAGTGTAAATCAATATTCCAATGATAGAAAAAATATGTTTTGACAAAGGTCTGAAATCAGTCAAAAAGTAAAAAGATTTTAATTCATGTTAATAGAAAAAAATATTAAAATTTTATAATTGATATGTCTCAATAAACCATAAAACCTCCATGATTACTACTTTCGCATAATGCCGCGTAAGCCATTTCATTTTTTAAGAAGACTTTATATTGCAATCGGTCTCATTGCAGCTAATTTGTTGTTTGGCATTCTTGGCTTTATGCTCATTGAGCATTACAGTTTTGCAGAAGCAACTTACGAAACCATTATTGTTTTAAGCACGGTTGGTTTAAGTCTTATCCATGATCTTTCCACTTCCGGTCGCTGGTTTGTAGTTATTCTTATCATCATCAGCATTGGTATATTTGCCTATGCTGTTTCGGTGGTTACCTCTTATATCATGGAAGGTGAACTGCAGCGCTATCTTAAACTTCGCAAGGTGCATAAATCAATTAATCAATTAAGAGGTCATGTTATAGTTTGCGGTTATGGGCGTAATGGCAAGCAGGCATGTGAACAGTTGCGATCGCATAAGCAGGAATTTGTAGCTATTGAAAGCAGTGCCGGAATTATTACAGAAATGCGCGATACTGATGCAGTGTTATTTATTGAAGGCAATGCCACCCATGATGAAGTATTGATTGATGCAGGGATAAAACATGCAAGAGCGCTCATCACTACTTTGCCAAATGATGCAGAAAATGTTTTTGTGGTGCTTACTGCGCGCGAATTAAATCCCAAATTAAAAATTATCAGCCGCGCCTCTGAAGATTCAGCAGATAATAAATTGAAACGTGCCGGAGCAAACAATGTAATTATGCCTGATAAAATCGGAGGCACTCACATGGCTTCTTTAGTTACGCGACCTGATGTGCTTGAATTTTTGGATTACATTACAGGAAGAATTAATATCCGCCTTGAAGAAATTTTATATAGCAACCTGAGCGATCGCCTTAAAGGAAAAACAATTCGCGAATTAGAAATACGTAACAAAACTGGGGCAAATATTATTGGATTTAAAACCGGTGATGGAGATTATGTTATCAATCCCGAACCGGATACTGTGATGAAACCTGATGCAAAACTATTTGTATTAGGAACTCAGGAACAAGTAACCAAATTGCTTGCAGTTTTGTCTTCTTAAAAATTTCTCATGAAAATTCTTATAACCGGCAGCAATGGATTATTAGGTCAGAAGTTAGTTTACGCACTTAAAAATCGGCCTGAGTTTCATGTGGTGGCTGCAGCCAGAGGTGAAAACCGTATCAGCGACAAGCATGGTTATGTTTATGAAACGATTGATGTCACCGATGAGAAACAAGTAATGGACCTGGTACTTGAGCACCGGCCGGAATGCATCATCAACACTGCTGCAATGACCAATGTGGATGAATGTGAAAAAGACAAAGAAGGTTGTGTTAAAGCAAATATTGATGCAGTGCGTTATCTGGTGAATGCATGTAAGTTATATAACACCCATTTAATTCAACTCTCTACCGATTTTGTTTTTGATGGTGATGCAGGTCCATATAAGGAAACTGATGTTCCCAACCCACAAAGCTATTACGCATGGAGTAAATTAGAATCAGAAAAAATTTTAGAACAAAGTGAAATTGATTGGTGTGTTATCCGCACAATTATCATCTATGGAGTGGTGGATGATCTGCAGCGATCCAATCTTGTGCTGTGGGTAAAAAATTCTTTAGAACAACATAAAACAATTAATGTTATCAATGATCAATACCGTTCACCTACACTGGCTGAAGATTTAGCATCTGCGTGTATTAGTGTGGCTGTAAAAAAAGCTAAAGGAATCTATCATGTGTGCGGGCAGGAATTAATGAGCATTCTGGATTTTGCTTATATCATAGCAGATTTTTTCAGGCTGGATCGTAAATACATTGTTCCGGTTACCTCTTCAGAATTAAACCAACCGGCAAGGCGTCCTCGCAAAACAGGGTTTATAATAGATAAAGCAAAACATGATCTTGATTATCGACCCCATACTTTTAAGCAAGGATTAGAGATAGTTGCTGAACAATTAAAACAATAACAAATACCAATAATTTAACAAGTAGAAAAATTTTAAAACCACGAACTCTTTTTTCTTCGTGTTGTACCGGATAAGCCAAGTACTCCAAGCAATCCGCGTGTAACTTCACGTGCAACTGTTCGTGCAACTTGTTTTCCAACTGTGCTTCCTAAAATATTTCCAACAACAGATTGTTCTTCTACTTCTTTCTTATGACTATTTTTAGATTCAGCAGCAGGAGTTTCAACTTCCGGTTGTTGAATTTTTGCAATTAATAATTCATAGGCACTTTCACGATCCACTTCCTGATTGTATTTTTTTGTTAATGATGACTGGTTAACTATCTCATCAATTTCTGCAACTGTAAGCACATCCATTCGTGATTGCGGAGCAGACAACATCGTGTGAACAAGTGGAGAAGGAGTTCCTTTCTCTGTAAGCACTGTAATCAATGCTTCACCAATTCCCAATTGCGTTAATAGTTCATCAGTTTTATAAAAATCGGATATCGGATAATTTTCAGAAATGGTTTTAATGGCTTTCCGATCGTTGGCAGTAAAGGCACGAAATGCATGTTGCACTTTCATACCCAACTGGCCGAGTATGGAAGCAGGAATATCAATGGGTGTTTGCGTGCAGAAAAAAATCCCTACACCTTTTGACCGTATCAATTTTATAATAGACTCCAATTGATCCATCAATGCCTTACTTGCTTCCTTAAAAATCAAATGCGCTTCGTCAATAAAAATTACGAGCTTAGGTTGTTCAGCATCGCCTTCTTCAGGAAACGTTGCATAAATCTCAGCAAGCAAGCAAAGCATAAATGTTGAAAATAATTTGGGCTTGTCTTGTATATCAGTTAATCGAATCACATTCATATAACCATAACCACGTTCATCCATTCGCACTAAATCATTTACATCAAAAGATGTTTCTCCAAAAAACTCATCAGCTCCTTGTTCTTCTATCTCTACAATTTTGCGTAAAATGGTGGACGCTGATGAAGTACTTATAGCTCCGTATTCATTTTTAATTTCTGCTTTACCTTCGTTAATTAAATACTGAAGTGTTTTTTTGAAATCTTTTAAATCAAGTAAGGGCAAATTTTTATCATCACAATATTTAAAAATCAACGAAACCACTCCGCCTTGCGTATCATTTAATTCTAAAATTTTTGAAAACAATACAGGACCAAATTCTGACACAGTTGCCCGCAACTTAGCCCCTTTTTCATTAGATAGTGATAATAACTCAACAGGGTATTGAGAAGGTTTCCATTCAATTCCAATTTTGGTTTGTCGTTCTTTTATTTTATCATTCTCCATTCCGGGTTTAGCAATACCACTCAAGTCTCCTTTTATATCCATCAGTAACACAGGCACACCTTTAGCGGATAATTTTTCTGCGATCCCTTGTAATGTTTTTGTTTTACCTGTTCCGGTTGCGCCAGCGATTAATCCATGTCTGTTGAATGTTTTCAGTGGTGCCTTTATCATTGCTGATGATTCAACAATATTTTTAAAAACACCGGCACCTAACTCAATAAATTCTCCTTTAGTTAGATAGCCTTCAGTCATTATTTTCGTAAAATCGTCCGTTGAAGCCATGATTGATATTTAGTTTGCGAATGTACCCCAAATGATGTTATTTTTTTCTTTTTACAGAATATACTGGTACCTTAGCCAAAAATATTGGAACAAATTTCTTTTTAAAGGTAATATTGGTTCACCAATTCAAAATTCCATTGTAATTGTTAAATATGATCAGAATTCGAAAGGTATTTTTATTAACAGTTCTGATAAGTCTGGTATGGGGTATTAAGTGTTTCTCCCAGGCTACTTATCGCAGCAAAGCAGCAGGAAGCTGGAACCAGGCTGCAACATGGCAATTACTTGCCGGAAGTGACAGTGATCTTGATGGATTACCGGATGCCAATGATTCAGTAATTATTCGCTGTGCCGATGCTGTTGTACTAACAGCAGATGCTTACTGTGTAAACTTTACCATTCAAAATCTGGGTACACCCATTGTTGCTACCCCGCTTGCCCTCGGTAATTATACATTACAATTAAGCGGAACTTTAAACGGACCTAACACCACTTACAATACTAATATTATTACTTCTGCCAATGGCAGGGTAAAATTTGTTGGAGGTTCACGTGCGCTTTTTGGTTCTAATTGGAACAATCTCTATCCTTACAACTGGCGTGTGGAGGTTGCACTCAATCAGGGTGCTTTAGGGTATAGTCCCAAGAGTATTAAAGTGGGTGACTTTGAACTTACCTCCGGAAATTTTGAATTGCGACTTCCTGCATCTTATACTTTTTTTGATTTAAAAATTGATAAAGGACCCTCTTTCGGTAATGGCTACGGTACATTATACGTTGCTCCCGGTTGTAAGTTAGCCTGCATGCGTTGTGGACAACGTAAAGGTGATGTCGGGGCAATTAATGATGATTCAACTTATTGTCAGAGTATAGATGTTTATGGGGAGCTGGAAGTGCATGGTGGATTTTTAAGCGGGAGCAGCATTAACATTCGTAATGGAGGTAAATTAACAGTAGGAAGGGCTAATCCGGGACCCATGCTTTCAAGTCCGGCTACCACCAATTTTTTCTATTCACCGGGCTCATATCTTGAATACAGAAACCATAGTCCCAGCAGTACAGGACGAACGCAAACAGGAGCAGAGATTGACCAGGCAAGCTCATGGAATACTGCAGGTCCTCCGGGTAACACCGTATCCAATCTTATTGTTAATAATGCTCCTGCGGGAATCAGAGGTAATAATCCGGTTTATATTGAAGATACGCTAACGATGACCTATGGATATTTTGATAATGTGGATATGAGTGGTGCTTATGTACGTTATGGCGTCAATGGGACATTAAGATATAATTGTCCTACTGCTGCACAAAGCGCTGCAATCTCACATCTCTCAATTGAGTTTCAGAATAGCTTCGGTCCGAATAACCTTATCATTGATAATCCCTATGGAGTTACACTTGATTATAGCCGCAGCATCGGAGGAAAATTATTTATGTTACGGGGAAAATTAATATTGTTTAACACGGGGGTATTGTTAACCATGACGCCTTCTTCAAGCGTTGGTGCGGTAAGTGATTCAAGCTTTGTTAGTGGAAAAATGGTAAAAACAGGAGCAACGCCATTTACGTTTCCCATTGGAAAAAATAATCAATACCGTCCGATAACAGTAACTCCTGTTGGTGGTACTGAAACATTTACTGCTGAATATTTTAAAGCTGATCCTAATGCAAGTTTTAATACCATGAGTAAGGATGCAACCTTAAATCACGTTAGCAGGTGTGAATACTGGACACTTTTACGGACAGGTACTAAAGATGCTAATGTTTCCTTATCATGGAATACTTACAGTTGCGGAGTGGATAGTCTGAGTAGTCTTCGTGTTGCACAATGGGATGGAACTAAATGGCTTGATAAAAATGCTTCGGCATATTCAGGAAACACCACCACCGGTACTTTAAATGCAGGATTAACAATCACCCTATTCGGTGCCACCAGGCCACTTACACTTGCATCTGCAACACCTTTCAATCCGCTGCCTGTAGAATTAATTTTTTTCGAAACCAAATCATATAAAGATTACAATCAGTTAAACTGGCAAACTGCATCTGAAAAAAACAGTGATTATTTTCAGTTGGAGCATTCGCAAAATGGAAATGATTTTTCAGAAATAGGACGGGTTAATGCAGCAGGTAACAGTAACGAAATAATTAATTATTCTTTTCGCGATGAACATCCCTTAAGAGGGATTTCATATTACCGTTTAAATGAATTTGATTTTAATGGTGCATGGTCACTTTCAAAAACAATTGTATCCAAATCAATCACAGATAAAAACGAACTCCTAATTTTTATTAATGATGAAAATCTATTGGTGAATATTATTTCTGAAAATGATGAAACTGTGCCTTTAAATATTTTTGATATTAATGGCAAGGAAGTACTTTCAAAAAATATTATTGCTAATCAAACCTATAATATTTCCATTTCCAATCTTTCGCATGGATTTTATTTTGCAAAGATTGTAAGTAATGGAGCTGTGGTTTCTCAGAAGTTTGTTTATTGATTTTTATTCTACAAGGATCGTAAGATTATTATCCATTGATTTAAGTTGAATTATCAGTTCATCAATAAATCCTTCTCCGTATTTAATGTAATAAGGAATAAAATTCTGATAACGCTCCTGAAAAGTTTTTTCAGGAAAAACTTTTTCTGTAATAACTTTTATCTGATTTAATACCGTTTCGTTTTTTCTTTTTATTGCTGCAGTCACTTTTTTATCAATCACATCAATACTATTTAAAGCTTTTTGTTGCTCTGCTTTTATGGATGCTACCAATGTTGGATCCACAGGAGAAGTTTTCTGTGAAAGGTTTTCAAAAATGTTTTTTATCTGAAGTGCTTGTTCAGCAAAGTCAATTTTGTTTTCTGTATTTTTTGAAATGTATTCTTTAACCAAATCATCATAAGAACGGAATAAGTCTTTGAAATCAAAACCAAGTGCATTAAGTTTTTTTTGTGCATTAGCATCTAAAATCAAAACACTGTTTCGTAATATCAATGAGGGGAAATGGATTTTGTGATGGTCAAACAATAATTTATACTGCAACCAATAACTAAGCTCACCGGGTCCTCCCACGTAAGCTATATTTGGCAAAACTGTTTCCTGGTAAAGAGGACGTAACACAACATTCGGACTGAATTTTTCAGGTTGCAGATGAAGTACATCAAGCAAGGCTTCTTTTGTAAATTTTATATCTGAATTAATTACTTCATAATTACCATCAGCTGTTGGTACAATTCTTTCACGCAATCCTTCTTCTAAAAAAAACAAATTAATATTTCGTGGATTTACCTGCGGCTTATATTTTAATTTTTCAAGTGCTGATGATGTTGCGCTTACTATTTCAAAAGAAGATTGATGTAAAAGTTCTTCCTCCATTGCCGGAATAAAAATATTTTTCAATGCATGCTCATTTCCATCAACTATAACCAAACCATATTTTCCGAATAAATCATTTATCAGTGCACGCATTGCATCAGCAAGGGAAGAATTAAATAAGTAGGAATGTTCAAAAAGCTGCTCTAACTTATTTGCGTTTTCACTTGTTCCTAAAACTTCTTTTAATTCTTTTATTACATCAGCAATTGTTTCAGTAGGTAAGCCTCCTGCTATTCCTTTTGCTTCATTTTTCCATTCAATTTTTTTGTTGAAAAGATGTATGTGATTTATTTCTGCAAAATCATGATCCTCACTTGCCATCCAGTAAACCGGTACAAAATGGTATGCAGGATATTTTTCTTTTAATGCTTTTGCAAGATTAATAGTGGAAATTATTTTGTACAACACATACAATGGTCCGGTGAATATACAAAGCTGGTGACCGGTGGTAACGGTAAACGTATTTTCGTTTTGCAGTGAACTGATATTCTCTTTTACCAAATCATTTACAGCTGCAACATCAGCATATTGTTTTTGAATTACAGAAAATAATGTGTTGCGATGAAATGGAAATTTTTTTCGTTGCTCAATAACATCTGCAAATGAATTCAGAGTTGGAGGGTATTGATAAAAAGATTTTAAAGAATCATTTTGCAAAATGTAATCTGTGATCAGATGAGGTAGTAAACCTGTTTGTGCAAAATCTAGAGTATATTTCTGCATTAAAAACGTTTGCTGTAAACTTATAAAATATCACAACACTGGTTCGGCAAACAAATCATAATCCTCTGCATGTGTGATGCGCACATTGGCAAAATCTCCTATGCGCATGTAATGTTGTTTTGCTTCCACCAATACTTCGTTATCAACTTCGGGAGAATCAAATTCCGTTCGTCCAATAAAATATTCGCCTTCTTTGCGGTCAAACAAAACTTTAAACTCCTTACCAATTTTCTGCTGGTTAATTTCATTGGATACTTCCTGCTGAACAGCCATCACTGCACCTGCACGTTCCTGTTTTATTTCTTCCGGCACATCATCATTCAATAAATATGCATGTGTATTTTCTTCGTGCGAATAAGTAAAAATTCCAAGTCGGTCAAAACGTGTTTGTTTAACAAATTCCAATAACTGTTGATGATCTTCTTCCGTTTCTCCCGGATAACCGGCAATCATTGTGGTGCGTAATGCAATTCCCGGAACACGATCGCGAATTGTATTTACAAGATCAGTTGTTTTTTTATGTGTGGTTCCTCTTCGCATACTTTTAAGCATGTTGTCACTGATGTGCTGCAAAGGCATATCCAGGTAATTACAAATATTTTTCCGTTCACGCATCACATCCAAAACTTCCAATGGAAATCCGGAAGGAAATGCATAATGCAAACGAATCCATTCAATACCTTCAACGTCTGATAAATGTTTTAATAAGTCAGCGAATTTTCGTTCACGATAAATATCTAAACCGTAATATGTGGAATCCTGTGCAATCAGCAACAATTCTTTTGTTCCATTCTTCGCAAGCAATTTTGCTTCCTGCACCAATGCCTCTATCGGTTTTGAGAAGTGATTGCCCCGCATCAATGGTATTGCACAAAAAGAACACGGACGATCACAACCTTCTGAAATTTTTAAATATGCAAAATGTTTTGGTGTGGTTAGTATTCTTTCACCAATCAACTCATGTTTATAATCTGCACCTAATGTTTTTAATAACCGAGGTAAGTCACGTGTACCGAAATACGCATCAACATTTGGAATTTCTTTTTCCAGATCGGGCTTGTAGCGCTCACTTAAACAACCGGTAACAAAAAGTTTATCAATCTGTCCTGCCTCTTTTGCACGCGCATAATGTAAAATGGTATCAATGCTTTCCTGCTTGGCATTATCAATAAAACCACAGGTGTTAATCACAACAATATTTGCATCATTATCATCACCATCATGCTGCACTTCCATTTGATTGGCACGTAACTGTCCCATCAACACTTCAGAGTCAACAACATTCTTAGAACAACCAAGTGTTACAACATTAATTTTATTTGTACGGAGTGATTTAGTGCGCAATTTTAACTTAATTATTAGATTAAATATTATTTTTAAATTTTACCTTTATACAAGTTATAGATCGGAAAAATTATATCCCAATCCTTACCCCATACAATATTTCCATTTTCAATTTTGAATTTTTTAAATAATTCAGGATTCTTGTATTTATCATACTGGGGATGAGAATGTGTTGTAAAAAAATTTTCCAAGTCAACAATCCGTTCAAAACTGTCGTTGAAATGAACTTTAATTTTGTAATCATTCAAATATTCTGCATTTGTTACGGAAATTGTTTTCATTATTTACTTTATCTTTTTATTGGCAAATGCTCATCGCTATAAAATAGAAAAACAATTCCAAAATATTCAAATATTTTTGGCATTACCGTTTCAAATTTTCATCAATACATCGCATTGAAATTATTCTTATCGTATTTAAATCTGACTTCCGTAGGAAGAATTGTATTAACCTGGTTAAATAAATCAGCAAGCAAGTACACATAAGCATTGGTTGCTTTGGTATGAAAAGATTTATTCTGCTTCTCAATCGTTACATCAATCAATCTGGGAAAATGTTCTGCTGAAATGTAATCGAAATTGCTGTACTCATTAAAATAAGATTCTTTTAAACTATCTGAGGGGTAAGTCACAAGAAATTTTTCCAGTTGTTGCTTTTCTGAAGCGCTTAACTTACGTTCCAGGTAATCAACATTGCTTCTACCATAATCTGATTTACCTTTTATCACTAAACTATCTTGTGTGATATGATAAAAATTAGTTTGATGTTGAAGCCCTGCATTATCGCTGATGTCAATTGTAAAGGTTTGTGCATTTGCTGAAAATGAAAACACAAACACAAAAACGACAAGAGATGCTTCGTACCTCAGCATGACA
>JANLZB010000059.1:0-33635 GCA_031366005.1 Bacteroidota bacterium | reverse complement strand
TAAAGTTGTATCAAACGATAAAGGTGTTGCCGATGCCAAGCAAATTCAACCGGAATTGTATTCGCTGACCTTTGAAATACCAGGATTTGAAAGTGTGAATAAGAGCAACGTGAAGGCTGTAGTTGGAAAAAAAGAGAATATTGTGATTGAGATGAAGCCTTTAGGATAATAGCGGAGTTTAAAGTTTAGGGTTTAAAGTTTAAAGTTAAAGCCGTTCTGAGTAGGACGGCTTTTTTTGCTTGTTTATAAAGCCTACAGGCTACAAGTCTACAGTTTACAGTTTAAGGTTTATAGTTTAAGGTACTACTGATGAAGGGTGGTTTTGTTTGTAAGGGTGAGATTGTTTAGAGTCTGTTTAAATTTGTTCCAATAATTTTTATATACCATCCCTTCGGGATTTCAATTGCGATTCTGGTTGATATTAATATAAAAATTCCATCCCTTCGGGATTTTTTAACGCTGAAAGCGTGTGATGATTATAAAAAGATTGAGTAGAACAACCAAATCCCGAATGGATGGCATACATTCTTTTTTAATTATCAAATTTAAACAGATTCTTAATCTATAAACCGATTTTGTTCTTCAGCTGAGGGAATGTAACATTGATTTTGTTTTCCAAACCATTGGTAACGATGTTTTGCAATGAAATCGTAAACCGCATCTCTGATAAAGCGGGGAACTATTATGAATGTATAAAGCAATGCCCAGAATCCTCCAAGCTTTTTAAAAATGGTTAATGCTGCAGTGGACTTTGTAAATATTTTATTGCCAGATAATAAAACCACTGTTTTGTTTTTTTGAAGAGGGATATATCCTCTTAATAATTTTTGGGCGGCTGGTGATTGAAGCGCACAAAAACGAAAATGCTTTTGTTTGTCGTGTTTTAAAATGAAGCGGACCCAGGAGGAACAGAGGTTGCAATATCCATCAAATAATATTACTGATGATGGTGGCATTGATCTGCTAAGGACGGATAGCTATCTGATAGGGGTCAGAAGAAAGCTCGGGCGATCCTGAAAGTTTTTGCAGTGTGTTGAGATCAAATGTGCTTAACCAACCGTTGCGTCCGCAATTTGTAGAATGATGGGGAGCGGGTCCGTTGATATTTACGTTTCTATTTACAACATACACCAATCCGCCTATATCATCTACGGCAATGCCATGGGGCTGCCAGCCTGCCTTAAGTGTTTTTATGTGTTGCATGGTCTGGTAGTTAATCACTTCTACAGCGCCAACCGTGTTTGGGAAAATATTAGCTTCCTGGCAGGTGATGAATGCATAAGGCGTGGAACCTGATTTTGAGAAAGCTATTTCAAGCGGTTTGAGTCCTACATGAAAGGTGTCTAACAGCGCATTGGTGGAGGCATCAAATACCCATATCTGGTTTGCATTGTCGCAGGTGAGAAAATATTTGCTGTGATCAGGCGTGAATGCTACTTCGTGAATGCCGAGTGCGGCTGTATCAGGATAAAGCGCCCGAATGTTGCGCTCGTCATAACCCGAAATATCATTGACAGGAATGGTTAATAAACCATTGCCTAAATCTTCAGCTACATAAAGGGTGTCGTCAGTAGCATTTAATGCCACACCATGCAGTCCGGTGCCATAAGATAAAGAAAAAGGCCCTTTGGTGGAGGAGGTTTGTGAAAGCAGATCAATAAAAGCTATGCGGTTGCCTGAGTAATCAACAGCATAAGCTTTGCGCGAGTCGCTGGAGATGGTGATTGTATTCCAGTTGCCGGAAATGCCATCTCCGATAGGAATGGTTGCCACGAGACTATCATCCTGGGTGCGGAACATTTGCACAAAGTCGCCAAAGAGAAAGACTACAAGAAAATATTGTCCATCAGGTGTTACTTTAATATTATGTGGTGATTCGCTGATACCTGCGTGTATCCCTAAGTCGTGATAACGCATGATTACCCGTTTTTGAGCATCAAAGACGGATAGGAGATCGCAACCCTGGTTAACTACATAAAATTTTCTGCGCAAAGGGTTGCCGGAAAAAGGAATGGTGCCGTTTTTGTCAGGTGCGCCATTGTCTATCCAGTTTTTCAGCGTTAGATATTCCTGCGTGCTAAGAGGAGGTAAATTGTAAGGCATGGTAGGTTTTAAGACCGTACCCAATGTAGAGTCGGTATTGGTGAAAAACAAGAGTGTGCTTTGATCAGGGCGGAAAGGAATTACGACAGCCCCTGAACTGGTTCCCTCGAGCATGTGTTCCATATCACTTAAATCAAGTCCACCTGAAGTGGCTTTGCCGGCAGCATTATGACAGCCAGAGGTAGCGCATTTTTTTGTGATGATGGCATCCACATCAGGTGGAAAATCGGAGACAACCGTAACAGGATCTTCTGACTTATTTTTTTTGCAGGAGGTAAAAGATATAATTATAAAAAAGAAAAAAAGATTTTTTAAGATTTTGATGTGTTTCATTGTTTGATAAATTTCTGAATGCTTTCACCGTTTGCATTTTTAACGCGGACAAAATAAATACCCGCTTCGAGTGTGTGAATGTCAACGGAAATGGAAGAAGAAGTAATTTTTGATAATGCCAGTACCTGCTCACCGAGCAAATCAATTATCTGCAATGAAAACGGTGAAGATTCATTTTTATTTATCTGAATATTTAAATTTTCAGTGGCAGGAGATGGAAAGAGTGAGAAGGTGGAAGCATTCGTGTTATCATTTTCATCACCCACTTTAGCAGAATTATAAGCAATGGCAGTATGAGGATGACTTATGATAACAGGATTCCGTTGTGTGTATAAACGTACTCCGCCCGCCTGGCAACCAACCAATAAATCAAATTTAGAATCGCCATCTATATCAGCCATTGCAATGGTGGCATGAGAAGGTTCATAAATATTTTGATAGGTAGAATCAACCAAAGTGAAAACTCCACTTAAATTTCCATCAATGTTATTGTATTGATAAACATAGCCGCTTTCAGAACCTACCAGTAACTCATAACCACCATTATGAGTGAAGAGCAATGGTGCGCTGTTACCCTGTATTGCATTTGTTTTAATCACATTTACACCTCCGAAATTATTGCTTGTGAGAGTTGAAAAAAGAGGGGAGTTGGCTGTGCCGTTGTTATGATAATAATTTAAATTTCCTGCACGCTCACCAATCAGCAGATCAGGTAATCCATCTTTATCCACATCAATAATCTGTGGCGCACTATTAGCTCCTACATCAATGGCAAAATAAGAACCTTGCATAAAAGTTAAATTCAAAGGGTTTCCTGCTCCTGCAGTATTCTCATAATAAATAATAGTTCCTGCATCAGTGCCCATCAATAAATCCTGATCACCATCACCATCAAGATCGCCAAAGGCAGGATGCAAACCTAACACTCCAAGAGAGGAGCAGTTTGCATAATCTTTATCAATCAAAGTAAAAATGGGAAAAGTAGTTGAGCCCGTATTTCGGAAATATGCAATACGGCTGTATGATGCGGAAGGGTTTGCATTATTATAATACTGAAGATTGGCAATAAGCATGTCCTGTAAACCATCTGCATCAACATCTACAAACACCGGACGGGCAGAAGTACCCACATCAATCATCTGATCCACTAAAAAACGATTGGTGGTGTAATGAAAATATGGGTTGCAGTTATCTGCCTGGTTATTGTAAAGCCATACATTATTATAATCTTCTCCCACAGTAGCTAATGAAGTAACCAACAAATCTTTTTTACCATCATTATCAACATCCAATAATGCAGGACAAGGAATGTTTTCCATGTGCACGGGTGTATCATAAGAAGGAAAAAGGGTGTCCTGTGTTACCATAGAATCAGGAGGCCCACCGTTTTTAAGAAAAAGTAAATTAGAACCCAGTATGTCTCCGTTAAAAAGATCTATATCATTATCGCATTCAAAATCAAAACCCCAAAGCGCAGAGCCTGAATGAAGATCGTGATTTGTAAGTTTAGTCTGTTGATTAAATGGATCGGGAGGTGCAGGACGCTGAATGTTCAGCATTGCTACATTGGACATACCACTCAGAAAAAAATGCCCCCACATTTCAGGAATGGATGAAGGATAATGAAATTGAATGTGGAAGAGAAGACCTGCACAGTTGCCTGTTGAATCCATTGCGTAGTTTTTATGAAACTCCACCCAGCTGCCTGAAACAGGAAAGGAAAGAATATCCATATCACCATCACCATCTACATCTGCGAAAGCAGGAATGGTGACACCATTAACATATAAATTGGTTTGAATGGAACCATAATATGTGTTTATCTGATTAGTGAACAACGAAAATTTTAAGCCGGTGGCTGTACTGTAATCATTTTGGTAAACCGTTATTCCTGCATTGCCATAAGTAAACAGGTCAAGATCGCCATCGCAATCAAAGTCATAGGTTCGAACCCAATCATGCAAACCCGGAAATTTATTTTGGTACTGCGGTGCGTAACGATAGTTGATTTGTCCGGTATGACCGATGTTTAAATAAGTAGATAAACGTGAGCCTACTACATCAAACGTAATAAGATCGAGCTTGCCATCTCCATTTAAATCAATTTGAGAAATAACAGGGCTGTTAGCTCCGCCAGTCCATGGATTTTGGAGAATATTACCATTGATAAAAACAGGAGGACGTGTATCAGGTCGTAAATTTTGGGCAACCATAGTACCTATTCCGGAGAATATCCACAGAGCGATAATTAGTAAAAGGTTTTTCATTTTTCTTAATTAGATTATAGTGTAATCATACGTAAAGATTCAGTAATTAGTTGCATAAGTTATTTAAACACTTTTATATATCTGAATCAAACAAAAGTACTGATTAATGAATCTGATTTTGAATTAATATTACGCAGAATATCACACAATAGCTTTAACAATGCCATCTTTTGACATAGTAAGTGAAATTGACAAACAAAAACTGGATAATGCCATTAATGTGGCTTTAAAGGAAATTGCTAACCGTTATGATTTTCATGGTTCGAAAACTACGCTGGAGCTTGATAAAAAAACGCTGACATTACAAGTAGTTACAGAAAACGAAATGCGTATGAAAGCCGTTCAGGACGTAATAATAGGAAGAATGGTGAAACAGGGATTGGAGCCATCAGCATTAGATTATGGCAAAGAACACTATGCTTCAGGCAATATGATCAGGAAAGACATAAAGGTGAAGGAAGGAGTTGATAAAGAAACTGCAAAAAAAATTGTGAAGGCAATTAAAGAATCAGGAATAAAAGTGCAGGGTTCAATTATGGATGAACAAATTCGTGTGACAGGTAAAAAGCTGGATGATTTGCAAAATGTGATTGTCCTGGTGAAGAAGATGAGGCTAGATGTGCCTTTGCAATATGTTAATTTCAGAAACTGAATAATAAGGCATCGAGAATTTATATATAATCATACCATTGTCATTGATAAGTAAAACAAGCAAAAGGTAAAACAACAATTTAATTATGGCGGGGTTTTGATTATTATCAGTTTTAATTAATATTGTACCCCTCTAAAAAATCGAAAAACAAAAAACATAATCTCTCCCGAAGGATCGGGACTAAATAGCAAAACATCTATGAGCGAGACAAAATCAGGATCAGGCATCCAGGGAATTTTAGCAGCGATTGTTATTCCTACAGCGTTAGTTCTTTCCTACATCATTTTCAAATTCGTGTTGGGTAATCCAGGCAATTTTCAGGATAATAATCCTGAGCTGAGCCCACTTCCCGGCAATTATCTGGGTATTATTTATAAAGGTGGAATCATCGTGCCTTTATTGATGGCTTTATTAATGATCGTGATCACTTTCGTGATAGAGCGTTTTATCACTATTAATAATTCAAAAGGAAAAGGGCGCATTGATGTATTCATCAATAAAATCCGTGCTGCTTTATCGCGTGGTGATATAGAAGCAGCTAACAAAGAATGCGATCGCCAGCGAGGTTCAATTGCAGCTGTGGTAAAAGCTGGTTTGCAATCATACCGCCAGATGGACGCAGAAAAATCACTCGACAAAGAACATAAAGTAGCAGCCATTCAAAAAGAAATTGAAGAAGCCACTACATTGGAATTGCCAATGCTTTCTAAAAATCTTGTTATCATTTCCACCATTGCTTCTATTGCAACTTTAATGGGACTATTAGGAACTGTGCTTGGTATGATTCGCGCATTTGCCGCTCTTGCACAAGCTGGTTCTCCTGATGCTGTTGCACTTGCAACCGGTATTTCTGAAGCATTGATTAATACCGGCCTTGGAATTGCAACATCTGCTATCGCCATTATATTCTATAATTTCTTTACCAATAAGATTGATTCAATTACTTATGGTATTGATGAGGCAGGTTATAGCATTGTTCAAACATTCACAGCCAAAAATTAATTTATGGAATTTTTGATGTCAATGCATCTTAAATTTAAATTTTAATAGTTGAACTTTAAAAACCGCAAGAATGTCTAAAATAAAGATGCCCAGGAAAAGTCCTTCATTGGATATGACTCCAATGGTGGATCTTGCCTTTCTCCTGGTAACTTTTTTTATGCTTACCACACAGTTTCGTCCTGATGAGCCGGTAGTAGTGGATACACCTTCATCCATCTCAGAAAAAATACTTCCTGATAATGTAATGCTGATAACAGTAGATAGCGCTAACCGTGTTTTCTTTAATCTGGAAGGGAAAGAAGTGCGAAAAAATCTCCTCCTGAAAATGGGAGAAAAGTATGGCGTGAAATTTTCGGACGAAGAGATAAACAGGTTTTCTATCATGAGCACATTTGGTATGACTGTTCAGCAATTGAAACAATATCTTCCATTAGGTGAACAGGAACGTAAATCTTTTATGAAAAAAAGTCAGGGAATCCCGTTTGATTCCTTAAACAATCAATTAGGACAGTGGATTTATTACGGTCGTTTTGCTGAAGCAGATAAACACAAAGGAGAAAATGTGGAAAAAAACAAACAGTTACGATTTGCTATAAAAGGTGATGGCAATGCAAATTATACTTCAATAAAACGCGTTATAGAAGTGTTCCAGGAAATGAAAGTAAATCGCTTTAACCTCGTTACAGACTTAGAGCAGGATCCAAATCAAAAAGGAGGATAAACAATGGCTGAAGTACAAACCGGAGATAGTGGTGGTGATAAAAAAGGCAAGCACAAAAAGCTTCGCGCCAAAAAGAATTCCACCCATATAGATATGACGCCAATGGTTGACCTGGCGTTTCTGTTGCTTACTTTTTTTATGTTGACCACCACTTTTGGAAAACCCAAAACGATGGAGATTAATATGCCGGTAAAAGATCCTAATACACCTCCCTCATTAGTAAACAATGCGCTTACATTATTATTAACAGATAAAAATAAGGTGTATTGGTATTTTGGAGAATTGAAACCCGAGACACAATTAACGCTTACTGATTTCTCTGCTTCCGGAATGCGTAAGTTATTACTTGAAAAAAATCAATTTGCTGTTGACAGAATTAAAGATCTCAGGAGCCAGTCAACAAAAAATAATATTGCTGATACCACATTAAAAAGAATGGAGGTGGATATTAAAGGTGATAAAAAAGCTTTGATGGTATTGGTTAAAACGGATGATAAAGCAAAGTATAAAAATGTGGTGGATGCACTGGATGAATTAAATAGTGCTTTCATTGGTAAATATGCCTTGGTGGATATTACAAAGCAGGAATATGATATGATTAACGCATTAAATCAGTAAAAGAATGGCAGAACTATTCACTCCCTCATGGGACAATGTCGTTTCTCCTGAACGTGCGGAGTTGGTTTTCGCAAACAGGCAAAAAGAATACGGAGCATATCAGCTTCGCAGAAGCTATCAGAAAAATATAGCGCGTGCATTAATTTTTTCAGTCTTGTTTTTCACTTTATGCATCAGTGCTCCGGTCATTTATAGGTTTATTGCCGGAAGTATGGAGAATACTAACACAAAACCTATTGAGGTTGAAGTAACATTAACTGAACCTCCTCCCATTGATGAGAAAGAGCCACCACCACCGCCACCACCACCGCCACCACCAACAATTGAAACCGTGAAGTTTACACCACCTGTTGTAGTGGATCGTCCGATAGAAGAAGAGCAACCACCGCCACAGGAAAAATTAAGTGAGACTACTGTAAGTTCTGTTACACAGGAAGGTGAAGTAGGAGGAACAGAACCAATGCCTGAAGTGGTGGTAGAAGATCCTGATGCAGGGAAAGTATTTACTTATGTGGAAGAGATGCCTGCATTTCCTGGGGGCGATGGAGCAAGACAGGAGTTTTTACAAAAAAACTTAAAGTATCCTGCTATGGCACGAGAAGCTAATATTGAAGGAACAGTTTATATCGGATTTGTTGTTGACAAAGATGGTAAGCTGAAAGATTTTGAAATAAAGCGCGGTGTAAACGGGCTTAGTGATGAAGCAATGCGGGTAGCTAAGATGATGCCTGCATGGACAGTGGGAAAACAAAACGGAAGAGCAGTTCAGGTATCAATGGTGATGCCTATTAAGTTTACGTTAGCAAAATAATTATATATCCATTCATTGCGAGAAACAAAGCAATCTGCAGTTATAAAACAGATTGCTTTGTTTCTCGCAATTACGTTTTAAACAGTTTCTATTTTAAATAAAATATGCAGCAACGTTCAGGAGGAATTTTATATTATTTCACATTGTCAATGACAGTTGTGTATGCTTTGATAGGAATTTACATATTGATTTCTGACAAGGGACAGTCATTTCTCTCAGGGGGACAAAGATATTTTCTTGGCGTGTTTTTAATTCTTTATGCAATATATCGTGCTTATCGAATCGTTAGGTTGAATAAACAAATGAACGAGCAGGGGTAAAAAGTATTTATGTCATTCTGAAAGAAACTCGTGTAATTACTGTTAGAAAATGTATAACCGAAAGAAGTTCATTCAGCGCTTAAGTGTTATAAGATCTTATAAAGACTCTCACACTTCTCGTTTCTATTTCTCAAGTTTCTTTCAGAATGACAATTCTCTTTCAACGCGGATAACAATTCATTACATTTTATTCTTCACAGCAATTTTATTTTTCGGTTGCAACTCTAATCCCAATGCACCTTATAATGATACGCCAACATCAGGCAGAGTAAATATTGCAGCTGATGAAACACTGCGTCCATTAGCGGATGCTGAACTGGATACCTTTCATGGGTTGTATCGTTATGCTTTCATCAATATGGGATATAAGCACGAAACAGAATTGTTTAAAGATTTATTGAATGATTCAGTTAAAGTAATTATTGCGTCACGCAAATTGAAACCTGATGAACAAAATATTTTTGAATCGCGACATCTTATTCCGGTTACTACTAAAGTTGCTGTTGATGCATTAGCACTTATTATTAATCGAGCGAATAACGATTCACTTTTAAAAATTTCACAGCTAAAAGATTTACTTGCCGGAAAAATAAGTTCGTGGAAACAAATTAATTCCACATCATCATTAGCTGATATAACATTCGTTTTTGATAACAAAGGTTCTTCCACTGTTCGTTATCTTCACGACAGTTTAATGAATTCTGATGCATTTCCTTCTTATTGCTTTGCTGTAAATACCAACAGAGAAGTATTGGAATATGTAGAGAAAAATAAAAATGCGATTGGTGTTATTGGCGTCAGCTGGATTGGAGATCATGACGACAAACAGGTTGTAGATTTCCTTTCGCGCATTCGAGTAATTGCATTATCAGGTAAAGAAAATCCAGCGGCAGCTGATTATTTTCAGCCATACCAGGCATACATTTCAACAAAAGAATATCCTCTTACACGTGAAGTTTATATGATCAGCAGGGAAGGAAGAGCAGGACTTGGTACGGGCTTTGTTTCTTTCGTTGCAGGTGATGCCGGACAACGCATCATTCGCTTATCAGGATTGCTTCCGGCTACAATGCCAGTTAGAATTATAAATACAAATTAATGAGTACAAATAATATTTATATGAAAAAATACCTTGTTCTGTCACTGTTAATTTCTTTCGCCTTTCTTAGCAAGGCGCAATCATTAAAAGAGGCGCAAAAGCTAAATGATAACGAGCAGTATGAGAGTGCCAATGCGATGTATAAGCAGTTGGTGATGAAAGAGCCAACCAATGGCACCATCTGGTTTTATTATGGAGAGAATATGCTTGATGCAGATAACCAGGATTCAGCCATGATGATGTTTAATAAAGGACTACAAGTTGACCCTTCTAATCCGCTAAACAATATTGGTCTTGCAGAAATAAAATTATCACAAGGCAATATGCAGGAGGCAAAACCACTCATTGATAAAGCACTGTCAACAGGTGCAAATAAAAATGTGGTAGTATTAATGGAAGCAGCCGATGCTTACACGCATTTCAAATCAAAAGATTTAATGAGTGCACAAACCTTATTAGGCACTGCATTAAAACTGGAACCAAAAAATGCTGATCTATATGTGCTGAACGGAGATGTGTATTCTGAATTAAATAACGGAACTGAAGCTGCCAATAATTACAACCAGGCTTTGGCGATTGATAAAACACAGGTAAAAGCTGTATTACATAAAGGTCAGTTGTATAAACGTTCAACAAACTATGAAGGCGCTGCAGAAGAATTCAGAAAGGCAATCACGATTGATCCGAACTTTGCGCCTGCTTATCGTGAGCTTGGAGAAGTTTCATGGCAGCTGCGAAAGTTGGATGAGGCAAATACCAACTACAAGAAATATTTAGAACTTTCAAAAAATAATGATGGTGCACGATTGCGTTATATAAGTTTCCTTTATTCTATCAAAAAGTTTCCTGAAGCATTAACAGAGTTCAACCAGATTACCAAAGTTGATTCATCTAACCTGGGTTATATCCGATTGGGCTCCTACTTATATTATGAAACAAACGATACTGTAAAAGCATTGGCATTTATCAGCAGGTTATTCAATATGACGGATAGTACAAAACGTGGCAGCCGCGATTATGAATACTATGGAAAGATGCTTGCAAAAAGCGGACAGGATTCAGTTGGAATAGGATATATCCGCAAAGCTTTTAACATGGAACCTGCGCGCACCGAATTGTTATCTGACATGTTTACTATTTATCAGAAAGCAAAAAAATATGATAGTGCTGCTTCAATACTTGAGGAGAAAATTGCAACAGGAAAAAATGTTATGACAAATGATTATCTGAATCTTGGCAAAACATATTATGCGCTTCGTATACCTGAAAAAGCAGACAGTGCATTTGCTAAGTATGCAGGTGTGCAACCCAATTGGGCTCCTATTTATGCATGGCGTGGACGTACTAATGCAATGATTGACTCAACAGCAAAACAAGGATTGGCAAAACCGTTTTATGAAAAATATATTGAGGTGGCAACACAGGATACAGCCAACATTAGCAAGTATAAAAAGGATTTGATGGAAGCCAATCAATACCTGGCGTTTTATTATTTCGTTAAAAAAGATTGTGAGCAATCAATTGCTTATTGGAAAAAAGTATTGGAATTTGACCCTGATAATAAACAGGCGAAAGATTCTATCAAGCAGATTCGTGAAGATAAAAGCTGCAGGTGAAAATTATCAATTGCATATTTTTCTAAAAAAATATAGTATAAGTATTAATTTCCAAACATCATTACCAATGAAATTTTAGTAAATGTTTACATAGAATAAAGAATTTGACATTATGTAGTTTAATTTTAAATAATGGCTGAAAAAATTGTGTGCCATTTTACTCAATAACTACATTTCAATGTGAAGTTTTTATTCTGCATGCATGAAAAACGCAACTCCGGTTTGGGAGAGGAATTACTTATTCTTTTAAAATTGTTTTTTTTCTTCAAGATTGCCGTTACATAGCAATCATTTTTTTTGTCACTACTCTTTCATTTTCATCTATTGAATAGTAGTAAACACCTTTTGCAAGATGGAGGTTTTGCAAGTGAAATTCTTTCTGTCCTCTTGGAATATTAAATTGCTTTATCATTCTTCCCATCGCATCCGATATCATTAGCTTAGCTTCACCTTTTCTTTCTCCAAGATAAATAGTTGTTGATTGAGTGAATGGATTGGGATAACAATATAATGTAGTTTCTGCTTTATTTTCTTCTAAACTAACCGCAGTACATCCAACCAAAGTTCTGAACGCATCCACTTTCCCGTTTCCCCAGCTATTGTCAGGTAATGTGCTTCCGGTGAATGTATCTTGTTTGGCACATCCCACAATATGATCTTTAATATCCTGCCATGAAGCAGTTGGATTTTTTTGAAGATATAACGCAGCAATCCCTGCCACGACAGGTGAAGCAGATGAAGTTCCGCCATCACGGATGTGCATTCCTCCCTGTGCAATTTTGTATGGTTGATTCGCGATAAACCACGCTGCACTTGAAAGCTTAAGTGCTGATAATGTTACTTCACCTGTTGCTGTAATATCAGGTTTTAATCTTCCATCACGTGTGGGTCCCCAGCTGCTGCTTGATGCAAGTGCTCCCACAACAGTAGGAAAGGTAACCAGGTTTCCATTTACATCAATATAACTGTTTCGGTTTACATATTGCCCCACTGTAATTACTTTATCACTGCATTGAAAACTACTGCAGATTCCCTGGTAAACATCAGGTAAAACATATTTTGTAATTGCAGGATAAATAGTGTCAGGAGGTATTCCGTTTTGCGCAATCCATGCCCAGCTGTATGCATCGAAACTCCCATTTCCGGTGGTGCTGAACCTCCAGTTATATGCTGAGTCTTCAGTAATTAAAAATTGTAACAGATAACTATTACCAATAAGTTCTGCATAACTCATTATAATTCCCAACCTGTCACCGTTACTATTAAAAACTGTATCGTTTCTCAAAATATTTAAATGTGCAGAAATATCACGATAGCTTAATGCTCCTCTGAAATCATAAACAGGTGTAGTTTGATCAGCGCCAATACTGAATTGCACATTATTAAAATCAGCAGTGTCAGCCCATAATTCAAAATAATCTCCTGTATTCCAGGTAAAGCTGGTATCTGTTGCCACACAATTTGTTTGAACATGAAATGGATAACCACCAATATTACCAGCAGCACAAACCAACGAATGACCGTTTTGCGCAGTAATTAAATTATCTATCAATTGCGCGCTTAAATCTTTACCGTCATGCGAACCAAAATACGTTCCGGCACTGATATTAATAACGCAGGGTTTACCAAGCTGATCAGCTTTATCATAGATATATGCAACTG
Organism: Bacteroidota bacterium; assembly: GCA_031366005.1. Classification (GTDB taxonomy): domain Bacteria; phylum Bacteroidota; class Bacteroidia; order AKYH767-A; family OLB10; genus JANLUX01. Next base: position 20,431 of record JANLZB010000059.1, on the reverse strand, counting down.
CATCAACAATGGTGCTCAGAAACTGATCGTCATATAAATTAAAATCAACGGCAACAGCAATGATGTCAGCCTTTGGAGCAACACCTTTAAAATTATTAACTGCCCTTCCATTACCTGCACCAATTCCTGTAACATGCGTTCCATGTGCAAGTGCATCCACATGTCCTGTCACAGGTCCACCCAGCAATTCAGCATTGATATCAGCCTCGGTAAATTCCTGTCCATAATTATATGGCTGGGGAGTGTTGGCAGCATTGGGCAAAAGATGATCCCAGATAAATTTCACACGTGTATTTCCCAGTGAATCTCTGAAATCAGGATGTGTATAATCAACTCCTGAATCAATAAATCCCATTACTACTCCGCTGCCATCATAACCCTGTGGCAATGGTGAAACTCCATCATGTACTTTAATAATATTATTATTCACAAGCATACTGTCATTGAGTGCCTGTATTTTTTTTGAACCTTGTTCAATGCGAAAAATCTTTTGATCACTCTCTAAATTTTGCAATGCTGAAACAGGAATAGTAACCGAAGCAATATCTCCGGCAGAAAATTTAAAATGTCCGCCCTTGTTTTTTACCACTTGCTTTATATGTTCAATATCCCCTTTCATCAGCACTGAAACATCGTGATTCTGATAGGAATTGTTCTGCATTTTCAATGCAAGATCAAAACTGATTTTGGTCTGAGACTTTTGCTTATTGTTTGGCTGTGAATGAGCTATCGAAACACAGAAACAGCAGAGGAGAAATATTTTTTTTTTCATTTTAATATGGATTTATAAGCACAATTTTAAACCTGTATTTTAATTAAGTTTGTGTCCCCGTTTTTATACGTTATATTAAAGTTAAAGTTACATAAATCATATTTTTAAAATGGCCGCAGCAGACGATAAAAAAATTATCTTTTCAATGGTAGGTGTTAGTAAAAGCTATCCACCACAAAAACAAGTTCTAAAAAATATTTACCTCTCCTTTTTTTACGGAGCCAAGATTGGTATTCTGGGTTTAAATGGTTCAGGAAAATCCACACTGCTGAAAATTATTGCAGGTTTGGAAAAATCTTTTCAGGGAGAAGTAGTTTTTTCTCCGGGTTACACAGTAGGTTATTTATCGCAAGAACCTGATCTGGATAAAACCAAAACGGCAAAGGAAATAGTGATGGAAGGAGCACAACCGATTGTTGATTTGCTTGCAGAGTACGATGAAGTGAACAACAAATTCGCTGACGATGAAATTTTGAATAGCCCTGATAAAATGGATAAGTTGATGGCTCGTCAGGCAGAGTTGCAAGATAAAATTGATCATGTAGATGCGTGGAATCTCGACACAAAAATTGAAGTGGCGATGGATGCACTGCGTTGTCCTGAAGCAGATACTCCTGTTATAAATTTGAGTGGTGGTGAAAAAAGAAGATTGGCTTTGTGCAGATTGTTATTACAAGAGCCTGATATTTTATTATTAGATGAGCCAACCAATCACTTGGATGCAGAGAGCGTTGAATGGTTAGAACAACATTTGAAACATTACAAAGGAACGGTGATTGCAGTAACACATGATCGTTATTTCTTAGACAATGTTGCAGGATGGATTCTTGAATTAGACAGAGGCGAAGGAATTCCCTGGCAGGGAAATTACTCTTCATGGCTCGAACAAAAAGGAAAACGTTTGGAAGCCGAAGAAAAAACAGAAAGCCGCAGACAGAAAACATTGAAGCGCGAATTAGAATGGGTTCGTTTATCTCCCAAAGCACGACAGGCCAAATCGAAAGCACGTTTGGGAGCTTATAATAAAATGATGAACGAGGAAGTAAAAGAGCAGGAAGATCGTTTGGAATTATTTATTCCTCCTGGCCCGCGTTTGGGTAGTGTAGTGATAGAAGCTGTAAATGTGAACAAAGGTTATGATGACCGTTTGCTGATTGATAATTTAAATTTTGCTTTGCCGCAAGCAGGAATTGTTGGTATCATCGGTCCGAATGGTGTTGGTAAGACTACTTTGTTTCGAATGATTATGGGACAGGAAAAACCGGATAGCGGAACATTTACAGTTGGAGAAACAGTTCAGGTTGCTTATGTTGATCAAAGTCATGATGATTTGATTCCTGATAAAACAGTGTATGAAATTATAAGTGGCGGACATGAGAATATTGTGATAGGAAATCAAACCATCAATGCACGTTCTTACATCAGCAAATTTAATTTCAGTGGTGCTGATCAGGGAAAAAAACTAAATGTGTTATCGGGAGGAGAACGTAATCGTGTGCATCTTGCCATCACATTAAAACAGGGAGCAAATGTTTTGTTACTTGATGAGCCAACCAATGATATTGATGTAAATACTTTACGTGCATTGGAAGAAGCATTAGAAAACTTTGCAGGTTGTGCAGTAGTTATCAGTCACGACCGTTGGTTCTTAGATAGAATTTGTACCCATATACTTGCTTTTGAAGGAGATTCCCAGCAATATTTCTTTGAAGGCGGTTATAGTGATTACGAAGAGAATAAGAAAAAGAGATTAGGAAATAATGAACCGCATAGGTTTAGGTATAAAAAACTTACTCACTAATGTTAAGGATTGAACGCAGAGACGCAAAGATGCAGAGTTGTATTTTCTCTCTGCGCCTCCGTATCTCTGCGTTTAGAAATTTATTTTTAACTATGATTGAACGCAGAGATGCAAAGACGAAGAGTTTTATTTTTTCTCTGTGCCTCCGTGTCTCTGCGTTTAGAAGTTTATTTTTAACTATGATTGAACGCAGAAACGCAAAGATGCAGAGTTGTATTTTTTCTCTGCGCCTTTGCGCCTGTGCGTTTAGAAATTTATTTTTAACAAGGATTGAAGGCAGAGACGCAAAGACACAGAGTTGTTATCCTTTGCGTCTTTGCGTCTCTGCGTTTAAAAATTAAATTCGATGAAGCCCTCCATCCCAAAAGGTACCCGCGATTTTTCTCCGTTAGAAATGCAACGGAGAAATTTTATTTTCAATACCATCCGAACTGTTTATGAAAAGTTTGGTTATGAGCAAATAGAAACTCCAACGATGGAGAATCTTGATACGCTGATGGGAAAGTATGGGGAAGAAGGGGATAAGCTTATTTTTAAAATACTGAATTCTGGAAATTTTTTAGAAGGCATTGATAAAAATGAACTTGAATCAGTAAACTATAAAAAAATTACTTCTTCGATTTCAGAGAAAGCACTTCGTTATGATTTAACAGTTCCCTTCGCTCGTTACGTTGTAATGCATCAGAATGAAATTACATTTCCATTTAAGCGTTACCAGATACAACCTGTATGGAGAGCTGATCGTCCGCAGAAAGGAAGATACCGCGAGTTTTATCAATGTGATGCAGATGTGATTGGTTCAACTTCTTTGTTAAACGAAGTAGAGTTGATTCAGATTATTGATGAAGTGTTTTCAAAACTGAATATTGGTGTTACTCTAAAAATTAATAATCGAAAAATATTATCCGGCATCGCTGAAATCATTGGTGAAGCAGATAAAATAATTGACATAACTGTTGCAATTGATAAGCTTGATAAAATCGGAATTGAAAAAGTAAACGAAGAATTAAAATCAAAGGGCTTATCTGAAAAAGCAATTCAACAAATTCAACCTTTAATGAGTTTGAAAGGAAGGAATGAAGAGAAATTAGCTTCTCTTGAAAAATTATTATCCACTTCTGAAATCGGAAGGAAAGGAATTGAAGAAATTAAAACTATTCTCGATACCATTTCCCAACTCCCAACTCCCAACTCCCAGCTTGAATTAGATATTACTTTAGCACGAGGATTAAACTATTACACAGGTGCAATCATTGAAGTGAAAGTTGATGATGAACGTTCCTCATTTACAAGCAGCGTTCTCGGTGGTGGTCGTTACGATGACTTAACAGGAATTTTTGGTTTGCCCAACGTAAGTGGTGTTGGAATTTCTTTTGGTGTGGATCGCATTTATGATGTGATGGACGAAATGAAATTGTTTGAACAACTCTATTTTCAATCATCATCCACAAAAATCCTGTTTGTCAACTTTGGTGTGGAAGAAGAGAAACATTGTTTGCTGTTAGTTACCAAAGCACGTGCTGCAGGAATCAATGCAGAGCTTTATCCTGATAATGCAAAAATGAAAAAGCAGATGAGTTATGCGGATGCAAAAAAAATTCCTTTTGTTGCAATAGTTGGTTCTGATGAAATGAATGAACAAAAAATCATGTTGAAGAATATGGTGAGTGGTGAGCAGGAAAAGGTTTCATTGGAAGAGTGTATTCGGAGACTTTCTTAAACGCAGAGACGCAAAAACGCAGAGAAAATGGAGAAAATAAAAAACCTTATTTCTGAAGAAGAGCTAAATCAAATTAGTTCTAAAATTATTGGTGCTGCAATTGATGTTCATCGGGAACTTGGTCCAGGATTATTAGAATCTGTCTATGAATATTGTTTCTTCGAAGAATTAACAAACAGAGGCTTATTTGTTAAAAAACAGGTTCAACTTCCTATTATTTATAAAGGTAGAATTTTAGAAAAAGATTTTTTTATTGACTTACTGATTGACGATGAAATTGTGATTGAAATAAAAGCAATTGAAATTATTCTTCCGGTTCATGAAGTTCAATGGTCACCTATCTCAAACTCGCGAATAAAAGATTAGGCCTTTTGATCAATTTTAATGTTCCACAACTGGTTCAAGGAATCAGGCGAAAAGTAAACAATCTCTAATTATTTTAAATTAAACTCTCACTTATTTCTCTGCGCCTCAGCGTCTCTGCGTTTAAAATATATGCATCAAATATCTTCCACTCATCTCGATTTCAAAAAAATTAATGAAATCATTTCTTCAAATTCAAAACTTGAATTATCAGATGATGCTGTAAAAAAAATTATCCGCTGCCGTGAATATCTTGACTATAAAATGCTGCAAAGTGATGAAGCCTTTTATGGAATCAATACCGGCTTTGGTGCATTGTACAACAAGAAAATTTCAAATGGTGATCTTTCACAATTGCAATTTAATTTAGTTTGTTCGCATGCGTGCGGAACGGGTGATGAGGTGCCTGATGAAATTGTTAAGCTGATGTTGCTTTTAAAAATTCAAGGATTAAGTTATGGTAATTCAGGAGTCCAATTGGAAACTGTTCAACGATTAATAGATTTCTATAACAACGATATTTTACCTGTTGTGTATGAACAAGGATCTCTCGGTGCTTCAGGAGATTTAGCGCCACTTGCACATTTATCACTGCCACTTATTGGATTAGGAGAAGTAATTAATAAAGGAGAAAAAAAATCATCTGCCGATATTTTAAAAACATTTAACTGGCAACCGGTAAAATTACAATCGAAAGAAGGATTGGCATTATTAAATGGCACGCAGTTCATGAGTGCGTACGGAACTTACTCTGTAATGCAAGCACAACGCTTATCACATATTGCAGATGTTGTTGGAGCATTATCGTTAGAAGGCTATGACGGCCGCACTGAACCATTCCATCATCTTATTCAACAAGTGCGTCCGCATGCCGGACAAATTGCAACTGCAATCCGCTACCGTGAATTACTAAAAGGAAGTGAAATCATTTCGCGTGCAAAACAACATGTGCAGGATCCTTATTCGTTCCGTTGTATTCCGCAAGTACATGGTGCTTCAAAAGATGCAATCAATTATGCAGCCCAAACTTTTTTTAATGAAATAAATTCTGTTACAGATAATCCAACCATCTTTCCTGAAGAAGATTTAATTATTTCAGCAGGAAATTTTCATGGTCAAACGCTTGCCTTGTCAATGGATTTTTTAGCCATTGCATTAGCTGAGTTAGGAAATATCAGTGAGCGAAGAACCTATCAACTCATCAGCGGACAGCGAAGTTTACCTCCGTTCTTGGTTGCAAATCCCGGATTGAATTCCGGTTTTATGATTCCGCAATACACTGCTGCATCTATTGTAAGTCAGAATAAACAATTGTGTACGCCAGCGTCTGTTGATTCTATTGTGAGCAGTAACGGACAGGAAGATCATGTAAGCATGGGAGCAAATGCTGCTACCAAATTATACCGTGTTGTAAAAAATACAGAAACAATTCTTGCAATAGAATTACTTAATGCAGCACAAGCGCTTGAATTCAGAAGGCCATTAAAAACTTCTCCGCGACTGGAAAACATTTTTAATGAATTCAGAAAACATGTTTCGTTCGTTAAAGAAGATCGCGTGTTGCATGTGGATATTAAGAAGAGTATTCAGTTTTTGCAAACGCATAACTTTGATCAATATTAATGTTGCACTTTATCGTCATGCCGAACATTTTTGGGCAACTCTCAAATACACATATAGAATGTTGACGAAAAAAATTCGGCATAACAAAAAATTTATAAAAAGGAAAAATAAAATTATAGAACAATGAAATTAAATAATTCAAAATTAGTAATGCTACTGGTGTTTGTTGCAGCAATTGCAAAGGCACAGCAACCAGTTCACAACAAGGGAAAATTCACAGAATATCAAAAAGGATTTTATGAAAATTCAATTCTTAAAGATGTAAAAGAATTTGAGGAGGCAAAAAAGCCGGAGAAGAAAAGAACGTCTTATAAATTAGATCTGACAGGAATAGATGTTCCAACTTCTGCCGATCAGTTTACGGGTTACTGGAAAAATGAACCTATCTCACAAGGCAATGCAGGAACGTGTTGGTCGTTCTCCACAACTTCTTATTTTGAAACTGAAGTTTTTCGTCAGACAAAACAGAAAGTAAAGTTGAGTGAGATATACACTGCTTATTGGGAGTATGTTGAAAAAGCAAAACGTTTTGTGCAAGAACGTGGTAATTCCAACTTCGATGAAGGTTCCGAAGCCAATGCTGTTACTCGCATCATGAAACAATACGGTGCAATTCCGGAAGATTCTTATTCAGGCTTATTACCCGGACAACAATATCATACCCATGCAAAAATGGTAAGTGAGATGAAAGCTTATCTCGCAAGTGTAAAAACACAAAACGCATGGAATGAAGAAGAAATAATTTCCACTATTAAATCAATCATGAATCATTACATCGGAACGCCTCCAACGAAAGTGAATGTAAATGGAAAAGAAATGAGTCCGCAGGATTATTTAAAAAATGTGTTGAAATTAAATCCTGATGATTACATAGATGTAACTTCATTGATGGAAAAACCATACTGGACAAAAATAGAATACGAAGTGGATGATAACTGGTGGCACGACAATAATTATTATAACATTCCTTTGAATGATTATATGGCAATTATAAAACAATCCATTCGCAAAGGATATACGATAGCGATTGGTGGTGATGTTTCAGAATCAGGGTTTGTATCACAACAACAAGTGGCAATGATTCCAAGTTATGATATTCCTTCCGAATATATTGATGAGAATGCACGACAGTTTCGATTCAGTAATAAAACTACAACAGATGATCATGGATTGCATTTGATTGGTTACATGGAGAAGAATGGAAAGGATTGGTATTTGATAAAAGACTCAGGTGCCGGCTCGCGGAACTGCGCACAGGACAGTAAAAATTTCGGTTACTATTTCTTTCACGAAGATTATGTGAAACTAAAGATGATGGATTTTATGGTGCATAAGGACATGTTGAAAGAATATCTGCCAAAGTTTGCATCAAGATAATTTGAATCAATCATAGAGAGATGCTTCGTACCTCAGCATGACAAGTCGCATGAGTTTGTCCTGTTGAGATACGAAACATCTCTCTGAACTTATTCTCAAACAATATTACATGCCTTTACCACAATGGATCAAACGGCTTTATTATCCTTTATTGATGACGTTGCTTCCTAAAATAAAAGTTTCATCCTCTAAAAATTCCAATGTAAAAATGTCGGCTTCTGTTTATGACATTACTTTAAAAGATATAGATGGAAATAAAACAAGCCTAGCTCCGTTTAAAGGAAAGAAATTATTGATAGTAAATGTTGCGAGTGAATGTGGATACACACATCAGTACGCCCAGTTGCAGGAGTTGTATGAATTACATTCTGATAAAATGGATGTGTTGGGATTTCCATCCAATAATTTTGGCGCACAGGAACCGGAAAATAATAATACCATTAAACAATTTTGTACAGAGAATTACAATGTTAGTTTTCCAATGTTTGAAAAAATTGATGTGGCCGGAAAAAATACGCATCCATTATATCAATGGTTATCTCAGAAAGAATTAAACGGATGGAATGACCAACCACCTAAATGGAATTTTTGCAAATATCTCATTAATGAAAATGGTGAGTTGATTAATTATTTTTCAGAAACGGTAAGTCCGTTTGATGAAGTGATTTTGGATAATTTAAAATCATGATTATTGGATATATTATTTATAAAGCAACTTTCCAGGGCTGTCATTCTGAAGGAAACTTGTGTATTTACTGTAATAAGATTGATTTCAGAAGGAAGTTCATTCAACGTTGAAGTGCTAAATAATCTACTATGCATATCCTAACTTCGCTCTGCTATTCCACAAGTTTCTTCCAGAATGACGATAACAGGATAAAAAATAATGGAAATACAAAAACTGGTAAAGGATTACGGTTAATTCATAGCGGTTGATCATTTATCATTGGATGTTTTTCAAGATGATGTGTGATAATTCACCTAGAAAGCCCTCTGAGAAAAAGAAAAATAAAATGAAAGGGAGAATTAGTATTACGATAAAGAATGATAAGATTAATTTATAAAAACAGAAAGCCCCGCATCCGAAACATCGGGACGGGGGCCTTCTCACCTGATTTACTACAACAAACTATACTGATAAATTAATTCTCGGCTCTGTTTACTGGAGCTTCTGTTTCGTTAACTGCTACTTCGTTATTCGTGCTGTTCAACTGTATTTTATATTCCCAGTTTGACTGACGTTTCCAAACCATTACTACATCTGAAGAATAAGTAACTTCCTTTCCGTCCTTCACACAAGTGAATGTCCATTTGCTTAGTTGATAAACCATTTTACCATTGCCGCCAAGTTCTGTTATTTCGCTTGCGAAATTTTTGCAACGTGAAAAGTTATACCAGTAATCAGCAATGGCCTTACGTCCGTGAATTTTTTGTCCCCCTGGAGCGATGATGGTTGCCTCGTCAGTATAAAGATCTACGACTTTGCTCATGTCATTTGTTTTGATGGAATTTTCCATTTCCTTGTTTAATTTTTCAATGTCGTTGCGAACATCATTTGGCAATTCGGTGCTTTGTGCGAATGAGAAGGCGGGTGCAATCAGCAGGAATAATAATGTTGCTATTCTATAAGTATTAATTATGATTGTTTTCATTTGTTTTTTGTTTTTATAATGTTTGAATTAGAAATTAATTAGAATTTTTTGGGCTCGTTTTTCTTTTTAAAATTATTGTATTAACTACATTGGGCTTGTTGTATTAATTAGAACTCCCCATGTCCTGTCATCCTGTAAGGAACTAGTGTATTTCTTATAAATAGTTTGAGTATGTGTTAAGTTTATTTGAAACAATAAAACTGATTATTTTAAATCAACACTTGCCGTTATATTTCTTTCTATCAGTAATAACACAAGTTTCTTTCAGAATGACATTGCATGCAGACTATCACAATTTATTTCTTTTTCTCTTTTGCATCAATCACAACACCATCACCATCAATGTGAATCTTCACATCTTTATTATCCCAGTTGATAGTATCGTTATCAGCATCTACCGAAACATCTTTACCATTTACATGGATTCGAACATGTTCATTTTTTGATCTCTCGTTTTCATCCGGCAAATTACATCCAATACACTCAAGTCCTCTATCAGTCATAGTCCATGTATAACCAACCATATCACCATCGTAAGTATTGGTTGTATTTTTTAGATCATAGAATATTCTGTCAGTTTCTGTTCCGAGATGAATGCTTTTACCAACCGGAACTTTTAAGATAAGTTGAATTTTCTGATCACGGAACTTCGATTTTTCAGGTAAGAGAAAATCTTTATCAATTTTTAACACCGAATCTGTTTGAACTATTTCATAGCTGATGTCGCGTGTATTTTCCTGCGCAACTTTTCTATTATTGCCCCGGGCAGAAACAATCTTCACTAATTCATATTTATCTCCTTCAGCCCTCACCACATCCAGTTTCACTCTTCCGATACGGATGGTATCATCAAGATTGCTGAAGGTAAAGTCTCCATCAATATCCACATCCCAGTCATGATCATAATAATTTTCTTCGCGGTATGAATTCATATTAAGTAACTCAAGATACATTGTAGAAGAAGTGGGTTGAACAATCGGAATTTCTGTTCTGCGCACTTCCCTCACTTTATAATCTTTTGAAATCACTGCGATGCTGATGAATAACATTATCCAGCCGATTCCCCACAAAATTCCTGCAGACATATTCAGAAACCTGTTCTCCGTTTTTGTTTTTGTAAAAAAACGGATGATCTTATAAAGCAATGTAAGAATGGGAACTCCAAGAAATAAAATGGCTGTGATGATAACGAGCCATTGCTGATCTGTACTCAGAAACATATGCGTCATGTGCATGGGAACTGTTCCCACATGAACCACACCTGCAATGCCAAGTGCACTGATAAAGAGTGCAATAAGAATTGCCATCAGTGCAATCATTAAAATGAACGCAATGATTTTAAAGAATAGTTTGAAAGCACCAACTATAATTTGACCAAGCATTTCAAAGAAACGACTTACAGCACTACCACTTCTTCGTGTTGCGTTTCGAAAACCCTCCGAGGTGTAGCGGCTCTTTAAGTCATCGTATTCTTCCTGCACCGTTCTTTTAATACTGTCAATGTTTACCGGCTGACCTTTCATTTCCAGTTTCTCAGCAGTAGTTTGTGCTTTTGGTATGATGATAAGCAACAACAAATACAACAAGAAGCCTGAACCAAATACGAACAATGCAATGGCGAAGGCAAGGCGAATCCAAACAGGATCACAACCTAAGTAATGAGCGATACCGCTGCACACTCCACCAATTACTTTATCATCAGGATCGCGAAATAATTTGCGATAACTTCGTCCTGTTCCTAAGGCAGTAGAAGAATATGTTTCAGCAATTTTTTCTTCTGCATTTTCTCCGGCAACTTGTTCAGGTTTTCCCATGGTATTGATTACATGTTCCACATCATCTTCCACCACTACTTGCCTGCTTGTACCGACACGCTCGGTAAACATTTCGGCAATGCGTGATTCGATGTCCTGGATAATTTCATCACGACCATCCGAAGTGGTGAAGTATCCTTTTATGGCTTCGAGGTATTTTTTTAATTTTTCATAGGCGTGCTCTTCAATATGGAACACCATACCTCCTATGTTTACTGTTACCGTCTTATTCATTGTTTGAAGTTTTTAAGGTGGTTTTGTTTACAGCTTCCACCAGTTCATTCCAGGTGTTGCGTAGTTCGTTTGTGAATTGTTCTCCAATAGGAGTAAGTGTATAATACTTGCGTGGCGGTCCGCCAGTTGATTCCCTCCAGGTGTAGGAAAGCAGACCTTGGTTTTTGAGACGTGTGAGCAGCGGGTACAATGTACCCTCCACCACCATCAGTTTCGCTTCCTTCATTCGCGCAATTATATCGGAAGGATAAACTTCCCCCTGCGCTATGATACTCAGGATGCAAAACTCCAAAACGCCTTTACGCATCTGTGCCTGGGTGTTTTCGACATTGCTCATTTTTTGATTTTCGTTTTTTGGTAGCCTTTTTTATCTTTTCGTTTCATCCGGTTAACAAGCCCCTGTAACACCGTTTGATTCGTTTTGATAAAGTATAAGCTACTTTGCGGTGCAAATATATATACTTAACCATGTACTTTGCAATACATAGTACTAATATTTTTATATTGATACTTAAAAGGTTGATTTGCAGGAATAAAATTTTTAGCTGATTACAATATATTGGCTGAAATAGTATAAGTTTGTTATACCGAATCAGATCCATGAGTATGAATTTTTATGTCAGAACAGGTATTTCATTTTAAATATTTTACCATCCATCAAGACCGTTGTGCAATGAAAGTCGGGACGGATGGAGTGCTGCTTGGCTCGTGGATTCAGGCTGTTAATTGCAAAACAATTTTAGATATTGGTACAGGTACTGGTTTAATTGCATTGATGCTTGCGCAGAAAACGGATGCAGAAATAACAGGAATTGATATTGATGAGAATGCCTGCATACAGGCAAGAGAAAATGTGAATGAATCTCCGTGGAGCAATCGAATTAAAATTGAGCACCGTGCTTTGCAGGATTTTGTAAAACAATCGGATCAAAAATTTGATTTGATTGTTAGCAACCCTCCCTATTTTGTGGATGCTTACCAGGCAAATGATGCAGCCCGTAACCTTGCACGACAGGCAGATGCTTCACTTAATTTTGATGAGTTGATTTATGGAGTAAAGAAATTATTAAATCCAGAAGGAAGCTTTTGTGTGATACTTCCATGCAAAGAAGGAATGTTGTTTAAAGATAAAGCGATGGGCGCAGGTTTATTTTATCATCGTTTGGTGAGGATAAAAACTAAGATGGAAAAGTTAGAGAAGCGTGTGATTATGTGTTTTGGTTTTGAGAATATAAAAATGGAAGAAGAAGAAATTATTATTCACCAGGATGATAAAGGTTTTACACAGGTTTATAAAGAATTGACGAGAGATTATTATCCGGCATTTTGAAGATATTGTAAACGCAAAAAAAGTTCTGTCGCAAAAATGAGTTTGAAAGGGAAGTTAGTAAAAGAGTAGAACCAAAAGCGTCATTCAGGAGGAACCTTGTCAAATAGTAGCAGATAAGTTTGATAACCAACAAAAGTTATTGCAACGCAACCCATGTTGAATCAAAACTTTTTTGTTTACATAACAACCAATCCCGGAAAAACAACTTTTTATACAGGTGTAACCAACGATCTCTTTCGCAGAATGCAGGAGCATTATAACAACCGGTCAAATCAAAAAACATTCGCAGGAAAATATTATTGCTATCAATTAGTTTACTTCGAAAGATATGATACAATCAACATGGCAATAGAAAGAGAAAAGGAAATTAAAGACTTATCAAGAGAAAAAAAAATAACATTAATTAAAACCACCAATTCTGGAATTAATTTTATCAAAATTTCAAACTAAACAGGGTTCAGCCCTGCAAACGCTCCTTTACCTTCATAGGCTTTGGTACATGTATTTGACAAGGTTCCTCCTGAATGACAATACATCGGGAGAAGTGCTACAAACTTTAAAAATGCTTTTCTGAAAAACTAATTCCATATTCCTTTAATTCTTTCAAAACAGGTTTATAAATTTCTTCCTGCACCGGAATCTGAACTCCACGCAATGAAATTTTATTCTGAAGCATTAATCTTGCAAAAATTCCAAGCGGAAGCCCAACAGTTTTTGCCATTGCTGTTTGTTCCACACTTTCACCTTTAACAACAAGGCTTGAATGAATGCTTTCATTATTTCCGTTCAATGTGTATTCAAACAAATGTTGCATCACAATCATGTCTTTGTCATCCGGTTTTAAAACCCATTTACTTTGTAATATGTGTTGAAGAATTTGTGCAGGTGTTGCATTGGCTAAACCGATTACAGTACTATATAAAATTCCGGTTGAACGAATCATTTCCATCTCCACACTACTTGAATTGATATTGCAAAAACTACAAAGTTTTTCTTCTATGCTTACACCTTTTGCTGAAGCAGGAAGAAATGCTTCTACCAATAGCGCATAAGTAAGATGTTCAGAGTCTTCAATAATGTAAGAGTCATCTGTTAATCCAAGCAAAACAAAAACCTGCCATGCACTGCAGAAATTCTCCTGTCTTAGTGTTCCGCGTAAAAGTGTTGGTATTGTATCAATACCATAAATTTTTCTGTATGCTAATGAATCACGGTTGGCATAGCCATCAAAAATTCCTCCCGAAAAATCGGGATCATCCACTTTTATTTTTTCTATCTGAGTAAACAAACGATTGTAAGGAATGTATTTGTAATGATTGTTCTCAATATATTTTGCAGTACCCTGTCCTGCTAAAATTACATTGCGTGGGTTCCAGGTAAATTTATATCCCCATAAATTATCATTACTTTCCGGTGCAACCAATCCGCCTGTATAAGATTTAAAACTTTTTAATTCAGCTCCCTGTTTTTGCAAACGATGAATGATTTCCATTGCTGACATGTGATCAATCCCCGGATCTAAACCACATTCATTCAGTAATAAAATATTTTTTTGAATGGCATCATCATGCAATGCTTTTAATTCTGGAGAAACATAACTTGCTGTGACAAGATGTTTGGATAACTGAACGCAATCAGTGGCAGCGAGATAATGTAAAGCAGGAGGTAATAAGGAAATTACAACATCTGCATTTGAGATTTCCGTGGTTCTCTGTTCAATATTATTAATATCAAAAGCAATTGCACGTCCACGTTCATGCTGATGGATTTTTTCTTCTGCCGATGAAACTGAAATATCCGCAACTGTTAATTCAAAATCATCAGCCTGTGCATAATTCAATAAATACTTTATCAAAGCCCCTGACGAACGACCTGCTCCAAGCAATAAAATTTTTCTCATCAATAAAACTTAATAAAAGCGTGGCGAAAGTAGAGCAATTGAATTTAAATTGATCACAATGATTTAATTCAGGCGACTGTTAATTTTTAACCGTAACGAATTGCCAATCACCACCACATCGCTAAACGCCATTGATAGTGAACCAATCATAGGACTGAGTAAACCAAAAGCTGCAATGGGAATGGCAATAACATTATAAAAGAGTGCCCAAAAGAGATTTTGTTTGATGGTTTTTAAAGTTGCTTTTGCAATTCGGTGAGCATTGCATAATGAATACAAATCCTGCTCATTCATTAGTACGATGTCAGCCGACTGAATAGCGATTTGTGTAGCTGCACGAAATGAAATACCAACATCAGCAGTTGCAAGTGAGGGCGCATCGTTAATGCCATCACCAGCCATTGCCAGTAATCCATTCTTTTTTAATTCGTTGATACTATTTGTTTTTTCATGCGGAAGCATACCAGCATAAAATTCAGTAATGTTTAAAGCATTAGCTACTTTTTTACAGTTATAAAGATTATCTCCACTTAGTAAAACCACTTTACTATTTTGCGATCTGAAATAATCCACTGTAGCTTTTGCATCACTACGTATAGTGTCTTCTAAATTAATAGTTGCCAAGAGAATTTTATTTTTTGTGATATACACCTGATGTGTGTCATCATCGGTAATAGCTTTTGCTGTGTTAAATGATCCTATGGTATAAATATTCCCGTCACGATCAATAGCTTTCATTCCAAATCCTTTTTCTTCCTGAATGGAGTTGAAGGAGATATTAATATTTCCCTGGTATTTTATGTGTTCCACCAGTGCTTTGCCAATAGGGTGGGTGGAATGTTTTTCAAGTGTTAAGATTAAATAATGTATCAGATCTTTTTCATTATTGAAATAGTTAATCCCGGTAACGGAAAACTTTCCTGTGGTGAGCGTTCCTGTTTTATCAAATACTATTGTTTTAATGTTGGCAAATTTTTCTAACGTATCACCACCTTTTACAATAATTCCGTTGCCTGCTGCTTTACCAATTCCAACTGCCACTGCGGTGGGAGTGGCTAATCCCATTGCACATGGACAGGAAATAACCAGAACAGCAATACTGCTTAACAATGATTGTTGAATTGAGACATCAGCAATAAAATAGGATACGCAAAAAGTTATGATTGAAATAAATAAAACTACTGGTACAAACCACGCACTTACAATATCTCCCATCCGTTGAATATTGGGCTTATTTAATGTGGCATGTTTTACCTGTTCAATAATATGATTCAATACAGTGTTGTCTCCTGTTTTATCAGCAATAATTTTAATGCTTCCCTGTAAAAGGATTGTTCCTGCAAGAACGGTATCATTTATAGTTTTTTCAACCGGAAGGCTTTCTCCAGTCATTGAAGATTCATCCACAGTAGCTTCACCCCAATATATTTGTCCGTCAGCGGGAATGCGTTCACCGGTATTGATTAAAACAAGATCCTGTAATTTTAAATTTCGCACCGGAATTTCTTCGGTGTGTTCAGTATTGGTAAATGAATCAATAATCCTGTTTGCTGTTTGTGGTTGAAGACGTGTTAATGATTCCAATGCAGTAGTAGTGCGTTTAAGACTACGTTGTTCAATCAGGTTACCGAGCAAAACCAACGTGATAATAGTTGCAGATGTTTCAAAAAATAAATAGTGATTTACTTTTCCAGTACCATAAAAAAGAAACATTGCAACCACGCTATAAACAAAAGCAGCAGATGAGCCAATAGAAATTAATACATCCATGTTAGGCATTTTGTGTTTGAGTGAACCCCATGCACTCCTGCCGAAATGCAGTAATCCAATAGTTATTACAGGTAAGCAAAGCAGAAATTGAACAACAGGGTTATGTAACCAATGCCAGTTGATCCACATGTGCAACAACAATGGAATCGTAAAAAGAACGCTGATCAGCAAGCGCTTTTCTAAAGTGGTCCAGGTTTTTTTTTCTATATCTGCTGATGAAATATTAGCGGAGGCTTTGTAACCTAAGCTGTTTATTTCGCTGATAACTGTTGATTGAGGTAGCAGGTGAGGGTCATTATAAGTTACTTCCGAATCCTCAAAATTTACCAGTACATTTTGTAATCCTTTTTTTTGAAGATGGCGGGTAATACTTTGTGCACAATTACTGCACGTCATCCCCTCCACATGTAAAACAGTTTTTTCACTCATAATAACGACACAAAGTTAATGAGTAAAAAGTTGTTGAATGATGAACTTCAACCCTACTGCTTTACAGGGAGGAAAACATTACTGCCAATAAAGATTTAGAGCCTGTTTAAATTTTTTAAAATAATTATTTTCTTGCCCGCGTTCACCCTTGAATTCCCTAAAGGGACACCGCGCGCCCGCTGTTCCCCTTTAGGGGTCAGGGGTACGCGCAGGATGTCTTTAAGAAATTTAAACAGGCTTTTAATTTTTTACTAGCTTCCTCCTTGCTATACCAACATCAGGATTGCTGAGTTCAAGAAAATAGATTCCGTTGTTAAAATTCATCAGGTTCAAAATTTCTTTGCTATTAAATAATTGATGTAATACCAAACGTCCGTCCATATCATAAATTCTTAAAATTGAATTCTTGAATAAAGGAGCTGAAATAACACAAACATTTTTTGCAGGATTCGGAGCAATTATTAAAATTGTTTCGTTACTTTTTTCCTCAATACCAACATTAGTAAAAGTATAACAGGAGGAAGTATCAGTACAACCGTTGAATGTAATTTTCAATGCAACACTTCCATTCACAACAGGTGTAAAAATTTGGTTTGTAGCTCCATTAACAGGGGCGAAACCATTATTGCAATTCAGCCACTGATACAATACTCCAAATCCTGTCTGGTGAGCAAACACCATGTTTCCGTTTTGCGTAACAGAAGTGTCAACATCAGATGAAAGAATTAATTGAACAGTAGAATCACAACCTAAAGAAGATGTGAAAACTTGTGTATAGGTGCCTGTTTCAGTAAGTGAAATATTTCCCCACACATAATTTGTTCCCGGACAGAAAGATGCTGTAGTGGTTTGTGCAGTGAATGCACCTGCAACAAAATTTGAAACCGTACCGGTCATTAAAAAATTTAAGGGAGTACCATCCAAATGTCCTGAGGCATCAGTTATAGAAGTTATTAGAGTATTATTCCCTCCTGCAATTCCCTGGTTAAATTTATAAAGCAGTTGAAGGTTTGCATCAGTAGAATCAATTCCACCGTTATAAATACAATTGATTTCTGATTGTGATAAAGTTTTGTTCCAAAGGCTTACTTCATCTAATTTACCAATGAGGTTAAACATTGCTCCTGCAAAGGGAACACCACCCATGTAAAATGTATCATTAAGATTTGTAATATTTCCTGTTGCAGCAATCGAGTCTAACTGCGTTCCATTCCGGTAATAACGCAACATACTTCCATCGTAAGTAAAAGCCAGGTGTTGCCATGTATTAATTTGAATTCCTGTACCTGTTATATCGTAATTCATTCCTAAACTGTTGCGAAAACGCGCTTCCACAGTATTCGTATTATAATGAAGTATATAAAAATCGGCATCTGTGTTATTTCTGAATCCGCAGAAACCGTCATAAGTACCATTGGGAGATGGATTTTGAGGATATACCCAGCACGTCATGCTGATGTTATCAGAACCTGCAATTAATGATGAAGCTCCGGGAGTTTCTACTACATCATCGGTTCCATCAAATGCAAGGGCATTTTGATTTTGAGATTTACCTGTTATGGTAAGCAATAGAAAAGAAAAAAACATCATAGTAATTTGTAAAGATTGTTTCATGTTATTGTTGTGGTTTTTAATAATGATACTGAATGGATTAATTAATTATTGATAGGTTAAAATTAACAATGTTAAGTAAATAAAAAAAGCTTCACCCGAAAATACCGGGGTGAAGCTTTAGTAAGGGTGAAGGACGGGGCTCGAACCCGCGACCTCCTGAACCACAATCAGGCGCTCTAACCAACTGAGCTACAATCACCGTTTGAATTGGTGGGCAAAAATAATGTTTACGCTTTACAGTTGCTGTTTATTGTTAAAAAATCTTGCACGATAAAACTGTAAGCCGTAAAATTGTAAACTGTAAACACTCAACTATTATCTTTGCCGCAATCATTAAATTCTTCCATCATGTCATCTACAGCAACATTAAACGGAGCCGGACAAACTACTTATGAAAGCCAACTTACTGATTGGATTTTACTTGAAAAAGCGGCAATAGAACTTATTCATATCATAGGTACTATGTGGTATGATAAGTCAGTTGAGCTGATCATTTTCCGCAATCAATTGGTTGATCGCAGTGCAAGCCAGATTCTTAACCTACATCAGTATGCAAAAGAAATTGTTAAAAAACCGATTTCTGTTGAAGATACTTTACTTCTTGCGCGTGAACTGAGCCGCTTAGACCTTGCTCCATCGCGTATTGATATTGGTCGTCTTGCTGCTGAATGGTTAAGTGAGTGTTCAGAATATAGCAATGATGTTAATACATTCCTTACCGGAAAGCTCAAAGGTTTTATTGGTAAGGATAAACGTGTGATGATTCCGCGTGATGTGGTGTTATATGGATTCGGACGTATCGGACGTATTCTTGCCCGTGAACTTGTATCACAGGCTGGTAAAGGCGAGCAACTTCGCTTGCGTGCCATTGTAACACGCAGCTATAGCGATGAGGATTTAATTAAACGAGCTGATCTTTTAAGAAATGATTCTGTACATGGTCCTTTTCCAGGAACGGTGATTGAAGATTTTGAAAAGAAAGCATTGATAGTTAACGGTCATACAATTTATATGCTGGCAGCTAAAGTGCCTGAAGAAATTGATTATACCGCTTATGGTATTAATAATGCTATCGTAATTGATAATACGGGTGTAGCACGTGACAGGGATGGGTTGAGTTTGCATCTTAAAGCAAAAGGTGTGAACAAAGTTTTATTAACTGCACCCGGTAAAGGGGATATACCTAATGTGGTTTATGGAGTCAATGAAAAAAATCATAAAGAAGATGAGCAGGTTTTTTCAGCCGCCTCCTGCACAACCAATGCTATTGTTCCGGTGCTTGCAGTTATTGAAAATTCTTTAGGTATTGAGCGTGGCCATATTGAAACTATTCACTCTTACACTAATGATCAGAATCTGCTTGACAACTATCATAAAAAATATCGCAGAGGCCGTTCAGCAGCATTAAATATGGTAATCACTGAAACAGGAGCTGATAAAGCTGTTGCAAAGGTATTGCCTGCATTAGAAGGAAAACTTACCGGAAACGCTGTAAGAGTGCCTACGCCTAATGTTTCACTTGCCATTCTTAATCTTACTGTGAAAAAAGAAACAAGCAAGGATGATGTGAATGAAATTTTAAAGCATGCAGCTTTGAAAGGTCCGTTGATTGAACAAATTCAATATTCATATAGTAATGAATTAGTAAGCAGCGATCTTGTAGGAAACCCTTGTGCATCCATTGTTGATAGTCCTGCAACCATCGTATCGAAAGATAAAAAAAGCATGGTGCTTTATATCTGGTATGATAATGAATATGGTTATAGCAGGCAGGTAATCCGATTTACTAAATACCTGGCGGATGTAATCAGGCTTATATATTATTAATTAAACTTTTATATTAATTAAAAGAGGCTGACTCGCTTATGAGACAGCCTCTTTTTTTTGCATCTTGCCTCATCCTGAAATAAGTTGACACAAAAGTTGACTTATATGGAAAACAAAAGAGAAAGAGATTATTCGAGACGGACTCAAAAGGATTACAGTTTAGCATTCAAACTGCAGATTATTGATGAGATAGAAAAGGGCTACC
>JANLZB010000051.1:0-37985 GCA_031366005.1 Bacteroidota bacterium | reverse complement strand
TAAATAAATCCTAAAATAAATATCATGAAAGCAACCACATTAAAAGAAGACATTCATAAGTACATTGATAGTATTAATGACGAAGAGTATTTAAGAGGACTGCATGCTTTACTAATTGACAAGGCTGAACGATCACAGTACAAACTTACTCCTGAACAAATTAAAATTATTAAAGAAAGAGAAGCAGAGTATATAAAAGGCGAAACAACAGCATATACCTGGGAGGAGGCTAAAGAACTAATTCTGAAAAATAAAATCAAAAAATAATGTATGCTCTGTTAATTTTAAAAAGAGCTACGGATGACGCAACTGAAATTTATGACTATTACGAATCTGTTTCTGAGGGCTTGGGAGAAAGATTTTTAGGTGTGTTAGATAGTTGTATTGCTCAATTACAATTAACACCATTTATTTTTCAAAAAATTTTTGATGAGAAAAGACAAGCTGTAATTGATGTTTTTCAAGTCGTTATTGTTTATGAAGTTAAGGAACAAACAATTTATATTTATTCAGTATTTCACACAAGCAGAAATCCAGATGATAAGTTTATAAACTAAAAGGTTAATCAAAATGATAATAGAAATAAAACTCCCAAGCCCCGGTGAATCCATCAGCGAAGTACAGATTGCAAAATGGTTAAAACAAGATGGCGATTATGTAGAGAAGGACGAAGAGATTGCAGAGATTGATTCTGATAAAGCAACGCTCGCTTTAACTGCCGAAGATGCAGGAGTTTTAAAAATATTAGTGAAAGAAGGAGAAACAGCTGCGGTTGGTGCAGTTGCATGCACGATTGATACAGAAGGGACAAAAGCAGCAGTTAGCAGTAAACAGGAAGCAGGAAAAGAGCCGGCAGAAGGAAAGAAGTCGGCAGTTGGCATTCAGCAAGTGGCAGAAGAAAAAAATAAAAGTGTTGCTGCCGAATCATCAAACGTTAAAGTTGAATCATCAAACGCTCAAAAAAGTTATGCAGAAAAAGTTCCTTCTGTTGCTGCAGAAAAAATGATGAAAGAAAGTAACATTACTGCTGAGCAAGTTCAACCAACAGGAAGAGGAGGACGTATAACAAAAGCAGATGTTATTGCTGTCAACGAACAACCAACAATTCAACAATCAAGAAATGCAACAATAGAGCAATCACGCAACGAACGCAGAGAAAAAATGACAATGCTGCGCAAAAAAATTGCTCAGCGTTTGGTTGCCGTTAAAAACGAAACTGCCATGCTCACTACTTTCAACGAAGTGGACATGAGTGGAATCATGAATATCCGTAAGCAATATAAAGATGTGTTTAAAGAAAAGCATGGTGTGGGTTTAGGTTTCATGTCATTTTTTACAAAGGCGGTTACAGAAGCATTAAAATCCTTTCCTGCAGTAAATGCACGCATTGAAGCAGACGAAATTATTTATCATGATTATGCTGATATTGGAATTGCGGTTAGCGCTCCAAAAGGTTTGATGGTTCCGATAATCCGCAATGCAGAGAGCATGAGTCTTGCTCAGATTGAATCAGTAATTATTGAACTTGCATCTAAAGCTCGAGATAATAAACTCTCCATTGAAGAAATGAGTGGAGGAACTTTCACCATTACCAATGGTGGTGTGTTTGGCTCCATGATGTCAACACCGATTATAAATCCTCCGCAAAGTGCGATACTTGGAATGCACAATATTATCGAACGTCCAGTTGTTGTGAATGGACAAATTGTAATTCGTCCGATGATGTATGTTGCTGTTTCTTATGATCACCGAATTATTGATGGAAAGGAATCAGTTGGTTTTTTAGTAAAAGTAAAACAGATGTTAGAAGAACCTGTTAAGCTTTTACATGGTGGAAATGACCCGATGAAAATATTGTTAGGAATTTAAATCAATATTGTAAATTTGAATACAATTTAAAAATAGCCATGAAAAAAAATAAATTAATTGAAACGATTAATGAATTTCCAAAAGAAGTTGACTTAAACGATTTGTTTGAACGACTCATTTTTATGGATAAAGTGGAAAAAGGACTTGCACAAATTGAAAACGGTGAAACAATACCGCATGAAAAAGTTGTAGCGTCATTCAGAAAGAAATGACAGAAATAGTTTGGTCAAAACTGGCTGAAAGTGATTTAAATAAAATTCACGAGTATATTGCAAAGGACTCCCCATATTATGTACAGCAAACAGTCGATCAGATTTTTGAAAGAGTAAATCAGCTAATCAACTTCCCTGAATCAGGCAGACAGGTTCCTGAATTTTCTGACAAAACATTAAAGGAATTGATTGAAGGAAATTATAGAATTGTTTATCGGATAAGAAAAAACAAAATTTCAATTGTTCGTGTGCATCATTCGTCCAGAGACCTTTCAAATAATATTTAAATGCTAATGGTGTAAGTGACCCAATAAAAATTTTAGTGGGAGAATTGTAATCATTCTTTAACAAATTTCTTTGCCAATTGTTCTCCATGTACAGTTGCTTGCATAATATAAATTCCTTTTGATAAACCACTAAGATTTATTTCAATCTGCTCATTAATAGAAGAAGAAAACATTTTTTCAAAAACACATCTTCCCATTGCATCAAAAATTTTGATGACAGTTTTCTCCTCCGTGAAGTTGTAGTTTGTAACATGAATATGTAAAATATCCTTTACCGGATTTGGACTTATCTCAAGAGTGTTTTGATTTATTGTAACATCAGTACTAGTTGTGATTATTGATAAAGGCAATCTGAAAACCGAACTATAAAAACCTGCAAACAAATAATCATTGTTCATGCACAATGTTGTTGGAGCAGTTTGAAATGGAACAACGGGAGCGCTAATAGAATCCCAGTTTGCTCCGAAGTTATTAGTGTAAAATAATCCCGGTGAAACAATGATGGTATTATTCTTAATAGCAAAAGCATTCAGGTTTGTTGCCGGGCAGTTGAGATTATTCCATGTAGTTCCATTATTATAGGAAACGTACAATGCACCGGATGAAAGCGCTAACACATTTCCATTTTCAATTTTTATTTTTCTAATAAAATTACCCACTAACGCAATACTCCATGTCGAACCAAGATTGGAAGAATAATAAATTCCGTTCGAGGTTCCAACGAATAAAATTCCGTTGTTAGATGCAATGCATAATGCTGTTGATACAGGAATTCCATTTACTATATTCCATGTTACACCATTGTCCACAGAATATTTTAATGATTGATCAATGTTAAGTCCGAAATAATTTCCATTGACGATGCAAAAGTCTGTTAAGCTTTGTGAGAAATAACCGTAAGGAAAATTTATGTTCGTCCAGTTATATCCGTTATCTGCACTTTTATATCCACGTGCAGAGCATGCATACACATCATTGTTGTCAAAATAAAAATTAGCCGTTGATTTACCTGCGGGAATTGCACTGTATGAATTGCCATTGTTATGCGAAACATAAAACCCATTATATGTGCCGATAAACAAATTTGAATCTTTAGCTTCAACAGCATTGAAGCTTGAACTCTGAATTCCTGTTTGGCTTAATTGCCAGTTAATTGAATTTTTATTTGTGCGAAACAACCCGGAAAAAGCAGAAGCAAACAAATAGTTTTGATTTTCTGAAACCGAATTAACATCCGTTTCAAACGGTAATCCATTGTTGATATTAATAAATGCAGCAACAGCAGTTTCACTTTGAAACAATCCTGCACCGTTACTTACACTTGCATAAATTTTATTTTTTGAAATGCTGATGCGAGTAAAATGAGTGTAGCAACAATAATTTGACGGCAAGCCTGTATTAAAAAGATTCCAGGTATTTCCTCCATCAATTGATTTATACAAATCGCTATTGCAAACTAAGAACAATTGATTTCCGTTTGCAAGCAATTGATACGGTTGAATTGTATTTCCCGTTATTCCATTCGTTGTTAACGATTGCCAGCTTGCTCCCAGATTATCAGAATAATAAACAGCACCCTGCCCAGTACCAAACGAACTTCTCAACACATAAATTCTTCCGTTATCAACTGCAAAATCAGTTACGTTATTAGTAGTTGGCGGAACAGCCATTGCAGTCCATGTTGATCCGTTGTTTGCAGAATAATATAATGCTCCATATTCACACCACACATAAATTGAATCTGATGAAACATCATATTTTATTGGAGGAAACGGACCAGCGGTTGTCATTGCGTTCCATGTTTTTCCGCTATCTGTCGAAATCATTCCACCTGTTGTGTTAAATAATCTGTCATAAATTAATTTGCCTTCTTTAAAAATTAATTTTCCTGTTGTACCATTTATGCCCACGCTGTCTATTGTCCAGTGTTGTGATGAATCCGAACTAACTGTTAAACCGGATGCAGTAGCTGCGAAACTGAGCGAATCAAAAAAAACTGCTGAAGATGTTTCGACACCGAAAGGACCAATTAAAGTTTGCCATTGTGAAAATGACGGGAAAGAAAAAAATGTTAGCGTCATAATTAAAATGAGAGTAAATTTTATTTTCATAGTATATTGTTTTATCCCTTTTCGATAGAAATGAATCGTCATTGCGAGGGACGAAGTGATCTTTCCATAGCATGAGATTGCTTCGTTCCTCGCAATGACGAATTCAATTACTGTTTAATAACATTTATTTTTCTTGTAACAACACCTTTATCAGTTGTTACACGCAACAAATACATTCCGTTTGCAACAGTTCCTAAATCAACTATTGTTTTTCCATTCATTGATTTGTAATTGATATCAATTTCTTCATTTAGCATTGAATGTAATGTGATGACAGGATTTTTAATTTGTAAATCATAATCAAGAAATAAAAATCTGTTTGCAGGATTTGGATAAACGCTAAGAGATAATGCTTCAGTGTGTTCGTGTATTCCAACGGTATTATCATTAATGATTAATGAATCAATAATAATGTTAACTGTTTTATAGTGTTCGTCATGGGTAATCAAAGTCACATCACTAATTCCTAAAATAAGTGTATCGGAATATAAGCTTGACATTCGGGCAGAAATATTATCTACGGTAACAATACCTAATCGTCCAAGTTCTCCAAAACCCGAAGTATCTGTATGTGATGTTCGTGTGACAGCGCCATAAAGTTTTCCATTCAAGGGATCGTTAATACCAATGCCAATTGTATGACCTGTTGTACTATTCATCCAGCAGTTGATGAAATCCATTGTAACGGAATCAGCTTTTACCAATGCAGTATCATAACTCACTGTAAATGCAATTCCATAAATACTGTCCGCAGGAATTACAGATGTACCAAGCATTAATGGAATCTGCAACATCGTATCCACACTGGCAGAATCAATTTGAATATCAAAATACAATGGCGGATCAGTTAGTACCATTGGAATTATAGCCGGACGCAACGGATGCGTCAAGCCGAAGTTTTGAATAATAGCAATCGTATCATCATCAGCAATAATTCCGTCACCATTGCAATCAATATGCTTATAGTTGGTTCCTGAAGCAAGAGAATCAGTCCAGTCAAAACCAATTTCAGCTTGCCAGTTTATTGTTGCATTAGTTCGAATTGCACCGGTTGTCCCATATCCGATTCCTATTGCAAGCAGATCAGTATTGTCAGCTTGTCCGTCATTGTTTGCGTCACCAGGCCAAACAGAATGACACGACAATCTGAAGTTTAATGTATCAATACAACCGGCAGTGTCCGTTGCAATCAAAGTGTAATCTGTATTATCACATAATTGCGGATTTGTAGCTCCTGTAAAATTTCCCGGAATCCATTGATAAGTTGCAGCTATAGTGTTAATCATTATTGCTGTTGCATTACCGTCACACATGCCGCAAGTAGGTAATTGGAGACTGTCTAAAGAAACAAATTGCCATCCTGGAGTAAAGGTGACAGAAGTAGTTGTAGTTAGTGTGCAACCATTTGCATCCGCCACTGTAATAGTATAAACACCCGGAGTTACACTTATGCAATTAGTAATTGAGCCCTGGCTCCATAAATAAGTATATGCAGGTGTTCCGCCAGAAATAGTGAAGCATACATTAACCGGATTTGCATTGCACACTAAATAATTGCTTAAAATATTTCCGAATGTTAATGGTGGAGGTTCTATAATTGTTGTGCCGGCTGGATTGGTACAACCATTTGCATCCTCAACCAGCACAGTGTAATTTCCGGCAACGAGTGTATCAAATAAACTGTCGGGTTGAAAAGTGATTCCTCCATCAATTGAATACTGATATGGAGGAACACCATTGCTTGCATTCACTGTAAAACTTCCATCATTACCGCCATTGCAGGTGACATTATTTATTAAAGTGAAAATTGAAATAGGAGAAGGTGAATTAATAACCGTATTAGCTGTAGTCCAACAACCAGCTGCATCTACCATTGCTACCATATAATTACCAGCGTAAAGGCTTAACAAAACATTGGATGTTGATAGAGTAATTGCAGTATCTGTACTATACTGATATGGCAGAGTACCGCCACTTGCATTTACTACGATACTTCCATTATTCACATTTGAACAGGTAGCGTTTGTTGTAACTAAATTATTGATCACCGGCCCTCCAATGCCCGATACAATTGTATGAATGTATGCAAGGCAAAAATTTGCATCTATTACGCTCGTAGTATAATGTGCAGAGGAATCATTAGTGAAAAAATTAGAAGCCTGATATGTTATTCCAAAATCAATTGAATACAGATATGGTGGTGTGCCTCCTGTTGCATTTATTATAATACTGCCATCTGATAATCCACAAGTTGCATCTGTGGTTGTTGTGGCTATCGTTAGAAGATTTGGTTGCATGATTGTTAAATTATAAATACCAACACAGCCATTTATATCTCTTGCTGCAACAGTATAAAAGCCGGGATTGAGATTGTTAAACACAGCAGATACTTGCCAAGGCATTCCGTTAATTGAATATTGATATGCTGGTATTCCGCCAAAAGCAATTGCAGTTATTGATCCATCATTTCCTCCATTGCATGATACATTTGTTTGAATTGCAGTAACACTTACAGGAGTAGGTTCATACACCAGAACAGAATCAATAGCATAACATCCGGCAGCATCCTGCACGATAATAAAATAACTGTCTGCCGCAAGATTAAGAAACTCAAATGAGGATTGATAAGTTACTCCGCTGTCAATGCTGTAAACAAAAGGCAGCACACCACCGCTGGCATAAATATCAATAATGCCATCAGTTGAATTGGTGCAATTAACAGGATATGAATTAATGCTGTCAATGAGGATAGCAACAGGCTCATGAATTGTGTCGGAAATTGTCGCAACACAACCATCACTCCCGGTTATTGTGCAAGCGTAAGGAATTGAAGAAGCACATAATGCAACAATATTTTGAACTATTGCACCTATGCTCCACGTAAATTGAAATGGCCCTGTACCGCCAATCATGGATAAATTTATTGCGCCATCGCAAGTGCCGTTGCAAGATGCATTTGTAACTGTTGACTGAGCAAAGACACATAATGTTGTTCCTATATCAGAACTAAAACTTCCATTGTTAGGAATATTAGGAAGGCAAGTAATACCACTTCCTGATGCAGTTAATTGAACCAAATTATCAGGCAATGTCGGAAGGCATGTCAATTGCGAACAATTCATACAATTAATTAATAACATTGATTGCGGCAATTGAGGCATATCAAATAACGGAGCTCCAATACATTCGAGATATTGAAGACCAGGTGGTAAACTAACAATAGAATTTACAGCAGTGTAAGAAATACCCAGCCAAACAAGACCTGAAGGAATGTTAGTGAATCCACTAAGATTACTGCAAAAGGCACAACCCAACCATATCATGCTGTTGGGTAACATTGGCAAAGTGATTATCAAAGCATTTTCGATAAGCAATGTATCCAATGAAAAAGGTACGGCATTTAAAGTACTTAAGGTATTATCGTAACATTCTAATTTACGGAGTGAAGTAAAATATTCGATACCTGTCAAGTCTTGAATTCCTGACGGCTGAATGTTTAATACATCAGTATTTATTATGGTTGAATTATTAATATCAAGACTGTCTCCGATCATTGCTGTTGGATCAAGCGATGAAATAAATGTTCTGAAATTAGGATCAGGTATGTAAACCAATTGCGCTGTGCTTTCTCTTGTTATAAATATCAGGACAAGACTTAACAAAAGTTTTTGGATGGTGTAACGGTTTTTCATAGGAGTAAATTTAAGTAGTTTCATAAGAAGGCATTCTTTCACGTTACAAATGAAATAGATTAGAAGCAGCGATGCAAAAACAAAAAAAGAAGTTTATCGGATTAATTTTATTGTTAAATTGTTAAATATTGCTAACATTGCTATGAATATAATTTACACTTTATCGGATTAGTATTTATTTAAAGTTTCAATGAAAGAGCCGAAGATTATTGATTTACTTAAAAGCCTGAGTGTTTGGGAACTTAAATCGTTTGAAAAATATGTGGCTTCTCCTTTTTTTAATGTGAATAAAAATGTCTCAACACTGCTTCAGTTACTTATTAAATCTTATCCCATATTTGAATCCGTACATATTGAAGAGAAATATTTATACAGAAAGATTTTTGGTGGCTCTCCATTCAACCATCAGCAATTGCGATACGTAACTACCGACCTAACAATCTTATTGGAAGATTTCTTAGCATACAATGTTTATTATGAAAAATCATTTTATCAGAAAAAGTTTTTACTGTATGGATTAAAAGAAAAAAAATTAGATAAATATTTTGAGCAACATTTAACTATCGCAGGTAAAGCACAGGAACAATCTGCTCACCAGGATTTAAAATATTATAAACGGCAGTTAGGTTATGAAGAACTATCTTATGAGTTTACGCTTTCAAGTGATAACCGGGCAAGCGATACCAATCTTCAAAGCCTATCGGATAATCTGGATATTTATTATTTGGTTAACAAGTTAAAATATTGTTGCGAGATTTTAAACCGTCAAAATGTTTTACAAGCAGTATTTAAAATTCCAATGTTATCCTATGTAACTAACTATCTTGAAGAAAATAATCTTGATGATATTCCTCTTATTGCAATTTATTTCAGGATTCTTAAATCACTGGAAGTTGAAAAGAATGAGAAATATTACAAACAATTGAAATTGCTTCTTGCAAAATACAGGAATGTAATTACGATAAATGAGTTAAGGGATATTTATACTTTCATTCAGAATTATTGTATTCGTAAAATCAATACAGGTCACAATGAATATTTGCGTGAGCTTTTCAATGTTTACAAAACCATGTTGGATAATAAGATCATTTTAGAAAATGATGAGCTTCAGCATTTACATTTTAAAAACATTGTAACACTTGCATTACGTTTGGATGAAATTGAATGGTCAGAAAAATTTATCAATAACTATGCAGGTAAGCTCAATAAAGAATTAAGAAAGAATTCAGTGAGCTATAACCTTGCCCGTGTCCATTATGCAAGAAAAAAATACCGTGAAGCATTGCGTGTTATGCGAACAGTAGAATTCACAGATGTGTATTATCATCTCGATGCAAAATCCTTGCTTTTAAAAGTTTATTATGAGATGGATGATATTGAACCACTATTTTCGCTTATCACAACGCTGCGTGTTTATCTTAAACGTTCCAAATTAATTTCAGAATATCAACGAGCTATTTATATTAATCTCATTAATCATGTTAAAGCACTTGCAAAAATTAAATCAGGAGGTAATCAATCCGTTGATGTGATTAAACAGTCAATTGAAAATAATAACGGGATAGCAGATATTAATTGGCTGAGGACTAAAGTTGCAGAGCTTTTATGATGGAAGAAGAAAAGAAAAAGAAGATACACTCTCCACAGGAGGCATTAAAAAAAGCGTATAAATTTTGCGTTTATCAGGAACGCAGTCAGCAGGAAGTACGTGATAAATTATATGAATTGGGTTTGTATAAGAAAGATGTAGAGCCAATTATTTCTCAATTGGTAACGGAAGGATTTATCAATGAGGAACGTTTTGCCATTGCTTATGCAGGAGGAAAATTCAGAATAAAGCAATGGGGAAAAATAAAAATCAGGTTGGCATTACAACAGAAACGAGTTTCGGAATATTGTATCAACAAAGCATTAAAAGAAATCAGCAGCCGTGATTATCAAAAAACATTGCAAAAAATTATTGCTGATTATTCAAAAAAAGTTACTGAGAAAAATCCGTTAAAGAAGAATTATAAAATTGCTCAATATATTATCTCCAGAGGTTTTGAGCCGGAATTGGTATGGGAAGTTTTGAGAGGCGATTAAGGAAAAATTTTTTTCAGCCACAACTCAAATACCGGATCAAGAAAAACAATTTTTTTATTAATTTGTTCAACGATTTCTTTTTTTTCCAATGCCCTAATCATCCTGATAACATTTGCCGAGGACCCTAAGTTAAAATCGTTTACAACCTCTGCTCTCGTTAAGTTAGCAACGTTTCCTTTACTCACTGCATGAACTAAGTTTACTTGTGTATTGCTTAGGCTGTCAAAATCTTTTTGAAAGGTGATCAGGTTACCACTCAGCAAATCGTCTACTGATTTATTATAAATCGCTTCAGTAACTTCCTTGTGCGTATTGTGCCAAACAATATGTGCGAGTTGCTGAACATAGTAAGGATGACATTGCACAGTATCCGCTATGCGTGCTGATAATTCTTTCGATATTTTTTTCTTTGTTTGCTGAAAACGCGTTGTTAGAAACACTATCCAGTGTTCCTTCGCAATTTTTTCAATATACATCACATCACCGAAGCGATAAAAAGGCATACTTTGTTTTTCGAACAACTGCATCAACATACTTCGCTTACTGCCGTATAAAACATACGTTACGTGTCGGTGATGTTGCCAAGCCGAACGCAATTGCTTTTGAAAACCTAAAGCGTCATCAAAAAATTCTATGTTTTGAAATTCATCAATACAAACGATGATGCGGATGTTTTTTGCCTTGGCAATTCTTTCAGCAAGATTTAAAATATCATCTGATGATTTTTTTAACTCTTTTAAATTCATATCAAAGTGGAAGTCTGCTTCTTTGTCCATCGAAATGGTAAAGCGTGGTGTAATCCGGGATAAAAACTGTTTTGCCGTCAACATCCACTCTTCCATTTTGGTGGAAGTGCATTTTATTAATTGTTTCGCCATTTCATAATAAAACAACTCCTCCGACCGGATGTTAAAAGCATCAATGAAACAAAATTTTATTTTTCTGTTATTTACATCCGTTGCCACCTGATGTACGAGTGAGGTTTTACCCCATCGTCTGGGAGAAATAAGTATTGTATTAATATGTGACGAAACATTTGCGGCTAACCTTTTCCTTTCATTGGTTCGGTTAATAAACAATAAGCCTTCTGCGGGATGCCCAAAGTTGAAAGGCGATTCATCATTTGTCTCCATTGTGTTTTAGATTTTTTTTCAAAGATAAAACATTTATCATAATTACTAACTACATTGTTACTAACAATATTGTTAGTAACAATGTTGTTAGTAAACTATAGCAACCTCAATTACCACAATTACCCCCATTGCCTTTTTTACTTCATTACTCCATCACTTCATCACATAAAAATTATCTTCGCGCCTATTATGATTATAGAACAGCTAAAAGAATTACAAGACCGTGCTGATGTTCTGAGGAGGCATCTTTGACGTTGATGATAAATTACAACAAATAGCACAAGAGGAGCAACTAACACATGCTCCTGATTTTTGGAATGACCCGAAACGGGCCGAGACAATTCTCAAAAATATCAAGCTTAAAAAAAACTGGACATCAGCATTTCAGCAGGTAAAAGCATCTGTTGACGATCTTGCCGTATTATTTGATTTTTTAAAAGCCGGTGAAGCCAGTGAGCAGGAAGTAGATGCACAATATAAGAATACTTTAAAACTGCTTGAAGATCTGGAATTCAAAAACATGCTCAGCGGAGAAGAAGATTCGTTAAGCGCAGTGGTTACCATTAACTCAGGCGCAGGCGGAACGGAAAGTTGCGACTGGGCGGAGATGCTCATGCGCATGTATATTCGATGGGGCGAGCGCAACGGTTATAAAATAAGAGAAGTAGATCGCACTGATGGTGATGTAGCAGGTATTAAATCCGCAACACTGGAGTTTGAAGGAGATTTTGCTTATGGATATCTCAAGAGTGAAAATGGTGTTCATCGTTTAGTACGCATTTCCCCTTTTGATTCAAATGCAAAACGTCATACTTCATTTGCATCAGTATATGCTTATCCAATTGTGGATGATACTATTGAAATAGAAGTGAAAGATGCAGATATCGAAATCACCACCTCCCGTTCGGGTGGTGCGGGCGGACAAAACGTAAACAAAGTGGAAACCAAAGTGCAGTTAAAGCATTTGCCAACAGGAATAGTGGTGGTATGCCAGGTGGAACGTTCGCAACACGCAAACCGTGACCTTGCAATGAAAATGCTGAAGTCGCAATTATATGAGTTGGCATTGCGCAAACAAAATGACGCCAAAGCTGCAACAGAGGCAACCAAGAAAAAAATTGAGTGGGGATCACAAATTCGTAGTTATGTTTTTCAACCATATAAAATGGTGAAGGATTTGAGAACGGGTTATGAAACGTCAAACGTTCAGGCGGTGATGGATGGAGATCTAACAGAATTTATGAAAGCATATCTGATGGAGTATGGTGAGAAGGTTTAAAGTTTTAACCACTGAGACACTAAGTACACAAAGGAACACTTAAGAGATGGTTACTCAGAAATACATAAATGATGTTGCATATAAAATTGTTGGGTGTGCAATTGAAGTACATAAACATCTTGGTCCTGGATTATTGGAATCAATTTACGAACAATGTTTAATTGAAGAGATAAAAGTACAAGGATTAAAAATTCAATCGCAACTATATGTTGCGGTTAAATACAAAGACAAAGATTTGGGTGGAATTCTGAAATTGGATTTATTGGTTAACGATTTAATAATTGTAGAATTAAAAGCCGTTGACATAATGATTCCGCTTTACAAAGCGCAGCTTCTGTCTTATTTGAAGTTATCAAGTAAACCAAAGGGTTTATTAATAAATTTTCATTGTGAAAATATTACAAGTCAGGTAGTCTCGTTAGTAACAGAGGAGTTTGCATCATTATCAAAATTCTAAGTGTTTCTATGTGAACTCCATGACTTAGTGGTAAAAATAAAGAATGCTCAAAGTATATTTCAAAATTAATTGTGCAACTTGTCAAACCGCTTTAAAGGAGATAAGAAAAAATTCAAAAGAAAAATTTGAGAAAGTAGAATATCTTGTAAATACACCCTCTGAAAAAGAAATAAAAGAAATTTTGACGATGCTTGGGATGAAAGCCGAACAATTAGTTAGAAAAAAAGAACCTTTGTACAAAGAAAAATTTGAAGGCAAAAAAATAAGTAACGCTGAATGGATTAAAATATTAAATCAAAACCCGATTCTGATTGAAAGACCAATTGTTGTGAAAGATGGAAAAGCAATTATCGGAAGACCTGTGGAAACAATTATTGATTTCATAAAATGAGACAAAAACATGGGATTAAGTATTCATTATAAGGGAAACTTTAAGGCATCAGCATCTTTAGCTGATATGATAGAGGAAGTACAGGACATTGCTATCGCTAATGACTGGAAGTATCATATTTTCAAAAAAGAATTTCCGAAGTCTGATAATAAAAAAACGTTTTTTGATAAAGCATATGGAATTTCATTCAGTCCTCCTGAGTGTGAACCGGTGTGCCTGACTTTTGCATCAAACAAAAAATTAGTAGGTATAATGCAGTTTTCCCTTTATGAAATGGGTCACAGAGATTTTCATTCAGAATACATTTCTGTTAAAACTCAATTTGCAGGTCCGCATATTCATAAACTTGTGGTTCACATTTTAAAATATATCAGCACTATATATCTTGTTCGTTTTAAATTAGATGATGAAGGCGAATATTGGGAAACAGGCGATGAAAACCTGTTAGATAAAAAATTTAGTTTTATGAATCGTTTGTTGAATGCAGTTCAATTTGCATTTGAATCTAAGCCAATTAAAACGGGTGAAACGATGGACGAATACTTTCAACGAGTGCTTAAGGATATTGAAGAAAACAAAAAGAAATCAAGTTAAAATTTTAACACCATGACTTTCCGCAAAGAAAAAGACACTATGGGAATAGTAGAAGTTCCCGCAAATGTTTATTGGGGCGCACAAACGCAACGTTCCATAGATAATTTTAAAATAGCAGAGGACATCAACAAGATGCCCAAAGAAATAATTCGTGCATTTGCATATTTGAAAAAGGCTGCGGCATTAACCAATCTTGATGCAGGCGTTTTAGAAAAAAATAAAAGCGATTTGATTGGAAAAGTATGTGATGAAATACTGGAAGGAAAATTAGATGATCAGTTCCCGCTCGTAGTTTGGCAAACAGGAAGCGGTACACAATCAAACATGAATGTGAATGAAGTGATTGCTTACCGTGCGCATGTCTTAAGTGGTGGAAATTTGTTGGATGAAAAAAAAATTATTTATCCTAATGATGATGTGAATAAATCCCAATCCTCCAATGATACTTTTCCAACAGCAATGCATATTGCTGCGTATAAGATTTTAGTGGAGTCAACTATTCCGGGAATTAAAAAACTGCGCGACACACTTGCTGAAAAATCAAAAGCATTTATGAAAATAGTGAAGATTGGCCGTACGCATTTGATGGATGCAACACCGCTTACTTTGGGTCAGGAAATATCAGGTTATGTTTCTCAACTCAATCATGGAATCAGAGCCATTGAAAATACTTTATCACATCTTAGGGAACTTGCTTTAGGAGGAACTGCTGTTGGTACCGGAATCAACACACCATCCAACTACGATGTGAGTGTTGCAAAACATATTGCATCATTAACCAAACTTCCTTTTGTTACTGCTGAAAATAAATTTGAAGCTTTAGCGGCACACGATGCCATAGTTGAATCGCATGGTGCATTAAAAACTGTTGCCTGTTCACTGATGAAAATTGCAAATGATATCCGTTTACTTGCATCGGGTCCTCGTTGTGGAATCGGAGAATTGCATATACCCGATAATGAGCCTGGATCATCTATTATGCCTGGCAAAGTAAATCCCACACAATGCGAAGCAATGACCATGGTGGCTGGACAGGTTTTAGGAAATGATGTTGCCATCAATATTGGCGGAGCAACAGGTCATTTTGAATTGAATGTTTTTAAACCAATGATGATTTATAATTTTTTGCATTCAGCAAGATTGATTGGAGATGTATGTGTTTCGTTTAATGATAAATGCGCTGTGGGTATTGAACCTATTGAAGAAAACATTAAAAATAATCTGAATAATTCGTTGATGTTGGTGACAGCACTCAACACGAAAATCGGTTATTACAAAGCAGCAGAAATTGCACAGACTGCACACAAACAAGGAAAGACATTAAAACAAACTGCCATTGATTTGGGGTATGTAACTTCAGAACAGTTTGATGAATGGGTGAAACCGGAAGAGATGGTGGGAAAGATTTAATTTTAAATTATGAATTATAGATTTTAGATTTTCATGTCCTCC
Source organism: Bacteroidota bacterium (assembly GCA_031366005.1). GTDB lineage: Bacteria > Bacteroidota > Bacteroidia > AKYH767-A > OLB10 > JANLUX01. Next base: position 22,423 of record JANLZB010000051.1, on the reverse strand, counting down.
ATTATCATCCGCAATGCAACCATTATCAATGAAGGAAAAATATTTACTTCTGATGTGCTTATTGAAGATGGGTTGATTTCAAAGATTGACAAAAACATTTCTTCCAATAAAAATTATAAAGAAATAAATGCTGAGGGTTTGCATTTGTTTCCCGGTGTTATTGATGATCAGGTCCATTTTCGTGAACCGGGATTAACTCACAAAGGAGAAATTTATACGGAATCAAAGGCAGCTGTGGCAGGAGGTGTTACTTCTTACATGGAAATGCCAAACACAGTTCCTAATACTTTAACTCAGGAATTGCTGGAAGAAAAATATCAAATTGCTTCTAAAAAATCGTTGGCAAATTTTTCTTTTTTCATGGGAGCTTCAAATAATAACCTTGAAGAAGTATTAAAAACAAATCCCAAAAATGTTTGCGGGATAAAAATATTTATGGGTTCATCAACAGGAGATATGTTGGTGGATAATCAAGTTGCGTTAGAAAATATTTTTTCAAAATCACCAATGCTGATTGCAACACATTGTGAGGATGAAATCACTATCAAAAATAATTTAGCTATATACAAAGAAAAATTTGGTGATGATATCCCGGTTAAATTTCATCCATTGATAAGAAGTGAGGAAGCGTGTTACAAGTCATCTTCGTTTGCAGTTGAACTTGCAAAAAAACACAATACGCGTTTGCATATCCTCCACATTTCAACCGCAAAGGAAATTTCTCTTTTTGATAATTCCATTCCATTAGAGAAAAAAAGAATTACAGCCGAAGCATGCATTCATCATCTTTGGTTTAGTGATGATGATTACGAACGTTTGGGAAATCTGATAAAATGGAATCCTGCAATTAAAACTAAAAAAGACAGAGCAGCAATTTTTAATGCGGTGCTTGAGAATCGTATTGACATCATTGCAACTGATCATGCACCACATACCATTGAAGAAAAACAAACGGTTTATACCAAGGCTCCTTCGGGTGGACCATTGGTTCAACATAGTTTAGTTGCAATGCTAGAATTTTATCATCAACAAAAAATCTCATTAGAAAAAATTGCAGAAAAGATGTGTCATGCTCCTGCAGTTTGTTTTCAAATTGAAAAAAGAGGTTTTATCCGTGAAGGATATTTTGGGGATTTAGTTTTGGTTGATCTTAATAAAAAATGGAAAGTTGAAAAAACAAACATTGTTGCCAAATGCGGATGGTCGCCTTTTGAAGGAGTAGAATTTAACGCTGCTGTTAAACATACTTTTGTAAACGGAAATATAGTTTATGAAAACGGAAATTTTTTTGAAGAGGTAAAAGGGCAACGCTTGTTGTTTGAAAGATGAATAAATTGACAAGTTTTTTTTCAACGCAAAGACGCAAAAACGCAGAGTTATTCTTTGCGCCTTTGTGTCTCTGCGTTTTATTTACCTTTCTTATTTCGTGTTCGAAAAAGGAAGAAAAAATTCCGGAGAATATTCTTTCAAAAAATAAAATGATTCAAGTTCTGGTTGATGTACATATTGCTGAAGCAACTATTCAAAATAAATATCTTGCACTTAATGATTCAACAAAAAATATTGCAGCCGGATATTACAGAAACCTCTTTGAAAAAAATAAAATCACGGAGCAGCAATTCCGTGAGAGTTTTTCATACTACTCTCATCATTTAGATTTATTGAATAAAATTTATGAAGAGGTTATTAATGAACTTAGCAAAAGCAAAAGTCATATTCCTAAATAATTTTTCAATTATTATATTATATGAGCAATTCAAGCATTAATTTTTCCACCTCTTCACTGTCCCATTTAATTTCAATTTCTGGTAGTTGCATCACTTGTTGCATAATTCGTTCTTGTCTTTGTCCTTCACGCATTGCTTCACTGTATCGGATGTGCGGACTGTAAGTTACCATTGTATAAAGCGGAATCCATTTGTCAGGATACTTTGCATTGAAACGTGCTTCAATTTTTTTCTGCAACAAAAATTCAAGATGACCGACTTTATCACGCATCTCGAAAAAATTTCCAACAGCTAATTCACCTATTGCATCACCATCCGGTTTACGTGTTTGTTCAAACTCAGTGAAAATTGTTTTCCAGTCATCGCCATATTGATTCATCAACTGATCAAGCACTACGCAATCTTCAAAACCACAATTCATTCCCTGTCCGTAAAAAGGTACGATTGCATGCGCTGCATCACCCAACAATAAAACCTTATCACTCACACTCCATGGAAAACATTTTATGGTAACCAGACTTGAAGATGGATTGTTAAAATAGTCATGTGCTAATGTTGGCATCAGTGAAACTGCATCAGTAAAATGAATATTAAAAAACGCTGACATTTTTTTTACTGTGTCTAATGAAGCAAAAGAATTTTCTCCTTCAAAAGGGAAAAACAATGTGCAGGTGAAACTTTTATCAAGATTGGGTAACGCAATTAACATATAAGTGCCACGTGGCCAAATATGTAATGCATTAGGATCCATTGCAAAATTTCCATCAGCAGCAGGTGGAATAGTTAATTCTTTGTAACCATGTTCTAAATAATGTTGAGAATATTCAAAACGATCCATCAATGTCTGCATTTGTAATCGCACAGCGCTGAAGGCACCGTCAGTTGCAAAAATCCTGTCAGCTTCAGCAGTTGTTGATGTATGTGTTTCCTCATTTTGAAAAGTTGCAGAGCCATTTTTTAAATCAACATGGGTGCATCGTTGATTAAAATAAATTTTTACTCCTTCTTTTTCTGCTAAATCCATGAGCACACAATTCAATCCTCCGCGTGATACAGAATTAATAGCCTGTCCTTCTTTTCCGTAAGGTTGAAAATTTATTTTACCGTCTGTTGAATGTATCATTCTGCCTTTCATCGGTATGGCAACCTTGCGAATTTCATCCGCGATTCCAACTCCTTCCAATCCTCTCCAACCTCTATCGCTTAAAGCAAGATTAATAGAACGTCCGGCTGAAATTCTGTTTTTGCGCATATCGGATCTGCGTTCATATATGCTTACATTAAAACCTTTTCTTGCTAAATAAATGCTAAGCAATGATCCAACTAATCCGGCACCTACAATGGTAAGTTTTGAGTTTTGAGTTTCGAGTTTTGAGTTTTCCATTATTGGTTTGTTGTTTTAATTCATAACTCAAAATTTATAATTGCTTTCTCTAACTCTTCACCAAATCTATATACATCTTCAAAAGAATTATACAACGGAACAGGAGCAATACGCAACACATCCGGTTCACGCCAATCAGCAATTACTCCTGATTCAGTAAGAGTATCAAAAACTTTTTTTCCTTTCTGTTTTATGATTAATGATAGCTGACACCCTTGTTGCTGCTTATCGAAAGGAGTAATGATATCTATCAATGATTGGTTATTTTTTTTTTCAAGAATGTCTTGAATTACAAATTGCAGAAATCCTGTGAGCATTAAACTTTTTTTAGTGAGGGCATCCATTCCTGCTTTATCAAATATTTCCATTGAAGCACGTAACGCTGCCATTGGTAAAATGGGAGCGTTGCTCAGTTGCCATGCATCAGCAGATGCTACCGGATCAAAATCATGCAGCATTTGAAATCTTGTTTCCGGATCGTTTCCCCACCAGCCAGCAAACCGCGGAAGTGCTTTATTCGTTGCATGTTGCTCATGTATAAAAACTCCTGCAACACCACCTGGACCAGTGTTCAGATATTTATAAGAACACCAACAGGCAAAATCTAAATTCCAATCATGTAAATTCAACTTGATATTTCCTGCAGCGTGCGCTAAATCAAAACCTGCATAAGCACCAACATCATGCACAGCTTTTGCAATCGTTTGCATATCGAATACCTGACCTGAATAATAATTCAAGCCACCCATCATCAGCACAGCTAATTCATCACCACAATCTTTTATCGCTTTTAAAATATCTTCTTCGCGCAATAAATATTCTCCGGCTCTTGGTTTTAATTCTATCAATGCATCCGCTGCATTAAAGCCATGAAATTTAACTTGTGATTGCAATGCATAACGGTCAGAGGGAAAAGCTCCTGCTTCACAAATTATTTTATAACGTTGTTTGGTTGGGCGATAAAATGTAACCAGCAGCAAGTGGAGATTTACAGTGAGTTGATTCATCACAACTACTTCATGTGGTAATGCTCCAACTAATCTTGCTGTTGACTCGCGTAATAATTCATGATAACCAAACCAACCGGTATCTTTTTTAAAGTGTCCTTCAACACCAAGCGATGCCCAGTCTTTTAATTCCTGGTTTACATATTCTGAAGTTTTTTTTGGTTGCAGCCCCAATGAATTACCGGTAAAGTATAAAGTGTTCTTGTCATTGTGTTGCGGAAAATAAAATTGCTCACGAAAATCTTTTAAAGCATCATTAGCATCACATTGCCTGGCAAACTCCAGACTATTAATAAATTTCATTGGGAGAGATGATTTATTTTGTTGAGGGAATTACATTTTTTGTGAAATCAAAAAAAAATTCTTTTAAAATTCAAATATATACTATCCTTTCAGGCTTACGTTTATCCTCTTTCAGAATTTTTGTATTAAGGATTTCTTTCGATATAAATTTTAAAACCGGTGTTACTCTCAGCTTGGATTTGAATAATGAATTGAGGTTATGTTCAAACTCAACCGAATAAATTTCAGAAGGAAGCAATATTGTAATAAGATCATTTGCAAATTCATCACGCGATATTTCAACCTGGAATAAATCAATTTCATTCACCATGTTTAATACATCAAAAATAGCTCCCGGAAAAATAGTGGTGCCTTTAAATTTTATCATCTGCTGCTGCCGAGCAACCACAGGGCCGAGCCGTGTTGTATTTCTTCCGCATTTACATGGAGAATAATACACATTACACAAGTCACCTGTTTTATATCTCAAAAGAGGCATGCCTTCGATACCCAAGGTGGTAACAACTACTTCACCTACTTCACCTTCTTTAACTGCTTTTCCTTTTTCATCTACAACTTCCAATACCAAAAGTTCAGGATGCAAGTGGCCACCCATTCCATACTCACATTCTGTAAACGCAGCACCCATTTCCGTGGAAGCATAAGTGGAATAAAGTTTTACATTCCATTGAGAAGTGATTCGTTTACCTAACTCATTCAATGAAAAATCGGCATTACGAACGGGTTCACCGATACATACAATGGATTTTACGGATGAGTTTTTATAATCAATATTATTTTCATGCGCATATTTTATCAGCTGCGGAATAAAAGAAGGTATGGCAATCAACACAGTCGGATGAAACCGTTGAATTGAATCCCATTGCAGGTAAGGAGCACCCGGACCCACGCGAACGATCCCTGCTCCAATCAAACTCACGCCAAGATAATAAGCCAGTCCTGCCATAAATCGTTTATCAATAGTTGTCATCAATTGATACACATCATTTTTATTTCCATTTGCACATTGAAGTGAAATCGCCTCATTATACGCCAATCGCTTAATATCTTTTTTGGTGAGATAAAAGGCAACTGGATCACTTAAGGTTCCGGAAGTAGTTACAAAATCTGCAACTTTATTTTTCTTTACACAGAGAAAATCCTCATTGTGCAGTGCTAATTCATCTTTGGTTGTAAATGGTAATTTTTCTAAGATTGTAAATGATGATTTATTAATAGCTATATTTTTCTTTTTAAAAACAGATTGATAATATTTTGAATTCTTAGCTAAGTATTTCAAAAGTTGCGTCAATTCTTTCTGCTGAAAAGAGATAATCTTTTTTGCGGAAGCAAATTCTATTTCAGGAGATGATTTTAAAGTTTTCATGCTAAGTTTTTCAGTCGCAGATTGACAGATGGAAATTGGATTAATCTGAGTTTAACTTTTTATTTTTTTTCGACACGTTTCTATTCGTTGATTTATTTTATCTGCTTCCTGCTTTGATGCTACTTCATGATTAAGTGACTGCTCATAATATTTTATAGCACGTGAATAATTTTGCTTCTTCTTAAAATATTCACCCAGTTCCCAGTAGGTAATATAATTTTTAGGATTGTTGTTTATGAATCCGATGATTTCATCTTCACTCAAATCAAGTGTAACATTTTCCATCACATACCTGAAAATTTTTTGCTTGGTTATTTTATATGTTTCATATTTTTTATAATTATCAGTATATAAAAAAGGGTCAGCATCAATGGTAAGTGAATCTATTTTGTTGTCAGCATTACCAGTCAATGCTTTATTTAAGTCGTAACAAATAAATTTTCCAAGCTGATAAGGTGACGTAGAAATCCACATCTCCATTTTTTTTGGTTTAAAGAGAACTGCATGATGTGCCTGTAATTGATTCAGCGCTTTCGGGTTTCCATAACCAATTTCTTTTCCTCCTTCACCTTCTTTGTTTCGTAAAATACCTGCTGCTTCGTTGTAATTCAATGGCAGTGTTGTTTTCAATAATTCATTAACACGATTGTACCTGTATTTAGAATCACTGTTTTCGATGTTCTGAAGGTTGGCAGAGTCTTTCATAAAAATATCTCCCTGGTAGTGATTGGCGCAAACCAGATAGTTTTCATTATTCAGGTATACATCAAATTTCTTTGGTGATTTTTCAATCAGCTCAGCACGATCATCTTCAGCGGAACCTATTAACAAAGTTTCAGAAACAAATGTTTCGCTTTTCTTAGCTATTGCAATCGCCTCCTCAATATTTTTTGCATGTTGGAGAATCTCTCTTGCAAGAATGGAAATTGGAGTTTTGGAACCAAACGGCACATCCGACTTCGATGCGTTAATCGTAACTGATAAACCTTTCTCATTCATTCCTGAAACAACACCTGTAAAACCCGCCCATGCATAGGAAGCATATTTATAGCCCTGCGTAGGATTTACAAAAATCATGAGCTTGTCTTCTGCAAATCCGTCTCCAAGATAAAAATCAAAATTGCGTGCAATGAGTAAAGTGCTGTCTTCTGACAAATTTTTATTTACTGCAAAAGAAGTACAGCCAACTAAGTTATAATCATTCATTGCATGACCTATATCATGGGCAGCATGGTAATTTAATATCCTGTAATACTTCGGTCCTACATAATCATACTTTTCAGAAAATGATTTTGAAACTCCATAAATTTCTCTCAGGTTTTCTTCCGGAATAAACTTATAAATATCTTTATTGAACCAGGCAACCAGCATTTTCAAGAATCCACGGTAAACCGAATTCGGAACCAATTCATTAATTTGATTAACAAAATAACCTTCCTGTTTTTCAATTAATTCTTTTGCCAGCACTCCGTAAATCAAGCCACGTTCATAATCATCACCTTCAATATACAGTTCATAAATGCCATATTTATTTTTAAGAAGATGACAGTTATTTACTGTGTAGCCTCCGTCAGCGGTTCGGTGCCTTGTGAAAGAAGCAGTAGATAATTTTTTATTGACAGATGGTTCAGGAATATAAATGAGTATTGCAAAAACGATGGCAAGTAAAAGAAAAACAATAATGGTTATGAGAAATCCCCGCAGGAATTTTTGTCCCGGAGTTTTCTTTTTCTTTTTTATTTCTGAAAATGTATCACTCTGCATATTATAACTAAAACGGGTGCAAATATCAGAACAAATAAGTGTTGTTTTGAAATAAGTTATTTGAAGAAAGTTTTCCCTCGCTCACCCCTGGCACCTGAAGGGAACCTCACACATAATATTTGCAATTTCTTTTTATTATTTCGATTTATTTCGATTTTGTTATTCTGTTTGTTGATCTGCTCACCCCTGGCCCCTGAAGGGGAAACCACACACAAAAACTTTACAATTCTTTTTTATTTTGTTTTAAAAATTTCTGTTTTGTTATTCCACCCCTGGCCCCTGTAGGGAAACCACACACAAAATATTTGCAATTTCTTTTTTTTTATTTTGTTTTAAATTTCTCTTTGAGTTGTTCCATTACTGTTCTTATTTTCATTTCAACTAAATCAATTTGATTTAATACTTCGTCATTTGAAAAACGGATAACTGTTATGCCTTGGTTTTTTAATTCTTCTGTCCTTCCGTTATCGTATTCCATTTGAAATTGATGAATTGCTCCATCAATTTCGATTATTAATTTTAATTGATTACAATAAAAATCTGCAATAAAAATATCAATAGGATGCTGAGGTTTGAATCTGAAACCAAATTGATTTTTTCTTAATCGTTGCCACAAAATGTCTTCTGCTAAAGTCATATTCTCACGCAGTTGCTTTGCTTTTGAAAACAAATCAGGAGATGCTCCATAAAACATATTTCTTACCATATCCTTTCAAAAATATCAATTCAAAACTATGATAGATGTCACTGGATAACGATGTGTGTGGTTTCCCCTTTAGGAGTTAGGGGTGCTCGTAAAAATCAGAATGAAAATCGATATTACATCAAAGCAACATCTATTGCTTAAACCCAATAACTTATTTTTGACTCTTACATGGGACTGGTTTATATAAAGCAAGTGGAAGGTAATTCGCTTTTAGGCGTTTGGGAAATGGATGATAACATTGAGTCCATGGCAAATGCATTGGTAACTATTCCAAACCAATTTACGGTTCAATCATTAAAACGAAAGAAAGAGTATGTCACCACAAGGCTACTGATGGACCTAATGTATTCAGGTGCTGAAATTAATTATCATGAGTCGGGCAAACCCTATTTGTTAAACAGCGACACAAATATTTCCATATCTCATTCAAAAAATCTTGTTTGCATTTTGCTCAATAAAAATTATAACATAGGAGTGGATGTGCAATATATTTCTAATCGGATAAACCGTTTGAAAGAAAAATTTTTAAGCGATGAGGAACTCTTACAGTTACCTGAGAATGATAAAACAGAAGCGCTGCATGTTTACTGGTGCGCTAAAGAAGCATTGTATAAAATTGGCGGACAGGAATACGCTGATTTCAAAAAATGTTTGCATGTTCATCCTTTCATAGTAAGCAACCAGGGAAAAATTAAGGGAACAATGCGCTTAAATGATCAACAAACAGAGGTGCAATTGTGGTATGAAAAAACCGGTGATTATTTTTTAGTTTATACAATTGATTAACATAAGGTTGCCTCTGGTTGGGCAAAAAATCCTATTTTTGGGAACGTTTAAAAATACCCTTCCGTTGCGGAAATCAGCATGCCTGTCCGAACGTTAATTAAAATAAGAAATGAATCGAGAAGAAATAATTGAAACCACGAAAGAATTTTTATCAAGTGAATTTGAAGTAGATAAAAGTAAGATACTGCCTGAAAATAATTTAAAAGAAACGCTGGATTTAGACAGCCTTGATTATGTTGATCTGGTGGTGGTTATAGAAGAAAATTTCCATTTTAAAGTGACTGCTGAAGATTTTAAGGACATCGTTTCTTTCAATGATTTTTATGATCTCGTAGAAAGAAAAGTGGCTGCATAATAATGAGTCGCTGGGATGGCAAAACCAAAGGTCCGCTAATCGGCTACCAGATATTTGTTTTCCTGATTAAAACGCTTGGGCTTGGGTTTTCCTACCTCATTCTGCAAATTGTTTCCTATTATTATTTTTTATTTGAGAAGGACAAGAGAAGAATCATGATTGATTTTTACATGCATAGTCTAGGTTACCCGCCAAAGAAAGCACAAAAACTGACCAGAAAAAATTTCTATGTCTTAGGTCAGACATTGGTTGATGGTGTAGCGTTTTTAATTGGAAATGATAAGAAGTTTACTCACACATTTAACGGAGAAGAATTTCTTATTGATATGAAGAACGGTGGAAAAGGAGGAATTCTTTTGAGCGCTCATCTTGGCAATTGGGAAACAGCGGGCAACATGCTTAATAGAAGAGTAACATCAAAAATTAATGTTGTAATGCTGGATGCTGAAGTTGAAGAAATAAAAAATTTTCTGAAGGATAGCACAGGCGGATCTCACTTCAATGTTATTCCAATCAAAGATGATTTATCACATGTGATACTTATCAATAATGCCTTAAGAAATAACGAGTTTGTTGCAATACATGCCGACCGCTTTTTAGAGGGAGCTAAATATATAGAGTTGGATTTCCTGGGAAGAAAAGCAAAATTTCCGCTGGGTCCTTTTATTATTGCATCAAAGTTTGATGCGCCAGTTTCATTTGTGTATGCAGTAAAAAATGGAAAATATAATTATGAGTTAAGTGCTACTAAGCCAATACATGAGCGAATGACTCCGGAAGAATTTGCCCGGCAATATGTTTATGATTTGGAGAAAAAGGTGAAAGCAACTCCCGAACAATGGTTTAATTATTTTGATTTTTACCACTGAAATAAAAACAGGTTTAAGTTTAAAGTGAATTAAAAAATATCCAATGGAAAAAACAATGACAGGCGAAGCAGCTTCAAACTTAAAACCTTTCATAAAATCACTGATTGCAAAAGAGGATATTGAAACGGTACTCCCTCACCGCAATCCATTTATATTTATTGATAATTTAATTGATGCAAGTACAGTAGAATTCAAAACTGATTTCATTGTTCAGCCGGATAATATCTTTATGAAAAATGATGTATTACAGGAACCTGCTTTAATTGAAAACATCGCACAAACCTGTGCCGCAGGATTTGGTTTTTTAAACAGACAGTCAAATGGCAATGCTACTCTTGGTTTTATTGGAGCTGTTACCAAACTTGAATTATTTAATTTGCCTGTTGTTAATAGTATGATCACAACAAAAGCGTACGTAACATATCAGTTTCAAAATGTGTTTCTGGTTAAAGGTGAAAATTATTGTAACGATAAAAAATTACTTGAGTGTGAAATGAAAATTGTAATCACATGAAAGAATTGAAAGTGGAATTAGATATTAATATCCGGTTTAGCGATACTGATGCGATGGGTGTTGTATGGCATGGTAACTACTTACGTTTTTTTGAAGATGCACGCGAAGCATTCGGAAATAATTTTGGTCTGCGTTACCTTGATATGTATAACGAAGGATACTTTACACCCATTGTAAAATCCGAAATCAATCATAAATCTCCTTTGTATTATGGTAATAAAGTAAAGGCAATTGCTTGCTTAATTCCATCACCTGCAGCCAAACTAATTTTTGAATATGAAATTATAAACCTCACTAATAACGTTACAAGTGCAATTGGTAAAACGGTACAGATTTTTTTAAATGCACAGGACAGGACGTTAGAATTGAACAAGCCTGATTTTATCAAGGTTTGGGAAAAAAAAATGAAGCTTAATAATTAATCTATGTGGTTACTGCTTCAAAAACCCCTAACCCCTAAAGGGGAACAAACTTGTGAGTTGTATCGCTTTGGGGAATTAAAATGTGTTCGCGAAAATGCAAGGAATTTAAAAAGGAATTATTCGTGAAAATATTTATTGGCGCTGAAAATGCAATTAGTCCATTAGGTAACACAGCCGAAGAAAATTTTCGATCGCTTGCTGACGGAGTTTCCGGAATCCGGTTATTTAAAGGAGTTGGTTTCAATAAGGAAGATGTGTATTTGTCCAAAACTGATTTTGTGGTTGAAAACAAATTTCAAACACTCATTAAATTATGCCTGGATCAATTACAATCAAAAATTGATAAAGAAATTTTTTTTTCTGAAAAAACAATTCTGATATTAAGCACTACCAAAGGAGATATAGATAAACATTTGATGGATGCAATTGGAATTTCAGCGAATGAAATACAAAAAGAATATAAACTTTATCATCATCCGTTAACTATAAGCAATGCATGTACCTCCGGTGTGCAGGCAATTAATTTAGGTGCTGACCTGATCAATGCAAACTTGTACGACAATGCTATCATAGTTGGTTGTGATGTGATCTCCAATTTTGTTTTGTGTGGATTTCAATCTCTGTTTGCTATCAGTGATGAGCCTTGTGCACCTTTCGATGCAAAACGAAAAGGGTTGACGCTGGGTGAAGCTTGTGCAGCAATTATGATTTCAAAAAATAAATCTCTTTTTCAAGATCGTCCTGTTGAGTATGTTTCAGGATCATCTGCAAATGATGCGAATCATATTTCAGGACCATCAAAAACAGGTGAAGGATTATTTCGTTCGGTAACGAAAACATTAGTATCAGCAAAAATTGATGTTAGAGATATTGATTTTATTTCTGCACACGGCACCGCAACAATTTATAATGACGAAATGGAATCCATTGCATTTGACCGGCTTGCAATGAATCAGATTCCACTCAATAGTTTTAAAGGATACCTCGGTCACACCTTGGGCGCTGCAGGAGTGTTGGAAACTGTTATGTGCATGCAGACATTAAAAAATTATTTATTGGTTAAAAATCTTGGTTTTGATACTGAAGGAACATCGAAGGAAGTAAATGTTGTGAAAGAAAATAAAAAAGCAGAGGTAAATGTTATTCTCAAAACTGCTTCAGGATTTGGTGGAGCAAATGCCTCGTTACTGATAAGAAGGATATGAGCTTTATCACTTCTTATTGTAGTGTTTCCGCTGACTCATGTTCTGTAAACGGAAAATTATTGCTGTCTGATAGGAACACTACTGACAAAGATTTACTGAAAACACTTTTTAAAAATTTGCAAATTGATTATCCTAAATTTTATAAAATGGATGCGCTATGTAAAGCTGCATTTGTTGGCACTGAGCTTTTGAGGAAACAACTAACCGGTATCAATAATTACCGCGATGATGATATTGCATTAATCTTTTCAAATAAAAATTCAAGTGCTGATACAGATATAAAATTTCATAACTCATATACAAGCGGAGCACTGCCAAGTCCTGCATTATTTGTGTACACACTTCCAAATATTTTAATGGGAGAAATCGCTATCAGAAATCAATGGTACGGTGAAAATTTATTTTTTATTGCTCCTGATTTTAATGCAGTTTTTTTTGAAAATTATATCCAAATAATGTTAAACAAAAATTCAAAAGCCTGTCTCTGTGGTTGGGTTGAAGTGATTGAAAACAATGTGGAAGCTTTCTTGTTTTTTGTTGAACAATCAGACAGTAGTAGTATGAACTTACCCCTCACATCGAAAATATTGGCAAATTTGTTCCCGAATAATCGGGAGAAAAAACATAATTAATGGAATCGCTTAAAGAAGATCTGAAAAAACAAATTATAAATCAATTGAACCTGGAAGATGTAAAACCTTCTGATATAAAAAATGATGCTCCATTGTTTGGAGATGGCCTTGGTTTGGATTCAATTGATGCATTGGAACTCATCGTTTTACTGGAGAAGTATCATGGAATCAAAATAACTGATCCTGAAAAAGGGAAGCATATATTTGTTTCAATCAATTCGATGGCAGATTATATTGTCAATTCAAAAAAATAGTTTTTCAAAAAAGGAATGACAGTTTATGTAACCGGCATTGGAATAGTTTCGGCAATTGGATTGAATGTGGATGAAAATTTTAACGCATTAAAAAATCACCGTTCCGGAATTGAACAAATAAAATATCTTGCAATAAACAAAGAGATTTTAGCCGGAGAAGTAAAATTGTCTAACGAGGATATTATCAGTAAGTATAATGTCAAGACGAATATTATTTCACGCACCACTTTACTCGGTATTGCAGCTGCAAGAGAGGCATGGAAAAATAATGAGCACAGTAAAGACATCCGCACAGGTTTAATTTCTGCATCTTCCGTTGGTGGAATGGACAGAACAGAAAAATATTTTAAGCATAAACACGAAGGAATTGATGCTGATATTTCAATGCTGTCAACGCATGATACCGGAAATTCAACTTCGATGATTGCAACAGAGCTAGGATTTTCAGGTTATGTCAATACGCTTTCTACTGCTTGTTCTTCTTCTGCAAATTCACTGATGCTGGGCGCAAGGATGATTGAACAAAACAAACTTGATCGTGTGCTTGTTGGCGGAGCTGATGCGCTAACAGCATTCACGATTAATGGTTTTAATTCACTGATGATTTATGATAAAGAATGGTGTAAGCCTTTTGATGAAAACAGGAATGGATTAAACCTCGGTGAGGGTTCTGCATTTTTAGTTTTGGAAAATGAAAAGAGCATCAACAAAACAAAAAATATTCCTTATTGTTCATTGTCCGGTTGGGCAAATGCAAGCGATGCCTATCATCAAACCGCATCTTCTCCAGAGGGAAAAGGAGCAACTTCAGCTATGCAGCAGGCAATTGATAAAGCAAAAATTATTGCTGACGACATTGACTATGTGAATGCACATGGAACAGGAACCAAAAACAACGACTCATCAGAGTCCGCAGCTTTGATAAATGTTTTTGGAAAAAATATTCCTGCTTTTAGTTCTACAAAATCTTTTACTGGTCATACACTTGCAGCAGCTGGAGCTATTGAAGCTGTTTACTCAGTGTTAGCGATAAGGCATAATGTAATATTTCCAAATCTTAATTTCCATCAGGAGATATCAGAAACGAAATTAAAACCGAATGACAGATTCAGCATTGACCAGAAAGTAAATGTTGTACTGTCTAATTCATTTGGCTTTGGTGGAAATAATTCAAGCCTGATTTTTAAAAGATAGGCGATGTATTTTATTTCAGCGGCATCTTCTATAGCTCATCAACCAACATTTAAAAATGATGGGTTTTCAAAACACATTACGGAATTAAAACCTGGCTCGCAACTGCTGACTCCCAACTTCAAAGAATATATTAATCCCACCATCATTCGCAGAATGAGTGAAATTTTACGCACTGCGATTACGTGCAGTTTAGATTGTTTAAAGCAAGCGCACATTGAACAACCTGATGCAATTATTGTAGGAACAGGATTAGGTTGCCTGAATGAAACTGAAAAATTTTTAAAAAATATTATTCCGAACGAAGGCGAACTGATTTCTCCTACTTCTTTTATTCAATCCACACACAACACTGTAGCTGGACAGATTTCAATTATTCTCGGAAATCATAATTATAATATGACACATACTCAAAATGCACTTTCTTTTGAGCATGCTTTACAGGATGCAATGTTATGCATAGATGAGGGTAAAGAAAATATTTTGGTTGGTGGTGCTGATGAACACATTGTAATTCTTGATGGAATTGTAGAGGAGTTAGGCTATAAAAATCTCCATCTCACTTCAGGTTCATCATTTTTTATATTGTCAAAAACAAAAAGTGAAAAAGCACTTGTTAAGATTATTGATGTCACTACTCAGTTCTCCGTTTCATCAATTGCTAAAACCATTAAATTATTTTTGAATCAAAATAAAATTGATGTAAACAAAATTGACCTGGTGTTGTATTCAAGTATTGATGAACAAAACGTAAATGAATTAAAATCGCTGTTTACAGAAACTAAAATCATAAATTACCTGAAGTACAGCGGAATTTATTTTACTAATGTTGCTTTCGCTTTACATTATGCAGTTGATATGATCTGTAATGCAAATGATAAGGTGAAAAGAATTTTAATTTGCAATACGGTTGATAAAAATCAAACAGGATTAATAATTGTAGAAGCCCTTGAAACATAAAATCGTTGTTCTAATTTCATTTATTGCATTGTTACTTCTCTTTGTTTTTTACAGGAATAGCAATAATTTATTTTTGATGAGTGGAATTGTTATCATTTTATTTTTGAGTTTAACAATTTATGGAGTATTTCAGATCAGGTTCAATTATTTTGTGGATTCAACAAATAAAGGGGAGAACGATTCTGTTTATCTGACATTCGATGATGGACCAGATCCTGAGATAACACCGAAAATTCTTGAAATACTTGAATCGGAAAATATCAAAGCTGCTTTTTTTGTGATTGGTAATAAAGTAGAAAGGTATCCTGGTATTGTTAAAGCATTGCATGAGAAAGGACACGTAATTGCGAATCACACTTACAGTCACAGTAATAAAATCGCAATGCTTTCAAAAGATAAATTAATGAACGATATAAATAAATGTTCTGCAGCTATTGAAAAGGCAATCGGCAAACCTTCTCTGTTCTTCAGACCTCCTTATGGAATTACTACTTCACGTTACAGAAGTGTATTAAATCAATTAAAATTAACTTCCTTTGGATGGACACTCAGAAGTTTTGATACACTGATGAAAAGTAAAGAGCAATTGATAAACCATGTGGCCAGACTGATTTCTCCGGGTTCAATTATTCTTTTACATGACGATCGCAAGGTTACGCTGGAGGCATTACCGGGAATTATTTCACATTGTAAAAAAAACGGAATCAAAATTGCTTCCTTCGCAGAATTAACAAGATAGACATCATGAACAGAAAAATATTTTACGTGTTGTTTTTTATTTTAAACGTGCTGTTTGCTAATGCACAGGAGATGAAACCACTATCAAACAGTGCAGAGTTTTTTAAAAAACTCAAAACAGTTTCTTCCACCACCACATCCATCAAAGCCGATTTTATGGATGAAAAAAATCTTTCTTACTTAAAGGAACCACAAAAATCTGCAGGTCTTTTTTATTACAAGAAAGATGATAAAATAAGATGGGAGCAAAAACAACCATTTGAATACATTATCCTCATCAATGATGATAAGATTAAGATTAAGGAAAACGGAAAGGAGAAAGATGTGACGGCAGCAAAAAGAATGGTGAATAAAATAAAAGAATTATTATTGATGCTTGTTAACGGTTCCTATCTTGACAGTAAGACTTTCGCAGCTTCTTATTACGAAAACAAGAATGAGTATATTGTGATGCTGGTTCCCAAACAAAAAAAAATGAAAAAGTTTTTTGATAAGATACAGATGTCTTTTGCCAAAGAATCTTTACATCTTAATGAGTTGAAATTTTTTGAACATTCAGGCGATAAAAGCACAATGAAGTTTTTTAAGCAGACCTTTAACGAAAAAATAAATGATGAAGTCTTTTCAAAATTCTGATGCATGCTGATTAATGACTTCTTTACCATTTCAGAGATTAATGATTCTTCAGAAAAGTTAATTGCAAATATTGAGCTGAATGCAAAACATAAAATTTTTGACGGGCATTTCCCTGATAATCCTGTAACTCCCGGTGTGGTTCAATTGCAAATGGTGAAAGAAATTCTCGAGTATCATTTTAAAAAAGATTTGCAGTTGAAGACCATTTCAAAATGTAAATTTTTAAACATACTTAATCCTGTAAATACCCCTTCCATCGCAGTAGTAATTGATCTGTTAATGGTGGATGATACCATTAAAGTGAATGCAGTTGGAGAAAAAGAACAAATTGCTTATTTTAAATTCAGTGCAATTTATCAGTGATGGAATTGCATGATATATAATGGCTGCATAATCATACCAACTTACAATAATGCGAAAACACTCCAGTCTGTTCTTGATGGAGTATTGAAATATTCAAAAGGTGATGATGTGATTGTTGTTAATGATGGATCAACTGATAATACTTTTAATATTTTACAACAGTATCATGATAAAATTATTTTACTTAACAATCCTGAAAATAAAGGAAAAGGATTTTCATTAAGAAAAGCTTTTGCAGAAGCAATAAAACGTGGTTTTGATAATGCAATAACCATTGATTCAGATGGTCAGCATTTTCCTGATGATATACCGGTAATGATTAAGAAGGCGCATGAAAACCCCGGAGCGTTATTGATGGGAGCACGTGATATGACGCAGGAAGGAGTGCCTAAGAAAAGTTCATTTGGAAATAAGTTTTCAAATTTCTGGTTCTGGGTTGAATCGGGCATTCAGCTTCCTGATACACAAACCGGATTCAGGTTGTATCCTTTAAATCATTTAAAAAAAATAAAATTATTCACGAACAAATTTGAAACAGAGATTGAAGTAATTGTAAAGCTTGCCTGGAAAGGAGTAAAAATAATTCCTGTAAAAGTAAAAGTGCTTTATGATATGGATGAAAGAGTAAGTCATTTCCGTCCGTTTAAAGATTTTACGCGCATCAGTATTTTAAGAGTCTATTTAGTTACACTCACATTGATTTATTATTTGCCAAAACGTCTTTTAAAAAAAAACTTTGTTTCTATAATAAAAAATGAAGCACTCAAACCTGAAGAAAGCAATTTGAAGAAAGCTGCTTCTATTGGTTTCGGAGTTTTTATGGGGATTTTTCCCATATGGGGTTTTCAGCTGCTGATTGGTATTCCGCTTTCAATTTTATTCAGAATGAATAAGGTATTATTTATTGTGGCAGCAAATATTAGTATACCACCAGTGATTCCTGTTATCATATATCTCAGCTATTTGACAGGTGGTTTTTTTGTGAAAAGTGATTACACTTTTACTTCTTTTCATTCCATCACACTTGAGTCCATACACATTTATTTTTTTCAATATTTTATTGGAGCAATTGCGCTTGCGATAGTTGCAGGACTTATTTTTTTCGCTGCTGCTTACGGTTCTCTCTTCTTTTTGCGGAATAAAAAGTAATATTATTTTATCTTTTTAATAGTTTATAGTAATTCCCGCGCCCAATCCCATATCACTGTCGTAGTGAGTTGAAACACCAAAATATTTTGTGATGATGTAACGCAAACCTGCCATGTATTCTTTATCCGTGTTTGCCATAATGCTGAAACGTAACCGGCTTGTAACCGGAACATCTTCCCTGCTTAATTGTAATCTTACTTTACCATCTGTATCAATTCTTGCATCTGCAATAAAAAGCATTGGTAACGTATATTCTAATCCTGCTACAAATGCTTTGCGATTGTTTTTGTTACTGACTTGTCCCAATCCCGTGTAACTCTCTGCACCGAAAATATTTTTCGGACTATTTTCCATGTCAAAAAAATTTGTTGAGGGCATCCCTTCTTTTTTATAGTGATAATCAAAACCTGCATACGGATACCACCATTGCATTTTACCGAAATACCTTCCTATCATTGTTTCACTTTCATACCCATGCATATCATGATAACCGAGATGCCACATGGTTGCTATTTTCCATCGTGTATTTGCAAGCATTGCTTCTCCATCACTTCCGTTACTCTCTATTCCAATTCTTGCCATCGGATGAAATTGCCTGTCGTCACGAAATAATTTCCGGATTGATTTTTTTGGATTAGGCAGTTCGGGATTGGGTGGAGAATTTTCATAAGAAAATATTCTGCCCATTCCACTCATCATGTGATAGAGTAAATGACAATGAAAAAACCAGTCTCCACTTTCTGTTGCTGCAAATTCAATGGTATCTGTTTCCATTGGCATAATATCCAACACATTTTTTAAAGGTGCGTGTTTCCCTTGTCCGTTTAACACTCTGAAAAAATGACCATGCAGATGCATCGGATGACGCATCATGGTATTGTTATTTAAAATAATTTTTATGTTCTCCCCTTTATGAATGAAAATTTTATCTGCTTCTGAAACTGTTTTGTTATTGATGCTCCATACAAAACGATTCATGTTTCCAGTTAATTCAAAATGAAATTCTCTTTCTGTTCCTGCCGGCAGTGTGGTTTTTTTTGGCGAACGCAACATGCCATAATTAAGTGTGACAATTTCTTCTTCATCCTCCGTCCTCTTCAAAGGAGAGGGTGCCATGTCCATACCTTGCATATTATCGGTTTTTATATTATCAGTTTTCTTTTTGGATTTTTCTTCGCCCGTAATTTCAGGATACATCACGGTGTTCATGTCCATAGTTTGATTTGCCATTTGCATTCCCATATCATCCATGTTGCCATTCATCTTCATCATGCCATTCATCATTTTCATTCCCGCAAAATATTTTAACTTGGGTAGTGGGTCTGCTTTCATTTTCATACCACTACCTAACCATAGCGAAGTTGATTTAGTCCTGTCCTCTGCTGTTGCAAGAAATTCATAGCTCATGTCTTCGGGTATGGTAACAATCACATCGTATGTTTCTGCAACTGCAATTATTAATCGATCCACTTCAACAGGTTCAACATCTTCCCCATCATTTGCGACTACAGTCATTTTACCTCCTGCATAAGTTAACCAGAAATAAGTTGCAGCACCTCCGTTGACAATTCTTAATTTGACTTTATCACCTTTTTTAAATTGGGGTTCTTCCAATTCAGGTTTACCATTGGTTAAAAAATTATTGTACCAAACATCACTCACGTCCATTGCCAACATTCTTTTCCATTCGTTGGTTAGTTTGGTTTTAAAATGACCTGTGCGGATTGCTTCTGCATAATTCTGTGTGCTGTGTTTTTTAATTGCATACCAGTCAGTAGCCATGTGCAAGCTGCGATGAACCTCATAAGGTTTTTCATTGGTCCAATCACTTAATACAATCGGGACCTCACCACTTAATCCCCTCTCCAAAGGAGAGGGGAAACCGTCTCTCCCATTTTTATCTTTCTTATAAAAAATTAATGCACCATACATTCCATTTTGTTCCTGTGTTTTGGTGTGTGAGTGATACCAGTACGTTCCGTTTTGAACTACGGGAAATTCAAACAAGTGAGTTTCTCCGGGTTCAATAGGCGCTGTGGTCAAGTAAGGAACTCCATCAAACCTGTTGGGTAATATTACACCGTGCCAGTGAATAGATGTTTCTTTCTTCAAGAGATTATGTAAATAGATTTCTGCTGTGTCACCTTCGGTAAAGTATAATGTAGGTGCAGGTATTAATCCATTGATTGCAATTGCATGTTTATGTTTCCCAGTATAATTTACAATCGTATCTGCAACATATAAATGATACACTACACGTTTACCCGGCTTTTGATTTTCATGTTCAATTTCCTGATTTAAAATTTTGGGACTACCGTAGTTCATGCTATCCGGTTTAACCTGAGGTTGTATGTTTCCCATATCCATTGGTTTTTTCTTGGATGTATCTTTTGGCATTTGCATTTCATCATGATTATGTGTTGATGGATTAGCAACAGTCTTTGATTTTTCCTTTATCAGTTTCATTCCGCATTTAGGGCAGTTGCCGGGTTTGGTGGAATGGATTTCAGGATGCATTACGCAAGTGTAAGTAACAGGTGGTGTTTGTGCTGGTGCAACGTCATAAATAAGAAAAGCAATTGCAATTAAGATTATTCTGTTCTTCATACTCTGTTTATTATTTATTTGCAACAATCTTTTTTAAAGAAGTTCCGAAATGCTTTTATTGCTTTCTTTAATAGTGAAATCATTGAATTAGATTTTGTTATTTCTGCTGTGAATTTCATTTGAGATTAAGAAACGGATTTTACTTTTAACATTTTTGCATTGATGGCAACCACAATGGTGCTTAAACTCATTAACACTGCTCCTGCTGCAGGACTTAGCATGATATCCCATTTATACAAAACTCCTGCTGCTAATGGAAGCGCAATTACATTGTAACCTGTTGCCCAAATTAAATTCTGAATCATTTTTTTGTAAGTGGCTTTACCGAACAAAATCAAACTGGTAATATCTTGCGGATTGCTGTTTACTAAAACGATTCCTGCTGTTTCTGCTGCAATATCACTTCCGCTTCCTACTGCAATTCCTATATCGGCTTGAGCCAATGCCGGTGCATCATTCACTCCGTCACCCGTCATGGCAACAAATTCTCCTTTGCTCTGCAGCTCTTTTATTTTTTCTAGCTTTTGGTGCGGCAATACTTCGGCAAAGAATCCATCCATCCTTAATTCGTCACTCACACTCTTGGCTACTGTTGCATTATCGCCTGTAAGCAAAATGGATTTGATATTATTTTCGTGAAGTGTTTTAATTGCCTCGGCTGATTCAGGTCTTATTTTATCTGCTAACCCAATGTAACCTGCTAACTGATTATTGATAATCAGGAACACAATTGTTTCGGCTGTTGTGCTTGTATAATTTTCGGGCAATGCAATTTTATTTTCTTTGAGATAGAAGGGGCTTACCACTTTTATATTTTTTCCTTCTACATCTGCTTCAATTCCTTTTCCTGTTATTGCTTTGAAATTATTTACTGATGGAATTGTGATAGCAAGTTCTTTTGCTTTTGAAATAATTCCTGTTGCAATGGGGTGTTCTGAATTTTGTTCTAATGCTGCTGCGATACGAATGATTTCTTTTTCATCTAACCTCACCCCCAGCCCCTCTCCAAAGGAGAGGGGAGAAATGCGTGCTACTTCAAACTTTCCGAAAGTGAGTGTTCCTGTTTTATCAAAAATAATTGTTGTGATTTTTCTTGCGTTCTCAAATGCTGTTCTATTTTTTATGAGTAATCCATTTTTTGCAGAGAGTGAAGTTGAAATTGCAACTACTAACGGAACTGCAAGCCCTAAAGCATGAGGACAACAAATAACAATTACTGTTACCATTCTTTCCAATGCAAACACGAAAGTTTCTTTGGCAATTAAATACCAAAAAAAGAATGTTGCGAACCCTGCAACCAATGCAACAATGGTTAAAATTCTTGCTGCTTTGTCAGCAAGTAATTGTGTTTTTGATTTTGTTTTTTGTGCATCGTCAACCAATTTAATTACTCTTGACAAATAAGAATCTTTTGAAGCATTAGTAACTTTTACTTTAACAGAACCATTTCCATTAATGGAACCCGCAATAACTTTTTGGTCTTTA
>JANLZB010000048.1:0-19763 GCA_031366005.1 Bacteroidota bacterium | reverse complement strand
AAAAGAAAAACCTCCAACTGACTTTTCTATGCGCAAGAGCAATCTTGCGCTTTTTTATTTTAGATTAATGATCTTAAAGAAAATTAAACTTTTTCAGAAGTAAAATCACCAACTAAAATTTTTGTTGTGCTTTCTGATCTTCTTTTGATCAACTTACTCACACGATATACTAAAAAAATACATGCAAGCGTGATTAACACAATCATAAAACCTAATGTGTCAAAATGTTCCAGTGGACTGTATTTTGTTTTTTGTACAACTACCATTCCTCCGATACCCGCGGCAATGCCTCCTGCAATTTGCTGCAGTGAGGAGTTTACACTCATAAAGGCTCCACGATCTTTTAACTCAGGTAAGGCAGTAACCAATGCCATCGAAGGTACCATACGGCTCATGATACCCATCATCATCACAACATTCATTGCCATAACTACTGCAAACGGCACAGGGGTTAGGTGGGTGTAAATTATTACTACTACAATCATCCATAAAGATGCGATAGTAAATAATTTAAATTTATCCATTTTATCGCTTAGCTTACCGATAACAGGCATTATAAAGAGTGTAGCAATTCCTGCTACCATAAACAAAATCGGAAGTTGATGAGTGGTAACATGAAGATTGTTGATTGCAAAAGCACTTCCCCATGGCATCATCATAAAACCACCTAATGACAGGAAAGCAGTAGCAAGAAATCCAATCCGGTAATGCCGGTTAGCAATAGTATGCCAGAGATGCGTTAGTGCAGTGCGGTCTGTTTGCACTAAGAGATGTTTGTTGACAGGTCGCAATTTTATTAAAGCAATTAACCAGATTAAGATGGACAATCCAACAATCATCAAAAAAGGCGCTTGCCATCCCCACACATTTGCAAGGTATAAACCAATGGGAATACCAAGCACCTGGCTTGCACCGAAACCCATTTGTAAAAATCCCATCACCCTGCCACGTTGTTCAAGCGGAAATAAATCTGCTACTATTGCCATGGAGATGGAACCTATTACACCTCCAAATACACCCGTTACAATTCTTGCTGCTATCAGGAGTGTGTAAGTATTGGCAAGTCCACAGCATAAAGTGCCGGCAATAAATCCAACATAAAAAAACAACAGTAGTTTTTTACGGTCAAAACGGTCAGCGAAACCAGCTGTGAGAAAACCTGAAATACCCGCACTAAAAGCATAAGCAGATACTGCAAAGCCGAATTGTGTAGTACTAAGATTCATTGATTTCATTAACATATCACCCAATGGCGACATCACCATGAAATCAAGTACAACTGTAAATTGTGTGAGTGAAAGTATGGTGATTGCAAAAACCTGCGAACGTGTAAATTTTGTTTTTGTGATTTGTGTATCAATAGTCATAAAGTGCAGCTTGATTATTAATGAGTGGTAAAACTAAGTTTTGTTCGAGTTGTACAGATAATAATTAATTTACCTATTAAGAATTATACAACATTCCAGTCAATTGGTTGTTTTCCTGATATCTTCAATATCTCATTTGTTTGCGAAAAATGTTTACATCCGAAAAATGCTCCACGTGCTAGCGGTGAGGGATGTGCTGCCTTAAGTATGTAATGTTTATTTGCATCAATCAATATTTCTTTTGCCTGAGCATATTTACCCCATAATAAAAAAATGATTCCTGTTGCATCTTCTGAAATTTTTTTTATCACCGCATCAGTAAATTGTTCCCAGCCTTTTTGCTGGTGAGAACCAGCTTCATTAGCACGAACGGTAAGAGTCGCATTTAATAACAGCACACCTTGTTTAGCCCATGCTTCCAGGTTTCCGGTAGGAGGAAGAGGTATTCCTAAATCGTCTTTCAGTTCTTTAAAAATATTCTGCAAAGAAGGTGGCTTATTGATTCCATGATTTACGGAAAAGCATAAGCCGTTTGCCTGCCCGGTTCCATGATAAGGGTCCTGACCTAAAATTATAACTTTGAGTTTATCGAAAGGAGTATAATCAAATGCAGCAAAAATTCTGTTTCCTGCAGGATAGATTTTATTGCCTGATTCACGTTCTTGTTTTATGAATTGAATGAGTTGCAGAAAATAAGGCTTTGTAAATTCCTCTTTTAGTTTTTCTTTCCATGAGGATTCGATTTTAACATCCAGTTCCTGTGTATGTGCGATTAATGGTTCCTGCATTATGCAAAGATAAATGGAGTTAAAATATTATTGAACACTGATAAAAAAAGCTGTCTTTTGAGGACAGCTTTTAATTAATATCTGTAAAAAAGATGTTTAATAAGTTACCAGCTTGCGAACAATTTTTTTATTTGAATTAGCAATACTTAACATGTAAATTCCTTTTTCAAACTTACGCATATCGAATTCCTTTCCATATTCTCCTGTAAAGGAATTAATATTTTCCTCGTAAATAATCTGACCAATGGCATTCGTAATTTTCAATTGAAAATTATCCTTTTCTTCAGTTTTAAACTTCAATGAAAATGTTCCGTTGTTTGGATTAGGATAAATGATCAGCTGATTATTTGCTGATAAACTATTTATTCCAATAACAGTACAGGTATCATATGCAACACACAATGCCCGTGCAGTATTACAGGTTAACGGGGTATAAGCCCAGTTGTAGAAGAAATAATAGTAGCCGGGTGATCCGGCATTGCTTCCGGTTATAGTCACATCTCCATTAGTACTGTTATAAGGATAAACAGCACCTGCACTGTTTCTGAATAAGTCAACATAACCACGGCATTTTATAAAATAACCGGTTCCGGGATATAAAATAAAATCAACATTCACAGTAAGCGGATTTGTAGGACTTGCAGTCATAAAAATGGTAGTGTCAGCAAAAGTATTTCCCAGTGCATCTAAAATTTCGATGGTGCGGTTTCCGTCCGAATTAGGATAAACTTCAAAAGAAGTTATTCTTACAGGATTTGTTACATTAAAGTATAAACCTCTTATATCATTTGCAGTAAAAAACATTCCTGCACCCATGCTATTGTCTATTGCACCTGCTTGTTCAATTCCTCCTCCCGGAAAATCCTCATCAACATAAAAATTTGTTGTCCCTGCTATAGTGGGAGAATAAGTATTTCCTGTTGCCAGCACATTACCTCCACCCGGAGCATTCCACCAGCGAAGTGTACCAGTGCCTGAACCGGTTGCTGATAAATTAACAGTTCCCGGTCCGCATATAGTTGCACCCGTTGTTGCAGGTGCGTTAAAAGGACTGGAAGTTATGGTGATGAAATTATTATAAGTTGCTGAGTTATTGCCAATGGAATTTGTTACATCAAGTGTAACAGAAAATGCGCCGGGAGTGTTATAATATACCAAAGGGTTTTGTTGGGTGGATGTAGATGGGGATCCTCCGGGAAACGACCAGTTCCATCCTGTCGGCTGTCCAGCGGAGTAGTCAGTAAACTGAACAGCAGCTCCGGGACATGAAATACTCTTGTCTGATACAAATGATGCGGTGGGTGCATAACTGCCGGGAATATAAAGGTCAGATTCCCACATGCCTCGTCCGTAGGTAGATGCTCTCAACTTAGTAGGTGTACCGTAAAAAATGGAAAGCTGAGTCACTTGTACATTTGGTAAACCGCTATAAAATGGTTGCCACACATTCAAAGAAGCATCTTTATAAAAAACACCCACATCAGTACCTATATAAATTGCATCGTTAGAATTATTTGTATAGGTAATACAGTTTACAGGAATATTAGGAACTGAAGCTGATAAATTTATCCACGAAGCACCCTGGTCATCGGTTTGAAGCACCTTAATATTATTGTTGAATCCTGAATAGGTAATCCAGGCTTTATTTTCATCTGTATTACTACAGGCAATTCCGGTAATCGTTCCAGCAGGAATATTTGTTATTGAAGTCCAGAAAGATCCTCCATCCACACTCAGATATAGCTCTCCAGGTTTCGCAACCCACATAACCAGATTATTGGCAGGAGAAACAGCAAAATTGGTAACATTGGTGGAAGTTGAAAATGAACTCAGAACGGTCCAGGTATTTCCACCGTCAAGGCTTTTCCATAAATTTACAAAGCCTGCATAAATGGTTGATGGAACAATAGGATCCTGCAACCATGGAGTAACCCATGCACCAGTTTCATTAATACCATTGTCAGCCACTGAAAAGCTTGCTCCTCCATTAGTAGATTTTTGCAGACTTCCATTATAATATTCAGCCCACATTTTCTGATCATCATTCCAGTCAATAAAGCATAACATTCCATCGCCTCCCAAAATGGAGCTCCAGTTAACACCATTATAACGGTTAGTGCCATTGTCCTGCCATCCTTGTATCATTAAATTCTGATTAGTGGCTGATTGACCAAAGCCATACATCTCTGAAATCGCAAGATTATGATTCAGGTTTGTCCAGTTGCTGCCATTGTTTGTAGTACGATAAATACCACCATCGCTGGTTACATACATCGTATTTCCATTGGTATAGATAATATCATGGTAATCAACATGGGTAATGCCTCCAATGTCATTCCAGTTTATTCCACCATCAGTAGAACGTATAAAATCTGTTTGTCCTCCAATAGCAATTTCCTGGCTGTTGGTTGGCGATGCGGCTATGGCTAAATCATACCATTGCTGATTACCTAAAGCAGGTGTGCTTATATTAACAAAGCTTGTTCCGCTATTGGATGACTTATAAAATCCCTGAGTGCCATAGCCCGGTGCAGGCAATCCCGCAATCAGGTAAATATAGTTTGCATCGGCAGCAGTAACAGCTATTGCCATGCGACTGACATTTGCAGCTGTGGGTAAGCCTGAGGTTATCTTAGTCCAGGTCTGACCTGAATCTGTTGATTTGTAAAACTCTGCACCACAGGCATAAACTGTTGTAGGATCACCCGGTTTGAATTCAAGATCTTTAAATGTTCCAGCCTGCACCTGATTAAAAGTTACGCCAGCATCTGTACTTCTGAATATTCCGCCAGTACCTGCAACAATCAAGTTGCTGGTATTTGAAGGATCAATAAGGATTTTACTTAGTTGCCTTGAATTACCCATATAATAAGAAAGTCCTGTTGTGTTCCATGTAAGACCGCCATCAATTGATTTAAGTATTCCTACAGTATAAGTATCCGCACCATCACCATCACCGGTGGCGAGATACATTATATCTGTATTTGTTGGATCAATAGCCAGGTCAGAACAACCAATTACCTGCGCTAACTGATCAGTGTTCGTTGCCCAGGTAATTCCACCATCAGTAGATTTCCAAAGTCCACCTGCGGGAGAACCTACAAAAATTGTATTAGGATTATTGGGATGAATCCGCACAAAGTTTAAGCGTCCGGCTCCTGATAAACCTGAGGTATTGGAAGGACCAATAAATGTCCAGTTGCCCGCAGCTGTATTAGATGGAAACTTCGCTTTATACTTCTGCGATTCCTGCCATACCTGTGAGGGATTAAATCTTTCTCCGGAAGCCGAAACCCTTGGTGCCATCAGCCATTCCCAACGCTTATATTGAGTATAGCCAGGTATTTCTGATTCTTCGCCATCTGCTTCAAGATCTTTTTTTGATCGCCTTTGTTTTTTCTCCAGCTCTTTTTCTTTTTTCTGATAATATTTGTTAAAGGCTTTTTGCACTTCAAAAAAGTTAACGCTGTGGTCACGCATTTTAGCAACCCAGTCCTGCGCAAAAAGGTGATCGGGTAGGAGTAATGTTAGAATAAATAAACAGGTAAGAAGTAAAGCTTTTCTCATTAAGATTTGATTTAAGTGTTAAAGAATTGAGGGAATTTTCAGAATAATCAAAAGTAAAGAATAAGTCATTCCATTGTAAATTTTTTCTGAAAAAGTATCCTGCGATCAGATAAAAAAAGCCCTGCAAAAAATTTTGCAGGGCTTTTTATTATTCTAAATAAAGTATGTTAACTCTCTTCTTTTTTCTTCCTCGGCTTCGCAGGTTTGGTCATGATGATGCGCAATACATCCGCATCTTTATCATGCGTAAGCTCAAACATATCGCCTTCACTTAATTCTGCTTTTATGATTTCTTCTGCCAATGGATCTTCCACATATTTCTGGATAGCACGTTTTAATGGCCGTGCACCAAAGGCTGAGTCGTATCCTTTTTCAGAGAGAAAATCTTTTGCCTCTTCGGTAAGTTTGATCTTGTATCCTAACTCGTTTACACGTTTATAGAGATAATCCAATTCGATGTCAATGATTTTATGAATATCATCTTTGGTCAAACTGTTAAAGATTACAACATCATCAATACGGTTTAGGAATTCAGGAGCAAATGCTTTCTTTAAAGAATTCTCAATCACACTCCGTGTATTTTCTTCCGACTGACTTTGACGTGCACCTGAATTAAATCCAACACCCAATCCGAAATCTTTCAACTGACGCGAACCAATGTTAGAAGTCATAATCACAATTGTGTTTTTGAAATCTACTTTACGTCCTAAACTATCTGTCAATTGACCATCATCTAAAACCTGTAACATCAGGTTGAATACATCCGGATGTGCTTTTTCTATTTCATCTAACAACACAACAGAATATGGTTTACGTCTAACGCGTTCAGTCAACTGTCCACCTTCTTCATAACCCACATATCCCGGAGGCGCTCCGATCAAACGTGATACTGCAAATTTTTCCATGTATTCACTCATGTCAATACGAATGAGTGAATCTTCGCTGTCAAATAAATAACGGCTTAATACTTTTGCTAATTCTGTTTTACCAACTCCCGTAGGACCAAGGAAAATAAAAGTCCCGATTGGTTTGTTCGGATCTTTCAATCCTGCACGGTTCCGTTGAATAGCTTTCACAACTTTCTTCACAGCTTCATCCTGACCAATTACTTTTCCGCGCAACTCTTCCGGCATTTTTATTAACCGGGCAGTTTCTGCCTGTGCAATTCTGTTTACAGGAATACCGCTCATCATCGCTACCACTTCAGAAACATTTTCAAGGTCAACCGTGTAACGCTGTGTTTTTGTTTCTTCTTCCCACGTTTTCTTAGCAGCTTCCAATTGCTCTAACAATTGTTTTTCTGTATCACGCAAACGTGCAGCTTCTTCATATTTCTGACTGCGTACCACACGATTTTTCTCATTCTTTATATCCTGAACTTTTGTTTC
This sequence comes from Bacteroidota bacterium, assembly GCA_031366005.1. Taxonomy (GTDB): domain Bacteria; phylum Bacteroidota; class Bacteroidia; order AKYH767-A; family OLB10; genus JANLUX01. The sequence goes on along the minus strand of JANLZB010000048.1, from coordinate 12,653 downwards.
AAGCTCAATAATATTTGGCGGAACATGTATGTTGGAAATATGCACACGCGAACCAGCTTCATCCAATGCATCAATGGCTTTATCCGGTAAAAAACGATCAGTAATATAACGACTTGTTAATTTAACACAAGCTTCAATGGCTGCAGGTGTATAATTTACATGATGATGTTCTTCATAACGATCTTTAATGTTTTGAAGAATCTGTATTGTTTCATCTATAGAAGTTGGATCAACTACTACGCGCTGAAATCTACGGTCTAATGCACCATCTTTTTCAATGTACTGACGATACTCATCTAAGGTAGTTGCACCTATACATTGAATTTCTCCACGAGCAAGAGCAGGCTTAAACATATTGGATGCATCAAGCGATCCTGAAGCTCCACCTGCACCAATGATGGTATGAATCTCATCAATAAATAAAATTACATCAGGCGATTTTTCCAGTTCATTCATCACCGCTTTCATTCGCTCTTCAAATTGACCACGGTATTTGGTACCGGCAACTAAAGAAGCAAGATCAAGGGTAACAATTCTTTTATTGAATAAAATTCTGGAAACTTTACGTTGAATGATACGCAAGGCAAGTCCTTCAGCAATCGCTGATTTACCCACACCAGGTTCACCTATCAGAATAGGATTGTTCTTTTTTCTGCGCGATAAAATCTGTGATACACGCTCAATCTCTTTCTCACGACCAACAATAGGATCCAGTTTACCTTCTTCAGCAGCTTTGGTTAAATCACGTCCGAAGTTATCAAGCACCGGAGTTTTGGATTTACTGTCACCGGCTTTCTTTGAAGTACCGAATGACGGTCCATCATCATCCTTAGAATAAGGATCATCATCAGAAGACGACTGAGGAGATTCTGCTCTGAAATTGGATTTAAACATTTCTAATTCTTCTCTCATAATATCATAAGTAACACCAAACTGATTTAGAATTTGAGTTGCAATGTTGTCTTCGTCTTTTAAAATCGAAAGCAACAAATGTTCAGTTCCGATAATCTCGCTCTTGAAAATTTTTGCTTCAAGGTAAGTTATCTTCAATGCTTTTTCCGCCTGTTTGGTAAGCGGAATATTATTGAGATTTGAAACAGTTCCGGTGCTGCCCTTCACTGCATTCTCAATTGATTTTCTTAATTCGACAAGATTGATATTGAGCGATTTTAAAAACTTAATTGCCATGCCTTCTCCTTCACGGATGAGGCCAAGCAATAAATGTTCGGTACCAATATAATCGTGCCCTAAACGCAATGCTTCTTCTCTGCTGTAAGTGATTACGTCTTTTACCCGGGGTGAAAATTTAGCTTCCATATATATTAATTGTTTTGAGGAGTTCTACGTTGTTCAATTTAAAAAGGTTTTATTTCTGTTTAATTAAAGAATTTTTTTCACTGATTATATGCTAATAACGTGCCTAAGATACGGTTTTGTATTTCGTCTGTCAATGTGTATGTTGTGTTATTACGTGCACATTGCTATGTTGATAAAATACTGTTTTGTTTCACTCAAAAGTATGACTTCGAATACTTATCTTTGTCTCTCTGAAAACTGTTTTATCAACATCGCTATTAACACAACGAAATTACGGTTTTAGCACACTTAAATTTACTGACAATATATCATACAACTATTAACATTTTATGGCAGAAGGCGAAAAAATAATCAGGATTAACATTGAAGATGAAATGAAAACAGCTTACATTGATTATTCAATGTCAGTGATCGTATCGCGTGCATTACCCGATGTGCGTGATGGATTAAAACCTGTTCATCGCAGGGTTTTGTTTGGGATGTTGGATTTGGGTGTACTCTCCAATCGTCCTTATAAAAAATCAGCAAGAATAGTAGGGGAGGTGCTTGGTAAGTATCACCCTCATGGAGATACTTCTGTTTATGATGCGATGGTTCGTATGGCGCAGGTGTGGAGCTTACGCTATCCATTAGTGGATGGCCAGGGAAATTTTGGTTCTGTTGATGGCGACAGTCCAGCAGCAATGCGATATACTGAAGCAAGGCTAAAAAAGATTGCGGAAGAAATGCTGGCTGATATTGATAAAGATACTGTTGATTTCCGTTTGAATTTTGATGATACATTAGAAGAGCCCACTGTTTTACCTGCTAAGATTCCTAATCTTTTAGTGAATGGAGCTTCAGGAATTGCTGTTGGTATGGCCACTAATATGGCTCCGCATAACATAACAGAAGTGTTGAATGCCGTTATCGCTTATATTGAAAACAGAGATATCACAATTGAAGAATTATCGCAACATGTAAAAGCTCCTGACTTTCCAACAGGTGGAATTATTTATGGAATGAGCGGAGTTAAAGAAGCTTATGCAACAGGTCGTGGTCGTGTGGTACTTCGCGCTAAAGCAACCATTGAAAATATGGAAGGCAACCGTGAGCGGATTATTGTTACGGAAATTCCTTTTCAGGTGAACAAGGCTGAAATGATTAAGAAAACCGTTGACCTGATTAATGAAAAGAAATTAGAAGGAATAAGTGATATACGCGATGAATCGGATCGTGATGGAATGAGAGTGGTGTATGAGATAAAACGTGATGCAATGGCTAACGTTGTTTTGAATAATTTATACAAATACACTTCACTTCAAACTTCTTTTAGCATTAATAATATTGCATTAGTGCATGGCAGGCCCATGATGTTGAATCTTAAAGATTTAATTCATCATTATGTAGAGCACCGTCACGAAGTATTAATCCGCAAAACAAGATATGAGTTAGCAGAAGCAGAGAAACGCGCACATATATTGGAAGGATTGCTTATTGCGTTAGATCATCTTGATGAAGTGATTGCATTAATCCGTAAATCACAAACACCTGATGAAGCTAAAACCGGCTTGATGGCAAATTTTGCTTTGACCGAAATTCAATCAAAAGCAATTCTTGAATTAAGGCTGCAGAGACTTACCGGTTTAGAACGGGATAAAATCAAAGCTGAATATGCTGAACTGATGAAGCTGATTGATTGGTACAAAGAAGTGCTTGGTGATGAAAAGATAAGATTCAGCATTCTGAAAGTGGAGATGACTGAGATGTTAGAGAAATACGGTGACCCTCGCAGAACTGAAATTGTTTTTTCCGGAGATGATTTTTCTATGGAAGAATTAATTGCTGATGAGGCAGTAGTGATCACGATTTCTCACATGGGTTATATCAAACGCACACCATTAGATGAATACCGTACACAAGGTCGTGGCGGAAGAGGTTCAATGGGAACCGCAACTCGTGATGAGGATTTTGTAGAGCATTTATTTGTTGCAACCAATCATAATTATTTATTGCTCTTTACGGAGAAAGGAAAATGTTTCTGGCTTAGAGCCTATGAAGTGCCTGAAGGAAATAAGAATCAAAAAGGAAGGGCAATTCAGAATTTAATCAGTATCACACCTGATGATAAAGTGAAAGCTTTTATTAATGTGAAAGATCTGGAAGATCAGGAATACATCAACAATAATTTTATTGTAATGTGTACTAACGATGGAACCATTAAGAAAACAACCTTAGAAGCGTATTCGCGTCCAAGACAAAATGGTATCAATGCCATTAATATTGAAGAAGGAGATCAATTGTTGGAAGCACGTCTTACCAATGGTAATAACGAGATCATGCTTGCGACAACTAATGGAAAATTAGTACGGTTCAATGAAAAAACTGTGCGTGCAGTTGGAAGAAATTCAATTGGCGTTTGCGGTGTTAAATTAGGAGAGAAACCTGATAAAGTAGTTGGTATGATTTGCATCCAGGATGCTGAAAAAGAAACCATATTGGTGGTGAGTGAAAAAGGTTATGGCAAGCGATCTGATATTGATGAATACCGTGTTACAAATCGTGGTGCTAAAGGAGTAAAAACAATTAATGTTACAGATAAAACAGGTAAACTAATTGCCATTAAGGCGGTGCTTGCAAGTGATGATTTAATGATCATTAATAAATCCGGCATAACTATTCGTATGCCTGTGGATGAATTGCGAGTTATGGGAAGAGCAACACAAGGAGTTAGATTAATAAAGCTTGATGATGATGATGAAATTGCATCCGTTGCAAAAGTGGAAGAGATTGTAACTCCCACAATTATTGAAGATGCAATTGGTGTTGAGCCGCAGTCAGAATCAAATATAAATCCTTCTGATGAATCAAATGAACAAGGTGATGTGGATAATTCAAATACAACAGAAGAAACAAATCCTGAAGAATAAAAGGGAATATCTACGAATACGATCCCATGTATCGGAAATGAATTTACGAATGAAGAGATTGAACTTTGATCTTAAACATTGAATCTTAAACTCAAAATATGAAAAAAATCATTCTTGTATTTACAATCCTTGCAATAAGCAATTTAGCATTTGCTCAAAAAGCCCAGGTTCAAACGGCATATAATTATCTACGTTATGATGACCTTGATAAAGCCAAAGAAGCAATTGATCAGGCAGCAGCCAATGAATCAACAATAGGAATGGCTAAAACCTGGTATTACAGGGGATTAATTTATCATGCAATTTATGAGAGTAAAAAACCTGAATTCACTGTACTGAAACCGGGTTCGTTACAAGAAGCTTATAAATCATACCAGAAGACATTGGAACTTGATTCAAAAAAAGAATACAAAGACGATTTGGATAAAAGCATTGCAATTCTTGGTTCGCAATTTTTAAATGAAGGTGTGGATAAATTCAGGGATAAAGATTATTCAGGAGCAGTGAATATGTTTGAGTCATCAGCAGACATCAGCAAAACTTATTTCAGCAAAACAGATACTCTGGCTATTTATAACGCAGCTTTGGCAGCGGAAAAAGCAAAGGATTATGTTAAAGCTAAGAAATACTATCAGCAAATTATTGATTTAAATTATCAGGGTGCAAAAGGATATAATTTTCTTTCAAAAATTTACCTGGCAGAAAAAGATACAGCTAATGCTATAGTAACACTTCAAGCCGGCCGTCAAAAATATCCTGCAGATGCAAACCTGATGCTGGATCAATTGAATATTTATCTTATTAGTGGAAAAGATAAGGAAGCGTTAGGAATGATTGATCAGGCAATAGCTTTAGATCCAAGCAATGCGAATTTATATTCCGTAAAAGGAAATATTAATGATAAAGCCGGTAACCAGGAAGTAGCAATTGCCGCTTATAAAAAAGCTATTGAATTAAATCCGCAATATTTTGATGCGAATTATAATTTGGGAGCATTAATATTTAACCAGGGAGTTGAAATGGTTGACAAAGCGAATAAATTACCGCCAAGCAAACAGGCGGAATTTGATAAGCTTAAAACACAGTTTGATGCTAAGTTTGGTGAAGCAAAACCATATTTTGAAAAAGCTTACCAATTGAATCCAAAAGATATAGCAACTATAAATTCATTAAAGCAATTGTATTTACGATTAGGTGATATGCCAAAAGCCGAAGAAATGAAGAAGGCAATGGAGGCTATTAAATAGAGAATTATGAGAGAAAGGGAGCTATCAGTTCCCTTTTATTTAGAATAATCAATTTAACATAATATTAATTATAAGACAAAGTGTTATATTAAAATTAGCAAAGATTTATCTCTGTAGATCTGCATAAATCAATTTGGCTGTCTTAGCAGAAGCTCCTTCGCCACCAAGAATATGTTTGAGTTCAAGATAATCCTCTTCTATCTGTTTTCTTTTGCATTCGTTGTAAAGAATATCCTTTAATTCCATTTCAAGATTCTTCACATTCAATTCTTTTTGAATAAGTTCTTTTACCACCTCACGTTTCATAACCAAGTTAACCAATGAAATATATTCGACTTTTATCAGGCGTTTTGCAATCTGGTAAGAGATTAAATTCCCTTTGTAACAAACCACTTCAGGAACGCCAAACAAAGCTGTTTCCAAAGTTGCTGTTCCGGAAGTAACTAATGCAGCTTTTGAATGACTGAGCAACTGATAAGTATGGTTAAATACAATCGCAACATGATTAAAACCTTTAATAAAAGGTTCATAAAACTCTTCGGAAACGGATGGTGCTCCGGCAATTACAAATTGCACGTCATTAAATGATTTAACTGCATTGAGCATCAATGGCAGCATTGTATTTATTTCCTGTTTACGGCTTCCGGGCAGTAATGCAACTAAAGGCAAATCATCTAAGCCACTTTCTTTTTTAAAAGAATCAGTTCCAATAGTGTTATTTGATTCAATAGCATCTAACAAAGGATGGCCTACAAAATCCACTTCATAATCAAAACGTTTATAAAACTCTTTTTCAAAAGGTAAAATCACAAACATGCGGTCAACATGTTTTTTGATACTATAAACGCGATTCTGTTTCCATGCCCAAACCTGTGGCGATATGTAATAAAAAACTTTTATGCCTTGATCTTTGGCAAACTTTGCAATTCGTAAATTAAATCCGGGATAATCAACCAATATCAAAGCATCCGGACGGTTTTTTAAAATATCTTTTTTACAAAAATCAATGTTTCGCAAAATTGTTTTCAGGTTTGCAATCACTTCTATAAAACCCATGAAAGCCAATTCACGATAATGTTTAACAAGTGTTCCATCTTGTTGCTGCATTAAATCTCCGCCCCAGCAACGAAAGTTTGCGTTTACATCAATTTTTTTTATTTCTTTTATAAGATTTGATGCGTGCAAATCACCTGATGCCTCGCCTGCTATGATGTAGTATTTCAAATTATGAATTAATTAACCTAACATTTTAAAATAAAGCACTACAAATGCGTACATAAAAGTTGCTCCTACAACTCCTCTTAGCGAACGGTCTTTTTCTTTCTGATAAAAAATAAAAAACAAAGCAAGATTGAGGATAACTCCAAGACTTAAAACAGAAATCAGTTTATCACTTCCAGCAACATGCCTGTAAAACGAATTGAAACCCATATACCGGAAAAACAACAAATAATAGAAATAAAAACCAATCAATGGACTAATCAATCCACTGACAAATCCAAATAGAAAATGATCTGTTCTCATTTAAATAAAATGGTATCTGCGGTTTAATACATAACCTGCCATTGCAATAATTATTACTAAAAACAATCCTCTGGCTGTGTGATAACGATTCCATTTCACAATCATAAATCGAAATAACAAAATATTTATCGCAAGTATGATAAGCTGAATTCGTGGTGGCTGCAAAAAAGAATTATTTCCTGTAAGGGATTGATAGCCTTTATCAAAGTTGAATAGAAAAATATAATTGAAAGTGACAGAAATAATTCCAATTACAACTCCTGAAAGAATGGAATCACGAAGCAAGCGATTAATCATGCCATTTCACTTTATTAAGATGAGGGATTGCATGATGTGCAGTAAAATCAAACTGGACAGGGACTACTGAAACATAACCTTGTTTTAAAGCCCACTCATCCGTATCATCCCCTTTATCCATATTTATAAATTTACCTGTAAGCCAGTAATATTTACGTTTGTTAGGATCTATTCGTTCATCAAATTCTTCCTGCCATTTTGCATTTGCCTGTCTGCAAACTGTTATTCCTTTTATTTTCTTTACAGGTAATTGTGGAATATTTACGTTGAGCAAAGTGTTTTCAGGCAAACCTATTTTTAAAATATTTTGCGTAATGATTTTAATAAAATGTTTTGCCGGATGAAAATCAGCATCCAGACTATAATCAAGCAGTGAAAAACCAATAGATGGAATTCCTTCAATGGCTCCTTCCATTGCAGCCGACATGGTTCCTGAATAAATTACATTGATAGATGAGTTTGAACCATGATTAATTCCGGATACCAGCAAATCGGGTTTGCGTTTTAATATTTTATTTACTGCAAGCTTCACACAATCCACCGGAGTTCCTGAACATTGATATGCAGTCAACGGTCCGTGCAAACTCACCTTATCCAGTCGCAAAGGTTTGCCGATAGTAATTGCATGTCCCATACCTGATTGCGGACTGTCAGGTGCCACAATCACCACCTCTCCTATAGTACTCATTACTTCAGCCAAAGCACGCAGACCCGGAGCAGTGATACCATCATCATTTGTAACTAAAATAACCGGGCGCTTCCGCGAAATTTTTCTGTTAGAAATATTTTTACCGGCAGGTGTTTTTTTCATTGGTGCGAAAATAAGGCATGGTTACCAATTAACGAATATGAATTACGAATACAACGAATAGTTGTTCGGACTAAATTCGTAGCATTGGTTACTTATTCGTTAATAATAAGACATACTTGCCAATTTGCGAATATGAATTACGAATACAACGAATAGTTGTTCGGACTAAATTCGTAGCATTGGTTACTTATTCGTTAATAATAAGACAAACTTGCCAATTAACGAATATGAATTACGAATACAACGAATGTTGCTAGAACTAAATTTGAAGCATTTGTTACTTATTCATTAATATAAGGCAGGGTTTCCAATTAAACGAATAGGAATTACGAATACAACAAATAGTTGTTTGGACTAAATTCGTAGCATTCTTTATTTATTCGTTAATAATAATGCATGATTACCAATTAACGAGATGTATTACAAATACAACTAATAGATGTTCGAACTAAATTCGTAGCATTCGTTACTTATTCGTTAATTCGTAACCAGATGACTTTTGAAGAAGAAATAAAAAAAACGGTTGCTGTTTTACGTGAAGGCGGAACAATTCTTTATCCTACTGATACCATCTGGGGCATTGGTTGTGATGCAACAAATGCTAATGCTGTAGAAAAAATTTTTGCAATCAAAAACCGTGTTGCAAATAAAAGTATGATTGTTTTGGTGGATGATGAATCGCGGTTACAACGATATGTTAAAGAAGTTCCTTCAAATGCTTTTGATTTGATAGAATTCAGCGAAAATCCGTTGACTATTATTTATCCGAAAGGAACCAACCTCCCTCCCACCGTAGTGGCTGAAGATGGATCGGTGGCAATCCGTATAGTGAAAGATGATTTTTGCAAACAACTTATTCGGAAATTAAATAAGCCCTTAATCAGCACTTCCGCTAACATAAGTAATGAAGCAGCTCCTTCAAATTTCAGTGAAATAAATGATGTTATAAAAGATGGAGTTGACTATGTAGTAAATTTGCGGCAGCAGGAAAAAAAACAATCAAAACCATCGGTTATGATGCGATTAGAACTCGATGGAAAAATCAAATTCATCCGTAAATAATAAAGCCCGTCATGCTGAATTTGTTTCAGCATCATTAAAGGGATGCTGAAGTGAATTCAGCATGACGAACACATTTTTTAATACATTTTGAAAGCACATCTCACACATCCGGTTTTTAAAATTATTGCTGCAATAGTTAAGGAGCAATCAACTAAGGCATTTGTAATAGGTGGTTTTGTACGTGATATTTTATTAAAGCGTCCAAGTAAAGATATTGATGTAGTTATTTTAGGAGATGGAATTGCCATTGCCAACCAGGTTGCTGCTAAAATTGGTCCTGATGTTAATGTTGCAGTTTTTAAAAATTTTGGTACTGCCATGCTTCGTTATGAGGATTATGAAATAGAATTTGTGGGTGCACGTAAAGAGTCATACGCATCACATTCGCGAAAGCCAAGTGTACAAACTGGAACGCTTGAAGATGATCAGCAAAGACGTGATTTTACGATAAATGCTTTAGCTATTAGCCTGAATGAAAAAGATTATGGAACACTGATTGATCCCTTTGATGGATTGGCTGATCTGAAAAATCAACTTATCCGCACACCTCGCGATCCGGTAATTACTTATTCTGATGATCCATTGCGGATGATGCGCGCCATACGTTTTGCTTCACAATTAAATTTTACAATTGATAAAGATTCGCTTAACGCGATACACGAACAACGTGAGCGAATTAAAATTGTGAGTGTGGAACGGGTGAGTGATGAACTGAATAAAATTATTCTTTCACCACAACCTTCCACAGGTTTTAAATTATTATTTGATACACAATTGCTGCATATTATTTTTCCTCAAATGGCAGCATTGCAAGGAGTTGATGTAGTAAAAGGTAAGGCTCACAAGGATAATTTTTATCATACTTTACAAGTGCTTGATAATATTTCAAAACATACCAATGATCTTTGGCTGCGTTGGGCAGCAGTGTTGCATGATATTGCAAAACCACTCACAAAACATTTTGATGAAAATGACGGATGGACATTCCACGGGCACGAAGACAAAGGAGCGCGAATGGTTCCACACATATTTAAACAACTTAAGCTTCCGCTGAATGAGAAAATGAAATATGTTCAAAAGCTGGTGCTGTTGCATCTTCGTCCGATTGTTTTAGCAAAGGATGGAATTACAGATTCAGCAGTTAGGCGATTGTTGTTTGAAGCAGGAAATGATATTGATGATCTGATGACATTGTGCCATGCAGACATCACTACAAAAAATGAATACAAGGTTAAACGCTACCGTCAGAATTTTGAACTGGTGAGAAGCAAGCTGATAGAAGTTGAAGAAAAAGACCGTATTCGCAACTGGCAACCACCTGTAACCGGTGAACATATTATGCAGGCTTTTAATTTAAAACCAGGACGAGATGTAGGAACATTAAAAAATTTAATTCGCGAAGCAATTATTGATGGAATAATACCGAATGAATTTGAAGCTGCATTTAATTATATGATTTTAAAAGCTAAGGAGATGAAGCTCACACCGGTAAAAACAATTTCTCAATTACAATAAAATTGTTTCCTTTGCAATGGCAAAACAACAATAAATATTTTATAAAGAAAATGTTGTTGTAGTGAAAAATTAATTAGATTTATAGCAGAAAATAATTTCAGAATATGTCATTAGTTTACAAGTTTAGAATAATTTTTGAAGAGTATGATGATGTGCAACGTGACATTGAAATAAGAAGCACACAAACTTTTGAAGATTTACACCACACTATTCAGGCTGCAATAGGATTTGATGGTACAAAGCCTGCCTCATTTTTTGTAAGCAATGATTTCTGGAAAAAAGGACAGGAAATTTCGCTGGAAAAGCGAAAGGATAATAATGGTGAGCCATTGCCCCTGATGAAAAATTCAAGGCTATGTGATTTTATCAGCGACCCTCACCAAAAGTTTTTATACATAAGTGATTATGATGCCGGATGGAATTTTACAATGGAGTTAGTTAAACTTATTCCTAAAGCTGATCCTGTAAAAAATTATCCTTCCTGTGTAAAATCCATTGGCGAACCACCAAAGCAGTACAATATTGTTACACCAAAACCATCTGCAATTCTTGCTGATGAAGAAGAAATGGAAGATGAAATAATTGCTCCGGAAGCTGAAGCAATTCATACTTCTGAAGAAGGTGTGGAAGAAGAGGAATTGATTGGAATGAATAGTGAGGGTGAGGATGATGAGATGGAGCTTGAAGAAGAAGCAACCGGTGATGACGAACCGCTTGAAGAAGATGTTTAAAGAAAATAATTTAAAGTAATTTATAACTTATAGATTTTAATTAATCCCGTCCCGGTTATTCCAGACCGGGATTTTTTATTTGTAATGAAACAACTGATTGTTATTGTCGGACCCACCGCTTCAGGTAAAACGAGTCAGGCAATTGAATTAGCCAAGCGATTAAATACAGAAATTATTTCTGCTGACAGCCGCCAGTTTTTTAAAGAGTTAACAATAGGAACAGCAAAGCCAACCGAGGCACAGCTATCAGAAGTACAACATCATTTTATTAATTCCATTTCTATTTCGCAGGATTACAATGCTGGCTTGTTTGAGAAAGATGCACTTAATCTTATAGAAAAACTTTTTAAAAAATACGATGTATTAATAATGACAGGCGGATCGGGATTATATATTAATGCAGTATTAAATGGATTTGATCATTTGCCTGAAGTTGATAAACAAGTACGGAATCAACTGCAAAAAGATTTTGAAACAAAAGGGATTGAATATCTGCAACAGCACCTCTTACAAAACGATCCTGAATATTATACACGTGTTGATTTGCAAAACCCACAACGTATTATTCGTGCATTGGAAGTTTGCGTTGTAACCGGCAAACCATACTCTGCCCTACTCCACCATACTAAACAATCAACAAAAAGAAATTTTTCCACTAAAATATTTGGACTTCAATTGCCTCGTGAAGAATTATATAAACGAATTGAAAACAGAGTGGATAAAATGATTGAAGAAGGATTGGTGGCTGAGGTTAAGAGCGTGAAAAAATACCGCAATCACAATGCATTGCAAACTGTAGGTTACAAAGAAATTTTTGATTATCTCGATGGAAACATTTCTATGAATGATGCAATTGCCTTAATTAAAAAGAACACACGCAACTATGCCAAACGCCAGATGACGTGGTTTAAAAAAACAGAAGGAATTGAATGGGTAGAAAATATTGTTAGTTATTTTTCTTAGGATAAAAGTAATCAGTAACACAGGGTTCATTTATAAATTTTTTTAAATAACTATCAGCCTGTTGTTTGTTTTCCATTTTTATTAATTCAGGCTGTGAATTAGTTCTTAATCCCTCATTAGCCTGCAGGTTGCGTGAAGGAATTCCCTGGTTTCTGTAATCCTGTATCATGGTGAATAGGTTTATTGTATGAGAAACCTAAAAAAATATGCCTTTAATAAAAATTATATTTGGTTAATATTTAACCACAAAATTTGCAAGCGACTCCACAATAAATTC
>JANLZB010000046.1:0-26609 GCA_031366005.1 Bacteroidota bacterium | reverse complement strand
AAAATAAATTTCCAAATGCTGTCTCTACCTTCTTCTTTTGCTTTTTTTAACGCGAGATAAATTTTATAAAAATCTTCTGATAAAAGTGCGTCCAATTTTGGATTAGCTTTTTTCAAGTTATTGTAAAATACTTGTTCACTTTCAGGTTTTTTATTAAGTGTAATATCTGCAAAGTGATCGGCAACAGAAATAGCATAATCATAAAACCCGGGATTATCAAATGCTCCTTTTTGAAGATCATATAATTGATTATCCACTTTTACCTGAAACTCTGTATCAAACATTGTAACCGCTGTTTGCGGTGAAATGATACTGTTCGCAAGAAATATTTTTAACTGAATCGGTCGTTTCACATTGCGGAGCATGTTGCCAAAACCAATGAGCAAAGTTGTTTTAGCAATTTGCACACTGAGCGGATGTATGTCAATGCCCTGAATTTGTGAAGCAAGTTCTTCGGCTGTTATGTCGGGATGCAATTGTTTCATGCGTGTTACCACCGCCATGATAATGGAACCACTGCCACAGGCAGGATCGAGTACGGAAGAATCGCGTTTGAAATCGAGATGCTCCGCAACTTGCTGGCATAACCAATCGGGTGTGTAGTATTCACCCAACGCATGTCGGGTTTCGAGGTCAATTAATTCCTGGTAAACCCCTTTTAAAATATCCGATTTAACATTGCTGAAATCGTAATCGGAAATAGCAGTTGCAATTTTGCGCAGTTGCGGACGCAGTTGTTTGTAAAAACTTTCGTTGGAAATCCAACGGTAAAAATCGTTCTCTACAAAATTTTCGATATGGAATTTATCAAAGATTTTTCCTTTGAGCACTTCGAGTATCTCCTCATCATCAATAAAAGCATCATGCGAAATAACAGCATAAGCCAGCAATTTTGAGAACACACTTAAATAAGTATGCACCAAAAAAATATTATCAGAAGCATGGAAAGAGCCATAAGCAACACTTAGAAACTTATTCCATTCATCATAAGCGGTGCTAATTTCAGGATCGGAGCTGTGCTCTTTGTAAAATGCTTTCATCGCTCCAATCACATTCATAAACAGCGGTGAACTTTCACCGAAATCAATCTGAATATTTTCTAAAGTGGGAACTTGTTTTTCAAATCGAAAAAGGTAACGGTCAATGAATGGGAAAAACTCATCTGTTTTTAAATCATTCAACACAAAATGATCCACTACTTTTAATTCTAACTCACGCGGATTTAATTGCTCTTTGCCGAGATAGCTTTCAGGAGTGACACCGTAAATAATCCAGCGGATGCAGTCAGTTGAGATCAACACATAATCGTAGGGCTTACCGGAATTCCAGTTTCCGGCAAAGTATTCTTTCAATTGATCTTCTGCGTGTGCCTTTGTTTTAGCAAGGTCGTTTTCAAACTCAATAATCACTCTGCGGTATTGTGTGTCAGCCCTGCCTGTTTTTAAACGACCTCCGATAGGAATATTAAGTATGGTTTGTTCAGCACCACGACTAAGTTGAGAGATGATTTCTTTAGCTGCCTCATCTTTTTTAAAAAGCTGTGATAGTAAAGTAATGAAAAGAAGTTTTTTGGCTTCCTCAGTATTTGAATGAGAAACATCAAGAAGATATTTTTTGATTTCTTTTTGCATTTAAAAGAGGATTGGTTCAAATGTAGATTTTAAATGTATTTAAGGTTGCGTATCTACGCAACATTTCTGAAGGATAAGATGTTAATAGTAATGATAAACAATAACTGCTTTGTCTATCCTTGTTCAACGCACAACCTTCTGTCCCGGCAGAGTGTCCCGCTTCGGCAATCTGCTCATGCAGCAATAACAACTTTTTTGTAACTATTTTATAACCCAACTAAGCGTAGATTGTCCAAAATAAGAAAAGGCTCTGAGCGTAGTATCCACTACGCTTTGACTATCCTTGTAGTATTTACTTAGTACTCGCAGAGTCTTCGCTTTTATTTCGCGAGACTCTGCGGTTTCATGGCTTTAGATAACCAACCTCTTCCAACCAACCAATGTGCGTTCCCTCCCTCATTACAACTATTTCACAAGTTGCAACCAGCATGACAAAAAAGTATCCACTCCTTATTAAATTTAAGTTTTTAAGTATCACTACTCACCATTCCGAAGTCATCCCCCAACTAAGCGGAGATTGTCCAAAATAAAAAAAGGCTCTGAGCGTAGTATCCACTACGTTTTGACTATGCTTGTAGTATTAACTACAAATTACAACAACCAACGTTCCATTATATTTGCTTTGCGCCGGACGGTTATCAAATAATCCCCCCAACTAAGCGTATTAAGTTAACTAAGGTACTATTCACTACGCTTTGACTATCCTTGTAGTATTAACTACAATTTACAAACAACCAATGTTCCATTACATTTGCTTTGTGCCAGACGTTTATCAAATAAAAAAATCAAACTGGATTATATTATCTCGCTTTCCAGGTAGTTGAGCTTGCAATCTTCCATTCAAGAAAAAAAATAAAATAAATCCATGCCTGAAATAATTGACATAACAAACTGGAATCAGCAGCTATGGTTTAATACAGGCGGAACACGCAGTAAAAAATATGTTCAAAGCCCTGAAGGTGTTTTCTATTATTTCAAAAGAAGCTACAAAACAGACGGGCGAGATTACTTCTTTGAATTTTGGAGCGAAATAATTGCAACACAATTTGGCAAATTGCTTGGTTTTAATTTACTCAAATATATTCCTGCAATTGATAACAATGAAATGGGTTGCCTGAGTAAAGACATGATAAACGCTGATAGAGAAGAATTGATTGAGGGCGGCAAATATTTACAGGCATACGAGAACAAGTTTACACCGGATGTAAAAGCAACCCGCAGTTTATACTCATTCCAGTTGATCGAAAAAGCACTGGAAACTTTTAAATTGAACAATTATATCGAACACATTATTGAAATCATAATTTTCGATTCTCTTATTGGCAATGGCGACAGGCACCAGGAAAACTGGGCTTTCATCAATCAAATAACCTTAACAACTTCATCAATTATTGAAATTGAAAAATCAGTAAAGCATGGGACATTTGAAAACTTACCGCGTATAATCAAATGGATTTACAAACGATTATTTGATTTTGATAAAATGGAGATGAATGCAGAAGGAAATGCCGTTAAACTTTATTGGCAAAAAACAAAAGATTTTGCTCCGATATACGACAGTGGCAGTAGTTTGGGCAGAGAATTAACAGAAGAAAAAGTAAATAGTATGTTGGCAAATGAAACTGAATTAACTTCCTATCTCAATAGAGGAGTTTCTGAAATTCATTGGGAACAGGCAAAATTGAATCACTTCGATTTAATTACACGCCTGCATGATTCTGCTTATAACGAAACAGTATGTAAAATCCTTGAAAGGGTTATTTCAAAATTTGATAGTCAGGCAATTGAAAATATTATTACCCATATAGATGATAACGTTCCGTTAAATTTAATACAATACAAACTAAATGAAGCCCGAAAACGTTTAATTTTAAAATTGGTAAATTTGCGTTTTCTGAGAATAAAATCCCTGCATGATGAGAGAGTTTGATGATATTTATTTAAGCTGGCGTTCCGGTGCAGGTAAACGCAGGCATATTATAGGAGTGCTTAAAAAACATCCTGATGGCAAGTTTACTTTTACGTATGAGATTCCCGCTGTTGAACGTGCAAAAGAAGAAGGTTTTCTTCCCTACACAGAATTTCCTGATATAAACCAAAAATACAACGGTAGTGTTTTAGAAGTTTTTGCGCAACGGTTAATGAAATCCGTTCGCACTGATATTAAAACCTTTTATGATTTTTGGGAAATTGACCCCTCACAAACAGATGACAAATTTTGTTTACTTGCACACACGCAAGGTTTATTACCTACAGATAACTTTGAATTTCTGGCAGATTACAACCCTGTTAAAGGCTTGCATTTCCTCACTGATTTGGCTCATCTATCCGATGCTAACCTTCCTGCAAATACGGTTAAATCCGGTGATGTATTGCAATTTGAAAAAGAATCATCGAATGTGCATGATTCAAAAGCAGTTCGTGTTTTGAAGGCGGGCAAAGAAATAGGATATATTAAAAAAATCCATTCTCATTTATTTTACAAACCCGGAGCAGATAAGCTGAAACTAACTGTTAAAGCAGTTGATCAAAACGGGGTGATTAAAAGAGTTTTTTTGAAAGTGGCAAATCCGGTTTGAAAATTTAATTCCCTCAATTAGGCGTAGAGTAGGATAGAGGCTCTGAGCGTAGTATCCCCTACGCTTTGGCTATCCTTGTAGTATTTACTACAATACAGCGCACAACTAACATTCACTAAATTTGCTTTATGCTAGACGCTTATCAAATAATCCCACTCGACCGGGACAAACCGGTTTACATTATCTCACCTTTCAGGTAGTAGGATGGGCAGATATTTTCACAAGAAAAATGTACCGGGATAATGCCATTGCAAGTTTCGATTACTGCATTAAAAACAAAGGATTAAAGTTGCATGCTTATGTATCCCGATAAATCGGGAGAGTAATCACTTACAGAAAAAAACACCCGCGCCAGAGTTCGATTTGTGATTATACGTTCTTCAAATAAACTTTTACAATACCAAGAAGTAGGATGCCAAAAGCGATCATTCCCCAGGTACCCATTGCAGGGATAGAAGCAGTAGAATCATACTGCAACTCAACCCGGGCTGGCGCATCGTTAGAGGGTTCCCACGAAGCTCCCGCATCTGTACTCAATTCAGTAAAAACATCAAAAAAGCTGGAAACGCGATACAGCCCGCTGCCCAAATTGGTACTCTTAAACAAACCGGTGGATGCCAGGGTAGGGCTTTCTCTTAACATCATACCTACAGGCAACGTGCCACCTGTTAAATCTAATTGAAGCAGTTCTGCATCGTACGTTCCGGTGGAACCTGCAGCAGAAAGAAAGGTGACTTTCATTTTTAAGAGAGCTGCACACGAAACAGGGGAAGGGGTGCTACCGTTATTATACATTCCGGTAAAAGAGCAGTTGAATGTAACCAGCGAAGAACCGGAAGCAGGCAGCGGGGTGGAACCTGAAAAATTGCGTAGAGCGCAATCAGTCATCGAACCGGTGTTGCCATGAAAAAGCGAAATAGTAGCGTACTTTATGGGTGATGTGGTAGGAGTAGGAGGAACATTGGGATTATTAACAATGATTTCCGTGCGTGGCACAGAGGCAGAAAATTTTACAAGGCACCCATCCCATATTCCTCCGCCATGCGCGTTATGAAAACCGTTATACGAAATACCCGTGGTGCTTTTTGGAATGCCTGCTAAAAATAACTCACCATAAGAATTTACTGTAATGCGGGCTTCTTCTTCATGCAGCCTCCCGTAGTAGGAGGCACTGGTACGTGTTCCTGCAGGGGTAAAAGCCGCCAGGAAAAAATTCTCCTGTCCGATCTTACTGTTTTGAAATCCGCCCGGTGTAGCAATGTTGATAGCAGGATTAACGCTGTATGCATCTCCTGCCAGGAACACATTTCCCCAATCATCAGTTGCAACATCGTTGCCCTCTTCAATACTGTCTCCACCGTAATAGGTAGCCCACTGCCGGTTACCTGAGGCATTAAATTTAACAAGATAAGCATCCGAAAATCCGCCAAAAGAATTTTGAAATCCACCACTGGCAATACCGGAAGTACTTTGAGTTTGCCCGGCAAGATAGATGCTTCCCGAAGTATCGGTGGCAATGCCAAAGCCATAGTCAGTGCCGGGACCTCCGTAATATGTTGACCAAAGCCGGTTGCCCGCAGAATTGAATTTTGCGACAAAAGCATCCTGAAATCCATCAATCGTATCCTTAAAACTGCCTGATGAGGCAATGTAGTTTGTACTGAAAGTATATCCGCCAATAATCGCATTGCCTGTAACATCAGTAGCAATGTCAATAACCACATCATTATCAGTGCCACCGTAATAAGTACCCCAAATGCGTGAACCGTTGGTGCCGCTAAACTTTACTAAGAACCCGTCCGATTGTCCCTTGCTTGTATCCTGATACGATCCTGCTGTTGCAATACCCATTGTGCTGATGGCATACCCGGTAAGAAATAGATTGCCTGCTCCATCCGTGGCTACATTTTCTCCCTGGTCAAAATCAGGTCCGCCATAATAGGTACCCCACATCCGCACCCCGTTAGCATTAAACTTTACAACAAAAGCGTCTGATACTCCCGCAAGGTTGGTTTGGTGCGTACCGGCAGTAGAGATGGCATTGGTGCTAAAGGTGTACCCTGTAAGATAAACATTCCCTGCTGCATCAGTGGCTGCGCCATAGCCATAATCGGCATCTGCTCCTCCATAATATGTTGCCCACAGGCGAACACCGGTTGTACTGAACTTTACAAGAAAAGCATCCACTGAACCGCCAAATACCGTTTGGTGGGCACCAGGGGAAGAAATGCTGTCAGCACTATAAGTCCATCC
Organism: Bacteroidota bacterium; assembly: GCA_031366005.1. Classification (GTDB taxonomy): domain Bacteria; phylum Bacteroidota; class Bacteroidia; order AKYH767-A; family OLB10; genus JANLUX01. The sequence goes on along the minus strand of JANLZB010000046.1, from coordinate 20,146 downwards.
CGCAATATATACATTGCCAGCATTATCGTGCGTTACACAATTAACATAATCATTATCGCTCCCTCCATAGTAGGTAGCCCATTGACGCCAGTTTTGTGCGGATGTTGCCAGCATAAAGCTGTTAAAGATTACGAAAACAAAGAGGGATTTTTTCATAGAAGAGTAAGGTGTTTGTTTGATGGTCCTTTGCTTTACAAATATAGTTTTATATAGCAATTAAACAATACCCCACAACTAAACGAAGAATAAATTAACTAAACGTTGTTTAAACTACGCTTTCACTATTTATTTAACCTTTGGTGTTTCCACCCTTACCAAACCGCTGTTGGTTTTTTTCACCAACTGCAATTAATACCGAGCCCATGCGTAGTTTGTCCACATTAAAAAGAAATAGTTTCATCCGATATCAGTCTTCCTTCCGACCTACATCAATGTGTTTAATTTTTACGAAGCTTACAATGACGGATGATTACATTAAAAAAGTGGATAATCATCTGGAGACAAAAGAGTAAGAAATAATGACGGTGTAATTATTTTTCTAAAACGATCTTATAATAAGAGAGCGCAAAGTAAATTTTTACTTTGCGCTCTCTTGATTTTTATACTTTTGAGGTAGGGAATGGTTTTTAACTCACCTTCTTTATCTCTTTCAACTTTTCTTTCAGTTTGGCAATCTCATCCTTAGCTGCCTGAATTTTTTGCTCATATTCCAGCTTCATGGCAGCAGCACTTTTTGATTTTGCGAAGAAACCAATATTGTTTTCAAGTAAATCCACTTCTTCTTTCAGCTTATTCATCTTCACCACAATTCCACGCTCATCAGGTGATGCATTTGCTTCATGCGGATGATGTGCACGCTGACTTGCCGGACGTGAACCACTTTGTTCATTGCGGGTGCTAAAACCTTGTCTGAAATCAGGACGAACTTTTAATGCATCAAAATGCACTTGTATCGCCTTGCGGAATTTGTCCCAGATGATATCTTTCTTTTTCATTGGGACAAGGCCAATATCATTCCACTCACGTTGAAATGCTTTTAACTGATCAATGCTTTCAGCAGCATTATCTGTCTTTTCAAATTTTTCTACACGTTCAACTAACTCCAGCTTCTTAATATAATTCTCTTCATTCGCTTTATCCTGTTCAGCAAAATGTTCGCTTTTGCGATTAAAGAAAGCATCACAGGCTGCCTTAAAACGCGCCCATATTTTATCATTCTTATCGTTAGATCCTACCTGGCCTATTTTCTTCCACTCCTGTTGTAAACGAATTAACTCACTCGCTGTAGTTTTCCAATCGCTGTTCTCCACCAATCCTTCAGCCTGCATGCAGAGCTCCGTTTTCTGTTGGAGGTTGGCAGCATATTCCTGCTTTTTCTTTTTATAAAAATCATCTTTTAATTTAAAGAATCCATCAACAGCGGTTTTGAAACGTTTCCATATTGCGTCATTCTGTGCCTTATCAGCAGGGCCAGCTTTGCGCCACTCCGTTTGAAGTTCCAGAATATTTTTTAGTCCTTCCTGCCATTGCGCATGACGTTCATAAGTAGCATTTAAAATTGCTTCAGCCTGTTCAGCTAATTTAGTTTTTGCTTCAAGATTTGCATTATGTTTTTCACGAAGTCCTTCTAAGAAATGTTTTTTGTTATCGTAAATTTTATCAACTGCAGATTTAAACCTTGTCCAGATTTCAGTACGCTTCTCGCGAGGAACTATTCCAATCTCTTTCCACTTAATCTGTAACTGTTGTGCTTCGTTAATTGCTTTGTTCAATGATTGTTCCAGTAACAATTCTTCAGCACGTTCGCAAAGCTGAAGCTTCATCTCCAGATTTTTCTTCTGATCTAAATCCTGAAGCTCACGGTTAATTTTAATGTAATCATAAAAACGTTCAATGTAAAGCTTGTAAGTCATCCACAAGTCATTTACATTTTGCGGAGGTACGGGCCCCGTGTTTCTCCACTTGGCTTGTAAATCATGAAACTCATTAAATGCTTTGCTCATATCCTCCTCATTCTGGATGATATTTTTCATGTGCTGCAATATTTCCTGTTTAGTCTTCAGGTTTTCCTTGCGCAATTTTTCCTGACCTAAAATAAATTCAGAACGATGTTTGCCGTATTTGGAGTAAGCCTTATTAAATCGCTCTTCCAATTCATCAGCATGGTGATGAAAATCTTCTGCTGCACCACCATCTTCTAAAAACTTTGAAAGCGCTGCAGCACGTTCCGTGCTTAATATATGATTGAATGCATCTCTGGCGAGATTAACTTTATTTTTAATAGTGTTCAGATCGGTGTCATTAGCAAAGGTTTCCATCTTTGCTGTAAGCTGCTCTTTGTTGTATTCTGAAAAATTTTCGAGCGGCTCGTGTTCTATTTCTTCATGATGTTCCTCCGCAGCAGGAAAAGGACCTTCACTTTCAGTTGTTGCTTCTTCATGGTTCACAACAATTTTATCAGTTAAAGGTGCTGAAACATTTTCTTCGTAAAGTTCTTCCAGGTCAGAAGGTGAAACCTGGTTCTCTGCTGTTATCTCATCTGATACCGGCAGAGTTTCCTCATCGTTAGAATTAGCTTGTTCCTGAATTTCGTGAAGCTGTTCTGCCACAGCAGTCATTTCACCTTCTTTGTTTTCTGTTACCTGTGTTTCGTTTTCAGGATTTGTTTCTGCTGTTGTTTCAGCTTGAGTTTCCATTTCCTGCTCATCAGCAGAAGCGGAAGAAATTTGATCTTTGTTTTCCATAAAATTTACATTTAATTACCGGGCTTTTACGCCTATTTACATTGCTATTTATACATTAACATATCCAGATAAAAACGGCTCTCAAATATTTTGAAGAGCCAGCACCAAAAGTAATTCATTCTAATGGCAAATACAACGAAAATTTTGGTCAATGTCATTGGATTTTAGATAAAACTCATGTTTCAATAAATCTTTTTTAAGCTATCCTTATATTAATCATTTGGATAAAGTGATTAATGTATTAAGTTTGATAATTATTTTCTTTCCTCAATCTTATGATTCAACCTTAAAAAACAATCTTATGAAAACAGAAACCAAGTATATTATGGTCTTTTGCACTGCAGGATTAATTGCAATAGCATCTTACATAAATTATTTAACCTGGTCAGTGCCTTGTGCATGTCAAGATAAATATCGTTACACTGATGCTGATTCACTTGAGGGTGGAGGCAATCCAATTCCAGTGGATGACGCGTGCAAACTCCTTCAGGCTTTTATAGGAAAAAATAATATTAACCGCGGAGTATTTGTAAGTAAAAAAGTAATTGATGCTGTTTTTTGTGACTCGAGCTATAATGGATTGTATTTATATTTCGCTAAAGAATCAGACAATATTGATAATGTGATGATAGAAGGAGGACATGAGCCTCATGTTAAAATAAAACCAGGAAGAAGCAATGATTTGTGGATTGCAGGAACTTATTGCCCAAGAAGTTGTGGTACATTAAGAGAAGAAAATTGTCCAGCGGAATAATGTAACTAACCCACTTTTTTAAATTAAATTTCCACTCATTAACTTGTTTTATTGATCTGGTATTATTTCTGTTATTATACCAAGAACCTTGAAATAACAGGCTAAACCTCTATCTTTGTTTTACATATAATTATATATTTTTTTTTATATATTGCTATGTAAAATCAATGGTGCAAAAAATCAGTAAATATTTAGTGGCTTATAAAAAGCAATTTATTTTTTTACTGCTGATAATATTTCAGCAAATAGTTAAAGCACAAACACCGGTTGCCAATTTTACAGCAAACAAATCAGCAGTTTGTGTTACATCCGTTGTCACCTTTACCAATGCATCCAGTGGAAACATTACCAGTTACTCCTGGAATTTTGGATCGGGAGCCAATCCTTCAACAGCAACAACTGCTGGTCCGCATAATGTTACTTATTCAAGCTCCGGAACCAAAACAATAAGCTTAACTGTAACGGGTCCCGGAGGCAGCAATACAATTACCAAAACCAATTTTGTTACTGTGGGCTTTGAAAGAATAAAAATAATGAGTTCAAACCTGTTGAACTACCCTGATAATACTAACCCCATCGCTGACAGCACTGCTCGCCACCCGTACTACCGGACGATAGCAGCCGCAACTTTACCCGATATAATGGTGGTGGATGAAATGAATTCGCAAACAGGCATAAATTGGTTTTTATCCAAAGTGTTGAATACTGTTTCATCGGGTTATGCTGCAGGGACTTTTATTAATGGTGCTGACACTGACAATGGAATCTTTTACAAGACTTCTAAATTTTCTTTTATTGCCAATAAACGAATTATTACCGATTTGCGTGACATCAATGAATTTAAGCTGGTGCATACTTTAACAGGCGATACACTGCGAATTTATGCTGTACACTTAAAAGCAAGTTCGGGCACTTCAGAAGAAGCACAACGCGCACTAGAAATAGATAGCTTAAGAAAAGTGACTAATGCATTGCTTGCTGGCAGTAATTTTATTGTATGTGGTGATTTTAATATTTATAAATCCAGCGAAAGCGCTTACCTGAAATTATTATTTGTTAATCCTGGAAGCGAAGGTCATGTGATTGACCCTTTACCGTTAACCGGCACCTGGAATAATTCTTCCTTTGCAATTTATCATACCCAATCTACTCGTACCCGAAGTATTAATTTCGGATCAACGGGTGGATTGAACGACCGGTTTGATATGATGCTTTATTCCAAAGCAATAAGTTTAAGCGGAGGAATGAGTTACGTGGTTAACTCTACAACACCTTTTGGAAATGATGGAAATCATTACAACGATTCAATTAACAAACCGCCCAACAATGCAGTAACGCAAACCATTGCGGATGCGTTGGAATTAGCCGCTGATCATTTACCTGTGTATGCAAGTTTTGATTTTGAACTTAAAAATTGTCTACAGCCTGATATTGGAGTATTGTCTTTAACTTCTCCGACATCTTCCATTTGCGCTACTACAAATGCACCATTACAAATTCAAATAAAAAATTATGGAAACACTTCTGTTGATTTTTCCTCTTCCAATGCAAGTGTAGTTTTACAGGCAACCAATCCTTCGTCAATTACTCAAACATTTACTAAAACAATCAGCAATGGAATATTATCTGCAGGAAATACAATGCTGGTAAATTTTGACAGCACCTATAATATGAATGCTGCCGGTACTTATACGTTTAACGCCAGCAGCACTTTGGGTGGTGATGGAAATACTTCCAATGATGCAATGGCTGTTACCAATATTACAATAAGCAGTAACACCGCTTCAATTTCTCCGGCCGGTTCTCAGTTAATTTGTAAAGGTGATTCAATCATACTTACTGCATCTTCAGGAACACAATATGCGTGGTCCACTGGTGCCACAACAGCGTTCATATCTGTCCATGATACCGGTTATTATTCAGTTACTATAACAGGGACTAACGGTTGTGTGAATACTTCCAATGCAGTACATCTTAGTTATAAATATTTTACAGTGGATGAAAATGTGTTTGTGGAAACAATGGGCAACGTAGCTTCAAATATTTCAATATCAACTCATGAAAATAATAATGGATTTGATAACGATAGTCTTGACATGAGTGGAAGTGCTGAAGTGCGTAATACACAAACTTCCAGCGGAGCCTATCCTTCCGCATCAGGTGGAGCAAATATATTTTTCACTAATACCATTGGTAAAAATTTTATCATTTCAGGTATTAATACCACCGGCTTAAATAATATTACGTTCTCATTTGGTATTTATCGAAATATGACAGCAGCCACCGGAGCTGATTTTTTATTGCAAGTGAGCACTGATGGAATAAATTATACAACAGTACCTTATCCTGCCTTATCCGGCACTTCAACCTGGCATTATATCACGGTTACAGGAATACCTTCTGCACAAAATTTGAGAATACAATTTAAGCAAACCGGAAATACCTATCAATATCGTATTGACGATCTTCTGCTGAGTTATTCAAACAATGCTGCGACTGTCACTGCTAATGGAGCAACTACATTTTGTAAAGGTGATTCGATAATCCTTACTGCTTCTGCTGCTTCAGCTTATCTGTGGAATACAGGTGCAAATTCTCAAAGTATTTCAGTTAAAGCAAATGGTAATTATTATGTGAAGGAAACTTCGGCAAATGGATGCACGTCAAATTCAACCATTATTCCGGTAACATCAAATTATTGCAACTTTTCTATCTCCACCAAAGTGTTAATTGAAGGATTTTATATTGGCAATGGAATGATGAATGCCGTAGTGGATCCTCTCAATCATCCCATGTTATGCGATACGGTAGAGATGAGCCTCTCACAACCTGTGCCGCCATTTGCTATTTTATATGCTGATAAAAAAGTGGTAGCAACAAATGGTAACGCAACTTTTAATTTTAACACGATGCCTTATTATGGTAGTTATTATTTAGTATTCCGTCACAGAAATTCTCTGGAAACCTGGAGTGCTTCTCCAGTTATGATTGCTGCGCCAGTAACAACTTTTGACTTTTCAACTCCATCAGGAAACCGGTTAATTAAAACTTCTGTTTTTCCGGTTATCATCCGGCCGTAGATGCTTACGCTGAATTAGCGTTGAATTGTGTTTCTTTGTCCAATAATCAAAACATACGTATGCAAATATCCTTCAAAAAAACAGTTAATATCTTTTTGACTTTATTGTTATTTATAGTATTATATCCTTACTCAAACCTCGAAGCGCAAACTGTAAAACTCATTGCAGACAAGGCACATTCCAACGTAGGATTTTCCATTTCGATGGCGAAGGGGCTCACAAGGATCACAGGCAAATACACCGATTTTGAAATCAATGTAAACTATGTTGATAACGACATGACCAAATCATCCATTGATGCTAACATTAAAGCAGAGAGCATTAACACTGGTATTGCGGGCAGAGATCAGCATCTTGCAACACCTGATTTTTTTGATGCAGCGCAATTTCCACTCATCACTTTCAAAAGTGATTCCATTAGTAAAAACGGAAATGGTTTTATTGCCTATGGCACTTTTACAATGCATGGAATAGCTAAAAAGATTCAGCTTCCATTTACTGTTGTAGGTAAGAATGAAGAAGGATCTGTTGGGTTCACTTCACGATACACATTGAAAAGACGCGATTATTTAATTGGAAAAGACACACTCAAACCTGCAGGTGATAGTTTTTTAAGTGATGATGTTATGATAGAGATTGATTTTATTGCAGAAAAACCGAAGGCGGAGAAGTGATTAAAGCCCTCAGTCATCCTGAAAGGAACTTGTGAAATAGTTGACTAAAGGTTGATAACGAAAAAAGGTTGTTCAACGCACCACTTTTAAATCAGCTGCTTACTTAAACTACCTTCCTTCTGCTATCACACTTGTTCCTTTCAGGATGACATTTATTCGGGAAATTTCAGGATGAAAAGCTTCCGAGTTTATTCGTAAACATTAATTATATTCAAAGAAGGATTAGTTGATTTTATCAAATTTATTTTCATTTCTCTGTTCATTAACTTCATTTCCTTTTCTCTTTCTATTGCAATATTTATATCGGGAAATCTTTCAAAATAAATAAGCTTGTAACAATAGTATTTTGCTGCGAAGCCTTTGTTAGGCAATCCTTTATTTTCCCGGTGTTGCTGAAGTCGTATATTTAAATCATTAGTTACACCTGTATACAAAACTGTTTTGGCTGGATTGGTTGTGATGTAAACAAAATAATTTTGTTCCCTGAGTCGAAACATCGTTTTTGCTTTTTATGTTCTAATTAGACTGTGGCGGGGGTCGAACTTTTCTGCTGCTATTACACAAGTTCCTTTCAGGATGACATAAGCTTAAATTTCATTCAAGATGACAAATAAAGAGTGCCATGAACAAACTGCTTTCGCTTATGAACTTTCTGCTGCTATTACACAAGTTCCTTTCAGGATGACATAAGTTTAGAACCTTTCAGGATGACAGTCACCCGATATTTCTCAATGCGCCTCTAACCAATTCTCACCTGTTCCTATTTCTACTTCTACAGGAACCGTTAATGGCAGTGCATGTTTCATTTTATCAGCAACAATTTCTTTTACTTTATCCTCTTCTTCTCTGTGTACATCAAAAACCAATTCATCATGCACCTGTAATAACATGCGTGAGCGCAATTTATTTTTTTCAAACTCGTGATGGATGTTAATCATTGCCATCTTTATCATATCAGCAGCAGAGCCTTGTATTGGTGCATTGATGGCATTGCGTTCAGCAAAACCACGTACTGTTGCATTTCCGCTGTTGATGTCGCGTAAATATCTTTTGCGTCCGAGGATGGTTTCCACGTAGCCAAGCTTTTTTGCTTTTGCAATGGATTCATCCATGTAATCTTTTATATGAGGATACTGTATAAAATAATTATCAATGATGGCAGCAGCTTCTTTGCGTGGAATGTTTAATCGCTCACTCAAACCAAACGCAGAAATGCCATAGATGATTCCAAAGTTTACCATCTTGGCATTCCTGCGCATGTCAGAAGTAACAGCCGTTGGTTCAACACCAAAAACTTTTGCAGCAGTGGCAGTATGTATATCCAAACCACTTTTAAATGCGTCAATCATTGCTTCATCCTTACTCACTTCTGCAATGATGCGTAACTCAACCTGTGAATAATCAGCTGACAATAAAATAAAATCAGGATTGCGTGGAATAAATGCTTTGCGCACCTCGCGTCCACGTTCGGTACGTATGGGAATATTTTGCAGGTTCGGATTATCAGAACTTAATCTTCCTGTAACGGCAACCACCTGGTTAAAAGAAGTGTGTATTTTTCCTGTGCGCGGATTCACCATCAGCGGTAACGCATCCACATAAGTGCTTTTTAATTTTACCAGTTCACGGTAATCTAAAATTTTGTCAACGATAGGATGCTTGCCACTCAGCTTTGACATCACATCCTCACTGGTTGCATACTGACCTGTTTTTGTTTTCTTTGGCTTATCTACAATTTTCAACACATCAAAAAGAATATCACCCACTTGCTTTGGTGACGAAACGTTGAAGGATGTTCCGGCTAATTCCTGAATTTGTTTTTCAAAATCTGCAATATCATTTTTCAACACACCTGAAAAATCTTTCATGGTGGCAACGTCTAATTTTATTCCTTCACGCTCCATGGCAGCAAGCACCCTGATGAGCGGAGTTTCAACTTCGTTAAACAATTTTAATGTAGCTGTTTGTTCCAGCATGGGTGCAAACTGAAATTTTAATTGCAACGTTACATCGGCATCTTCTGCTGCGTATTCAGTAACTAAATCCAAAGCAACGTCACGCATAGTGCCCTGGTCTTTTCCTTTTTTACCAATGAGTGTTTCAATACTTACTGGTGAATAATTCAAATACGTTTCAGCAAGCACATCCATATTGTGGCGCATCTCCGGCTTGATAACATAATGTGCAAGCATGGTGTCAAACAAAATTCCTTTCACTTCCACATCATACCAGCGCAGCATGTTCAGATCATATTTAATATTCTGCCCTACCTTAATAATGTTTTCGTTTTCATAAATCTCCTTAAACTCCTGCACTATCGAACGCGCTTCATCGTAGTTTGCAGGCAGCGGTATATACCATCCTTCGTGCGGACGAACGGAAAAAGATAACCCAACAAGTTCTGCCTGCATGGTATCAATGCCGGTAGTTTCTGTATCAAAACTTATCTCCGTATGCTTGCATAATTCTGCAATCAACTCTATGCGGCTCTCTTCGTCAACACAACATTTATAAGAATGTGGAACTGTCCCAATGTTATTATAAATTTTTGGTTCATCAACTGCCTCTTGCGTTTCTGCCGGTATTGTAACTTCAACTGTGGTTTCAAACAAACTCACTTGTCCGTTATTTGCGCTGATACCGCTGATTGTTGCAGTGCCAACTGGTAACTCTTCACCTAACACTTGTTGTGCAAGTCTGCGGAATTCCAGCTCTGCAAACAATTCGCGTAGTGCTTCTTTGTTGGGTTCACCGAGACGTAATTTTTCCTCATTGAATTCTACCGGTGCATCCAGAACAATGGTTGCCAGGCGTTTTGATTGAATTGCCATCTCTTTATTCAGCTCTACTTTTTCTTTCAGCTTGCCTTTGAGCTGATCAGTGTTTGCCAAAAGATTTTCAATCGAACCGAATTGCTTCACCAATTGTATTGCCGTTTTTTCTCCTACGCCCGGAATGCCTGGAATATTATCAACGCTGTCACCCATCAATCCTAAAATATCTATCACCTGTATGGTGCGTTCAATATCATAACGTGCACACACTTCTTTGATGCCGAGAATTTCTGAGCCACTTCCTGCACGTGCAGGTTTATAAATCAAAATATTCTCTGTCACCAGCTGACCAAAATCTTTGTCGGGTGTCATCATATAAGTGATGAAACCTTCTTTCTCCGCTCGCTTTGCAAGTGTTCCTATCACATCATCCGCTTCATAGCCATCTTTCATGATGCAGGGAATATTAAATCCTTCAATCAATCGCATCACGTAAGGAATGGCTCTTGAAATATCTTCAGGCACTTCCTGTCGTTGGGCTTTGTATGCTGCAAAATCAGTGTGACGATGCGTGTCTGCCGCTGTATCAAATACCACTGCAATATGTGTTGGCTTTTCTTTTTTTAACAGCTCTAACAAAGTATTTGTAAAACCAAAAATGGCTGATGTATTTAATCCTTTTGAATTGATGCGGTGATTGTTGCTGAATGCAAAGTAGGCGCGATAGATGAGCGCAAAAGCATCCAGTAAAAATAATTTTCCTGCTGACTGAGATTCCATTTATATGATTTTTTTGAGAGGTGTGAAGATAGTTTGAATTGAGGATTTGTGGATTTATAGATTTAGGAAGTAAGGATTTTTAGTGATTATTGTATTAATCATTTATACTGAGAATGAAATATTGTGCAAGTGATTCTCTTATGCGATATTTGTCCCTATGTATTATTCACCAATCTTAAATTTAAATTAATATCATGAAAAAAAATCTACTAACTTTTATTGCAATAATTTCAATTGCGTTTTCTACTCACGCGCAAATCATAGTTTCCACTTATGCCGGAAACGGAACTGCAGCGCTCACTAACGGTCCTGTTGCCGGCTCGCAATTCAATCAGTCATTCGGGATTTATACAGCAAAAAATGGTGTTATCTATGTTGCAGATACATATAACAATTGCGTTCGTAAGATTGATGGTGGTATGGTAACTACTTATGCAGGTTCATCAGTTGCAGGTTACTTGGACGGCCCAGCACTCACTGCAAAATTCAACCAGCCATTATGTATCTGTGCAGATGATTCAGGTAATTTGTATGTAACGGATTTTATAGGACAACGGGTGCGCAAAATTTCTGCTGCGGGAATTGTGAGCACTGTGGCAGGAACAGGTATTGCAGGCTATACGGAAGGTGCAGATACTGTTGCACGATTTAATTATCCAAGAGGAATTACAATTGATGCTATAGGAAATTTATATGTTGCAGACAGCTGGAATCATCGCATCCGAAAAGTTGATGCAGTTACACATGAAGTTTCTTCCTATGCGGGTGGCGACCCTGTTACAGGTGTGCAAACTCCCGGAGGTTATGTGGATGCAAGCGATACAGCAGCACGCTTTCATACTCCATGTGGTGTGGCTATTGACTCTCTTGGAAATTTGTATGTTGCAGATGCATACAATCATCGCATTCGTATGATTGATACACAAAGACAGGTTACAACCATTGCAGGCAGTGGAACAACAGGAGGTTTTTCTGATGGTGCAGCTTTAACAGGGCAATTGAATACACCCACTGATTTATACCATGCAGCTAACGGAGATATTTTGATTGGAGATACTTATAACAACCGTGTGCGGCTTTTATCAAATGGTATGTTATCAACCGTTGCCGGAGATGGCATAGCTGGGTTTGTAAACGGACCTGCGCTCACTTCAGAATTTAATCATCCGCGAGGTGTGACTGCAAATGCAACTGCAGATTCAATTTATGTGGTGGATGGAAATAATTTTGCAATTCGATTAATAGTTAATTCAACAACAGGAATTAATGAATATGGTGAAAACACTGTTTCTGTTTTTCCAAACCCTTTTCATGATCAAATAAATGTTCAACTGTCACCTGGAAATAATTCGTGTAAAATAATTTTGTCGGATATCGCTGGAAAAATAATTCTTGAACAAATTATAAAACAATCAGAATTTAAATTGAACACAAATACGATTAAGCCAGGAGTTTATTTGCTCAGCATTCAATCATCAGGTTTTATATTGAATCAAAAAATTATGAAACAATAAAATGAATATTGAAGAGTTACGCAATTATTGTTTACATAAAAAAGGAGCAACAGAAAGTTTTCCTTTTGGTGAGGATACGCTGGTGTTTAAAGTTTTGGATAAAGCATTTGCATTAGCAAGTATTTCTGAACCTGATAGTGTCAACCTTAAATGCGATCCGGAATATGCAATTGAATTACGCGAACAACATGATGCAATTCAACCGGGTTATCACATGAATAAAAAACACTGGAACACGGTAGAACTGCGCGGAGGCTTGGATGATAAATTTATTTGTAAACTGATTGATCATTCGTATGAAATGGTAGTGAAGGGGATGAATAAAAAACAGCAAAATGATTTAGCAGATTTGTGATTTATCTGGAAGATATTTTCTTCACCAGTTAAAAAACATTTTCAATTACTTATAATTTCGCTGACTCGGATGTATAACATCATATTTCAATTCTTCTTTATGAATTGCTGATTCTCCTTCTGATTTATATTCCCACGCTGCAACATACATGTATTGATTATCGTCTCGTAATGCTTCTCCGTCTTCTGTTTGATACTCTTCACGAAAATGTCCGCCACAACTTTCATTGCGTTCCAATGCATCCTTGCACATCAGTTCACCTAACTCAAGAAAATCTGCAACACGTCCTGCTTTTTCTAATTCAGGATTAAATTTATTAGCAGATCCGGGCACACGCACATCTTTCCAGAATTCAGCACGTAATTGTTTTATTTCTTCAATCGCTTCTTTCAATCCTTTTTCATTACGCGCCATTCCACATTTATCCCACATTATTTTTCCAAGTCTCTTGTGAAAATGATCAACTGATTTTGTTCCTTTAGTTTCGAAGAATTTATTGATGCGTTGTTCAACATTTTTTTCTGCTTCTTCAAATGCAGGATGATCAGTAGGAATTGCTTTGGTGCGAATTTCATTGGATAAGTAAGCACCTATAGTATAAGGAATAACAAAATAACCATCAGCCAAACCTTGCATCAATGCAGAAGCACCTAAACGATTTGCACCGTGATCAGAAAAATTTGCTTCACCCATGCAATACAATCCCTGCACATTGGTCATTAAATTATAATCTACCCACAATCCACCCATTGTATAGTGTACAGCAGGATAAATACGCATTGGCATTTCATAAGGATTCTCACCTGTGATTTGCTGATACATATCAAACAGGTTTCCATATTTTTCTTTCACCACTTCCTTACCAAGGCGAAGAGTTTCTTCTTCTGAAGGATTATGAATTCCTTTCTTACTTGCTTCAACAGTTCCATAACGTTTCATGTTGAAAGTAAAGTCGAGATACACAGCCATTTTGCTATTACCAACTCCATAACCTGCATCACATCTTTCTTTTGCAGCACGTGATGCAACGTCACGCGGAACTAAATTTCCAAATGCAGGGTATCTTCTCTCTAAATAATAATCTCTTTCCTCTTCAGGGATTTCAGTTGGCTTTCGCGGATCGTCTTTCTTTTTAGGTACCCAAATGCGTCCATCGTTACGAAGTGATTCACTCATCAATGTCAATTTACTTTGATGATCTCCACTAACAGGAATACAAGTCGGGTGAATTTGTGTGAAACAAGGATTACCAAAAAATGCACCTTTCTTATGCGCCTTCCATGCAGCGGTTACATTGCACCCCATTGCATTTGTTGAGAGATAAAAAACATTTCCATAACCACCGGTACACAATAAAACAGCATGACCAAAATGGCGCTCTAATTTTCCGCTCACTAAATCACGTGCAATAATTCCGCGTGCTTTGCCATCAATCATTACTACATCCAGCATCTCATGACGTACATACATTTTAACACTTCCCATTCCCACCTGGCGCTGCAACGCACTGTAAGCTCCCAACAAAAGTTGCTGACCTGTTTGTCCTGCAGCATAAAAAGTTCTTTGCACTTGTGTTCCACCAAATGAACGGTTGCTTAACAAACCACCATATTCACGAGCTAACGGAACACCTTGCGCCACGCATTGATCAATGATGTTTGCACTCACTTCTGCCAAGCGATAAACATTTGCTTCGCGTGCACGGTAATCACCTCCTTTTATTGTATCATAAAACAAACGGTAAGTGCTGTCCCCATCATTCTGATAATTTTTTGCAGCGTTGATTCCTCCCTGTGCTGCAATGGAGTGAGCTCTGCGAGGTGAATCCTGGAAACAAAAACATTTTACTTTGTAACCTAACTCGGCAAGAGATGCCGCAGCAGAAGCACCTGCAAGCCCCGAACCAACAACTACAATTTCAAGGTTGCGTTTGTTTGCCGGATTAACGAGTGGAACTGAGGATTTGAATTTAGTCCATTTCTCTTCGAGCTTGCCTTCGGGAATATTTGAGTTTAAAATTGCCATTTAAAAATTTTTATGCTTTTATTTCGATGCCTTCTGATTTTACATTTTCAAACAAAGGCAAATAGTCATCTTCGATAAACTTCTTCTTTGAAACACCATACGGTTCTATCCGTGGATCAACAGCAAAAGCAGTTGTCCAGATAATACCGGTATTCTCATCATCATTAAAATTAACGTTGTCAGAGAGTAATAAAACATCAATATCACTTTCCGTATTGGCTTCATTCCGGGCATAGCTTCCATAAAGTCTTGCTTCGGAAATTGCGAGTCCTTTAAGTTGCAATGCACATAAATATTTTTTAAGAATGTCTATAACTTCTCTTTGAGCCATTTAATTTTTTGCTTTGTAACTTCAAAATAATTTTTTGCAATTTCAAATAGTGGTCTTTCAGCAATTTCATTTCTATATCTTCCTTCCATCTGAAACTTATTCATAATTGAAAAAAAAAACCGGGTCTGATCATCTAATTCTAAATTCGCTTTATCGGCTATAGAAATTAAATTATGAATTTTTGGAGGTGTTTGTTTTGTAAATTTTGTCAAATGCGCTTTTAAAATTGTTTCCAATGCAAGGTGGCAAAAAAACAAACTCTCCACAGTTTTTTTTCCATTGATTAAATATTCAGCAACATCCACATTTTCATTTGTAGCATCAATCCAATATTGTATTTGCTTTTCTACATTCATAATCATTTCACCCAACCAGCATACATCGCTATGGGCATCATCGCAAATATTACACAGATGATAATTGAAAACCAGAACCCGGTTTGTTTAATGATGTTATTGTACTTCGGATGATTCCATCCCATTGTTTGAAATGCAGATTTGAAACCATGCAATAAATGATAGGCTAAGGATACCATTGCAGCGCAATAAAAAATCACCACCCATAATTCACTGAACACGGATTGCATTTCATTATACAATGTTGGTTGTTCCAATCCAATAAATCTTGTTTCGATCCAAAAATGCCTGAGATGAATTATAAGGAACATTAAAATCAATGTGCCCAGTAAACCCATTGAACGACTGTACCATTTGCTGTTTGTATTCCCATTATAAACTGCATATCCAACAGGGCGTGCTTTTTGATTTTGCCTCGTTAAAATATATGCCTGAACAATATGAATGATTAATCCAAGGAAGAGCACAATCTCAATAGTCCGGATAAAAATATTAGTGCCAAAAAATTCAGCTACGGTATTAAATGTTTTTCCTCCATCATTAAAAAAAATACAGGCATTCACTGAGCAGTGAACGATTAAAAAGGTGATAAGAAAAAGTCCGGTGAGGCCCATCACCAGTTTACGTCCTATTGAATAACTGAATAAATTAGTTTGTGAATCTGCCATGGTTTAAAGCCCAATCAATTTTGCGATTGCAAATGTAATTCAACTTGTGTTGTCATCAAATAAAACTGGTGACGTATTTAATCTTCTTAATTTCTATTTTTACAACTGAAAAAAAACTTAATGCACAGAAGCAAGCTGTTTTATTTCAGTGCAAATCATCTTATTTTTTGAAACAAATTCCTGTTACTCTGAAAATTTCCGGTCACCTGTTTTTTGGAGTGCTGTTTATTTTTTCCTTTCTCTTTTACAAAGAAAGACATGCCTTTGATGCAGCGCATTACTTATTTGAAATAATTACACGCAAAGGATTTTACATTGCACATGGAAGATTAATTGGATTTGTTTCTCAATTAATGCCTCTGATTGGGATTTATTCAAATGCAAGTTTGAAGTCACTGATGTTGTTATACAGCTTTGGAGATGTGCTTTATTATTATGTTATATTTTTAATTGCAGCATATGTTATTAAAAGCCAGGCAGCAATAATTTCAGTTTTATTATTTGTTTGCCTTGCAGTGAAATTCACCTTTTATTGCCCGGTTACAGAGTTGTTACAGGCAATGGTTTTACTTCCTTTATTGTATGAAGCATTAATTCGTTTCGATCGTTTTAAATTTCATGTAATCCCATTGCTACTTTTCCTAATTGTTTTTTCACATCCATTGTTGTTTATTCTTGTCGGGTTTGTAATTATTTATTTTATCGCTCAGCAAAAGGAAAAGTGGTTTTCAAAGCAAAACATATTTCTTTTTAGTGTATTTATTTTAATCACAGCAGCAAAATTTTTATTGCTTGACAAATACGACTATCAGAAAACATTTTATCCTGTAGTTTTTGATGATTACAGCAATGTCAAAAACATAACAGACCAGGATTTTATTATTTCTTTTCTGATTGTTTACTTCAAAGAAAATTTTCTTGTTGGATTGTTTTGGATCGTTACGCTTATGTATTTGATTGCAAATAAAAAATTTCTTCAGCTTACAATAGCATTTTTTGCTCCGCTATCATTTTTGTTATTGATCACCATAACGCATAGCTTCACAACTATAAGTAATTACAGTGAACGAATGTTGTTGCCTTTTGCTGGAATGATTATCATTTCTTTTTCATTGAGCTTCCCGGAAATAAAAAATGTTTTAATAAAAAAAATTTTACTTGTGTTCCTTGTATTTTCTTTAGGTTTTCGTTTATGCATTATTTATGATGCAGCCTTTCCTTACACCAAAAGAGTTGCACAAATCGAAGAGCTGATTCACAAATGTCATCAGCAAAATATTACAAAGGCTATAGTTGACGAACGCAACCTTGAATATCTGCCTTATGCAATGACAGGCTGGAGCTATCCTTTGGAAAGCCTGCTCCTGTCATCCATTCGTTCTAAGGATTCCGCTGTAACGATTGCATTGAAGGAAGAACAATACCAACATTTTGATAATCGTGATTTAGCACCAAAAGAAATTTATAAAACGCAAGATTCGATTATCAATTATTCAGTTTTAAATAAAAAATATTTTAAACTAACGCCTTCTCATTATGCATTTCTGAATAACCAATGCGGTGATGAAGCAGAAAAGATTTCTTCAATTATAATCGTATTTAACAATCATCAAAATATAAAACCTGATAACGAGTATTGCTATTTAAATACAACGATAATTAATCACGGAAGTGCTTTGTGTAGTGATGTAGATGGAGGTTATCAAATACAATTAAATACATTAAGCGAAAATGATTCTGCTTATCGCGACAGCAGGATAATTTCTTTTCAAACAGATGTTATTAAAGAATTAAATCAGGATTTGGTTTTTAAAAATTATGGGATGGATGGAAAATGGAAGCTCAATGTTTCTGTGATTGATAAAAACAAAAAAATAATTGCAGGTCCATTTATTACTTCAGTGTATATTGAATAAAACCTTCACTCTTTTGCAATCGGATTTAATAAACCCTCATAACCTTTCAAATCCATTTTAACAGAGCCGACTAAAATGTCTGCCTGTGCACGAACAGGAATTCTGTTCTTATCATCTGTCACCCACACAGTCATTCCTTCTTTTTCTTTGAATACACGACCTTCTAATAACATA
Source organism: Bacteroidota bacterium (assembly GCA_031366005.1). Lineage (GTDB taxonomy): Bacteria > Bacteroidota > Bacteroidia > AKYH767-A > OLB10 > JANLUX01. The sequence goes on along the minus strand of JANLZB010000046.1, from coordinate 2,001 downwards.
GGTCGAAACATAATACAACGAAATTTTCCTTTACCTGTTTTAATGGTTTCACGACCTAAAAATTTTATTGTTAAAGGAAATGTTTCATCATCTAAATAAGTATGGATAACAAAAGTGTCACCGGGAATGGCTGTGCTGAAGTCAATGGTGCGTGCATAATAAAACGAGGAAACTAAATCCTGCACCTTGCTTGGCGTAGCAATTGTTTTCTTTTCACTGGTAGCAGTTTTTTTGAAGTGATTAAAACTCACATTTTGATTGATTGTATATCCACCTTCATTCACTCTTCGGATAAAGAGCCATGGAACTAATGCCTGTGTATCAATATAGCTTTCATAACTATCACGCACTTTAAAAAACCAGTCGAATGCACCCATCGAACGACCAGTGCCGATGACATGATAACAAGCGCGTCCACCGAAATCTTTGTAATCTTTACTGACTTCCAGTCGTGCTTCTCCGGCATCAATAAAACCATAGTGAACACGATACACTAAAACTTCACCGGGAGCAAATGCTACATTGCGAATATGAGGCAAGGCAGATTGTGCACTACAAAAAGAAACTGCAATAAAAAAAGTGATTGCAGCAACAAAATATTTTTTCATTAAGTTTTATGATTCGTTTTCTTCTCCATTTTGCAAATGCTGTTCCAACTCGTTATTTGTTTCAGTTGAGGAATTGTTTTCTTCATCTGGCAGAGTTATTCCTTCATCTTGCAAGAGATCATCAACAAGATCATTTGGCATTCCGATCTCATTTTCTGCAATATGTAAATCTTTCAACTTCGGTAAATCCTTCACCGACTTTAATCCGAAGTGATCCATGAAATTTTTGCTCGTTCCATAAAGCAAAGGTTTACCCGGGGAATCACTCTTACCTTCAATCACAATTAATTCTTTCTCCAATAATTTCTGAATGCTGTAATCACAATTCACTCCACGGATATGTTCAATCTCTGATTTTGAAAGCGGTTGTTTGTAAGCAATGATAGCAAGTGTTTCTAATGCAGCAGTTGATAAACGCCTCTTTGCTTTAATCTGCAACAAAGTATTCACTGCATTGTGATATTCTTTTTTAGAAAGGAATTGGAAACCATCAGCTATCTCAATCAACTCAAAGGAAAAATCTTCGTGATTGTATTTTTCTTTCAGTTCAGAAATCACTTCTAATATTTCTTTCTTGGATAATTCCCATCCATAAACAGTTTTTAAACAGGAAATAATTTCTTCTGTTGTGATTGTTTGCTCAGCAGTGAATATGAGCGCTTCGATATGTTGTTTTAATAATTGCATTTTGTTCGGTTTATTGTTTACTGTTTGTTATTCCGTCATTGCGAGGAACGAAGCAATCTGTTTTATAGCGGGAGATTGCTTCGTTCCTCGCAATGACGACAAACCGTAAACTAAATTACTATGTTGACTATTCTTCCAGGTACTACTATTACTTTTTTTATTTGATCACCATTCAGAAACTTTGACATTTCGGGTGATGTGATTACTTGTTTTTCTATTTCCTCTTTACTTAACTGAAGCGGTATATTTAATTTGAAACGTACTTTACCATTAAATGAAACAGGATATTCAAAGGAGTCTTCCACTAAATATTTTTCATTCCATTTTGGAAATACCGTTTTAGTTATACTTTCTTTATGACCTAACAAACTCCATAACTCTTCTGCAATATGAGGTGCATAAGGAGAAAGAATAATTGACAACGGTTCTAATATCGCACGTTTGTTGCATTTCAAATCTGTTAACTCATTCACACAAATCATAAACGTGCTGACTGAAGTATTGAATGAGAAACGCTCAATATCTTCCTCCACTTTTTTAATTGTTTTATGCAACACTTTTAATTCTGCTGCCGTTGGAACATCCCCACTAACTTCAAACTCATTTTGTTTATTGTGATATAATCTCCAAAGCTTGCGGATAAAATTTGAAACGCCTGAGATGCCATTGGTGTTCCAGGGTTTACTTTGTTCTAACGGACCGAGGA